>JAITGA010000023.1 GCA_031280955.1 Lachnospiraceae bacterium
ACTTTAATTTTACCACAAAAACGAAGCGGATTCCTCTTATTTTCGTGCTTTTCCAAATCTGGTTATAACCAAACACCACAAAAACGTCGATGTGGATAGGTTTTGCGGAAACTCAAGAAAATTTACCCTTGACAACTTTTCCCATATCACTTAATATAAGCAAGCAACCAATTGATAGGGTGGAAATAGCACCTTGAGTTCAGAAAGGAGGTAGAAATGAAGTTTATAGTTTCCGGTTATATGAGACAAATGAAGAATGAAATTACCTCCACGGCATCCCTTTTGTAAACAAGCGTATTTACCGCAAAAGACTCCCCGCTATGGTAATTTCTGTAGCGGGATTTATTTTGGGGAAAGGTATTGACATTTACCGGAATATATGAGAACATATGTTCTTGATGGCAAAACATTACCGACCACGCAGGACGAAGTTGACATGAAGAAACTCAGCACCTATATATGGGAACACAAATTCGCCTACCTCTTCGGGGTTGTGGCGTTAGTTATCGGCGTATCACTTGACATGGTTGCTCCCCTCATCAACCGCCGTCTGGTTGACGATGTCATCGTCGGCGGTCAGCTTGACCAACTCGGACGTTTACTACTGATGATTTTGGGTATCGGTTTGACACGTTCCGTCTTGTTTTATGCGAGGACATACTCTTATGATGTCGTAAGTGCCAAGATTTCCACCGACATGCGTTCCCGTCTTTATCGCCATATCCAGTCGCTTAGTGCCGACTTTTTTGATCGCAACGGCACCGGTGAGTTGATGGCACGGGTCAAAGATGACATCGACCGGATTTGGGAAGGGCTTTCCTATGTGGGGATGCTGATGTTGGAGGTCATCCTCCATACCTCTATGGCTCTTATTTTTATGTACCGTCTGAACCCGAAGATGTCGATTGCGCCTACGGCAGTTATGATCATTGCCGCCTCAATTGCCATCGTGATGGAGCGGCGGTTAGGAGCAGTTTACGGTGAAATCAGTGAGCAAAACGCTAAGCTCAACACTACCGCCGAGGAGAATCTGACCGGAGTAAGGGTGGTCAAATCCTTTGCCCGTGAAAAGCACGAAATCAAAAAATTCCTCACCCATAACCGCCGCTACAAAGAGCTGAATATGAAGCAGTCACGGGTCTTCATCAAGTACTACCCTTATCTCGCCATTGTCAGCCGGGTGCTGCCGCTCATCATTCTTTTGCAAGGTGGGTACATGGTCATCCAAGGAGAAATAACACTGGGGACTTTGGCGGCTTTCCTTGACTACTCGATCAACATCGTCTGGCCGCTGGAGATGCTGGGTTGGCTTACCAATGGCATGGCATCAGCCTTTGCCTCGAACAAGAAAATCAAGAAAATTTGTGCCGAAAAGCCGACGATTACAGAAATCGAAGTCCCGATATCAGTCGAGCCGATAAAGGGTAAGATTACTTTTGACAATGTCTCTTTCCAAAAGGAAGACCAATTCGAGATTTTGAAAAATGTCTCCTTCACCATCATGCCCGGGCAGACAGTCGGTATCATGGGAGCGACCGGTTCCGGCAAGAGTTCGCTGATTCATTTGTTGCTCCGTCTTTATGACGTGACCGATGGGGCTATCTATGTTGATGATGTCGATATCCGCCATATGTACCTCCATCAACTGCGTGGCTCTATCGGTGAAGTAATGCAGGATATCTTCCTGTTCTCGGATACAGTTTTTGAAAATGTCCGTCTGGGCAGGAGGGATATAATCGACATGAGAGCCGTTCGCACCGCTTCCCGCCAAGCCCATGCTGACAACTTCATTGAAAAGATGGAGCGGCAATATGATACGGTCATTGGTGAGCGTGGTGTGGGACTTTCGGGCGGGCAAAAGCAACGTATCACCATCGCCCGCGCCTTGGCACGCCAAAACCCGATTCTGATTCTTGATGACTCAACCTCGGCTCTCGATATGGAAACCGAGATGATGATTCAAGAAACGCTGGCAGAAATGCCGGCAGTGACCAAAATCATCATCGGTCATCGCATTAGTGCCGTCTGTCAAGCCGATTTGATTTTGTTCCTCGACAAAGGAGAAATCGCTGAGCATGGCAATCATGCCGAGCTAATGGCGGCAAACGGACTTTATTACCAAACATATTTGGCACAATATAGCACACAGGCTAAAACACCGGAGGCAAGTTATGCCGATTAACGCCACTACCGACGACGAACAACTATCAACCACGAAGAAAAGCGTGACGATTATCCGCCTGCTTCGTTATCTGCTTACTTACAAGAAGCGGATTATCATTGTCATGTTCATCATGGCTTACATTGTCACGGCTGCTCTTATCAATCCCTTGATTATGGAAGCTGCGATTGACAACTACATCCGCCCCGGCAACTTCCAGGGCTTGGTTCATCTGGTTATTTTTGCCGTCAGTGTCAATGTCGTTCTCGTCATCTGCATCCGCGTCCGCCTTTATCTAATGGCGGATATGTGTAATGATGTTTTGGTAACCATCAGGCAGGAGCTTTATACCCATATCCAGACCCTTGACTTTCATTTCTTTGACAAACGACCGACAGGAAAAGTCCTTGCCCGGATTATCGGTGACATCAACTCGCTCCGTGAGGTATTGGCAAATTTCGTCACCACCTTGATTCCTGATTTCCTGACGGTTGTAGCGGTAGTGGTGATCATGTTCGTGAAAAACCCGCCCTTGGCGGCAGCAGCACTTTCAAGCTTCCCGCTTTTGGTAATCGGGATGTTCTTGATCCAGCACTTCTCCCACAAGCTGTGGCAGATATTCCGCCGCAAGTCATCAAACCTAAACGCTTTCGTCCACGAAAATCTCTCGGGAATCCGGGTAGTTCAGGGTTTTGCCGCCGAAGATGAGGCTACAGCCGATTTTGCGCAGCTGACAGAGGAACACCGGGTATCCTTCAACCGCGCTGTCAGGGTCAACAATCTCTTTTGGTCGGTGGTTGATATTTGTTGGTTCGTTAGTCTGGCAGTGATGTACTATGTCGGTATCATGATTATCGGTACTGATAAGATTACCTTAGGGACATTCATCGCTTTTGGTGCTTATGTATCGATGTTCTGGCAACCGCTGCTCAATCTCTCCAACTTCTATAATCAATTGCTTACCAATATCGCCGGAGCAGAGCGGGTGTTTGAAATCCTTGATACTCCCGCCGAGATTACCGATGCCAGTCAAGTAAGCGAACTCCCCCCCATCGTTGGGAAAGTGACTTTTTCCGATGTCAGTTTTTCATATGATGAAGGTACTGTCGTCCTTGACAATGTCAGCTTCACTGTTGAAGCAGGAGAAACCATTGCCCTTGTCGGTCCGACGGGAGCGGGCAAAACCACGATTGTCAATCTCATCAGCCGTTTTTACGATGTTCAACAAGGGACTGTTGCCATTGATGATATCGATGTGAAGACTGTCTCGATTGAAAGCCTGCGCCAACAGATGGGGATTATGACCCAGGACACTTTCCTGTTCTCAGGTACTATCCGTGATAATATCCGTTATGGGAAACTTGATGCAACTGATGAGGAAATCATCGAAGCCGCCAAGGCAGTACGTGCCCATGACTTCATCATGGAGATGGAAAAAGGTTATGACTATGAACTGTCGGGGCGAGGCGGCGGTTTGTCGATTGGTCAAAAGCAACTACTGGCATTTGCGCGAACGATGGTTTCCAAACCACGAATCTTGATTCTGGATGAGGCTACTTCGAGTATAGATACCCATACTGAGCTATTGATTCAAAAAGGTATCGCCTCATTACTGCATGGACGTACCTCATTCGTAATCGCCCACCGTCTGTCCACCATCCGTTCTGCCGATCGTATTTTTGTCATTGACGAAGGACATATCGTTGAAGAAGGAAATCATGATGAGCTAATGGCGATGGGTGGCTTATATCATGGGCTTCAAAAAGCGCAGATGGTTGAGTAAAGTGACGCGCATGAAAAGATATTTGCGCAAGATTCTTGCGCAATTTAGTTGCTAACGTAGATATTCTTCAACAATATAACGGGGGCGTTGCTTGGTTTCCATGTATATCTTGCCAATGTATTCGCCGACGATACCGAGGGCAAAGAGGATAAGTCCGCCTATCACCCAAACGGAAATCATTAAAGTCGTCCAACCGGGGATGGTAGCCCCCATGAAAAACCTGACCAGCGAATATATCGACATGGCAATGCTGACTAGTATGATCAAAATACCCAAGCCCGTTATCAGCCTCAGCGGACGGACACTTAGTGAGGTTATTCCCTCAACGGCAAAGGAAATCATTTTGCGGAGGGGATATTTGCTCTCCCCGGCAAATCGTTCCCCGCGATCATAATAAACGATATCATGGGAAAATCCGATTTTCGGCACGATACCCCGCAAGAAAAGGTTTACTTCACCAAACTCAGCCAAACCCTGTAAAGCACGTTTGCTCATCAAGCGATAATCAGCATGATTACTGACGGTATTCACCCCGATTCCATTCATCAAGCGATAAAAAAACCTTGCTGAAGTTTTCTTGAAGAAACTGTCCGTATCCCGCTTTTTCCTGACCCCATAGACTATATCCGTACCCGCAAGGAATTTATCCACCATTTGGTCAACGGCATCGATATCATCCTGGAGGTCAGCATCCATGGAAATGACCATGTCGGCATCGTCCATCACCGTCATTAACCCCGCTAACAATGCACTTTGATGTCCGCAGTTGCGGCTTAAATTAACACCACCGAAATACGGCGAACGGTTATTTTGCTCCTTAATAAGTTGCCAGGTAGCATCACCTGAACCGTCATTTACGAAGATAATTTTGCTGGCAGTTGAAACCTTTCCTTGCTCAATGAGACTGCCAAGCTTCTTTTCCAGACGGTTGGCAGTCTCCTGTAAGACTTCTTCTTCATTATAACAAGGAACTACAATGTAAAGAGTATTGTTCATAGGCTTTCTTATATCTTGACACACTTACTAATAATTCACAATTTTGCCAAAATCAGGTTTGAGTGAAGCACCACCGACTAAACCGCCATCGATATCAACTTGGGTAAATAAGTCAGCCGCTGTCTCTGCTGTGACCGAACCGCCATACTGGATGCGAACAGCCGCTGCCACCGCTTCATCATAAAGTTCACTGATCAACACCCGGATAGCCGCACAAACCTCTTGTGCTTGTTCTGTCGTTGCCACTTTGCCGGTTCCGATAGCCCAAATCGGCTCATAAGCGATGACTGCTTTCTTCACTTGCTCGCTACTGACACCCAACAGTGCAATCTTGATCTGCTGACGGACGAAATCAATCGTAATCCCCTGCTCCCGTTGGGTCAGGGTCTCACCGCAGCATATAATCGGCGTTAATCCATACTCGAATGCCTTTAATACCTTTTGATTGACCATTACATCACTCTCGGCAAAGTATTCACGGCGTTCCGAATGACCGATGATGACATAGGAAACCCCGGCATCTACAAGCATCGGCGCAGATATTTCTCCTGTGAAAGCACCGCTGTCTGCCATGTACATATTTTGCGCCCCGATGGCTATCTTCGTCCCCTTGACTGCTGCTACGGCGGGAATAATACTAATCGACGGTACGCAAAAGACGACATCGACATCATCACTTGCCACCACCGGACTAAGGACGGCAATCAGTTCAACCGCCTTGGCGGGGGTCATGTTCATCTTCCAATTACCTGCTACTATCTTTCTTCTGGACATGTCATTCTCCTCTTCTGGTTATTTGTCACTCGCCGCAACTACTCCCGGCAGTTCTTTTCCTTCCAGGAATTCAAGCGAAGCTCCCCCTCCTGTCGAGATATGGGTCACGGAATCGGCAAAACCTAATTGATTGATAGCTGCCGCCGAATCTCCGCCGCCTATAATCGTTGTCGCATCGGTATCTGCCAAAGCCTTGGCAACGGCAATCGTTCCGGCGGCAAGGACAGGATTTTCAAAGACTCCCATCGGTCCGTTCCAGACGACTGTTTTCGCTGTTTTTACGGCAGCGGCAAACAAAGCGGCACTCTCCGGTCCAATATCAAGCCCCATCATATCGGCAGGTATTTGGTCACACGCTACGGCTTTGACTTCGATTTCGGCATCAATGGGATTGGGAAAAGCCTTGGCAACAACAACATCCTTGGGAAGGACTATGTTTTTGCCCAGTTTAGCGGCTTTGTCAAGCATTTCCTTACAGTATTCGAGCTTTTCCTCGTCTACCAGTGAACATCCGATTTCCATTCCCTCAGCCTTCAAAAATGTAAAGAGCATCCCGCCGCCGATAATCAAAGTATCACATTTATCAATCAAGTTGGCGATGACACTCAGTTTGTCAGATACTTTCGCTCCTCCAAGGATGGCAACGAACGGACGGACGGGATTTTCGATGGCATTTCCGAGGAAATCTATTTCCTTTTGCATCAGATACCCGACTGCCGCCTGTTCCTTTAAGTTGGCAACACCGACATTGGAACAATGAGAACGATGAGCCGTTCCGAAAGCATCATTGACGAAGACATCACATATTGATGCCAAATCCTGCGAGAACGCCTCACCCATTTTGCCCTCCTCAGGACGAAAACGGGTATTTTCCAATAAAATGACTTCGCCGTCTTTCATTACTGCCACGGCAGCACGGACATTTTCACCCACTACCTCATCATCAGCAACGAACTTGACCTCCTGCCCCAACAGCTCCGTGAGACGTTTCGCCACCGGTGCAAGCGAGAGTGATGGTGTCGGCCCTTTGGCTTTTCCCAGATGGGAACAAAGAATCAGCTTTGCCCCATCCGCCAGTAACTTCCGTATCGTCGGCAATGCGGCAACGAGGCGGTTGTCATCGGTTATCTCCCCCTCTTTCATCGGTACATTAAAATCACAACGACAAAGTACTCGTTTGCCGCTTGTGCACAAATCATCAATTGTAAGTTTTGTTAGTTTCATTTTGTCCTCTGCTTCTTATCCCATACGGGAAAACCATTCAATCAGCGGAGGGTTCGATCAGCGACCGAACCCCCTGTTGACTTTCTTCCTTAGGCATCAAGTTCTGCCAGATATTTAATTGTTCTAATCATTTGATAAGTATAACTGCTTTCATTGTCATACCATGATACAACCTGCACGAGGGTGTTACCGTCGTCCATCGCTGATACCATCGTCTGGGTGGCATCGAAGATAGAACCATAAGTCGAGCCAATTACGTCCCCGGAGACAATCTCATCTTCCGTATAACCGTAGGATTCATCAGCTGCTGCCTTCATCGCCGCATTGATTTCATCCTTGGTGACTGCTCCTTTTACGACAGCAATCAAAATCGTAGAAGAACCTGTCATCGTCGGTACACGCTGGGCAGAGCCAATCAGCTTGCCGTTTAGCTCAGGGATAACCAAACCGATTGCTTTGGCAGCGCCGGTCGAGTTGGGAACAATATTGACAGCGGCGGCACGAGCGCGGCGTAAATCGGCTTTCGGGTGCGGCCCGTCAAGTGTCATCTGATCACCGGTATAAGCATGAACAGTCGTCATAATACCTGACTTAATGGTTGCAAGGTCATTGAGGGCTTTTGCCATCGGTGCCAAGCAGTTGGTCGTGCATGAAGCGGCGGACACCAACGTGTCAGAAGCGTCGAGAATGTTGTGGTTGACATTGAAAACAACCGTCTTCACGTCATTACCGGCAGGAGCGGAAATAATGACTTTTTTTGCTCCCGCATCAAGATGGGCAGTTGCGCCCGCCTTTGAAGCAAAGAATCCGGTACATTCAAGCACCACATCAACATCAAGCTCTTTCCAAGGAAGTTCCTTGGGGTCACGCTGGGCATAGATTTTGATGGTTACGCCATCAACGGTGATTGAATCATCACCGGCAGTCACTTTATCACATAACTCGTATCTGCCTTGGGCGGAATCATACTTTAACAAATGTGCCAACATTGTTGGGCTGGTCAAGTCGTTGATTGCCACGACCTCATATCCGGCGGCACCGAACATTTGCCTGAACGCCAAACGCCCAATCCTGCCAAATCCATTGATTGCTACTTTTACTGCCATTGTCATTTCCTCCTGTTTCATTACTTCGCTAACACAGCATTGCTATTTTAACCTCTTTGATGATAAAATGCAAGAGACATTTACATAAATATCTCAGAGATGTTTATGTAAATTTCTCATAGACATTTGCATAAATGTCTCAGAGACGTTTACGTAAATGTCTCAAAGAAAAGAGTAAAGAAAAAAGTAACAATACCGCAGGAGGATGAAATGCCGCTCACCGCAGATTGCCATCTCCATTCATCATTTTCCGGGGATTCCGACACTCCGATGGAAGAAATGGTTCGTAGTTCCATAAAAAAAGGGCTTTTGTCGATATGCTTTACCGAACATCTGGACATCGGCTATCCTGTCTCCCCGACGACTCCCGATGGGTTCTTTTTGCTTGATGCTTTAGCATATCAACGTGAGTGTTTGCGTCTTAGGGACAAATACCTTGGACAAATCGAGGTTCTTTTCGGTATTGAACTGGGACTCATTCCCCAGTTTCTCGAAGAAAACACCGCCTTTACCAAAGCTACCCCCTTTGATTACATTATTGCCTCTACCCATGTTTGCGAGGGCAAAGACCCTTATATGTCGGAGTTTTTTGCTGACCGCAGTGACCGTGAGGCATATCGTGAATTTTTTGAGATGACTCTTCTAAATGTCCGTCATTATGATGATTTCGATTCCTATGGACATCTGGATTATGTCGTCCGTTATGGTGAAACCACCGATACACGGGACTACTACGGGGAAAATAAGGACGTGATTGATGAGATATTGACCGCATTGGTCAATAAGGGGAAAGGTTTGGAGTTAAACACCAGTGCCCTTCGTTACCACCTGCGTGACCTCCATCCCAACAAGGCAATAATAGAGCGTTTTCATGAATTGGGCGGAGAGATTATCACCATCGGCTCTGATGCCCATGACCCTACCGCTATCGCTTGCGGCTTTGCTACTGCCGCCACCATCTTACAGGCTGTCGGTTTTAGCCGCTATGCCGTCTTCAAAGAGCGAAAACCGCAGTTTTGCTCTTTATAATGCCGCTTCGGCAATGGAACGTATCCGCCGCAGGATGAGATAATCTTGCAAATGCGTACTCAATTTTTCGCGCAAAATCACTTCATCCACAGGCTTCACCAGAAAGTCACATGCGCCTGTGTTCATTGTCAGGTAGACATTGTCAGCAGTCCCATCTGAGGTGAGAAAGAGTATCGGCGTTTCTTCATGTCCCGGGGTCGAGCGAATCAAGGGAACTAATTCTACGCCGCTGATTATTGGCATATTACAGTCGAGAATGAAGAGGTCGGGGGTGAGTGACCGCAACAGGTCTTTTAGTTTTTCGGGGCGGGGAAGAGTGCAGACCCGATAATCATCGCACAGTAAATTGTAGATGGATTTGAGCAAACTCATATTGTCGTCAATGGCTAAGATGACCGGCAATAAGTCTTCCCGCAGAGCCGGATTTAGTTGCATTTCGATTCTTTCGATCAGCTTGGCGTCGGAGAAGGGTTTGCTGACAAAATCAACCGCACCGAGGCGCATCCCTTTTGATACACTCTTTTTATCATATTGTGCTGACAGGAATATGACAGGGATGTGGGAAAAACGAAAGTCATCCTTGATGGCTCTCAGCATTTCAAAACCATCAATATCAGGCATATTGATGTCTAATAATATCATATCCGGTCTCGTCATCTCCAGTAGCTCAAACAACTCTTCCATCGTCTGGGCGGGAATAATGTTATACTGATTTTTGAGCCGTTCCTTTGCCGCCAGTAAATGAAACTTTAGGTCGTCCACTACAATTATTGTTCTTATGCCTCTGCTTGCCATTTTTGCTCCCTTATGCTACTTTGCCGCCAATCTTTCACATATCTCTTCAAAATTCATGATACTCACGTTCTCACGCAACCACTCCATCAGTCCTTCATCTGCCTGATAATGATACATTTCTATCTCTTTCATCGCTTTGTCAGCCGCTCCCATGTCATAAATTTCACAGGCGGCAAGCAACTTGGCGAGGAGTTCCGGATCGGGACGTTCTTTACGAGGTTTTTCCTGCTGCCGTCTTTCATCATCTTCGGCACTCAGGGTACGGATTTCCGTCAGCATTTCATCAATACTGTCAATCAACATCGTCGTATCGACCACGAACTGGGTATTATACGCATTGATGAAACTGAGATCTCCACTTCTGGCAGCATCCTCCAGTTCCGCGGCATACTGCCCGGTTGGGTTGGCGCATATCTCAAAACTCGTCCCTTTGATACCATGTACCTTGATGCGGTAGTCATTCAGCTTTTCCTCGGAAATTGACTCATTTACCACCAGTAAGGCACGCACCTCAGTAGTATAAAAGTGAAGCAACTCCAGATAAGCCTCGACATTGCCATGATAGCGCAAAAGCCCGCTGCTGATATCAAGCCCCGCTATTTCCTTTTCCCCCAATAGCTTCCACGCCGGATTGCCGACATCAATACCATCTTTTCGCATATCCAAACGTTGGCGGCGGGTGGCTTCGATTACCTCAGGCGGCTGCTTGTCACGCACCAGCTTCATTAGGATACTGTTCATATGGCGCATATCAATAGGCTTGGAAATGAAATCATCGAAACCGCTTTCGAGGAAGATATTGGCTTGACCTGCCACGGCGTTGGCGGTTAGGGCGACTATCGACCCTTGGTAGCCCATCTTGCGTATGTGTCCGGTGGCTTCGATTCCATCCATGACCGGCATCATATGATCCATGAAAATTATATCATACACCTTGCCGCTGGCGATGATATCGATCGCCGACTGACCGCTTCCTGCCGAATCAATCTTCATTCCATACGGTAACATTAGTCCTCTGGCGACATAAATGTTCGTATCGACATCATCAACGATGAGAATACTGCCATATGGCATCGGTTCAAATGTCAGCGGGATTCTGCGCATATGAAGCTTGCTGCTGGTACGGAAGAGACGCAGGTTTTCCGCGATATCCGCTCCGATTGTTTCGATCCCGCTTCTGCCTTGCGGTAACTTCACCGTGAAGACTGAACCAACCCCGCACTCACTCTCTACTGCTATCGAGCCATTCATCATCTGGACGAGATTGTTGGTAATACTCATCCCCAGACCCGTACCCTCGGTATCACGGTTGATTTCAACATTGAAGCGAGCATAATCATTAAAAATCAGCTCTTTTTGCTCATCGCTCATCCCCTGTCCGCTGTCGCTGACATTCATTACCAAGATTACTTCGTCATTTTCACCATCCTCTGCCGATATCCGCAATTTGACCGACCCGGCAGCAGTATATTTGAAAGCATTGGAGAGTATATTGTTGAGGATTTGCTTGACCCTCAGCTCATCACCAAGCAAAAACTGCGGCATATCCTCATCAACATTCACCTCAAACTCGATTGGTTTGCTGCCGATCCGCATCATGTTAAGCTGAGCGGTATCACTTACCAGACTGACTATCTCGTATTTGTCAATAATCAATTCCAGTTTGCCCGCTTCTATCTTCGACAAATCGAGGATATTGTTGATGATGCCAAGGAGCATATAACCGGAACTATAAATCCCCTCCAGTCCTGCCCTTACCTCAGCTTCCATCTCTTCTTTCATTAAATGTATTTCTGTTATCCCCAAAATGGCGTTCATCGGAGTACGGATTTCATGACTCATCGTACTGAGAAAAGAACTCTTGGCACGATTGGCAGCTTCGGCTTCGGCGCGCTGGCTTTTGACCTCGTTGATAAGATTGGTGGTCTCGGTTATGTCAAAAATCGCTCCTGCCACCCTGATGGGGTTGCCGTCTTTGTCACGGATAGTCTCGCCCGTGTCACGGAAATAAGCACTTTCCCCATTTTTCTTTATCATCATATACTCGACATCATAGGGTGTATTTCCGCTTTTGTCGGTAATATGTTTTTCAAAGGCAATTCGTACCTTTTCCCTTTCCTCAGGAACGATACGGTCAGTCCAACTGCTGAGGATATCGGGAAAATCCTCTTTGCTTTCGTAACCGACCATTTGTCGGAAGTCATCAGACCAAACGAAAACATTTTCGGGATGAACAGGGTCATCCTGATTGACCTCCATATTCCAAAGCCCTATTCGCATTGCCTTGACGACCAGATTGAGCTTGGTAAGCTGGAGTTCGTTTTCCTGAATCCGTTCTTTTAGCGATGCTACCATGGATTTGAGCGCCCCGACCAAAAGCTCGATTTCATCTTCGCTACGGACATCGACAAGCAAAGTCGTATCCAAATTGCCCTTTGCCACTTCCACGGCATAATCAGTCACTATCCTGATCGGGTTGGCAATTCGTTTGCCAATGAGTGCTGCCGCAAAAATAATTAAGCCGACTATCCCAAATGCAGATAACACTATCGTCATAAAGAGATTGTCTATTCCCAGATTAAATGCTGTCATCGGTCTGACCAACGCCCACATTCCCAGAATATTTCCCTCAAAATCCGTAATCGGCCAATAGGCGGCGATACACGGCTCACCAACAATATTTACTTGATTGATAACCGTATCCCCTTTTTCAAGCACGGCATCGACTACTTCACTCTCCTCCATCCTCGACCCGAGGATACGCTGACCGTCAATGTCCCTGATACTGGTCATATAGCGAGTATTACCATAAAAAACACTGAAATGTATCCCTGTTATCATATAAATATTGTCAATATATGTCTCGGTGGCGATGTTTATCCCCACCCCCAAGACCCCTATCAACTCACCGTCACGATATACGGGGGCATTGGCACGGATGGCAAATGGCACTACCGCACTTTGATCATAAAAAATCCCCCCCACGGTCTCGCCATCAAGTGCTGCTCTAGTCATCGGGCGGGCGCTGATATCATCTCCTGCCATATTGAAGTGTCCCCGTGCTATGACTATCCCATTGGTATCGGTGATATTGATCAAATCAAGACCCAGCTGTTCCCCTGCCAATTCAAGATAATTTTTGAGTTCCTCGACCTCGTTCTTATGAAGAGCCTCGACCAGTTCCGGCATCACCGTCAGCATTTGCGCCAGTTGTACCAGCCGCTCTTCTTCCTGCCGCTGGATTCTTTCCGTCAATGCCTGCATTGCACTCATATCATTGTATATTATCCGGTTATAGAGATTGTTGGTGAGGATAATACCTAGGACAAGGATAATGACACTGGAAAAAACTACGCCTGTGGCGGCAATGAGAATTATTTTTTTGGAAATATTGAGCTTCATGCCAAACACCTCTCTGTCAAAAAATGAAGCAAAGTCTGTAGTTATTTTACCATACACTTGTCATTCCCGCAATAAGAGTCGAAAATGCCTAGCAATAAATTACGCAATAAATTTGCGCAACCTTACTGTGATTTGTTACACGATTTTGTTACACAAATTTCTTTCTTGACAGTTTGCTTTCTTTCCCCTAGAATTAGCTAAGTGTTTAATATGTAATAGTAATTAGTTTTGGGAGGAAAAGAAGTTGGCAAACATTAAATCTGCAAAAAAAAGGATACTCGTAAACCAAAAGAGAACAGCTCGCAATAAGTCGATCAGATCGGCTGTAAGGACTTCAATCAAGAAAGTCACTGTTGCTATCGAAGCAAAAGATAAGGAAACCGCCGTCAGCGCGTTTGCCGATGCCAAAAGTGCCATCGACAGAGCAACATCGAAAGGTATTTACCACAAAAACACATCGGCACGAAAGATTTCCCGGCTGGCGCAAGCTGTTAACAAGCTGTAAGGATAGTTCGCATCCGATACTCTACAAAACCCGTTCTGAGATAAATAGGCGAGGGATTACTCCCTCGCCGTTTTGAAGCGCAAATTTGTGAGCAGAACTATAAGCCGGATTCTGTCGTGAATGATCATCTATCTGCGACCGACGTTGCCGACGGCCTCTTGCGACCTACCTGAGAGCAGGCCGGGTTAGCCTGTAGCTCTACGCTTGGTCTTGCTTCGGATGGGGTTTACATATGCCCCCCACGTCACCGTGCGGGCGGTAGTCTCTTACACTACCATTTCACCCTTACCTGCGTGTTTGATGCAGGCGGTATATTTCTGTTGCACTTTCCTTGGAGTCGCCTCCACCGGACGTTATCCGGCATCCTACCCTATGAAGCCCGGACTTTCCTCACCCGTATCCACGGGCGCGATCATTCATTCTCCTCACATTTTGCGTTCCATCTATAAAATATTGCTATTAACTACTGCATCTCCTGCTCAGGCGTGAAAGATACTGCCACCGATAAATTCCCGGCATATCGAGGTATTCGGTACTATTTCACTACTGATGCCGATGAAGTATTCGAGAAACTTGAGCAGCCGCTTGGCTTCAAAATATCCCGGTTCGTCTTTTCCAATCTGGAACAAAAGCGGTTCGGCGTATTGTTTCAGTATCGCCAACTCATAAATCATGGCAGAGTTGAACATCGCATCGGCTTCTTCCTGATAAGGGAAAATATAAGCCTCTTCGCCACGGCGGACACTTGCCCACATCTTTATCGTGCCGCCGGCTTTCGTGCCTCGAGTACGATTGTCACGCACGATACGGCGCAGCAAGCGACTATCGGTCGTGGGGATGCGGTTATGGGAATCAATATTGAGCCCTGTCAAGCAGCTGATGTATACCTTGAAGATACTTTCCCCAGGCAAAGTGTGGGAAATCTGCGGATTGAGCCCATGTATCCCCTCGATGATGAGGATGTCGTCCGCACCCAGCCGTTTGGTGTAACCTTTATACTCACGGCTACCGGTGATGAAATTATACTTGGGCAGTTCCACCGTTTCTCCTGCCAGTAAGCGTCCCATATCTTCATTGAATAAAGCGACATCTATCGCTTCTAAGGATTCAAAATCGAGTTCACCCTTTTCATCACGCTTTATTTGGTCACGATTCAAATAATAATCATCAAGCCCAATCACTTGCGGCGATAGTCCGTGTGTCCGCAGTTGGATTGATAGACGATGGGAAAATGTCGTTTTCCCTGAAGAAGTCGGCCCGGCGATAGTGACGAGTTTTACATTATCCCGCAGGGCAATAACCTCGGCAATTTCGGCGATACGGTGTTCCATGAACGCTTCTTGTACCAAAATCATCTCATTGATTTCCCCGGCACTAATGGCATCATTCAAATCACCAACCGTGCCGATTCCCATTTTTTTGCCCCACTCTTCGCTTCGCAGCAAAGTATTAAACAACTTCTCCCGTGAGTTAAAAGGAGCGATGTAACAAGGGTCATTTACCTCCGGCAACAACAGCATGATCCCTTTATGATAATGGATAATATCAAAGTAGCGCAGATATCCCGTGCTTGGCAGCATATAACCATAGTAATAATCCATATATTCACCAAGAGAGTAGACATTGACTGTCTGTGAGCGGCGATAGCGGAAAAGCTTCTCCTTTGCCCCCATCCCTCTTTCACGGAACAGATGAATCGCTTCGTCAAGGGGATAAATAGTTTTTGCAAACGGCAAATCCCGCTCTACTATCTCATTCATCTCCGCTTTTATCTTGGCGACATCGTCATCTGTCAGCTGGTATTCATCGTTCAAATGACAATAATGCCCTTGACCAATGGTAAATGCGAGTTGGAATTTTTCTTCCACCTCCCGCCCGAGTACCTTGTCAATCGCCGCAAAGAGTAGCATAGTCGCCGAGCGGGCATATACTTTGTTGCCGATGTTGTCCCCAAGGGTAATGAAGGACAAAGAGCAATCCTCCTCCAAACTGCGGTTAAGCTCTTTCATTTTGTTGCCGATAACAGCCAACACGATTTCATGTTGGTGTTCAACTTGAAAGTCAGCAGCGATTTGTTTGTATGAAGTTCCCTGCGGATATGTGTAAACTTTGTCGTTTATATTCACATTTACCATATTTGACCTCACTTTCCCTCTTTCATTCCTTATCAACTAAACCGACAGCACCCGAAACGGACTTGCTTCTTGAGCGGCAAAAGCGGTAATGCCCGGCAACTCACGCTCAAAAAAGCACAGTAAATCAGCGACAAAGATTCTCTCAGTCGCAAAATGCCCGCCCTCAATGACGCAAATCCCCGCCGACAAGAGTTCCAAGACTGTACTGTACTTGATTTCACCAGTCAGTAACAGCTCTGCTTTTGCTTCCTTTACATAACCAATGATATCCTGCGAACATGATCCGGGGGCTATCGCACAAGTCCTGATAACAGAACTGCCTTCACCATAGACGCGCACGGTATCAAAAGCAAATGCCTTACATACAAACAGCGCATACTCATCAAGGGAAGTAGGGGCTGCTAACCCACCCACACGCCCAATCCCGATATGGGGGTTTGCATCTGTGGAGATAAGCACTTGCGGGTTCACCAGTCCCAGTAGTGAGGCGGCATAATCTCCCATCCCCAGGGCATCATAGTTCGTGTGCATAGCCACGAAGTTGATATCGCTTTTGATTAGACGCATTACCCGCCGCCCGTCAAAATCTTCATCGGTGATTTTCGTCATTGGCGTAAAAATAATCGGATGATGAGCAAGCAGCATCTCTGCTTTTCCTTTTTCTGCTTGGGAAATTATATCCTCGGTCACATCAGTAGCGATACACACGGTAGTGATATCACGGTCGCTTCTGCCTATTTGATAGCCGACATTGTCCTTCCCCAGAGCATAGCGTTCAGGGGCAAATGCCTCCAATTTTTTCATTACTTCGCTGAAAATCATGATTTAACTTCTCCTTTCATCGTTTGTGGTTCGGCTAATAATCGTTGTATTTCCTTTACTTTTGCCTCCAAAGTGGCGACTTTTTTTTGCTTTTCATCCGCAAGATAATACCTGCCGGAATTACTGTTTATTACAGCTGTTATCTCACTACTACTATCGTTGCTCTTCGTTTCGTCGGATAAATAACACTCGTTACTTAATATCTTGGCAATGATGTCCTTTGTTTGTGCCAGTTCGTAGCGAAGATACTGTAACCACACTCGCTCTCGCTTCTCTATCAGTACAGCCCCATAGCGATCAGCGAGTGTGAGGGCATCAATATCCTCGCTATCATCAGTATCAAAGCATCTATCGCTGTCGATGTAAAGCTCCGCCTCCCATTTATAGAGGTGGGGGTCATCTCCCTCTGAGATATCGCTATTACTGCTCTCTCTATATGGACTTAGCTTTAGGAGCGGGTAGTACTTTCCGTTCTCTTCTACCATCACTTCATCAATTATCGTGAACCCGTACCAGCGAAGACAGCGACGCAGCTCAGCCACCTCTGCTTGCGGGCCGAGTATCAGCTCTTTAATCGCTTTAGTTTTCGTGAAATCTGCTGCCAGTATCGACCATATCAGCCGCCCGCCCATTCCTGTGATAATGACTGTTTCTGCCTCGTCTGTATCGTATACACACAGACCATCACCTAAGCGAACATCCACTTGATCGGTCAAATCATGTTCGGCAATTCGCTGTCGTGCTATCGCCAGCGGACCCGGATGGATATCAATAACTATCGCCGCCGGAGAAATCCCTGCCCTCAGCAAGGATATCACCACCGCACTATGGTCACAGCCGATATCACAAACCCGATGCCCGCTGGTGACGAAGGCAGCAATAGCAGCTAAACGTTTCGATAAAACGATGCTTTTCGCTGACATAATCGTATCTTACTCTTAGTCCAGATAATCCTTTAACTTGCGGCTACGACTGGGATGACGCAGTTTCCTTAGTGCTTTGGCTTCAATCTGCCTGATTCGCTCCCGTGTCACCTTAAACTCTCGCCCCACTTCTTCAAGTGTCCTTGCCCGACCGTCATCGAGACCGAAGCGCAAACGAAGCACCTTTTGCTCCCGCTCCGTAAGTGTCCCCAGAACCTCACTCAGCTGTTCTTTGAGGAGGGTAAACGCTGCCGCATCAGCGGGAACAGGGACATTGTCGTCCTGAATGAAATCACCCAGATGTGAGTCTTCTTCCTCGCCTATTGGTGTTTCCAGCGATACCGGCTCTTGGGAAATTTTCATGATGGCGCGTACCCGCTCGACCGGCATACCCATATGCTCGGCGATTTCCTCAGCACTCGGCTCACGCCCCAGCTCTTGCAGGAGAAAACGGTTGACACGCATGAGCTTGTTGATGGTCTCAACCATATGGACGGGTATCCTAATCGTCCGTGCCTGGTCGGCAATAGCCCGTGTGATTGCTTGCCGTATCCACCAAGTAGCATAAGTCGAAAACTTATATCCCTTGCGGTAATCGAACTTCTCCACCGCCTTGATCAAGCCTAAGTTCCCCTCTTGAATCAGGTCAAGGAACAACATTCCCCGCCCAACATAACGCTTGGCAATACTGACCACTAGCCGCAGATTCGCTTCTGCCAGTTGCTTTTTTGCTTCTTCGTCCCCTTCTTCCATCTTCTTCGCCAAAATTATCTCTTCCTCGGCGGTCAAAAGCGGCACTTTTCCTATTTCCTTCAAATACATCCGCACCGGGTCTTCGATATTTATCCCCTCAGGAAGCGTGAGATCTACCGTCTCTACCTCGGTTTCCGGCTCAGCTCCCTCTTGCTCTACCAAAACCACCTCGTCTTCTTCCAACTCCTCTTCCTCGGTGATTTGCAGGATATCAATATTGTTTTGTTCAAGTGCTTCATGAATCCGCTCAAAAGCCTCTTCGTCCATCGGAAAATCGGAAAAGACATCATTGATTTCCTGGGCTTCGATGACATTCTTCTTCATTTTGGCTGTTGCCAGAATAGATCTTAGTTTTTCTTCAAAAATCACCAGCATTACTTCGTCCATTTCATTTCCTTTCTGACTGCTTTATTTCTTCACCGAACTACTATACCTCATTACACAAAAGTTCTATCCGTGGTAATCCGTCAAGCTCCTTTTTGGCAGTGATGATGGCTTCAATCCCGATTCCTGACTCTTCCTGAGTAGCGACCATATTTTCATAACTGCTTCGTTTAACTGCTCGCAGGATATCATTAAAAGCCTTTTCCCGCTCATTGGGTGATGTGAATGTAATCGGAGTGTTGAAAACCGACGCTACCTCACGTTGCTCTTCTTCCTCGCTGAATTGACTGACTATTGCCGCCGGCTTTAGGTTTCCTGACTCCAGACCAGCTATTAACCGTGACCAAACCTCCTGATAAAGCGGTGAGGAAAAGTCAGAAACCGCCAACAATCCTTTTATCTTGGGAAAAAGCCCCGGCTCTTCCGCCAACCATATCAGCAACGCCTTTTCTGCCTTGCGGACATGGTCTTCGACTTCCCTCACCCTATGCCTCCCTGAGTGTGGTCTTGTCGCTCCCCGTACCGTCCCCCTTTTTGCCGCCTGACTCACAATCAAACTGCGCATATTCTCAGGATTGATACCGTATTTTCCACATACAGCCGCCAGATAATTGTCACGTTCGACATCATCTGCCAGTTCGCATAGCTTGGCGGCTATCTCACGGTGAAAACGGGTCTTTTGTCCCGGGTCATTTTGGTCAAAACTCCGCTCCATTACCGATAAGGCAAAGATGAAGCCATTTTCAGCATTTTTGATCCTTTTTTCAAACTCTGCGGCTCCCTGTGATTTCATGAAATCGTCGGGGTCATTGCTGGGTCTCATGTCAAGAACACGACCTGCGAGACCACTTTCGGCAATGATATCAAGAGCTCTAAGTGCCGCTCGTTCCCCGGCAGTATCGTTATCATATGCGAGGATCAGCTCTTCGGCATACCGCCGCATCAAATGGGCTTGCCCGGCAGTAAAAGCTGTCCCCAGTGAAGCCACCCCCTCGGTAAATCCTGCTTGATGCAGGGCGATTACGTCAGTATAGCCCTCACAGATGATGAGATGCTTTTTGCGGGCAGTACGGGCAAAATTGAGACCGTACATGCTTTTTCCTTTGTCAAAAACCATCGTTTCCGGCGAGTTGAGGTATTTGGGTTCACCAGCACCCATCACCCTCGCTCCGAAACCAATAACCCGGTGATTGAGGTCTTGGATGGGAAAAATCACCCGATTCCAAAACAAGTCATTCATGCCATGTTTTTCACTATATGTCGCCAACCCCGCTTCACGAATGAGACTCTCATGGTAGCCTTTACTTTGCAAATATAAGATAAGGTCATCGCTCGTTTTCAGGGCATAACCCAGTCCAAAAGCCTTGATGGTGGCGGCGGTCAAACCCCGCCTTTCCAGATACTGGTATGCCTTTTCGCCACGTTCGCTATGGAGTTGATGATAAAAATAACGTGCCGCTTCCTTGTTTACCTCCAATAGCTTCGCTCTTTTGCCCTCATTTGCCCGTGTCTCTTCGCTATACTCGACATCAGGCAAGGATATTCCCACCCGGGTGGCAAGATGCTTTACCGCCTCAGGAAAAGAAAAATTCTCATACTCCATGATAAAGGTGAAAACATTGCCCCCTGCTCCGCAACCGAAGCAATAATACATTTGCCGTGGTCCGGACACAGAAAACGAGGGGGTCTTTTCGCTGTGAAAAGGACAAAGCCCAAAATGACTGTTTCCCTTGCGGGTAATCCTCACATAACCCGAGATAATATCCACGATATCATTACGGACACGGACATCCTCTACCAGTTCTTCGGCATAGTACATTTATTGCTCCCCCAACTAAACTTTACCAAGTATTTACGGTAATTTTAGCGTATAGCTTCGTCAACTCCTCTTAATGTACCTAGAGGTACATGTCATCGTCGTTTCCTTGCTCTACACAAAAATTCCTCGCAAATCTTTTGGCAAAGTATAATTGGTGGAGCAATATCCTCAGAAGCATTATCAGCCAAAATGACGATGCTATCGTTTTCAAATCCATGACTTCGGCACGAAAATTTCATCGTACTGGGCGATGGCGAAACGGTCTGTCATCGCACTTAGGTAATCGCAGACCATCTGTGCCAAGCTTGCCCCGCTTTCCTCTAAACGCAGAATATCCCTTGGCAGCTTATCATGATTTTTGTAGTAATAATCATATAGTGTTGCCATCAGCATTTCTGCCTTTTTCTCCTCGCTTTTCGCTTCCTTGTTTTGGTAAACCCGCTCAAACATAAAATCCCTGAGTTCCATCAAAGCCGTGTTCACCGCCGGTGACAGCGAGATATCGTTTTTTTCATAACTGGTGGAAATAAGGTCACGGATAAAGTAGTCAAGCCGTTCGCCTGTGGTCTCACCGACGACATCACAAATCTGCCGCGGGACATCAGCCTCACTCAAAATACCGCCACGGATAGCATCGTTCATATCGTGGTGCATGTAGGCGATTTTATCCGAAAAACGGACGATTTTGCCCTCCAAGGTCGCCGGAGAGCCGCTGGTCTGATGATTTCTGATACCGTCACGGACTTCATGGGTTAGGTTGAGGCCGATGCCACTCTTTTCCAAAACCTCAACTACTCGCACACTTTGCTCACTATGGACAAAGCCGCCGGGGCAAAGTTGACTAAGAACCCTTTCTCCCGCATGACCAAAAGGAGCGTGTCCGAGGTCATGTCCCAGGGCAATCGCCTCCGTCAGTTCCTCGTTGAGGCGCAGGGCTTTGGCGATTGTCCGTGCATTCTGGGCTACCTCCAGGGTATGGGTCAGGCGGGTTCGGTAATGGTCGCCCTCAGGAATCAAGAATACCTGGGTCTTCTCCTTGAGGCGGCGAAAAGATTTGCTATGCAAAATCCGGTCACGGTCACGCTGATAATCGAGGCGCAAATCGCAGATTTCTTCCTCACGCTCCCGTCCCTTGGTGTCGGCACTAAATGCCGCAAACGGACTTAATGTTTCCCGTTCACGCCGTTCCAAATCCTCACGAATGTTCATCCTTTGTCCCCCTACTACTAATATTCGCCGTGATGAGGTAAAATCCTTTTTGGGGGTGGGGTTGTTCTAGGGGGTGAGTATTTTCAAGAAGAAAATATTGCGCTCTGTTTCCTCATAACCTATCCGACGGTGAAAAACGTAACTATCAGTATTTTCAAGCAAACAATCACTTGCCATTTCCCGGCAACCGTTCTTGACCGCCCAATGCCCGATAACCTTGTCAAGTTCCGAAGCGATTCCTTTTTTGCGGTAATGCGGGACTACATATATCGCTTCGAGGTAGCCTTTTAGTTCGTCATTCGTGCCATTCACATATTCACGCCGCAGCGAGCCATGAGAAACCCCGACTGCCTCATCTTCAGCAAATGCGAGGAAAAAAACATGATTTTCGTCAGCAAGAATCTTCTCATTCTCGGCAACCAACTCTTCCCACGTCACCTTACTGTCTTGCCCTTCGTTATGGTATAACGAAAACAGCAGATTGTTGAGAGCATCAATATCAGCCGCCGAAGCTTCACGGTATGTAATAGTCACCGCTTTGGTCGCCTTTGCCGCTACTGATTTGCCCTTGTTCAGCCGATACTCCTCCGCCAAAATAGCATAATGCACCAAATCTACCCATTCCTTGTCAATCCTCGCCCAAAATGCCTTGCGGTGCAAAGCCTCACGGCGCATCCCATTTCGCTCCATCACCCGCCAAGAACCATAGTTATCGACGGCGCATGGTGCAGTAAGACGGCGCAGCTTTAGGTCTTCAAAACCATAACGGATAATTTCACCGCCAAACTCCGTGCCATAACCTTTTTGCCAATAATCTCGATGAAGTATCCAACCAATGTGTCCGGTATCGTTGTCCTCATCAGCATAAACACCGCCGCTACCAATTACCGTACCTGTTGCTTTTAGAACTACGGCAAAATCCCTACCCGCTGTAACTAATGTCAAAAATTCCCGTGTTTGCTCCTCGGTGTTCGGTCCAAATGACATGAAACGTACATTATCGGGATTGCTAGCCCATGAGTGTACGGCTTCAAAATCATCTGCTGTAAGCGGACGAAGTAATAGTCGCTTTGTTTCAAGGGTCATTTTCAGTCTCCTGTTCCTGAATGTTTGATATTGTTCATTGTAACATGTTTTTGGAATGAGTAGTAGCGGCGCAAAGGTAGTAGCGGCGCTAGTAGCGGCGCAAAAAGCATATTCCTTGACTTCTCCTATCTTATTCTTTATACTGGCATAAGTAATAACCACCACCTATAGGAGAAAACCATGCCGCGTCGAAGCGATATCCAAAAGGTACTAATTATCGGCTCCGGACCAATTGTAATCGGGCAAGCCTGTGAGTTTGACTATTCCGGTACTCAAGCCTGTAAGGCTCTGCGGAATCTCGGTTATGAGATAGTCCTCGTCAATTCCAATCCTGCCACGATAATGACCGATCCCGAAATCGCCGACGCTACTTATATCGAACCACTCAATGTCAAACGCTTGGAACAAATCATCGCCAAGGAACGCCCCGATTCCCTGCTACCCAATCTCGGCGGTCAATCAGGGCTTAATCTTTGCTCGGAACTGGACAAAGCCGGAGTACTTTCCCGCTATGACGTAAAAGTAATCGGAGTCCAAGTTGAGTCGATAGAGCGGGGCGAGGATCGGATTGAGTTCAAAAAAGCGATGGACAGTCTCGGTATCGAAATGGCAAAATCCGCCGTCGCTTACAGCGTTGATGAAGCCCTTGCCATCGCTGATGACCTCGGCTATCCAGTCGTTATCAGACCTGCATACACGATGGGTGGTGCCGGCGGCGGTTTGGTTTACAACAAAGATGAATTGGAAACTGTCTGCGCCCGCGGTTTGCGTGCCAGTCGTATCGGTCAGGTACTGGTTGAAGAATCTATCCTCGGTTGGGAAGAGCTGGAACTGGAAATTGTCCGTGATATCGAAAACAACATGATTACCGTTTGCTTCATAGAAAATATCGACCCGCTCGGTGTTCATACCGGCGATTCATTTTGCTCTGCGCCGATGCTCACCATCAGCGAGGAATGTCAACGCCGCTTGCAGGAACAGGCTTACCGTATCGTCGAATCGGTCAATGTCATCGGCGGCTGCAATGTCCAGTTTGCCCATGACCCTGTCAGCGACCGCATCATCGTCATTGAAATCAACCCCCGTACTTCCCGCTCCTCCGCCCTCGCTTCCAAGGCGACCGGTTTTCCGATCGCTCTCGTTAGTGCCATGTTGGCATGTGGACTCACTCTGGCAGAAATCCCTTGCGGCAAGCACGGTAATCTGGCGAAATATGTCCCAAATTGTGATTATGTCGTCATCAAATTTGCCCGTTGGGCGTTTGAAAAATTCAAAGGAATTGAAGACAAACTCGGGACACAAATGCGGGCTGTGGGTGAGGTCATGAGTATTGGCAAAACCTACAAAGAGGCTTTTCAAAAAGCTATCCGCAGTCTCGAAACCGGGCGTTACGGTCTCGGCGACAGCAACGATTTTGACCGCTACAGCAAAGAGGATTTGTTAAAGCTACTGGCTTCACCCAGTAGCGAACGCCATTTTTTCATGTATGAAGCCCTAAAAAAAGGTGCAAGTGCCGCCGAAATCCACCACCTCACCAAGGTGAAACATTATTTCATTGAACAAATGCAAGAACTCTTGGCGGCAGAGCAGGAAGTGAAAGCACATACCGGCGGTCTGCCTACCGATGAAATCCTAATCAAGGCGAAACGTGACGGTTTTTCCGACAAATATCTGGGCTTTTTGTTACAAATACCCGAAGAAAAAATCCGTAATCGCCGTCATGAAATCGGAATCGTCGAGGCTTGGGATAACATCCATGTCAGCGGCACCGAAGACCGCGTTTATTATTATTCGACATACAATGAAGTCGGTGAAAACCCCACTCCCGATGATGAAAATTCCCCGCCTAAAGTAATGATACTCGGCGGCGGTCCGAATCGGATCGGACAAGGAATCGAGTTCGACTATTGCTGTGTCCATGCATCACTTGCGCTAAAAAAGCTCGGTTTTGCTACTATTATCGTCAACTGCAATCCCGAAACCGTGTCCACCGATTATGATACCTCCGACAAACTCTATTTTGAACCTTTGACCCTCGAAGATGTCCTTAGTATCTATGAAAAAGAGAAACCACTCGGTGTTGTCGCCCAGTTTGGCGGACAAACCCCCCTCAATCTGGCGGCAGAGCTGGAAAAAAACGGGGTAAAAATCCTCGGTACTCCCCCGGCAGTTATTGATATGGCAGAAGACCGTGACCTCTTTCGGGAGATGATGGAAAAACTGGAAATTCCGATGCCGGAATCGGGTATGGCAATCTGTGTTGATGAAGCTACTGCCATCGCCGCTCGGATTGGCTATCCGGTCATGGTGCGACCCTCTTATGTCCTCGGCGGCAGGGGAATGGAGATTGTCTATGATGACGAGAGCATGATTGATTATATGAAAGCTGCGGTCAATGTGACTCCTGATCGCCCGATTTTGATTGACCGCTTCCTGAGCCACGCCCTAGAGTGCGAGGCTGATGCCATCAGCGATGGGACATTGGCTTTCGTTCCTGCGGTGATGGAACATATCGAGTTGGCGGGCATCCATTCCGGAGATTCAGCTTGTATCATCCCCTCACGGCAGATTAGTGCAGAAAATGTGGCAAAAATCCGCAATTTTACCCGCAAAATCGCTGTCGAAATGCGGGTCATGGGTCTGATGAATATCCAGTATGCTATCGAAAATGATACTGTTTATGTACTGGAAGCCAATCCACGCGCCTCACGCACCGTACCTTTGGTGTCCAAGGTATGTAACATCCGCATGGTCCCGCTGGCGATTGATATCATCACCGCCGAGTTTACCGGACGACCCTCACCTGTCGCAGAGCTCAAAAACACCGATATTGATTATTATGGGGTCAAAGAGTCGGTTTTCCCATTTAATATGTTCCACGAGGTAGACCCTATCCTTGGTCCGGAAATGCGTTCCACGGGTGAAGTACTGGGACTGTCGGTATCGGCAGGGGAAGCTTTTTACAAAGCCCAAGAGGGAGCAGGAGCGATTTTGCCGATATCGGGAACGGCTCTAATCACCGTCAATAACCGTGACAAAGACGGTGCTGTCAGCGTTGCCCGCAGTCTGGCTGCCGCCGGGTTCAATATCCTCGCCACCGGCAAAACCTATCAGGCGATTGCCAACGCCGGTATCGCCGCCAGTAAGGTAAAGAAACTCCACGAAGGTCGCCCGAGTATCCTTGACATGATTACCAATGGCGAAATCGATATCGTCATCAATACCCCTGCTGATAAGAGCAGCACTCAAGACGACAGTTATCTGCGCAAAGCCGCTATCAAAGCCAAAATCGCCTATGTGACCACGATCGCCGCCGCTGCCGCCGCCGCCGAGGGGATACTCTATGCCCAAGAACACGGACTGGGGGAAGTGGATTCATTGCAGGGTTTCCACCGCCGCCTCGATACGGCGAACATGAACTGACCCGCCGATACTAAAACTATTTTTCAAACTTTTTTTCATATAGCATTGCCGCATTCAAAACCACCGCTACTGACCCGACATTATGTGCCAATGCCCCTGTAACCGGATTCAAAAAGCCAAGCATTGACAGGGTAATCGCCACCAGATTGAAAACAATCGCAATCATAATATTAGTCGTAATCCGCCTGATGGTCGCATTGGACAAACGCTTCAAGTAGGGGATTTTCGTGATGTCATCTCCCATCAGGGCAATATCTGCGGCTTCTATCGCCATATCGCTTCCCATGCTCGCCATCGCGATACCGACATCGGCAGTTTTGAGTGCCGGAGCATCATTCACACCATCACCAACCATGCCAACTATCTTCCCTTTGTTTTGCAAAGAGCGAATATGCTCAACTTTTTGGTGAGGAAGCAGCTCGGCATGGACAACCGGGAAGCCTGCTTCCCGGGCAAAATACTCTGCTGACTGACGGTTATCCCCGCTCAAAAGAACTATATCGGCATGAAGCTCTTTCAGCTCATTAACAACGCCGCCGGTCTCAGTACGCAAGACATCAGATAGTGCCACGACACCGATACATGAAAGGGTGGGATTGCCGCAAGCGACCATTACCACCGCTTTGCCCTCATTACTGAGGCGGGAAAAAGCAGCTTCCATTACGCTGTCAAATACCACGCCATTTTCTGCAAGCCAGCGGCGATTGCCGCAATAGACCGTCAACTCATCGACTTTGGCACTTATCCCTTTGCCGGGAATCATGTGAAAATCGGTGACAGCGAAGCTACTTGGAAGTTTCAATGTATCGCTTTTTTCTTTGACCGCTGCCAGGATAGCCTTTGCCAGCGGGTGTTCGGAGTATGATTCAGCGGCGGCAGTTAGCTGCAAAACGTAATCTTCGGAAAAATCAGCAGTAAATGATATCACCTCGCTTACCTTCAGCTTGCCGTGGGTAATAGTTCCGGTTTTGTCAAAGGCAAGCAAATCAATATGCCCCATCCGCTCCAAAGCTACCCCCGACTTGATGATTACACCACTCGTTGCTGCCTGACCAATCGCCGCCATTACCGCTGTTGGTGTCGCCAAAGCCAAAGCACAAGGGCAAAACACGATCGCGACTGTGACTGCTCTATAAATATCACCTGTTATTAAATAAGTTCCGATCGCCAGAAGTAGTGTCAACGGCACGAGCCAGACCGCCCATTTGTCAATTATCTGTTGGGTAGGAGCTTTGTTTTCCTCGGCTTCCTCCACTAAGCGCAAAAGCTTTTGCAATGATGAATCCTCGCCTACTTTCGTCGCCCTAATCGCAATAGTGCCATGAAGATTGAGCGTCCCGCCGTATACTATACCGCCCACAGTCATGTCAATAGGCAGGGATTCGCCGGTAATGATTACTTGATCCACCGCTGTTGTACCGGAAATGATTTCCCCATCGACCGGTACAGTTTCGCCGGGCAGAATCCGCAGGATATCACCAACCACCACCTCTGTCACGTCCACTTCGACAAGCATACTATCCCTGATGATATGCGCTTGCTTCGGGATGAAGCTGAATAGGTTCTTGATTCCCCTCTTTGCTCGTGCTATCGTCCTTTCCTCTAATATCCCGCCAATCGCCATAATGAAAGCGACTTGTCCCGCCGCAAACAATTCACCAATGAAGATAGCGGCAATCATGGCGATGGAAATGAGTAGTGATGAAGAAATCCTGTGTATCCCTTTGCGGAAAAGTAGCCGCCAAATGGCGAGGTAGAGGAGGGGATAGCCGCATAATCCGATAGCAACCCACGCAGGGTCAAGGGGGATTTCGATTTTTAGAATCACGATTACCACTAAACTGATCGTAAGGAACACCCCGCCTATTGCCGTTGGCAGGATACCTGATGACCAGATGAATATTTTTCGCAAAATATTTTTGTTTGTAACATCAGTATTTAGGTCATTTTCACATTCTTTACATCCCATGTTGTCTCCTTTCTATACTATCCGTGAAAATTGCTCTAGGGCAGATGACAGCTTCCTGATGGTTTCCTCTTCGTCACCGTCACGGATGGCATCAACGACACAGTGATGAAGATGTCCCTCCAAGATGACTTGCCCGGTCTTGTGAAGAGCTGATTTCACCGAACTAATCTGAATCAACACGTCCTCACAGTCCTTTCCCTCTTCTATCATCCTGACCAAACCCCGTACTTGTCCCTCAATCCGCCTTAGCCTCATGATTATTGCTTTTTCATTTGCGTGTTTTTTCATTGTGATACCTCTCGTGTTTTTTGATACCCTTTACCCCTATAGCCTATGATATAGTAATGTGATTTTGTTGTCAAGGAGAAAATGAGGGGAATGTTTTTACCAGTGAATATTTTAACGAGTATTTATACTGTAAATTATCTTGGAAATCTCCACTGTGAGTTGGGGTTGAGTTTTTACACATGACATGGGGTTGAGTTTTTACACATCACATTTGACTTTTTCATGACTAAGTGTTATGATTCTTTTCGTGGTAATTATTAGCAGATACCATAAGCGGAAGTGTCGGAACTGGCAGACGAGCAAGACTAAGGATCTTGTGGGCACTAGCTCGTGAGGGTTCAAGTCCCTTCTTCCGCAGGATAAAGAAGAATAGTTATTTAAGGAGTAGGTCATGGAAGTGATAATTTTCATTATTGTTTGCTTACTTATCGCTCTTCTTTGCAGAGTTCTTTACATGAAAAAAAGAATTGAAAAATTAGAAAGCCAATTACATGATCAAAAAGAAGAAGCTGATAGATGTATAAAACAATTAATAAATAACATTAATGAAGATATTTCAGCCGGTGAATTACTGCTGATAAAATGTTTCAGAGATCTGTTTGCTTGTTCGGTTTTTTCAAACACAGCCGTATATTATCATTTAAAGTATGATGAAAAAAACCGCATCAAAGAGATTGATTTTTTTGTCGTTTCTCCAAAAGGATTATACGCTATTGAAAGTAAAATGTGGAAAGGAACTACATATATCCATAAAGATTCATGCCCTGACATATTCAAAACAAAAACTTTTAAGTCTTTTGGCATTGAAAAAAATGGAAAAGTTCGTGTCTACAACGCCAAATATGGTGAAAGTGCCAATGAAATACGGCTTAATAGTTATCGGAATCCAGTTGAACAAATCCGTGAATACAGTAGGGATATGAAAAATCTATTAAATGTCCCAATGGTTAAAAGTATAGTTATTTTTCATGTTGCCGAAGAATTCGATGTTCAATATGATTATAAAGCTTTCACTATCGCTCAAATTGATTCTTATACTAGCATTCTCACAGACGCTTGCATCAAAGAGTTCTTTATGCAACAACCTGATGTTTTTTTTGATTATAATTGGGTCAATGATTATATTGAAAATAACTTGCACTATAAATCCAAAATGTGTAACAGTAATTATGAACAAGAACCGTACTCTTCGCTATCAAAACTATAACGTACACCCACCCCAAAAATGAGGTCGTAAAAGATTGATTTTTGAAGTTTTACAGAAACTCAAGAACTCTACTACTTGTTTTTTTGTAACAAAATGATATAATTGACTTGCTTGGAGTTGAGATTCTATGTGGAGGCGATAAATTATATGAAACTAAATATTACGAATACTGGGAAAATCTCTTCTGCAGAAATAGAAATTAATTGAATTACTGTTATCGCTGATGTAAATAATACTGGTAAGAGTACTGTCGGCTAAATATAGGAATGACTAAAAGTATTAACGTAAAAAAACATTAAGGACAGTTATATTATGAAAAAGCATAAATTGCTAAAAAAATTCTTTTCCCTGCTTGTTGCTTTTGTGATGGTTTTTGGGGTTTTTCTGTTTTTTGAAATACCACAAGTGTTTGCGGCGACGAGCCAAGAAGCTGGTAATGTAGGCGAATTACAAACTGCAATTACTGCCTTTAACAACGGCAATACAGATATGACAATAATCATAACCAACGACATCCCCATTAACACCACTAACGTTGCACTACCCCCTATTGCTAATAACAGCGGCAGAACTCTCACAATCAGAAGCGATACTGATAATACCCACACTCTCACATTTACATCCATTTACATACACAATTTTTCGGGAAACCCATATTTCCAGATTAATAATGGGACGCTTGAGCTTGAAAACATCACTGTTCTGGGATACAATCAGGCTCCCACCGATGCGCCTATTGTTACCGTAAATAGCGGCGGTACTTTAATCATGAATGCCGGGGCCACACTGACAAAAAACGATTCACGAAGCCCGGGTGCCGGGGTTTTGGTAAATAGCGGCGGCAAATTTACTATGGAAGGCGGCACTATAAGTGATAATAAAGTAGTTGAGAGTGGCGGCGGCGGCGGGGTTTATATAGATGGCGGCACGTTTACTATGAACGGCGGCACTATAAGTGGAAATACTTCAGCCGGTGGCGGCGGCGGGGTCAACATAATAAATGGCGGCACGTTTATTATGGACGGCGGCACGATAAGCGGCAATAAAGCAGGCACGGGAGGTGACTTTAGCGGAGGAGGAGTTTCTGTCATGGAAGGTAGTACATTCACTATGACCGGCAGCATTATCAGGGATAATTCCACGATAGAGGACGGTGGCGGGGTTTATATAAAAGACTCGGATATTACCATCGGCGACAAAGCAATAATAAGCGGCAATACAGCAGGACGGGATGGTGGCGGGATTATTAAAATCGATACGGGTGTTATTACCATCGGCGGTAACGCACATATAAGCGGCAATAAAGCAGGACGGGACGGCGGCGGGGCTTTAATAGACAGCACAGGTGATATTATCATCGGCGGTAGCGCAGTTATAAACGGCAATTCTCTAACGAACGGAGCTGCTGATAATCTTACCCTGTTAGGGGCAGATACTTTTATCACTCTGGGTACGAGCGGTAATACTCCGCGCTCGGGAATGAGAGTCGGCGTGAGAAAAATACTGGATGTAGATGAAACTCTCGATGCGAGCGTGAACGTGATTGTAGGGTCAGGTGCTTCAGGAACACAGGCTCAGTATTTCTTCGCTGACGCGCCCGGCTATACTGTAATTTATGATAGAAATTTTCACAATTTCGAAAACGTGCTGCGTATAGCCCCTGCCCCAAAACCAATTAACGGCGGGTCGGACATTGTTGAGACAAGGTCAATTACCTACAACGCCAACGGCGGGTCGGGCAGTATGGCGACCGGGCATGTAGTAAAGGGAGAAAGCTATACATTAAGAGCAAATGCGTTCACCAGACCGGGACATAAATTTGTCGGTTGGAATACGGCTGCGAACGGCAGCGGCACAGAGTTTGCCGATGGTGCTGCTATTGAGATTGTTAATAATAACATCACTCTTTATGCTCAGTGGTGGAATCCCGTCAACTCCCCCGTCTCAATATGGTCAGGCAGAGGTGATGTTACTGTTACTATAGATATTGACCATACGCGTTTTGTACGTCTGGTGCTGGACGAGGGCGTGGTTGATGATAATAACTATACGGTAGCTGCCGGCAGTACGGTACTCACTTTGAAGAGGAACTATCTGAGGACTCTTGCGTCTGATACATATACATTTTTTGCAGAATTTACAGATATCATTGCGATGTTTACTGTGACGGTCGATATTGATATTGAGGCTGTTGCGACAAATATAGACGTTGGGGATGAGACGCCGGATATTGACGTTGAGGATGAGACGCCGGATATTGATGTGGACGATGAGACGCCGGATATTGATGTTGGCGATGAGACGCCGGATATTGACGATGGCGATGAGACGCCCGGCACACACGTTCCCGAAACCGACGACGACAGCAATACGAGGATATGGGTAGTTTTGCTGCTTATTGCGGTGCTTGGTGTTCTTGCTGTGATAATTGTTTGGGTATTAAAGTCGAGAAAAACGGTGTGAATTTTTATAGAAAATTTGAAGTATATTGCTTGAAGGGGCTGGAAATGATGTGGAATAAACCCAGACCGCATTAGGCAATTACCCTCCTATGGGACATATACCATTTAGCAAAACCCTAGGCTTTCCGCCATTTATCGGGTGTTATATGCTTTCCAAAATCATTTGCTGAATATGATAGAACCCGCGTTTGACATCACATGGGTTATATCACCAACATCGCCCATTATCAAGTGTGAAATGACGACAAGGGTGATATTGGCGATGTAGGGAGAGTTGGAGAGAAGATTTTAAGCGACTTTGATGAACCAATTCTGATTATTACTGCGAAAAACTGTCCATGATACTTCTGATGCAAAACGAATGACATTGGCAACTTTCCGCTCGAATAAAGTTTGTGATGAAATAGCGAGGCAAATGGTGAGAACTCTCATTGCCATAAGAACACAGATTTGATATAATTACAGAGACAGACACGGGGAGAATATACTATGAACTTGATTAGATATGATGGAACTCGCTTGCTAACCGAAACTGATGTTGATCGGGATTTTGAGGGTAAGACTGTGTTGTTGGACTGTGAACGATTCCCGAACCTAAGCAAAGGATATCTGGTGGCATCTGTAGACACTACGCGCGAGCAAGTGGAGTTACTGGATGAGATAAAAATGAATGAATATAATGGCGGAGGCATGATAATCACTGGTTCTAAGGAAAAAGGGGGAATAATGCTTGGACAATATAGTTAGCCTCCTGACCGACGTTCGCCATAGATATGTTACATTAGCTTCTCTTGGCAATGTTGATTCAACTACCCGTATGGAAAATGTTCGTGTCCTCATTGACACAGGAGCATTCAATACAATGATTGACCGTGCATTGGCAGAAAAGTTTGCCACACTGCTTCCCGACAGCATGGCTATTTCGATTGGTGGCAAGACAGGAAAGGCGCAGATTTGTATTATTCACAGCTTGACGTTGAGTGGTGGTATTACTCTGAATCGAGTTGCTGCCTTGGCTTATCCTTTTGATGACTGGTTGTTACGTCATATAATACTAGGAACAAATGTACTAAATAACTGGAAATTCACCATATCACGTTCATCCGATACACTTTGGTTTACGGAAGAACTTCCATCTGATGCATCAAACAAAGAGTACCCTTACCAAAACTTCTTTGTTGACAGTCGATATATAGCAGTTCAAGAGATTAATTTTGTTATATGAATATGCAGTCAAATGAAGCTAAATGGAATGAGTTCGCTTCCTTGCGTAATCATACCAATTCTGGTTTATCAAGGTCGGTTATGCTATACTAATAACCATCAAAAACTACAAATACTTGAATAAGAATACGGAAGCAAAACAAAAGACCGGCGGCGGTACTTCAACCCACGTATCGAGGTTGCCGAGTTGAAAGTGCATCTCACGGAATTTCCTTGACAGATATAATCCACGATGATATCTTTATATCAAGGATGTTTCGGGATGTAAAGAGGTGTCATTTGCGGTTTATCGGTGGCAAGAGTCAGCTTTTGACTCATATTGATACAGTAATACGGGAAAATTCCTCAGGAAGCGAGAGGGTATTTTGTGATATTTTTGCGGGAACTGGTAGTGTCGCCCGTTATTTTAAACCACGCTATGAAATTCACACCAATGATATTTTACACTTCTCATATGTCCTTCAAAAAGCCACTATTGAGTATAACCAAAAACCATCATTTCATGGTTTGGCAGGCATTGATATCTATAATCCTTTACGCTTTTTAGAAGAAGTAAGGACTGATATAGATGAACAAAATTATACCGACTTATTTATCACACAAAATTATTCACCAAATGATAAATGCAAGCGTATGTATCTTTCCCATAAAAATGCGCTTCGCATTGATTTTATTCGCAATACTGTTGAAGCATGGAAGCAAAGCAAACTCATTAGTGATAATGAATACTACTATCTTCTTGCTGCGTTGATTGAAGGTGTTCCTTATGTTTCAAACATAACCGGAACTTATGGTGCATATTTAAAAGAGTGGGATAAACGAGCACTAAAGGATTTTGAGATGGTAAGGTTAGAGATTTATGATAATACTCAAAAAAACAAATGCTACAATATGGACGCAAATAAACTAATCCGTGAGTTGGAAGGCGATATCTTGTATCTAGATCCTCCTTATAATGGAAGACAGTATGTTCCCAATTATCATTTACTAGAAACCATCTCCAGATATGATAGTCCGCCAATCAAAGGTATTACAGGAGTTCGTCCATATGATGATGAAAAATCTGCATATTGTTCTAAGAGTGATGTTTTAGATGTATTCGAGGACTTAATAGACAAAGCAAACTTTAAGAGCATAATACTTAGTTACAACAATAACGGACTCATGACTGCCGCACAAATAGAGGATATTCTAAAAAAACACGGTATCAAAAGTAGTTATAAACGATATGACATTCCTTATCGTAAATACAAAAGTAAGATTGTAAAGGGAGACCATGATTTACAAGAGTATTTATTTTATATCCGTAAAAGAAAGAGTCGCTCAGTTACTTTCACGATAAAGGCAAATCACTCCGTTACAAGAGAACGAAAAACAAGAAAATACCTTAAAAGCCCGCTCAATTATATTGGCGGCAAATATAGACTCCTGCCACAAATCCTCCCTCTTTTTCCGCAAGTCGATGGTACTTTCATAGATTTGTTTGCAGGTGGTTGTAATGTCGGTATAAACATAATTGCTGATGCCGTAGTTTGTAATGATATCAATACCAAAATTGTCGAAATGTATCAAGTCTTCCAAAAAACCGACACACAAGCAATTATCACACAAATCGAGGATTCCATTACAAGGTTCAACTTATCAAAAGATAACGAAAGTGGTTTTACAGATTTTCGCAATTACTACAACCTAACCCAAAACCCAATCGATTTGTATACTCTTTCATGTTACTCATTTAACTACCAGTTTCGCTTTAACAACAATCATGAATATAACAATCCCTTTGGCAGAAACCGTAGTCATTTTTCAGAAAATATGCGGACTAATTTGCTTTTGTTTCTTGAGCGTATCAAGAAAATGAACATTGAGTTTTCTGCTTTTGAGTTTACACAAATTGATCTTAACGCACTAACACATAATGATATGGTTTATTGTGACCCGCCTTACCTAATTACAACTGGCTCATATAATGACGGCAATAGAGGTTTTAAGGATTGGAAAGAAGAACAGGAAATTAGTCTATACCGCCTTTTGGATGAACTACATGACAAAGGAATCCGATTTGCTTTGTCTAATGTTCTGACCCATAAAGATAGAACAAACGAAATCCTATCAGAATGGGCAAAAAAATATGATGTTACCATCTTGGATTTTGGATACAATAACTCTAGTTACAATACCACGAGAGGAGGAAGCACAGAAGTCTTGGTGACTAATTTCTGATGCTCAAAGCTGTATGATTTTAATTCTACCAACGCAAATCCGAAAGTTCCGCACTCTGGGTTGGGTTCAAAACCCTAGTGATTTTCGCAGTTTATGTAATGTTGTGGCAATTTTTGACAAGAACTCGAGTGTTCACAATGAACTGATAGAGAAAATAATTCCCGAAAAAGTTCTGATAAAAGATGGTCAATTGGCTTTGCTTCTGGCATTAAAGTCTGATCCACTAAAGGTAAAATACTCACACTTAGTGGGTTCTTCTTTTACACCACGTTCTAAAGCACGGTGTAATGCTATTGTACAAGCGTGCGTAAAGGGGCAAGGTAAAAAAGGGTTTATAGATGATTGGTCCGCAGATGGGTTTATTCGTTGGGCGCACTGCTTTGGTTTTATAAAATATGACCAGTTTTCTGATACATTTGAAATAACGAAAAATGGATTAGCATTATCCGAGGCATATGTCGGCAATAAGGAAATAAACAATGATGAAAAAAATTACTAATCAATGCTATTCTTGCTTATCCTCCAGCAATACGTATCTTAACGTTGCTTGCCTCTGACAGTGCACACCTTACTAAGTTTGAAATCGGAAAGCAGTTAGGCTTTACTGGAGAAGTAGGCTTTACCAGTATGCCGCAAACAACTCTAGTTCGAGCTATTGCCAATACTAAAAATACCGTAGAAAAAGCCAAAATGAAAACAGACTGGGAGGGTTCCTCTGATAAATATGCACGCATGATATCAAAATGGTTGATTAAACTAGGATTGTTAGAAAGGATTCCTAAAGAAATTACTGTATGTTTCGGTGGCAAAACCTACACTAGCAAAATCAATCATGCATTTATGATAACTGCACAAGGACTAACAGCATTAAATAGAGCACTAGGCAAAAGTAAACATACACGTATTCCTAAAAACGTGTTTTATGAAATGCTTGCCACAAAAGGCATAGACCGTGAATATCTTCGTACAAGACGAGCATTAATTCTTAACTATTTATATGCCAAAAAAAGTGCTACCGCTTGGGATATCCTACGTTGTCCAATAATGGCAAAACACAATATCGATACCACTTTATGCTCAATACATGATGATGTAAAAGGATTAATCAACATGGGGTTGGATATAGAAATAAGTGGTGATAACTATAAATGGAGAGACCAAATAAATGAGTTCATCATACCAATACCGATATCAACAAAAAATCTGACATGGAGTTCCTAAAAGAAGAACTCCGCCATCAGATTTCTCACCTTTCTCATGAGTATTTGTCATTAGTTGACCTTGCTTACGATAGTTTACAAAACAGATTATTTGAAATGAAAACCATTGAGTTGTTAACTGAAGAATGTGAATTTGGTGGATTACACCTTGGTGGTAGCCGAAAACCAGATGGTATAGTTTATACAACAAATCTCAACAATAATTATGGTATCATTATAGATACAAAAGCCTACGCAAAAGGTTATAGTTTGCCAATTTCGCAAGCAGATGAAATGGAGCGTTATGTGAGAGAAAATCTTGTTCGTGATGAAAAAACCAATCCTTCTAAATGGTGGGTGAATTTTAGCAAGGATATTTCCGAATTTTACTTTCTCTTTATATCAGGACATTTCACAGGAAACTATAAGAACCAAATCAAAAGGCTGTCTATCAGTTCTTCCACGAAAGGTAATGCTGTGGAAATCAGTAATTTATTATTATATGCTGACAAGTTGATTAGCAAGGAATACGGATATGAAGATATAAAGACGAAACTATTTGAAACAGATGAGTTTTAGTGTAATGATATCAAATGCCTATCACTTCAAGTACACCGCCATTACACTTGATGCAATAACATGACTACTAGCGCAACATAGTTTTACTAGTAGCCATTCTTACATACCCTAATCTCCACCTCTCCTACGCCATCGTTGCGCCGCACTCGGAACAAAACTTCCCTGCTTCTGCTTTTGCGCCGCACTCAGTACAAAAACGAGCGGTAGAAGCAGTAGGAGCAGGAGCGGCTGCCCCGCAATCAGCACAAAACTTTCCTGCTATCGGTTGCCCACAAGCACATGTTACCCCCGTAGCAGCTGCCGCAGGCTGACCTACCATCGGTTGCGGTTGACCTGCCATCGGCTGCGGCTGACCTGCCATTGGCTGACCCATCATCGCCGCCCCCATTGGTTGTGTCTGACCTGCCATCGGCTGTCCCATCATTGGCTGACCTGCCATCGGTTGACCCATCATCGGTTGTCCCATCATTGGTTGACCCATCATCGGCTGACCCATCATTGGCTGACCAGCCATACCCGATCCCATGATATTGTTCATCATTCCCAGACCAAGGAAGCCGACACCCAGACCCGCTTCATTGCTACCCACAGCCCGCTTCGTATCTTCAACCCTTGCGTGTTGCATATTCTGATACGATCTCGACTCCATCAATTTTTCATATTCACGAATAGCATCATGGCTCTCTTTCTCTAGTTTCACACTCTCGATCGTCAATTTGCCGATTTTTATACCACGTTCTTCAAAGGTCATTTCAAAGTCACTGGTCTTCATCATATCTCCGATATTTTTTGCCCTTGACATTATATCTGATGGCAGTATTGGCGGTATCATTATCCCATTTTCATCATATCTGATACCCATTATCGTATTGAGCATTTGCTGAAACATTTCGCACACCTCAGTCCGCATTTGATCAACTAGGATATCCTTGAAGTACATATTAGCTGTACCACCGATTCTTTGCATGAACACAGCAGGTTCGGTAATCGAAAAAGTATAATTCCCCGATCCTTTAAGGTCAATCATCAATGGTAATGCTTCGCCTGTGAACTCGTTGATTTTTCTGTGTCCCCATGAACCACAGGTAATCGGATCAACGGTCACATATTTGTTATCAGTAATTTCCGTGGAGTTGATGTAATAAATAGCTTGGTCTTGGAAAGTAGCTCCGCCGAACGCAAAGCGCCGCCACATTTCCTTAAACATTCCCCCGAAGTCGCCGGCAAAAAAAGCCGGTGAGGCGTCTGAGTTCCATTCATACGCTCCCGGTTCGGCGCAGGCATCGACCACGACCCCGTTATCAACCAATACCGCCAGTTGTCCCAGATTCACTATGATTATGCTGCCATTGCGGATAATACCGTTGGGACTGGTCTTTTTGACCATTAGTAATTCATTACCCATATCCTCACAGTTGATGGCAGTCTGGAACTGGTCTTTTAGCGTTCCTTTAATACTGCCCTTTGCAATTTCTATCAATCCTCCCATTGGTATTCCCCTTTCTGCTTGGCTTTTACATGTTTATGCTTACTTCGCTTCCGGATGAAAAGTCTATTCGCCATTTTTTCTTACCGGAATAACTAATTTGCTTCTGCGGTGAAATGTTACACCACTCACGAACGAATCTGGAACTGCTTCATCTCTACGATGGCTTTCGTGCCGTCGTCCTGATACTTAGCCTCAAAACGCTTGTCAGGTGTAATGCTTATCTTACATGGATAAAACATCCCTCCCATATCACGGTCACATGCTGTTATCATGGTAAAGATAGACTCCTTGTTGATTAACTCCTGTGCCTTCGCCATGCGGTGTTGATGGTCAAAGAAAAGGACATTTACCTGATCATTGACTCGTGATGTAATCTTAGCAGGATAATAACTACCATCATCCGGCCATAGCGCGAACACATAAAGCGATTGGTTGTCCCAAGGCACGGCGACTCCGGTATTATTATCTACATCAAAACCCTCCGCCGGCATGAATGAGGCAATCAGCTCGTCCGCTGTCTCTGTCATCGTCAAGTTCACCTTGTCTTCCAAGAACTCAAAGGAATCTTGTGCAAATATCGTTGGTACGCCGGGAATCGGCTTCGCTTTCGTCATTCGTTCAACTGCCAGATTCCAACCGGCGGGCAAAGTACCGTCACGTTTGGCGGCAGCAATCGCATCATCGAGGACATTGAACTTGTCCGGAAAACCTTTTGCATCAGCAATCACATATGCACGGGTAAATGATGGGTCATAACGATGTCCATAAGGATTGCGCGGGTCAGCATCGCTAAGACTCGGACTATAGCTTCTTTCTTTGTTCGGTACATATGTAAGCCCGGGAATATATTTGCCTGTTATTTCCTGTAACTTCTTGAAGCTTTTCCCCGGAAGGTCCAAAATAATCAATCTGTTATCATATAGGTAAAAATAGACCTCTGCACCCAAGGTTTTTTCATAAAATATCGAATGGATATCCCTGTATGTCATCCGATCCTTGATTAGCTCTTTGTCAAGGTCATTGAGGCTAAGCCGATCCCATTTTAACTTATCATTTTCGATGGGATCATAGTCATAAAAGAACATCGCCTTATCGGTGAAAACGAGATACCCGGACTTCTCGTTTGCGAATGAACTGACTCCACTTTCAGCATTGACGGCATCAATAATCGTGGTGTCGATGTCTCCGTATGACCTACTCGTTGTTGGCGGCGGTGGAGATTGTGCCGCTGGCGGTGGTGATGAAAACGGGGATACCGCTACCGTTGGCATTGGTGATGGCGGCACAGAAGCTGCATTTTCCGGCTTCGCCGCTCCGCACGAAGTACAAAATCTCCCGAAGTCGGGAAGTGTCTTACCGCATGAAGTACAAAACATAAAACCTCCTTTGTTACGATGTTAGTAAATAGGGTTGAGTACTCGAACTTCACCCTATCAGGTTACGTTCTCGTGCGAGTAAACATACTACTTCTAAAAACCACGGATTGCTTCGCGCTACGCACTCGTGCAAGCACGAAAACCACATGACTGTATGACCCTGGTTTTCATAGTATCATACTCCCGTCCACACGTCCGAATATCCAGTCAAATTGCGCCAAATCGTGTTCCGTGCCGCAGTATTTGCATTTCCCGGTGGCGGTCAAGTTGACGACTTTGTCACATCTTTGGCAACGCATCCCCTCACCAATCGGTTTGACCCCTGACTTCACCGCTTCATCACGGCACATCTGGCAGTTAAGCTTCCTTTCCACAACATGGGCAATCCTGTTGCTATCAAGTATTATCAAGCGATAATTGAGTGACATCGGAATATAAAGCTTCCCGGCATGTTTGACGATTGCTTGCCCGACCCCGCTGTCTATCATCTGTGCCGTCAAAACTGTGTTCCCGCTGGTATTAAAGTTCTGCATGATTTCTGTGAAAATATGGGGGTCGATAAACTGCTTGATTTTGTTGGGATTATAGTTCATCGCTCCGAAGAACAGCGAAATCAGATACGCTCTTCGTGCGGCAAATTTTACCACGGAAAAGAGCGGGTCTATTTGTCTCATTTCCCTGAAGCTAACAATGGAAGCCGGTAATTTCACCCCGAAGTAATAAGTCACGAAACCGAACATGAAAAGATATCCAATAATGAAAAATGGTACAAATAATGATACTGCCCCTGATGCAAAACCGAGTATCGGTAACGCCACTGTGCCGATTATCGTTGCCATTATTGCTTGATATTCCTTTTTTTCTTTTCCGGTAAAGTTATAGTCAACGAAAGTAACAGTATTGATGCTCCAACCATAACTGTCGAATGAATGGCGAGCTTGGCAATACTCACATACCAATAATCCCCCCTCAGGAACAACTCTTTGCCCGCAACCGAGACAAGCCATTTCTTCATCGGATTCACGAACATCACTACGGACAATTGCCATGATGATTTCGGCATTATCAGTTTCTTTAGTATATAGTACTTGATTGGTTACATTGTCGATAAATCTCTCTGTATATTTACAAGGGAAAGTAACACCACACCATGCTGATTTTCCATCTTGAAAAATATTCGGAGCATCGACATAGCCTGTCATCGTGTATTCGATATCGCGGCGGACACCCGCTCTTGCCAAGCCCTCAATTTCAACTTCAGTCAGATGATAAAGCTCATCGGAAACAATACTGTTGAGCCTTTTGACATTCATCGTCTTAATCGCACTTACATATACATCCAGTTTGGAAAAAAATTCATTCAAATCAACCTTGTAGGCAGTTTCGGTAATTGCCGGATCAAGTGACATATCCACATCACCACCAGCGATGGAACTAACCATGTTCAACCGCCCAAACGCATAGAAAACACAAAGTAATGATAGCCCGATACCTACTATTCCCAGCAAAATTCCCATTTTAACCCTCTCTTCCAATTACAAGTTTACTAAATGCATTAACCTCTATTCTACTGCTTATAGAGCAAATCCCTTCTTGCTGCCATCATGCCAGTTTTTTGCTTTTTGCCACCAGTGATGTGTAATAAAGAATAGATATTATCCAAAGCAAGGCGACCACTGCCGTCATGATGAGTGCCAAGGTCGGGATATTGTGATATGGCGGTTGCAAAACCTCGATTGTGTCCGACATTCTCTTGATGACCGAGTAGCTGAGCAAGTTGCCTAAGGCGCAAAGGATTAAATTGGCAACCATGTAGCCACGAGCTGCGCCGATGTTTTTTCGCAGAGCTACCAGTAATGAAAGCATCAGTATCAAAACAACCAAAACTAAGAACATTCCGAGGATAAAATTGAATAACCCGCCAACTGCCTTGAATATTTCGTTGGCAGTATTCCAGGCACTAAAAGCGGCGGCATTGGTACCGCTGAAATTTTCCAGATTGAATGATTCCCAAAAGCTACCGGCGAAGCCTGTCACCGACCCATCAAGCAACTGCGGTATCAACTCCCACAATCCCCTTGCAATGCGGGCAAGTAAGACAAATGGCCAAATAAATGCTGTCAACCATGTCAGCAAACCTAGCAAGAATATCATCCCTGTCCCCTGTACGTGGGGGTGCATTTCCCGGGCGGGAAGCGGGTCGAGGTTTAGCTTTCTGGGACCGCGAGCGGGAGCTTCCTGTTGCCGAATGGGTTGAGGTGGTGGTGCTTCCTGCTGCCAAGTGGGTTGAGGTGGTGGTGATTCCGGTTGCGGGTACTGTGGCGGCGGGGTATACTGCCCCGCTTGACTCGCTGTTACACATGGTTTCCCGCAATGAAAGCAAATATTCACGTTATCGGGAAGCTGATTCTGACAATGTGGACATACCATGATATACCTCCTGTACTAATAGTACATAATTTTGCAGATATTATTTATGCTAATGTGGTTTTTACAAACCTATCTTCACACATACGTTGAATCACAAGTATGTGTTTTTGCAGATACTGCCAACTTCAATCTTAATACCCGCCCTGCCTCAACCGCCGGGATAAAATTGTTGTTGATATTCCCCGCTTTCAGGATAAAACCATGTATACCACATGCCGCTGATACCGGTAGCGGGATCATTCCCGGGCATAGCCTTATAGTAATATCCGGTATTGGGGTCAAGCAAAAACCCTTCGGGGATAGACATCTGCTGTGGCTGTGGTTGCAAGGTTGCCGTCAAGGTCTCGCCGCAGATGTTGCAAAAAAGCGCATCGGCAGGAAGCTGATTACCACAGTTAGGACAAGCAATCGTATTTTCCAAAGCAGTATCAGCGATTGTCGCCGCCGTATCTTGCGATTCTGCCGTACCTGCGCCGGTCTCTTGGGAAACACCACTATCAGTTTGCGCCGATTCTGTATTGCTTTGTACTGCCGCAGTCCCGCAATTATCACAAAAGCGCGCCGCTTCACGTAATTCATTTTGACAGTTAGAACATAACATCAGATGACCTCCTTTACCAACCAGTTCCCTTGTATCTTACATATACCATGGTTGTTCCCATTTCATGGCTTACCATTGTCAACCTGCCATCTTCGATCTTGAAATCATAATTTAACCCATAATCTATCAAAGGATTGGTAATCAATCGAAGATGATTGCCGTCTGTTGTGTATACAGAACCGAAACCGACCTGTATTTTATCAAAGCCTGAGGCTTTGGTGTACTCCGGCGTAGCTCCGCCCCAATACTGACCATTGCGGGTAAATTCTATATAACCACCGGTTACACTTGCCAAATCATCGGCATATTCTTCCATCACCCATTCACCGACGATCGTGTTGGGATCGAAGCAACCGTTAAAATATCCGCCAAGAAAAGCAGCAGTCAATAGAGCTATTAAGCAGGGAACTAAACCTTTACCCTTCTTCTTAGGCTCATCTTTGAGTTTAAACCTGGGTTTTCTGCGCCCATCATCAGGTAAACGATCCGGTTGTCTCGGTTCAGGCGGAAAGATTGGTCCGTCAAGACGATGGGGAGGGGGAGTAGTAGTTGGCGGCGTTGGGTTGTTACGATTTAGACCTTCATCCCATGCCGGAAGACGCTCCCGATATTCATCCCACGGCTCAGGTGTTGGCTGTAAATGGCTGGGTGTTCCCCGAGGACGCTGACGAGTGGAAGCCTGTCCTCGACTGGGGCGATAATCCTGTGGCTGTCTGCCTCCGGGATTTGATGCTCTGTTATCACGACCACCGGGTGGGTTGCCGGGTGGTCTGGGTGGGTTGCTAGGCGGGTTGCCGGGCGGATTGCCAAGTTGTTCATCCCAAGGCGGGGTGTATTTACTCACAATGTCGGATATATCTGAATATCCGCTTCTGCCGGAGCCGCCTCTGCTTCCACCTGTTGTGGCATCAGCTGATCCTGATTGCCCCGCAGTTCCTGACTGTCCCTGCGAACCCAAATCTGACCCCGGTTCTGTTCCCGACTGCTCTCCGGCTCTCTCTACTTGCTCGTTCTTTATCTCTCTAGACTCACGCTGTGATGAAGTATCTTCCTGGGTACGGCGGCAATGTGGACACATTACCCATGTTGGTTTCTTACAAGTAGCGCAAATAAGCCATCCTGCAAGCGGGATGGTTGTCTCTGCCGCTATCGGGGTCGCACAAAGCAAGCAAAGTGCGGGAAACTCCATCCCGCAACTACGGCAGTTATAAAGTAAGTCCAAACCCAAATCCGGAGCATCAGGTAACAAATCCCCGTCAGAAATTGATAAATCTCGATCGGGTGAGTCAAAGTCAAGTGAGTCACCATCGGGGGTGTCAGTTTCCGCTGAATCAGACTGATGGTCGTCAGTTTGACTGTCATCGGTTTGACTGTCATCTGCCTCGTTCATTTTTTCTTTTTTGGGCTCGCGGCGGCTTTTGTCTTCCTTGTACAAGCGCTTACCACATCCACTACAGATGTTCACACTTCCTGCTTCAAATGGATTGCGGCAGTAAATACAAAACATAAACTTACCTCTTTCTGAAATAATAAAAAAGGGGGCAGCCTTGCAGCTGGAGCTGCAAGACCACTGGAGCAGTAATGCAACTGGAGTTGCATTACTGCTCCTAATGTTTAGTTTAGTTCACTCTTATCTTAATCATTTTCCAACTGTTTTATGAATGGCAATACTACCAAAACTAGGGCAAAGAACAGTAACGGAAATAGTCCAAAGCCATGTTTGCCCATTCCTCTTTCTACCATCATTGCATAATCACTATCGCTTGATCTGTAAGCTATAAGTTGAAGGAGACCCACGAGGATATTAACGATAGCACAACCCATGACTACTGCCTTGAGTTTGCCAATTGACCCGGCGCGGTTGCCTACCAACATGCAAACGGCAGCAACAGCGGCAAAGGCAACCTGAGCAATAATACCAAGTATTGTGTATGATGGAGTTGGGAAACTACTCCCTGACATACTAACAAAAAACTTACCACTATCAGTTAGTGAGTATCTGGGGATAAAACCGAACAGGAATCCCAATAATGCCGTCGCCGCTATTGCCAATCTTTGGAAAGATATCCCCAACTGAGCGGTGATACTGCCAATGAAACCTCCTGCTGCTCCCAAGTTGAGATTGCCCGCTACGGGTGCTGCGCCGCCGCCGGGAGTGCTGCGGAGACCGGGGAATCCTGCACCCGGTACTTTGTGACCACAAATCACGCAAAAAACGAGACCATCGGAAACTTCCCCGCCGCAACCTTGACAAAAACGCCGTGGTTTGGGGGGTGGGGCTGTCCCTGCCTGTTTGCCGCATTTGCCACACCACATGACACCATCACCGATGAAGTATCCGCAATGTAGACAAGTCCCGGCATAAACAGGGGGGGGTGTAGCCTGCGGGGGTGGAGCAACCTGCGGTTGCGCATACTGCGGTTGGGCAAATTGTGGCGATACTCCCATTGGTGGGGGCGGGGCAACCTGTGGTTGCGCGTATTGTTGCGGCATTCCCATTGGTGGAGGTGGTGCAGCTCCCATTGGGGGAGGCGGAGCAATGTTCTGTTGCGGATATTGTGGTGGCATACCCATAGGAGGCGGTGGAGCAGCTCCCATTGGTGGCGGCGGTGCCACCTGCGGTTGCAGAGCAATCTGCGATTGCCCGTATTGTTGCGGCATACCCATTGGTGGAGGTGGTGCAGCTCCCATTGGGGGAGGCGGTGGCGCAACTCCCATTGGAGGCGGCGGTGCAGCTCCCATTGGTGGCGGGGGCGGCGCAACTCCCATAGGAGGCGGAGGAGCAGCTCCCATTGGGGGAGGCGGAGGTGCAGCTTGACATCCACATATTGCCCCATTTTCCAGTTTAGTTCCACAATAAGCACAAAAACCCATGATTAATCCCTCCTAATTAAGTTTCCACTCACTTACATCCAATTGTCCGTAATAATTATCTCCAGTGGCAACAACCGTACCATCTGACCTAAGACCGAACACATTATTACTACTCGCTGAGACGGCGATGATATCAAACCATTCTCTGACATCACCTAAATAATCATAACCCGGTAACTCTTCTAACAAAACCCGTCCATCAGCAGTCACGCCCAGGGTAAAGCTACTACCTGCTGCCACGGCGACAATATTCGTCCACCCGCTCACATCCATTTGTTCTACTTGATCATAATACCCGACGATGACAACCGTACCATCGGCTTTGATACCCACGGTATGCATGGAGCTGGAAGCGATTGCCACTATATTGGTAAGGCTTTCCAGATTCGCCCATCCGTTGGCATTGTACCCGACTCCCACGACCGTACCATCAGCCTTCAGACCGATAGTACTAGCCCCACTACATGAAATAGCAACGATATCACGCCAATCATCAACATCCAGTTGACCATCGTACCCATCACCGACACCGACTACCGTGCCGTCAGAGCGAAGCCCGACCGTATGAAAACTACCGGCAGCAATGGCAACAATATCACGCCATTCACCAGTCTCGAGAACATCATAACTGTTATCACCGACGGAAACTACCGTCCCATCCGCTCGCAAACCGACCGTATAGTGAGTTCCTGTCGCTACGGCAATAATATTCGTCCAATCATCGACTTCCAACCTGTTATACCAATCATTGCCGATGGCGTATAATGTTCCGTCCGCTTTCACGGCGACGGTATGGGAATCGCTGTTGGATATCCTGCCTGTCAACAAGGTATTCATCAAACCTGCTGCCATGTTGCCGCCACCGCCACCACCGCTGTCGGAAGCTGAATCACCGCCTGTGACCGCTGATGTCACATCTCCACTCTGACTGCCATCGCCGACATCAACAGTATTTTCTTCCCTGCTAAAATAGCCACGGATATCTATCTCAAAATACCAAACTGCCGCAACACCTGCTCCAATCAAAATCAAGATAGGAATGATAAACAAAAGCGGTGATACTTTTTTCTTACCTTTCCCACCCGCTTGAGTTGTCTGCGCCGTCCCCTGATAACCGGCATTGTTGCCAAGGGGAGCAGTATTCTCATAAGCGGTAAAAGACTGTTCATACTTGAAATCGTGGGGATAGTACCATGTGACCCATTCGCCTGTCTGTCCGTTTTCATCATGTCCCGGGGTGATGAGATAATAAAGTCCGCTGGCAGGGTCTATCACAAATCCCGGGGGAATAAAAGTTGAGTCAGGGGTTGAAAAAGCGTAACCGTCCTGACTCATGGGAACATTCCCATGCGCCGAACACCCACAGTATGCACCGGTTATCTGTGAACCGCATAGTTCGCAAAACCTGTTCATTTCATCTTCCTCCCGTTCCCTGGTTCACTTCGCAGAAAATGTTAATAATTGTAATACTCTTCCCAGATATTCATCTCCAACACTTCATACTCATAATAATCATTAACAAAGAAAGTGACGAAAAAACCATATCTGTCAAAACGATATTCCGCAGTATAGACATCCCTGTCATGGTTCGACCACTGATCATAGACCGAAACATAATAAAGATCTGTATGAAGCTCCAATATCTCATTCAATAAATGATACGTCAGCACTTCACCGCCGGTTAGAAATACATGGTAAATCGCTTGATCCCACAGTAATATTCCCGTTATTTCCGCTCTGTCAGGCCAAAGATTGGTGTTCCAGTCGCCATAAGACAGGGCATCATCCATCAAATGATCCTCGACATATAAATAGAATCCCAGCGGAAGCGAGACCGCCATTTGGAAATAACTGACATAGGGACGGTCGCCGAGAAAACCCGAATAGCCTTCATGCCCATTATACATGAGTAGGGTTCCATTATCACTGCCGATCAAACTGAGGGCATCCATATTAATCATGTGTGACATACCATTCGAGGAGAACATGATATCGCAATACGGCAAATGACTACGAAGATTGTCAACGGTTCGGTCACTAAGGGGATTGTAGTCCAAATAAAGCTCGACAAGATTTTCAAGGCGAAATAGCGGGTCGATGTTCCTTACATGATTACTATCCAGATAGAGGACTTCCAGTTCGCTAAGATATCCGAGTGGTTCGATATCATATATCTGGTTAAAATGCAAATATAGATGGGTGAGATCTACTAGTCCTACCAGCGGAGAAAGGTCACTAACAAAGTTGGCACCCAATCCTATGTTTACCAAGTTAGTCAAGCGGCGCAGCGGTGATAAGTCGCTTACTTGGTTATCATGAAAATGAAGACTCCTAAGTTCCGTCATATTGCTTAGAGCAGTTATATCATGAACAAAATTGCCCCCAAAACTCAAAATCTCTAAGTTCACCAATCCCTCAAGGGGGCTAATATCACTAATATCATTGCGTCCCAACCAAAGATGTCTGAGATTTGGCAGCTCCCTTAGTGATTCTAAATAGTTAATACTATTGTTCGTTAAGTGTAAACGTTCCAGTCTATCCAACCACACGAGGGGGTTAATATCAGTAATATGGTTGTCGGAAAGACGTAAATCCACCAAAGTCCACAACTCGCTAAGCGGCGAAACATCTTGAATCCAGTTGTCCTCAAGATATAGTACTTCAAGCCGCTTTAATCCCTGCAACAAGCTGAGGTCGCTGATATGATTCCCATTCAGGAAAAGATGGGTGGTATACTCGGGTATCTCACCACTTGCCAGCATATCGGCGAGCTGAGCATCATTTATATCTTGATTCTCAAAATAGGCATGGTGTTCATTGGGTATTGAGGGAGTTTCTGGTGGCAGTGGTCCATCTGTACCCAGATCGGACATTACCGGCGGTTCATCCTCCACTACTTCCTCTACTTCCTCTTCTGCCCGCTCAGGCAAAAATGGCAGGGAATAAAAACCGAGGAAGTGTCCGGCGACCGTAGCACAAAGAAGCAACAAGATAGCGGCAATTATCGTGATAATGACTACTTTTTTCTTGGTGTTCGCTGGTGGGGATGATGTCGCCGTCGTTGGTGATTGTACTGATGTAAGCGGCGTTGCCGCCCCTTGGAATGGTTTTCCGCAGAGAAAACACCCCCTGATTCCTTGCGGCATCTGGTTCTGGCAATACCTACATGTCGTTCCTTCAAGATACAGTTGAAAATGGCTGAGTTCAGCGGCGCGATATGAATCCTCCGCCATAGATGGCTGCTGTGGCGGTTCTGATATAGGAGGGGGGGGGGGAGTTAGCGAATTGCCACAATGAAAACACATCACCAGTCCCGGCGGCACTTCCCTCTGACAATGCGGACAAATAGAATGGGGGGTATTCATCATTTTTCACCTGCCTGTAATTAAAAATCGCTTAACCACGCCCGGTTAAAATGCGGGCAATGACAGCATAATCTGCATCTAGCGGTACTTCATGCCTGCCAACACGAATCGAACGGGAATAGCCATTGTCCATCAAATAATTATTGTATGCGGTGGCGGATTCAACCAGTCCCGCTTCTTCCAAACGTCTGCTGACCCGAAATGAATCGTCACCGCTATTGACGGTGATAATGACAGTATCAGTAGTAGTTTCAATATTACTTTGATTGTCATCATCGCCGCTATCAATACCATTATTGTCACTATTATTATTGGTATTATCACTGTTGGTATCACTATTGGTATCGTTATTATAGTCTTCACCGATACCATTGTCAACACCATTATCAGTATCATTCCCGTTATCGTTATTGTTATCGTTATCTTCATTTTCCCCGGAAGGATCAGGAGCATTATCGGGAGCGGGATCTTTATCGGGAACAGGAGCAACATCCACCGGATTTGGCTCCGCAGGATGCTCCGCATCCTGCGGGTCGCTCTGCGGTTCATATTCCGACAACACAATGCTCTCCGTCATTCCTAGCATCCGCGCCCGGTTTTTGATGTCATCGTCACTAATGGCGGCTACCCCTTCGGGTTTGGCGTATATTAAAAGCAAAGCCGTGACGACGATGCCGATTCCCAATCCCCTTGTATATAAGCTCCAGTTCATTTATCTGCCTTTCCCATACTTGCGTAGCAAGTTGGACTCCCATACATGCGTAGCATGTTGGGTTGCCTTATGGCTCATACAAATCGATCACCAGCCGAACTTCACTGACCCCTATCCCGAGTGTCCTCGCAATCGTGATATCATTTTTGCCCTCTTGGTGCATTTCGAGGATGATATCATTACTGTTAAGGAGGGGGGCTTCACTATTTTCCAACTCTGTTTCCCTGCGTGCCGCCTTTTTGCGTTTGGATTTGCTGCCGCTTTCGCTTCCCTTTGCTTTCGCCGTCGGAGTCGCCAGTATCCGCTGTGAATCAGCTTCCACCTTGATCGGCTGCCATTTGCTGTAAGCGGGGCTATCAGCTGCCAAAGCTGCTGTCGCTATTGTTTCCTCATTGACCGTGTCGGTCAATTCGTCCACTCTCTCTGTATCGCTATCGTTTCTTTTATTTACGTTTATCGAGGCGGTTATCGTCCCTGCGGTTGCATTAGCTTGGCTTACCGTTTCCAACAAGAGGGTATGCTTGTGATTGAGCATGTCATAAAGGAACACCGCCTCTTGCTGGTTTTTGTGGATATCCTTGAGAACCGTATCCGCATATTCGTTGATTGCCATTACTTTTTCATTACTGACCCGCTCCATCGACCGCTCCGATTTTTCCATCGAATAAGAAATCGTCTCATCAATGATTTCTTTTATCTGGTCTTTGGCAGCCTCAACTTCACGTTCAATCAGCTTCGCCGCTTGTAGATCGGTAGGTGAATTAGTCCCATCATCTTTACTGCTTTTTCTCCCTCCGGGAAGAAAAAAACTGATAATAAAGATAACCGCACCGCCTACCAGCAAAGCGATTTCTATTCCTGTCATAATCACACCTTTATATCAATTCCTGTTATTTCCGTATTGTACGGGCTTTTCCTAATGATAATCCCGTCTTTTCTGCCCCGTCCGTTACGTGATTTGCCGCCATCGCCAAAGTACTGGTTACTGCCTTTTTCCTTGGCATCGTGACGTTGGTTGCTGTTCTCCATATCCTCTTTTTGCTGTACTTGCTTGGCTTTGTTTTCGTTTTGGTCGTCCATGCTCCTCGTGATATTGAGCTGGGCGACTGCACCTCTGTTGTCTTCGTTTTGTTTAATCGTGGAAAAATCCTGCGCTCTGGTAATCTGACCTTGAATCGAGATTGGGTTATTGACTAACATCGTGTCACCTCCTACTCTCCTCGCTCACCGACGACACTATCCTTATATCGCTGTCATCTTCACCTCGCCACCCAAACTGACGAAACGGCAATAAGCCACCGTTGACCATACCGTCATCGACAAATCGCCGATGGCGATATATGTACCGCTATATACATTACCCGTTACTACCACCTGAGCATTGCCTGAACGTTTGAGCCGCTCTTGCAGCTTGTCGTATTCATCCATTGAAGCTTCCAGCTCTTCACTCCACGCCTTGCTGTCGAGTGTCATCTTTTGGATATACTTGATCTGGTCAGAGGTCAGCTTCACCCCTTGGGCTATCTTTTGTGCCGCTGCATTGAGTATCGGCTGCGCTGTTTTCACATCCTTTGACAACTCGGTGATACGCTTTTGCAACTCTTGCGCTCGGCTTTTGACCAACGGATCAATGCCGACTTCGACAACGGTATCAGCACCCATTTCTGAGCCTAAGTTCTTCACTTGAATGAGGCTTCCGGCACAAACACGCCCCCCGGTGATGAAACCCTTGTTGCCTGTGACGTTGATTTCATCGGCGGCGATGACAGTACTATGCAAGATAGCATCGGTCATGACATATCCACCCGCCTCAACCTTGACATTTTCCAAAAATTTGGCAATAACATTGTTTGCCGCCTTAATCGTTCCCCGCCCCATTCCTTTCATGCCACGATCGATGATGATGTCGCCGCCGCTCTCGAGAGTTGCTCCCTCGACGACTCCGCGCACCTCGATATTTCCTTTGGCGATGACGGAAAAATTGGTATAAACATTCCCCAAGACCACGACACTACCCTCGAAGTCAATATTGCCGGTGGCACTGTTGACATTCTCCACGGTATGGACATTGGTGACGAAGACTTTGCCATCCACGTATGTTACATGTCCGTCTACTTTGGCAAACAATTCTAGTTTGTCAGCAGACAAAGTGACATTCATCGTCGGTTTGAATGCGGCAGTTTTGACCTCATACGGACGTACAGTTTCACCCATGATATTCTGACCGGATTCACCACGGTCTTCAGGCGTGAGTCGTGCCAACAACTCTCCGGCGGCGCAATTGACGATATTATTAAGGCGGAAAAAGTCAACCGTCCCATCCTCGTTGAGCGTTGGCTTCATACTGGGGTTGGTGTTGAAAAAGTATTCAATGCCGGCACTTGCACCATGACGAGCCGGTTTCCCCTCGGCGATCACAATATCGGTCATATATCTGGGATTGTCAAAGGCATCAGCAATCGCCGTCGGATTCACCCCGTTGATAATACCCTTGAAATGAAGGTCACTCATCACTTCCTTAGCCATTATCCGCTTCCCCGAATCGGCGGGGGTGTCACCTGAGGACGGGGGAAACAGGCGCATCGTCGCCTGCATTTGGTCAGGGGTGACGGTTAGTGAGTAGCTCTCATCTACCGCTACTGAGTGAAGACCACTGATAACTATGACACTTTGCGGGTTGTCACTTTCCAAAGCCGCTGTCAATCCGACATTTACCGTATGCAGGTCATACGTTATCGTTTTCGCATCCAGATAGGCGATTACCTCTTGGATAGTCACTTCCTCGCCGCCATCTTTTGCCTTAAATACCCGCAGCTTCGTGCCTTGATTGTTTATATGTAATTGAAAGTATCCATTTCTCATATCACCCTCCACCATCATGTCAAAATGCCCATATAGTTGCCCATCTTGGTTTTCATTTTTTGCAAAGCCTTGGTATGGAGTTGGGAAATCCGTGATTCTGATACCTCTAGAATGTTGGCGATTTCCTTTAGATTTAGTTCCTCGTAATAGTAAAACAAAATTACCTTTTTTTCTCTTTCGGTCAAAAGTTCCAGAGATTCCATCAGCATCTTTTTGAGTTCATCTTTTTCAAGCTCTTCCTCAGGCCCGGCGAAACGGGAACGGCTAATATGCTCATCAAGCGGTATCTCACTACCCGATTCCGTGAACTCATCGAGGGAAACCACGCCTGTGACTTTCATCTGTGATTGCCATTCCAGATATTCATCACCACTAAGCTCAAGGGCGGCGGCGATTTGATCATCAGTCGCCACTTGACCGCTTCGAGCTTCAATTTCCATGATTGCCGCTTCAATTTTCTTTTGTTTTTGTCTGATTGTGCGGGGAATCCAGTCCATTTTGCGGATCTGGTCAAGAATAGCACCCCTGATACGGACGCTGGCGTAGGTTTCAAACTTCACTTCTTTCAAGGCATCAAACTTGTCGATGGCATCAATAAGTCCAAAAATCCCATAACCAACCAAGTCATCATATTCGACATTGTGACCCAAATACATGCTAAGCCGCCCGGCAACCAGTTTCACGAGCGGAGCGTATTCGAGGATAAGCTTCTCGCGGATGTCCGGGGACTTCGTTTTTGCATACTCGTCCCAGAGTTTTTTTTTGCTGATTTCGTCCAAATTAGTCCTTTAACCGTGGTTAATCCGGCAAATCCATGTATTCGATATCTTCATCTGCTGCCACATCAAAAGCTGCAAAAGCAGCTCCATCAGCCTCTTCAGTATCGAAGTCCTCGTCCGGATCCAGCTCTATCACCTCACCCTCCAATGCCTCCTGCGCCGCCAGTAAAGCCTCATTTTCGGCTTCAAAGCGGGCAATGACCTTGGAAATTACTAAGCCAACTATATAAAACAAAACCAATGTCAATAGCAATATGCCCAACATTCGCTGTAGTTCATATTGCATCATATACATGGTAATGCTGGCAATCAGTCCTGCCAACAACATCAAGAACGGAGCCAACAGCCGACGTTCTTTTTTCATATGGATTTCTCCGGTTTCCCGACTGCGCGGATTTTGAAGTCTCCGGTGGCAGGGTTAAAGATAACCGTCCTTCCGTAATTGAGTCCACAATCCTGCGCCAAAATCGGAATCCGCATTTCTTTAAGTTTTTTCTTGCTGGCTTCGATATTACGTTCGCCGATACGTGCCATGTCACCGCCGCCCATGGAAGCAAACATCTGCGCTCCGCCGGCAATCTTGCTCACCAGACGACTGCGATGTCCTCCCTTGGCGACAATCCGCCGCACCAGCTCTTCTATCCCCGTATCAGCAAACTTCGGCAGATTAGAGTTGTTGGAAATCGCCTGTGAGTCAGGTAACATGATATGCGCCAATCCGCCAATACCATTGTGGGGGTCCCTAATCGCTATCCCGACACACGAACCAAGTCCCAATGTCGTGATGAGATCAGGAGGAACACAGATATTCAAATCGGCCATACCCACCTTTATTGTTTCAGCCATGTACGGTAACTCCCTCTAGTTTGTGTTGATATCAATTCCGAGGGATCCCAAAATCCTGCTATATGAATCTATATCAGGCAATAAGATAAAGTATCCTTCGATTAGCTCCTTGTCAACAAATTGCGTTTGTATCAAAAGAATGTGATCGCCGATAGCACCGAATTGGATAGCCGGCATACTGAGGATTGCTCCTGCCATGTCGATTGCCAAATCAGGAACTGAGGGGTAAATGAGTAAGTTGGTGATGCTTGCTAAGGAATTGAGGTAAGCACCGGCAATGATATTACCCACTTCCTTGAGTGCAGACAGTTCCATGTCGTTGAAATCTTCCGATTCTGCATCGCCCATCCCCGGCATTAGTTGATTCATCAAATGCTTGGCGGCTTCACGCTTTAGCAGGAACATGATACTGCCGGTGATATCTCCGTCCACGGCAAGGCTTATCCCTGCCATAATTTGTTCCTCACCGCCTATCATGTCGCCCAGTTCATAAAATTCGAGCAACATGACCTTGGGAACGGACATATCGATTTTGGTATCCATCATTTGCGCCAAGGCGGTCGTGGCGTTACCCGCACCGATATTCCCCAGCTCCTTTAGCACGTCGTAATACTCATTTGACATTTTTTGCAAATTAAAACCACTCATACATCTACCACGCCTTTCAGTTCAGAACCCTATTCAGCCAATACTGCGGAAAAATCTAATAAAGATATCAGTCCGCCCTCATATTTACCAATCCCGGAAATATAGTTGACCCGGTCTTCCTTGCCGTCATAAGAGACCTTTTCAATGTGATTGGAGTCAAGGGTGACGACTTCCTTTACTTGATCAACGATAATTCCAATGTTACCGTGCGAATCGAGCTTGAGGATAATGATTCTGGAATCCTTTTCAATCTCATCAACCGGCAGACCCATCTTGAGACGAACACTCATGACAGGAATGACTTCACCGCGTAAGTTGATGACTCCCTTCAAATACATGGGAACTTGCGGAACCCTCGTGATATGCTGGATTCTGACAATGTTGTCAATATACTTAATATCAATTCCGTATTGCTCTTCGCCTAAACGGATAACGATAAACTGATTCGTTTCAACTACGGCGTTTAATTCCATTAAGTCCATTTTTGTCCTCCCTTTATTAAATCAAGACGTTGGCATCAAGTATCAAGGCTACTTCGCCATCACCGAGTATGGTTGCGCCGCTGATAAACCTGCATTTGCTGATATATTTACCCAGTGACTTGATGACGATTTCTTGTTGTCCCATCAACTCATCTACCACCAGACCCGCCAGTTTCTCAGCTTTTTTGACAATGACGACGATCATGTCATCATTAGGCTCTTTCATGCTCTCGATATCAAGGATTTCATTCATGCGGATAATCGGGATAACCGTTCCTCGCAAGTTGATGACTTCCTTGGCTTGTACATACTTGATATTCTCAGGCTTGATGTCTTCAATTGTCTGGATGCTGCCGAGTGAAAGTGCGTATTTCTCACCGCCGACTGTCACCATCAACGCTTGGATTATCGCCAGGGTTAGCGGCAATCTCACTATCCAAGTACTGCCCTCGCCCTTGGTTGTCCTGACTTCCACTTCACCTGAGAGAGCCTCGATTTTGGAACGTACCACATCGAGTCCCACACCCCGCCCCGAGACATCGGAGACCACCGCCGCCGTCGAAAATCCCGCATGGAAAAGGAGGTCAATGACATCATTGTCAGTCATGTTCTCACCTTGTTCAAAGGTGATAATGCCCTTTTTGATTGCCTGTTTCTTGACCATATCGACATTGATACCGGCACCGTCGTCACGGACTTCAATCACGACATTGTTACCCTCTTGATAAGCATCAAGGAAGATAGACCCGCTTTCGGGTTTGCCCTGACGAATCCTCTCTGATGTATCCTCCAGACCATGATCGGCGGCATTCCTTAATAGATGCATGAGCGGATCACCAATCTCATCCACCACCGTCCGATCCAGTTCGGTCTCTTCACCGGACATGTAAAGCTCCATCTTTTTGTTCATCTTCTTCGAGAGGTCGCGAATCATTCTCGGGAACTTATTAACAACACTCTCGATCGGAACCATCCTCACTTTCATGACTGATTCGTGGAGGTTGGTGGTCACGCTTTCCAGATATTCAATCTGTTCATTGACACCGCTGCGGGTGGTGCTTTCCTCGCTGCTGGTCGCTGATACGAGTGAGTTCTTGGCAATAATCAGCTCACTGACCAGATTCATCAGTACATCAAGCTTCTCAATATCAACACGCACGGTGCGGTTGATGACCGGACGACCTGACTTCTTCTCCGGCTGCGGTCCGCCTTGGGTCTCCTGCGAATCTTCAATGACCATCAAACTCTCTGCTGCCGGGGTTTCGCTGCTGTCTTCTTCTGCCGCCATCCCCTCAAGCACCAAGTCGCCGCCGGTGACTCTTTCTATTTCTGATACTGACTCCGCTGCTTCAATAACTCGGTAAAGTGGATATTCGGTGATAACTACCATGCTGAACGATTGTTCAAAGCGTTCATCTTCGATATCCTGTGTCGGTGGCTCGGAAACAATGATTTCGCCGATATCTTCAATCGCTTTGAAGACCAAAAACGCCCGTGCCGCTTTCAGCAGACAGCTTGATTGTATCTCAACCGTAATCCCGAAGACATTTTTGCCCTGCTGTTTGGCAATCGTCAGGACAGCAGTTTCTGATTCGCCAAGCGGAACATTTTGCCATGCTCCCTTTGAACCTGCACTACCTGTCTCAGTCACTTCAATCACCTCCGTTTCTCCAGCTGCCACTGGTTCCGGCTCCGTCTCCACCTTAACCTCAGGCGCAGCTGCGGCTACTTCCACGTCCCTGCCCGCGATGATGTCCTGCAAACTCTTGATGATATGTATATTCTCATTGGTGCCTTCATCAGCACTTTCTTGTATGTTGCCGACGTATTCCTCCAAGGCATCGATTGCTTGGAAAATAGCGTCTATCATACTGCTCCTGACCTTCAACACCCCGGTACGAACTCCGTCAAAGGCACTCTCCATTTCGTGGGTCAAAGCCTGCATCCGCTTGTAGCCCATCGTTCCCGCCATCCCTTTCAGGGAGTGGGCGGCACGGAAAATCTCGTTGATAGTCTCAGTGTCCTCCGGTGAATGTTCCAGATTGAGAATCTGGGTGTTAAGGCTTTGTAAATGCTCCTTGGTCTCATCGAGGAAAATTTCTAAATATTGACTTACATCCATGCTTATTGCCTCACTTTCCTGGTTATTTCATTTGCAATCAATGAAAGAGTCAACTCCTTGTCCACAATACCCGCATTAACGGCACTTTTGGGCATACCGTACACGGCGCATGATTCGGCGTTTTGCGCAATTACATAAACTTTTTTGCTACGGGAAAGATGACCGATACCGACTGTTCCGTCAGCCCCCATTCCCGTCAAAACTGCGCATATCACTTCATCATACTGGCAAGTTGCCAAGGACTCGTACATATAGTTCGCACAAGGCTTGACTCCTTCGCGGGTACCCTCATCGCTATACCGGACATAGTGATTGCCCAGCCGATACGTGATATTCATGTGGATGCCGCCTCGGCACAAGAATACTTTGCCCGGCAGGATCAAATCATTGTTTGATGCCTCCACTACATGCAGATCACTGATTGTGTCCAAGCGGTTTGCTAATGATTCCGTAAAACCGACTGGCATATGCTGAACAATCAATACCGGAACACCTAAATCTCCGGGAAGTGATGAAATTACTGTTTGCAATGCCCTTGGTCCGCCTGTCGATGATGCGATAGCGACAATTTTTCTCAAATTTGATGGCATATTGCCTGCTTTCGTATCTCCCTAGTTCTGCCTTTCGACAGTATATCACACTATGCTCTTCACATGCGTGAATAGTAACAACTGGGTAAAAATTTTTGTTTTTTTTGCCAAAAAAAGCAGTTTCTTCTATAATAAATGTCAGTACTTACTCCGGTCGCCGCTCTTTTTTCCGGCTTTTGCGTTCCTCTTCAAAGATAAAACGGATAATTTCTTCCCTTTCGGCGGAATTGATGTCAATATATTGGACACGATGTTCAAATACGCCGGGACGGACATCACTTTCCCGCACATCGAGTACTTTACCCGCCAGTTTGTACTCCTTGTAGTTGCCATCAATCACCAATCCATAGCGGCACTCAATCAACATCCCCGGTTTGTATGAGTAATTGGCGACAAAACGCATCCCGCCGCCGCTGATATCAATGACAACACTACGGCGAAGCGGCAATGACGGTGAAAGTCCGAGTACCTCATCTTCAATCAACGTGCTTTCTGTTTCATTGATGACATATGATTCCATCGCCAGACTGCAACTAAAGCGATAGAACTCACGACGTTGGTGTTTGCGCAGATTGCTGGTCAGTTCGACAAGGAGCAGGTAGGTGTTTTTTTCTTTGTAGCGATCAATAACTTGACCGTAGCATTGGTAAAAACCGCTGGACGTGATGAAATAAAGGTCATAGTCACTGCCAACCGGCAAAAGGATGAGCTTCATCTTTTCCATCGGCATCACTATTTCCAAGCGGTCGTCGGCGAGTACCTCATATACCTTCGTCGTATAAACTGCTTCTTTGTCAACAACGAGACTCTTACTTCTGTCACGATCGACCTTGTAGATTTCCAGTTTGTCACCTGCTTTGACAAGTTTGCTTAACATGGTTCTTCCTCTTTAATAATTATACCCGATTACGGACGAGACATATAGTCCGAAATAACTACTAACATCTTTCGGGCTACTACACTCGATTACGGACAATATGGGAGAAGAATGCCGCAATTCCCCGTTTGTTTATCAATAACTCTTCATTGTCCATCAGCTTTCCGGCGATTTCCGTAAAAGCGAGGGACGATTTTGCCGTCGGCTCTTTGATCGAGACCGGCATCTGCTGCATTACCGCCTGACTTAGCTTTTCATCCCTGGGTATTGCCCCCAAATAGGTAAACGGCAACTTCAAATACCGTGAGACCACGGCATTGAGCTTGTTGTGGAGGATTTGCCCCTCATTGCTGTTTTCTACCATATTGGCAATCATTTTGACTACTGTGGCACTTGGTTCATAGCGTGGATGGCGCAGTAGCGTCTTAAGGAGCGAATAAGAATCGGTAATCGAAGTCGGTTCGGGACTGGTGACGAGGATAACCTCGCCGCTTGCTACGAGAAACTCGAGTACTGCATTCGATATCCCCGCTCCCGTATCAATAATCACAACATCCGCCAATGCATCCAGTTCCGCCAGATTCTGAATAATGTATATCAGATACTCACGGCTCAGGTTAGATAGTCCCGCTATTCCCGAACCACCCGAGATGAACCCTACATCCATCGGTCCCCACGTGATAATCTCACGAATGTTTTTGCCTTGATAAATGAGGTCGCTGAGGTTATGCTTGGGAATCGCCCCAAACATGATTTCAATGTTCGCCAATCCGATATCGGCATCAAGAATGATAACCCTTTGTCCCATGCGGCGGAATTGAATCGCCAAATTGATGGCGATGTTGGACTTGCCTACCCCGCCTTTGCCGCTCGTGACCGTGATTACCCGTGCCAGCGGCCGATGTGGTGTCGCCTGCTCTTTGATGATTCTTCGCAACTGTGTTGCTTGATCCATTATATCTTGCCCCCCAACAGCATTTTCACTGTTTTTTGTGGATTGAAGACCTCTATGTCATCAGGGACATTTTGCCCGTATGTCATATATGAAAGCGAAGCTCCGGTATAAAGCTTCAGATTGAGTACATTTCCTAGGGTTGCCGTTTCGTCAAGCTTGGTGAAAATCAGCTTGAAATCCGCCATATTCTTGTATGAATCAGCGATGCTTTTCAAGTCACGGTACTTAGTCGTGGCACTAACTACCAGATAAACCTCCGTGGGGACGACCTGTGCCACTGCTTCCACGAACTCGGCAATACTCTTCTTTTGGCTCTTGTTCTGATGTGAATGTCCTGCCGTATCGACGATAATCAGGTCATAGTCACGAAACTCTCCGATCGCCTGGGTCATTTCCTCTTTGGCGTAAATGACACGGAAAGGCACTTCGAGGATATTGGCATATGTTTTCAACTGTTCGGCAGCGGCGATACGGTATGTGTCCGTGGTCAAAAGGGCAACCTTTTTTTGCTCATCAACACGGAAACGCGAGGCAATCTTGGCAATGGTGGTCGTCTTCCCCACCCCGGTCGGTCCCACGAAGAAGATGACCTTGGGTTCATTTTCGGCACAAGTAATCGTTGCCGGTTTACCGAATTTGAGTATCATCCGCTGGTAAATATTGGATAAAGCATGGTCGAGGGGGATGTTGGGTTTGTTGTTTTTGTCCACCTCGTCAATGATTTGGTTGGCGTATACTTCATAGATTTCATTGTCTATCATTTTGTTATAAAGAAGGCGCAGGAAAATGAGCAGCTCCGTCATTTCTTCCTTGTCGCCGTTTTCGCTCTTTTCTTCCTCGGGCTTCGCCAACTGCTGTTCAAGCAGTATCTGGAGGCTGTCGATCTTGTCTTCGAGGACGGTACTTTTTTTCGTCGTTCGACTCGTGCCGGGTGGTGGTTCATAGATAATCGCATTGTTGGGTGCGGGGGTGTCTTCGGGGATAATCTGCGGTACGAGAGGACGCACGGTGCGGGGTGGCGGGGTTTTGGGTTGTTTGCTCTCAGGGATAGAGCCGTTTTTTGCCGCCAAGCGGATGCGTTCGCTCTCTTCTTCCAAAGCCACGGTAACTTCTGTCATTTGCGGGCGCAGGAAACCTAGCAGTCCTTTTTTCTTGATGCTGCGGACATTCATGATTACAATTCCCGTTCCCAGCTCCTTTTTGGCTTCTGCCACGGCATCGGATTCAGTTTTGGCTTGGAACTTCTTGATTATCATGCGACTCCTGTAATTGAAAAGTGATAAGTGCTATTGTCATTTATAACTTTGGGTGGATTGCCTCGCTACGTAGCGCACGGAGTACGCATGCAATGACGAGGTTTATAATGTATTCCACTCCGAGAAAAACGACTGGTTTATGTCGTATTTCCTACACACAAGTTTTACTTGGTAAAACTCGTGTGTATCATTCCAACTGATTGCAACTCCACATTGCTGTCTATCTCATTATATGATACCACAATCAAATCACGCAAGTAATCTTCTGTTAATCGTTTAAAATACATTCGCACTATCGGCGAAGTGATTACAATCGGGTTTTTGCCCATCCCCTCCAGTTTCTTCACCTCTTCCTCGACCGAACTCATCAAGCTCTTCGTTACTTCGGGGTCAAGGGTCAGATACGCCCCCTGCTCTGTCTGCTTGACACTTGCCATGATTTCCTGTTCCATCTTCGGGTCAAGGGTGACGACACTAGACGGCTCACTACCGGGGAAGTACTTGCTGGAAATCGCCCGCTTCAAGCTCTGTCTGACATATTCGGTCAAAATATCGGTGTCACGGGTAGTAGTGGCATAATCTGCCATTGTCTCAAAAATCGAAAGCAAATCGCGAATCGATATCCCCTCTTTGAGCAAATTTTGCAAAACCTTTTGGATTTCGCCCAATCCCAGTAGCTTAGGAGTCAACTCATCTATCAGCGATGGATGCGTCTCCCGCAGATTGGCGATCAAGTTTTGTACATCCTGACGAGTAAGCAGTTCGGCTATATGATGGCGAATTTGCTCCGTTAAATGAGTGGCAATAATCGAGGGCGGGTCAACAACCGTATATCCCAGACTCTCGGCACGTTCACGTTGGCTCTCGGTAATCCATATCGCCGGGAGATGGAATGAAGGCTCAAAAGTGGGTATCCCCATAATCTCTTCTTCGGCAAAGCCCGGATTCATTGCCATATAATGGTCAAAGAGGATTTCTCCCTCACTAACTTGAACACCCTTGACCTTGATAATGTATTGGTTGGGATTGAGTTGAATATTGTCACGCAAGCGGATAATCGGTACGACTGTCCCCAGTTCAAGGGCTATTTGTCTTCTAATCATCACGACACGATCGAGCAGATCCCCCCCTTGGTTGACATCAGCAAGAGGAATGATACCATACCCGAACTCCAGTTCGATGGGGTCAACCTGTAACAAGCTGTTGACATTTTCCGGCTGACGGATTTCTTCTGCCAGCGTTTCATCCATGTCCACCTCATCGACTATCGCCGCCGCTTGCAGCTGGTTGGACATCATATAACCGCAAACAATAAAGATCATACCCAATCCGACGAAGACAACCGCCGGCAACGGGGTGATGATTCCCAGTCCCGCCACTACTGAGCCGACGAGATAGAGTGACTTGGGTACGCCGAACAGCTGCTTGATGAGAACGGAGCCAAACTCTGCCGCCTTTGTCCCCTTGGTAACAAGGATACCTGTCGAAAGTGATATCAAGAGGGCGGGTATTTGATTGACGAGACCGTCACCAATCGTCAAAATGGTAAAGCGTTCCATCGACGCCATCGCATCAAGGTTGTAAACCATCATCCCGACGGCGAAACCGCCAAAGGCGTTGATAAGGGTCGTCAGCAGACCGAGGATGGCATCTCCCTTGACATATTTGACCGCACCGTCCATAGAACCGAAAAAGCTTGATTCATCTTGAATCTTCTGCCGCCGTGCCAGAGCCTCTTGGTCGGTGATAGCTCCGGTGTTGAGGTCAGCATCAATCGCCATTTGCTTGCCCGGCATCGCATCAAGGGTAAAACGAGCGGTGACTTCGGCGACTCGCTCCGAACCCTTATTGATGACAAGGAACTGGACGAGAATCAAGATGAAAAAGATGACCACCCCGATGACAAGGTTGCCGCCGCCGACAAACTCACCAAAAGTCCTGACCACTTGCCCGGCATCACCGGTTGCAAGAATGAATCTGGTGGAATTGACATTTAAACCAACACGGAAAATCGTCGAGAATAGCAAAATGGTGGGGAAAAACGCCATATCCAGCACTTCCCGCGCAAACATACAGCTAAACATTATCGTAAAGGCGACAGCAATATTGATGGCGAACAAGATATCCAGAAGCCAACCCGGCAGATGGATGAGCATCATGATAAACGCCGAAAGAAGATATAACGCTACGCCTATATCTGCTTTTTTCACTCCAATTCCTCTCTTAGTCACCCGCCCCAAATAGATGCCCGATGCCAAAGTCGGCACTTGCATCCCTGCGCATAACTGAGCAGGTGAACGTGCGTGGATGTGTAATGTATTAAAACACACATTTACCCGCCCAATTACGCTAATGCTAGTATACCACAAAGGGATATGTACTGTATATAGTGTTTTTGGAAAATGTGAGAGGAAAATGGAAAGATAATATAGTAATATAGTACCAAGATTTCGATTGCTATTTCCTATTTTCCTTGATATAATGTTTTCTAGGATTGAAAGACGGTATAATATGATTGACCATTATGAAAGGGGTAACATATGTATAATAGCAGAGATTCTGTAATGGAGCGAAAAATCATCAATGTAACCGGGAAGCGACAAGTTACAATTCCGCTAAAGTATTATGAAAAACTCCGTTTCGGCAAGGAAGTAGAGTGTTTTCTGACCGATGATGCTATCGTTCTTCGCCCGTTTGTATATGCGGATGATGGTTTTACGATGGAGATTTTGAAGGATTTGGTCTCGCAAGGTTTGAGTGGTGATGAATTAGTCCGCCGCTTTGCTGAACAACAACGAAGCATCAAGAATGCTGTCAGCGTACTAATCGAAGAAGCTGATGAAATAGCTGTCGGTAAACGAAGCAGTACTACTACCCAAGATATCTTCGGTGAGGAATAATCAATGTTTGAAGTCAAATATACGAATACTGCTGAACGGTATCTAAAGAAAATCAAAGATAAACAATTGTTGGCAAAGTACAAAACCGCAATTGACAAGCTTAGGCATGACCCTTTCATCGGTACGCAAAAATCCGGTGATTTACGTGGTATCTATGCTTATGATGTGAAGTATGGCGGCATAAGTCATGAAATAGCTTATCGAATTTATGAAGAAAGCAATCAACTCATCGTTATTCTTCTGGTTGGGACAAGGGAAAACTTCTATCATGAACTAAAACGAATGTTAAAGTAGTAGTTCTACGCTATCTCACGGGTATGGTATACCATCGCCAAAACCTCGGCGACTGCCTGATAAAGTTCGGGGGGGACCATCTCGCCGACCTCGACATTGGTATAGAGCATCCGGGCGAGGGGTTTGTTCTCGACGATTTCTATGTCATGTTCACGGGCAAGTTCACGGATTTTGAGGGCGAGGAAGTCTGCACCCTTGGCGAGGACTATCGGGGCTTCAAATTGCTCACTGTCATATTTGATTGCTACTGAATAGTGAGTCGGGTTGGTGATGACGACATCGGCTTCGGGCAACTGCTGCATCATCCGCCGCTGTGAGGCTTGTAACATCCGCCGCCGCTGTTGACCCCTTACCATCGGATCACCTTCTTGATTTTTGAATTCGTCCTTGACCTCTTGCTTGGTCATCATCAAATCTTTTTTGTGTTTGCGTCTTTGATATGCCAAATCAGCAAAAGCGATAACCATATAAACTGCCACTATCCGGATACCGACACCGAAAATCATATCCCCAAGCATTGCTATCACCTGCGTAACTGCCAAATCATAGATGAGAAACAACTCAACCAAGCGGTCAGACAAGTAAGAATAGGCGATATAGCCGATGACCAAAATCTTGGCAAGTGATTTGACCAGTTCCACGAGTGAGTTCATCGAGATTATCTTCTTGAAACCCTTTAGGGGATTGAGTTTGCTTAGTTTCGGTTGTAGGGGTTTGGCTGTCACCTGCCACTTCACTTGGAAAATACCGCTCAGAAATGCCACCAAAAAGGCAATCGCCATAATCGGTCCGACGATAATAATAATCCGCAACAACATACTGATGAAAGCCCAGCGAATTGTAAGTGCGGGAGCAACACCGTCATACATGGTGACATATTCGGGTATTTGACTGTATATGGAAGCAAAGAAGCTTTCGAGGTTGCTGCCGATGATTCCTGTATAAAATCGCAGTATCATAAATAAGGCAAGTAAACCAAACGCATTGCCGATTTCCTTACTCTGAGCAACCTGCCCCTCTTTGCGGGCATCCTCAAGTTTTTTGGTCGTCGGCTGTTCTGTCTTCTCACCGCCCGGTCCATCCTTGGCGAAGAACTGCAAATTGTATTCGAGTAACATATGCTTCCCTCTTGTTGCGCCTGCGTTTGTTGATGCAGGGGGTATCATATTCGTCATTGCGAGGAGAACATGCGCTGAATTTCGTGAAACGAAAATCAGCAGTGTTCGACGTGGCAATCCATGGTTCGTCATCGTGAGGGGTGCATCCATATGGATTGCTTCGTCGCACGCAGTGCGTGCTTCTCGCAATGACAGCACACGAACTTTGCTTTGCAAAGTTCTTAGTACGAAGAATGACGGTAAACCGTGTCATTCTTCTGGCAGTACAAGTTCACATTATTTCCCGAGTACATGGTGTAGTATTATGAAATAATACTATACCATTACTCTAGTATATCAGGGAGAGTACATGATATGATATTACTATGTAATATCATATCATTACTCTAAGCATCTGCGTCACTATCCGTTGCATTTCATCGAAGATGAAGTTGGCAACGAGGGGAATCATGCTTGCGGTAACGAAGATAACTCCCAGTCCCGTAAGGACTTTTAACTGCATTCCCACGGCAAACATATTCATTTGCGGTGCTGTTTTTGCCAAAATACCAAGTATCGAGTTGAGCAGCATAATGGCAACGAAAACAGGCAGAGATATACGAAAACCTATCATTATATAATCACGTAGGAACACCAACATTGACATTAACAGAGCATCCAGCCGAAATATTTGTCCGTCAATCGGAATCAAGATAAATGATTCCGTCAATGCTCCCAATAGAAACTGATACATTCCTGTTACCAGCAACATCAGCATAATCGAGTAATTGTAAAACACACCTGTGATACTCGTCTGCTGTTGGGTGGAGGGATCCATTACCGATGCCATCGTCAGTCCGACCTCCATGTCAATGATACGCCCGGCGAAGCTCACTATCGTCATGCATAGGTTCGCTCCGAAACCTATCAGGAAGCCGCAAACCGCCTCTTTGAAGATGATTACCACGTATCCTGCCAAGGTGGTATAGCTGACTTCGGCTTGAGGTACATTGGCAAAAATCAGGTATGACATGAATAGTCCGAAGACGATTTTGACCCGGTTGGGGGTGTTCGCCATTCCAAAAAAAGGAGCTATGTAAATAAAACAGGTGATTCTCACCATTATCAATAGGAAGTATTCCAAGTCGGCGAAACTGAAAGTGTAATTGATCATGGGTACTCCGTGGGGTGCGTCACTTGTTCACAATGACGAGTGAGACATACCATATTCGTCATTGCGAGGAGAACATACGCTGAATTTCGTGAAACGAAAATCAGCAGTGTTCGACGTGGCAATCCATGGTTCGTCATCGTGAGGGTTACATCCATATGGATTGCTTCGTCGCACGCAGAGCGTGCTTCTCGCAATGACGGCACACGAACTTTGCTTTGCAAAGTTCTTAGTATTGAACATGAAGTCGTGCCTCGTCACCTTATATACAACGAAAAATTACTCCACAGTCTGACCATGAAGCCGCTCATATTGTTCATCATCCAACCACCAAGAACCAAGATTGCAATGAAAATCGACAGTATCTTGGGGATAAAGGTCAGGGTCTGCTCTTGAATCGAGGTCACAGTCTGGAAAATACTCACAATCAAACCGACAGTCAAAGACACCAAGAGTACCGGTGCGGCAGTCGTGATGACCAGGTAGATTGCTTCCCCCGTGATAGCAGAAATATCAGTCATAGTCATGGTAAGTATCCCTCGTATTTCTTAAATCTGCATGTGGATTGCTTCGTCGCACGCAGAGCGTGCTTCTCGCAATGACGGCACACGAACTTTGCTTTGCAAAGTTCTTAGTGCGAAGAATGACGATAAATCATGTCATTCTTCTGACGGCGTAGCAAGTTGGGTTGCCTCCATATCCGCGTAGCGGATTGGACTCCCATACTTGCGTAGCAAGTTGGGTTGCCTCATCAGTAAAATGTTTGTACTACCGAGCCGATTATCAAGTGCCAGCCATCAGCCATAACAAACAACAATATCTTAAAAGGCATCGATATCGTCGTCGGCGGCAACATCATCATTCCCATGCTCATGAGTGTTGATGCCACCACCATATCAATAACTATAAAAGGAATATAGATAATAAAACCAATAATAAACGCTGTCCGTAACTCACTGACAATGAAACTGGGAATCAATACCGAAGATGGAATCGTCGCCAGTTGCCCGTTCCACTCCTCATTGCTAATCCGCATGAACAACCCCACATCTCGGGTCTGGGTATGCAAATACATAAACTCCCGCAGCGGCCCCATCGCTATCTCCAGAGCTTCCTCCTGCTCGATTTCACCTGCTTCAAAGGGAATAATCGCCTGTTCATTGATTTGGGTGAGAACCGGTTGCATGATAAAGAAAGTGAGAAATAAAGCAAGTGCCAACAGCACTTGGTTGGGCGGTGCGGCTTGGGTATTGAGGGCGGCACGGGTAAAGTGAAGGACGATGACAATCCGCACAAATGAAGTCATCGTAATCAACAAGAACGGGGCCAAAGAAATCAAGGTAAGGGTAATCAATATCCTCAGCGGACCTGCCAACTGCCCGCTGCCGTCATCATAAGTAATCGTAAATTGATTGGCAACATTGAGTTCACGCAAATCATCAGCAGTCTCTGCCGTCCCCGAGGGATTGTTGAAAGTGCGTTCCTCTGTCTCTCCTATCGCAAAAGCGGCGATATTTGGCGCAACAACTAATATGCCTACCAGAATCAGTAGGCATAGTAATTTCCACGTAGGATGATTAAGTTTTGGGCGGTGTATTTCCATACTCGGTAACATTGTTTTCATCTGTTGCGGTGGTTTCACCTGCCGCACTTGGAGGCTGGTTCTTGAGCCGGGTGAGAATCGACTTAAAATCGAGGGACGGTCTTTCTACGTCTTCACCAACCTTGATGTCATCATCAGACAGCATTGCCAGAAAAGTCACCTCCTCGCGACCTAGCGCCACTGCCATGTACTTTTTTCCGATGCGGATAATCTGAACATACTTGTTGTTGGCGAGGCGGTATGTCTCCAATACCTCGATGTTCGCCCCGACTGTCGCCCCTTTTTGGTATCTGGCTATCCAGCGGGTGGCAAACATGGTAATGCCGAGGACAACAACAAAGATGACGATTACCGTCAAAAACTGTAAAACGGCGTTTATGCTATCAGGCAAAACTCCGGTTAACAATAAAGACATGGTTTCGCATCCTCAAAGACAACTAACCAACAACCTTCTTGACCGCTTCAATTACCCTTTCGGCTTGGAACGGTTTGACGATGAAGTCCCTGGCACCTGCCTGGATTGACTCGATTACCATCGCCTGCTGACCCATCGCCGAACACATGATGACCAGCGCCGAGCTGTTGGCCGCTTTTATTTGTTTAAGCGCGGCAATTCCATCCATCTCCGGCATCGTGATGTCCATCAAGACCAAGTCGGGCTGTAGCTCATTGTACTTTTCAATCGCTTTCAACCCGTTTTCGGCTTCACCGATGACGTTATAACCGTTCTTGCTCAGGATGTCCTTGATCATCATCCTCATGAATGCTGCATCGTCCACGATCATAATGTTTTTTGCCATTTACCTGTTCTCCTATCCTATATTGGTGTGATATTTACTTAATGATATCTGTTACGCGGACACCGAAGCTTTCTTCAATAACCACGACTTCGCCTTTGGCAACAAACTTGCCATTGACGAGGACATCAATAGGCTCTCCGGCGATTTTGTCCAGTTCTATAATCGTTCCGGGAGCAAAGTCCAAGATATCTGATATGGATTTGACACAACGGCCCAGTTCGACCGTCACTTCGAGCGGCACATCCATGATTAGCTCGATATTCTCATTACCCGGCACAGCGGAAAAGTCTTGGGAAAAACTCTGGAACTGCGCCGGTTGAATATTCATTTGCGGCATCATCTGCATCTGTGGCATCATCTGCATCTGCGGCATCATCTGCATCTGCGGCATTTGCATTTGCGGCATTTGCATTTGTGGCATTTGCATCTGCATTGGATCCATCTGCGGCATTTGCATTTCCGCCTGCGGCATTTGCGGTGGTGGCATTTGCGGTGGCGGCGGCGGTGCAGGTGGTGGCGGGGCAACATCCATCGGTTGGGCAAAAACCTCCGCCTCCGGCTCCGGTTCTCCTGCTCCTTGATTAACGATAAATGTCTGATAAAGCTCTTTGGCAAAATCAACCGGATATAATTGCATTATCGTAGAATCAATCAAATCCCCGATTTGCATCCGGAAAGTAACCTTGACGAAAGTACTACTCAGAAACGAGGCTATCGCTCCTCCGTCAGGATATTCCACCAAATCAATCCGACTCGCATCGGGGGGGCTAATATCGATGGTCTTATCGAGCATCGTTGATAAAGATGTCGCCGCCGAACCCATCATCTGATTCATCGCCTCGGAGATGGCGGAGAGATGAAGCTCGCCGATTTCATCATCTATGTTACTGCCGTCACCGCCCATCATCAAATCAGTAATGACTTTGACATCATTTTCCTTGAGAATCATCACGTTTGACCCATCAAGTCCGGCGGTATATTTAATCTGAATGAAAATACAGGGGCGGTTATGCTTGTCAACCAAGGTTTCCCATGTGGATTCCTGTACTTCGGGGGTGGTAATATTCACCTTGCGGTTCACCAAGGCATAGAGGGTGGTAGCCGAAGAACCGAGACTGATATTGGCAATTTCACCAATCGCATCCTGCTCTTCAGGGGTTAGCAAATCGCCGTTCCTCGCCCCGATGTCGCTCATGGAATCAGCCATGTCTACGTCATTCATCGCATCATCAGCCGCTACGTCATCAGATGAAACGCCGGATAATAAAGCGTTTATTTCATCTTGTGATAACATTCCATCCATTAAACTGTGTTCTCCTCTCGTATCACTTGCGTGACCCTGACGGCATAGTTATTTCTATTAGCACCCGGCAAGGCAGCGAACTTTTCGATGTTACCCACATACACTCGCATTTCCGAGTCCACCCGGGAATCCAGTCTGATTATATCACCCGCCTGGAGGGAGATAAAATCATTGACCTTTACGCTGCTGCGCCCCAGTACTGCTTTGATCGGCACATCAACACGCTTCAACAAGGCATTGACATGCTCGGCAAAATCCTCTTCATATTCCTCTTTCATCGCTGAGAACCAAAACTTGGTATTAAGCCTATCCATTACTGTCTCCAAGGTGAAGAAAGGCAGGCATATATTCATCAGGCTCTCAACGTCACCGATTTTGATATTCATCGTCACGATCGCTATCATATCATTCGGTGATATTACTTGGACAAACTGTGGGTTAGTCTCGATTCTTTCCATAATCGGATTAACATCGACGACATTTTTCCAGGGATCACGCATGAGTTGCATACAGATAATCATCAGTTTCTCGATTATCGTCATCTCTATCTCGGAAAAGTCACGAGGCTTCTCCAGTGGCAGTCCCTGACCGCCCAACATTCTGTCTAGCATAGCATAACCCAAATTGGCGGCAAGTTCAACAATAATATTACCTACCAAGGGTTGAAAATTGATGATGCACAAAATAACAGGGTTTGACAAGGCATTTGTAAACTCGGAAAAAGTAACCGTCTCACTGCTGACAACGCTGACTTGTATATTTTTGCGCAGATAAACAGGCAAATTAGTCGAAATCAGCCGTCCATAGTGTTCATATATAATTTCAAGGGTTCGCAAATGCTCTTTCGAGAACTTCGCCGGCCGTTTGAAGTCGTAATCCTTCGCTTGCCTTGTCGTCGGTTCTTGGATTGCCTCAACGTCCAGTTCACCGGTACTTAGCGCCGCCAGCAGATTATCTATCTCGCTTTGCGAAAGCACCTCGCCCAAGAAATCACCTCCTTATTGATATCTAATATCCAAAAACGAGACATTAAAGATAAAATCTGACTCGTATAAAATATGAAGATCACGTAGGATATCGCTTCTAATCGCATCAAGTACTGCTATATCCCTGACTTCGCTACTGTTATATCGTGCAAATGATCTGGTGATAATGTCCTGAATCATTGAGTCAACCGCTGACAAATCACCATCGCCGTTGTTACGGTAGCCACGATTTTTGGAATCCATCGACAGTGAAATCCGTACCATCATATAACGAGTAACCGCTTCATCCTCAGCCGACCGTAGCGGTATTGTCATCGACTCACCCCCGGCGACATTGTAAGTCGTGACATTTCTGATGGGTACCGTTGGGACGACATACTCGCCGCCGCTTGGCAACTCCAACCTCAGTACCGTGGACACGTCCGTCATCAAGGCAATTGCCCTTTGGTTGGTGGTGACGAGGCTAAACACCATCACCCCCGTGAGGGAGATGTTAATAATCAGCAAAAACAAGATTATAATGCTTAACAGATTCTTTTTCATGGCATTCCTCTCAAATCAATGACCATTTACAACTATAATATCACAAAAGAAAAAAAAATGATAGTAAATATCTATATATTGTAAAAAAAATTTTTTCTTGACTAGATATTGTAATTTCCTTTCCTCAATATGAGCTTACCGAGTTGAAAAGCTTGATTTCCACGCGGCGATTCATGGATCGTCCCGATGGCGAAGAATTATCAGCAATCGGATTATGCTCCCCGCGTCCGGCATGAACTACCCGCCGCGGGTCAAGGTTCGAGTTTTCTAACAAGTGAGCATACACCGAATAAGCACGCCCGCTCGACAGTTCATCATTATTACGGTAACGCCCGCCTGAGGACATCGGTACATTATCGGTATGTCCCTCGATTTGCACCGTTCCCATCGCATAACGTTCGACAATCGGCGCAACCTGACGAAGTATCCTTTCCGCTTCTTCCCTAATCTCCGTCCTCCCGGAATCGAAAAGTATCGAACCGCTGATACGAAGCAGGACATACTGGGCATTTAGTTCAATATCAACGAAGCCATCGAGATTGCGGTCTACAAGGGCTTCGGCAATCATCATCGCCATCTCCTCCGATGCTTCCAGTCCCGCATCATCGACTACCTGAGTCGCCTCTTCCAGTAATTCATCGGGTGATTCACCTTGTAGTCCCTCGACGGTGGCGTTGCCATCAGGATTCAGTCCCACGGTTTCGATGAAATTCGCCAAGTCATTGATCTGGCTGACACCGTTCCCCAAATCGAAACCGCCGTCATCAACGATATTACCGCTATTGCGGAAAATACTAAAAGACTGACTGAAAGCTTGGACAAAGATATCAAACTTGGCTTCATCGACGCTCGACAGGGCAAACAGCATGACGAAGAAACACATCATCAGGTTCATCATGTCACTCCAAGTTCCCATCCATGCCGGACAACCCGGCGGCGGTTTGTCAGGAGCTTTTTGCTTTGCCAATTATTCTCCTCCCTCGTCCGTTGCTTCTTCCTGAGTTCGCTCACTGGGAGCGAGGAACGATTTCAATTTCTCTTCGATGACACGAGGGTTCTCACCTGCTTGGATTGAAAGCAATCCCTCAATCATGATTTCTTTAATCATCATTTCCGTGTCATTTTGACCTTTTAACTTGCCTGCAGCCGGTTGACAGATGATATTGGCTTGCATCGATCCGTAAAGGGTGGTGATGAAGCACATCGCCATCGTCGGTCCCAGAGTCTCCACGTCATCAAGGTTGCCAAGGGCGGTAATCAAACCCAGCAAAGTTCCAATCATCCCCCAAGAAGGCCCGTAAAGACCGAGTTGCTCCCAAAAACCGATTACTTTTTTGTGTCTGTTCTCGATACTGACTAATTCGGTTTCCATAATCCCCCGCACGAGGTCAGGATCGGTACCATCGACGATGAGGAGGATGCCTTTTTTTAGGAATGGGTCATCAAGGTCTGATGCCGCTTCCTCCAGTGACAACAAGCCCTCCTTTCGGGCTACGTTCGACAGCTCGATGATTTTCAGGATAATTGCCTTGATATCCATTGCCGGGTTTTTGAATAAGAGACCAAAGGCTTTCAAGCTCCGGACAAACTCAGGAATCGAGTATGTGGCAATCATACTTGAAAGAGAGCCGACAACAACGATAAAAAAGGAGGGGGGGTCGAGGAAAGGGGGAACTGCTCCGCCTGATCCCCAGATGCCCAAGTACATCGCAGCAAGGGCAACGATTAAACCAATAATAGTAGTTATATCCACAAAAAGCCACCTTTCATAGTTAACAGGCTAAGAAAGTTTAGGTAAAGATGTCTTTCCTATATGATATTACTAAATTTTTCAGTTCTTGTCTAGATTCTTTTATGATAAGTTTGCGTCCGGTTGTAAAAGAAACAACCGTATCGGGTGTTTCCTCTGCCAATTCGATCAAATCCGGATTCACAAGCACTTTTACCCCGTTGATTTTGGTCACTTCGATCATGAAAACCATCCTTTCCCCAAGAAGCAAAACGGCGAAAGCGCGGGGCATGAAGCCAATGCTCCATGCGCCCGCTCGCCTTAGCGGATATCTCAGCAGGAGAAGACTCCTACTGCGGTTATTAACGTTTGAGGTTCGTCAGCTCTTCCAGTAGGGTATCGGAAACAGTGATGATACGCGAGTTCGCTTGGAAACCGCGCTGGGTGGTAATCATCTCGGTAAACTCCGCTGAAAGGTCTACATTACTCATCTCCAGTACCCCCGATGACATATAGCCACCGCCAATCTTGATATCTTCGCCGATGCCGTCAAACTCACCGGAGTTCATCGTGGCACTATAGAGGTTGTCGCCCCGCTTTTCCAGTCCCGAGGGATTGGCAAAGGTCGCTGTCGATATCTGCCCCAAGAGCCGGCTCTGACCGTTATCGTAGTTGGCATAAATCCTGCCGTCATCCTGGACAATGACTTCTATCATCTCACCGATTCTCCTACCCGTACCCAGACCACGGTTGACACCCGTACCCCCGGCGGATGCGCCGATGGTTGCCATGCCGTTGTTGTTGGTCATCAGAACATTGGAGAAATTGAGTTCGATGTCGGTAAAGTTGCTCATCAAATCGGATGCCCCAAAGCCAAGAATGATATTGCCATCGGGATTGCCGCTGATGCGGGCAAACGCTCCCGTCCCGGGAATGAAGTCGAGAAGGGCGACATTTTCCACTTCCCGCCTGATGACGGTCAAAGTGCCGTTACCCTCTACGATAAATTCCAGTACCCCATCGAGCGGTATCCCATAGAGAGCTTCGATATTGTCAGCAGTAATTACCGAATCAAACGTCGGAGGGCCGAGGGGTGGCACGGGATCGGTTCCGGGAACGAATTCAAAGTCTCCGCTGGATGCATTGAGACGGTAAAAGTTCTGGGCAGGAATGTTGGCTAATGGACGCGGAGCTGTACCAACGGCAAAATGGATATCATTGCCTAACGTTTGATGTTCAACGAAGTAAATATCCACTCGTGCCGAGGCAGCGGCAACAGGAACATATATCCCCGGTGCGGAAGATCCGGCGGGAACGACCAGATTTCCTGCCTGATTGATGGTGAATGTATCGCCATCTACCAAGGCAACGCCGTACAGAGCTTGAATAGCGGCACTTGGTACGTTCGGTGCTGCTCCTACGGTGGTGGTCACCCCGACCGGGCCTGAGATTACATTACCGCCAACTCCATCATTTACATTGATATACTGCTGTCTGTTGGTGTTCGTGCGGGGCAGGTAGCTAATCGAAGATAAGACATCTTCATTGCTGCCAAATGTAACCTGCTCGAGGCGGTCAGGGCCGATGGAAACACCGTTCATGTCTAGGATATCGACTAATTGGGTATAAAACTGCCCCGAATCGGCATCAATGACATGGGTTGCCAGACGAGCAGTATAGCGATAGCCGAGATTGTCAAAAAACTCTAGGTTCATGATTTTGCCGATTGACGAATTGATGTCAGTATCATTTTTGTCAACGATACCGCTGACTGTCGCCAGAGTGGTAGCTTCAGGCGGGAAAGTCATGTTGGCTTCGGTCATGACCCGCAGCGCGGAAACAGAGTCTTTTCTGATATTGTTGGGATTGTCAGGGTCTACCTGCCAGCCCATGACATTGTACCCGGTGCTGGTCATCGCCAGATTGCCGGCACCATCAATATAGAAAGAACCGGCGCGGGTGAAGAAGTTTTCAAAGCCATTGTTGACGATGAAGAACGCACTGCCGGTGATGGCAAGGTCAAAGGGTAGGTTGGTGGTCTGCATTGCCCCTTGGGTAGCGATATTAGTATTGATTGCCCCTACTTTGACTCCCAGACCAATCTGGAAGGCATTGGTGCCGCCTACGCCGGTTTCGGCACTGGCACCTGAGGCGCGTTTGGTGGTTTGGTACATCAGTTCATTGAAAGTGACACTTTGGGCTTTGTAAGCGGTAGTGTTGACGTTGGCGATATTATTACCGATTACGTCCATTTTGGTCTGGTGTGTTCTGAGTCCTGCCACACCAGAGTAGAGTGATCTCATCATAGTATTTTGACCTCCTGAGGCTTTGGTTTAATATTGCTCCATCAATTAAATCTTTTCAATCTTGCTGAAAATTCTGGCGGAGCAATAAGTTACTGTTTCTGAGCAGTATCTGTGTCTCTCTGTCATTCGAGACACTTAGCTTCCCTAAGGTCCGGCTAAATAATTACTGCTCCATCGTGTAAACATCGACTTAAAACTTTTCTTCAAATAATTACTGCTCCGTCGATGTTTGTGAAGACATTGTCACCGGTATCACGTCCGCTCATGGCTGTCACTACCGTATTGTTGGGGATATTGACGATAAATGCCATCTGGTCGATGATAACCAATGATTCTTTGATTCCTTTGGCTCCGGCTCTTTGTGTTCCCTCGTTGAGGCGGTTGATTTGTTCCGGTGATAGGTCGATTCCCCTGTCCGCCAACCTTACCTTGGCGTGTTTGGAAAACCGCACATCATCGTTTTTTACCGCTTCACGACTGAGAACCTCCCGGAAAGAAAAACCCGCTTCCGTCTTGGGCGGCGTTTGTCCTGCCACCGGCGGCGGTGTCGTTTGATTGAGGAGTTTTTCCTGAAGCCGGAGAGCTGACAGGTATTGGTTATTTTGTAAGTTCATCCTGACTGTCTCCTTTCTCAGTCATCTGCATCACCGTCTACTTGCTCATCATCATCGCTATTGGCACTACTTTGTCCGCCTGCTGCTTCCCTAAGAAGTTCAATCCGAGCAACATAGGCTTGTAAGCGTTCGAGCAGGTCATTGGCAATGAAGCTTTGCTGGTATGCGGTCATGGCGTTGTAACCGTCTTTGAGATTATCGACTTGCTCGGCGTAGGAGAGGGTCAGATTCTCCAGTGACGGTAAGATGTTGACGGCAACTGCAAATGCCATCGCCAGATCGTATGCCATCTTGTACTGCGGGTCAACCACGGCGAAAACGTCATCGGCACGATAGAGATTGCCTTCGATAGAGAGAAAGGCGCGATTGTTTTCATAAATTACGTAGTCTACCCTGCCCTCGATTTCGCGGAACTCGCCGTTGGTCATCCGTGTCCGCACGGTAACGGTGTGTCCCACATAAGATGAGGCGCGTGACAGTTCGAGCGAGGCACTCATGTTCTGCATTTGCTCAAGCTGTGAGAATGTGGCAAACTGTGAAATAAATTCGGTGTTGGAAGTCGGTTCCAACGGGTCTTGGTATTTCATTTGTGCGACCAGTAAGTTGAGGAACGCTTCTTTATCCATACCGTTGGCTCCACCTAAGCCTTTCGTTATTGCTGATATGGATGTAGCGGGAACGACGATGCTGCCTTTATCGACAGCGGCTCCCAGCCCTGATACTAATGACATGGTTACTCCTTCCTAAGAATGATGATAAAGCACATCATTCTTCTGGTGCTGGTGAGGTGTTGCTGAGATAAGGGGTTATGCTGAGAAGTCTACGGTTTGACCGTTTTCAAGCATTATCGCTGCTTGTAGCATTTCCTCATCGCTCAAATCCTCCGGCAGTTCATCTTTGCCCACTCCTGTCAGATTGATACGGCGGCGACTTTTGCCATCTTGTGCCTGTTCACGTTCGGCTTCATCTTTGCCCTGCCATAGCTCTTGACTAAATGCCTGGCTTTCGACATTGACTTCGACCGAGTCAACCCTGATTCCCTGTGAGCGAAGTGTCTCACGCAAATCAATCAACTGACTTTCGATGGCGGCTTTGACGACCTCGTTTTGCGTCGTGAACTGAGCGGTGATTACGCCTCCATGTGAAGCAATCTTGACTCCGAGCATCCCCAGATGCTTGGGATGAAGCTGCATTTCCAATTGATCGACTTCGGGTGATAGTTGGATTTTCATGTAATCCATAATCTGGCGCATGATCATCGCTGTGTCGGGTGTCTCTGCTGCCGGGGCGGCTTCACTTTGGAGGATGGTATTATCCACTTTTTCACTAAATGGATTTCCCTGTAAGGACTCCTGCCCGCTCTCGCTCATCCCTTTTTGCCCTGTTTCCTGGTTCATGCCGTTTGACTGGGCGTAGGCTGCGGCGGTATCGGTAGGTTCGCTGGTGCTAATCTCCTTTGTTGCCTCCATGTTACCGTTTTCGTCGATTTTGACTGTCATTTCGGTGATGACACCGTTCTTCTCGACCGTCACCTTTACTTCACCCTCGGCTTTCGTCATTTTTTCGCCGTCGAGTTCGTTCAGCAAATTGACTGAGTCGGTCAATGCGCCGCGGCTGTCTGCGCTATTACTTTCTTCATTTTGCATTTGCGCAAGCAGGTTTCTAAGCTCCTCGGGATTGATATCTAGTTCTGTCAGCAAATCTTCGGTTGTCGTGATGATTTGCTCCATTAATCCCGTGAAAGTCGCATACATTCCCTCGTCTGTCATCAAGTTGATGGCACTCACTCCGTGAAGGACGGCGATTATCTCACCGAGTTCACTGGTGTTTAAGAGCGAAAGCAGGGAGATGTCATGGGCGGCGAGGATAGCCAGCACATCTTCGGGCGGGATTCCCGCTTCTTCAGCGATTTCGTTGGCGATACGATGAACGGCTTCCCTGATTTTGTCCGCTTTCTCATCGCTGATTACATCTCTTGGCTGTTCCTCAACCTTGGCCGGGGCAGATGTTGGCGCGGATGCTTTCGAAGATGATTCGGCGGCAGTTACCTGAGGTGGCGATTCATTTTGGCGTGGGGGGTGCGTTAACAGGATAGAAGCACTTTGATTGCTTTTGGTCGCTTGCTTCATGTAGTCACCGAATGCAGCATTGTTCCCTGCCTTTTCACTACCGGTACTGCCATTTGTTTCGAGTTGTCCTATGAAGTTCACGAGAAACTTCACGTCTTTAATGGACATGTTGGTCATTGCTTTACCTCCTTTGTTTAGTTTTCAATGAACGAGGAACGACTAATGCCGCAAAGCAGTATTATGCCGTTCAGGAAAAAATAAATCGAGCATGGTTATGCTCGATTTATATATCGTCACAATATGATGATTACTTGAGGGGTTAAGGCTCCATTATCTTGGTCAGTTGGGCGGCGACATCGGCATCCATTGCCGCAAGGATGGCACCACGGTCATCGCTGTTCATCGTTGCCAGGATTCGTGAAACAAGGGCGAGATTGTCAGTCATAGCCTCAAAGATGGCAGCGGCACTGCGAGGACGCATATCAGCATAAGCACGGGCAAAGTCCTGTACTTGCTTGCTTGCTTCCGTCTCGATTACGACTTGGCGATATAGAGCCTCAGCGGCAGCCGGATCTATGGACTCATAGAAACGCCGAAATCCTTCCGGTCCGAGACTGCCATCTGCATAGATTATTTCTTCATAAAACTCATTTCTAATCCGTTGAAACTCCACTTGACGGTCTTCAAACTCCTGTAAGCGGGCAACAGTAGCACGCAGATTTGCCACTTCTTCGGTAGCGGCAGCGGCCTGATGCTGCGCTCGCTCCAGTTCTAGCTCCAACTCACGGATATAATCCACGGCTTCCCGGATGTCACGATAACCATACATACCCTCGCCATCACCGTGATGTGCCGAGTCGTCCGCAGGGGAACTGCGCTGTGCTGACGGCAAAATCATGTTGATGACAGGGATGTCCTTTAGCAGCGGTTCTAAAACCCCTGAGCCGAAACCGCCGACATCGAGACGTACCAAAAGCGCAAGGATACCCAACCAAATGACGATTATCGCCAAAGTGACGAAGAAAACCGAGCCGCCCTTGGGTTCAGCATCGCTGCTTAGTTCAAGCTCCCGCTCCTGTCGGACAATTTCCTTGGCACGAGCCTTAACTTCTTTCATTTGCGATTTGCGGTCTTGCTTTAGGTTCTTTCTTTCGTCCGCCAGTCGCTTCTTTTCCGCTGTTTCATCAATTGGGGTCAAATCATCAGGTGGCATGGTGGTCTCCTGTGTAGGATGGTGAGGTGGGGGTTTTCGGTGGACACGGGCTCGTGTTTATTATACGTTTTCCCGTACCGCATATTTATAGCTGGTCAATTCGTCCACCTCTTTCATTTCCCGGATATCCTCTTCCCGGACATATTCAGCGAACGCTTTTTCCCGCAACCGTTCATAGGTCTTTCTTTCCTTGGTCGCCTCGGTCATCTTGAGCCGTGCTTCCTCCAACAGCTTCTCCGCTCTCTCTACGGCGATTTGCTGGAGGTCGATATAGCCCTCTATCGTCATGATATATGTCCTGTTATCTATAATATCTTGGACATGGAGGCGGTCATCTTGCAGCTTGCGCCCCTCTTCAAGGTAATCATCCTTGCGCCCATAAAGGGCACGAAGACGTTCCTGTGCTTCATCAAGGGCACGGCGGGCGAGGGCAAACTCCTGTTTCGCTTGTTCTTCGAGCCTGCTTTTGATGTTTAGGATGCTTTGCATCCGAAAGATGAACTTCGCCATCCGGTTATCTCCTGCTAGGTGTTACGCATCTGTTATCCATCGGCAAAAATCACCTCCAACAACTCCATTGTTTCCGCAAACGTATACTTCATCTCCACATCTTGGCACAAATACTCATTGATGGCATCTATTTTTTCGATGGCAAAATCGATATTTTTGTTGCTGCCTTGACGATATGCACCAATATTGATCAAATCCTCGGCTTCGGCATAAGTGGCAAGGACGTTTTTTAACCGCCCTGCCAACTGCTTGTGGTCACGGTCAATAATCTGCGCCATGCAACGGGAAATACTCTGTAGGACATCTATCGCCGGGTAATGATTACGATGAGCCAAGCGGCGATTTAGCAAAATATGCCCATCGAGGATACTGCGGGCCGTATCGGTAATCGGTTCATTGAAATCGTCACCATCGACCAACACCGTATAAAGCCCCGTAATCGATCCGTGAGATACACAACCCGCCCGCTCCAACAGCTTAGGCATTTCCGCATACACACTGGGCGGATAACCCCGTGATACCGGCGGTTCACCACTGGCAAGACCGATTTCCCGCTGTGCCATCGAGAAACGAGTCAGCGAATCCATCATAAATAGAACATCCTTGCCTTGGTCACGAAAATACTCTGCTATCGCTGTCGCTGTCTTGGCGGCTTTGTTGCGTTCGAGGGCAGGTTTGTCACTCGTTGCCACGACGACTACCGAACGTGCCATCCCCTCCGCACCCAAATCACGCTCAATAAACTCACGCACTTCACGCCCACGCTCACCAATTAGGGCGAGGACATTTACATCAGCTTTGGTATTGCGGGCAAACATTCCGAGCAGGGTAGATTTCCCCACCCCCGACCCGGCAAAAATACCAATCCGCTGTCCCTTGCCAACGGTGAGGAGTCCATCTACGGCTTTGACACCAAGCGGTAAAACATCAGCTATCAGCTTGCGCTTTAGCGGGTCAGGCGGCAATGCCTCTACTGAATAGCGCAGACTCTCGCTTTTTTCTTCATTCATCCCGGCACTGTCATCAGCGATGGATTTATACTCAAAACCAACATCTAATCCCTCTGCGGCTACGAAAGAACCATCATCTGCTGCCGAGATATCGCCAATAGGTCGTCCCAAACCATCGAGGGTCTTTCCCAACAGTGAGTCATTGACTGCTACGGTCAATGTAGTTTCGGTGTTTTCGACAATACTACCCCTGCCTACTCCCTCCATTTTCTCGTATGGCATCAAGAGGTTTTTGCCATGACGAAATCCCACGACCTCCGCCATCACGGGAGCAGCTGTTTCACTCTGGGGGTAAATCACGCAAATATCACCGATTTTGGCATCCGGTCCCGCTGACTCGATCGTCAAGCCGACGACATTTACGACTTTTCCCTTGAAACGCCAGTATCTGCCATCAGGTGCGAAGTTATATTTGCTAAAGTTGATCGTCTCTCTCAGCATCGGACTCCATTTAAGCTGCTATCAAGTGATATCGATGTTTGACCGATTTCCCGCTTTTCCCACGTTCATCAGATAAATCAGCTCATCTTTCATAAGATAACAGGTGTAATTTTTTGTTAAGATTTGTCAATTGCGTATCGAAACCTACATCATAGACACCGCCCTCGGTCTCGATAAGGCAAGCCCCGGCGGCAAGTGTCCTATCCTTAATGATTTCAATATTTGCCTCTCCCACCGAAGCATTGGCACGAATTTCATCACGGTGGGATATTACATGGTCATATTCTGTTTCCGACACCCGGATGATGAAATCCTTGGACCCTTTGTCGGCACTCATCGCCCCTGCCAGCATATGGGTGACAATCGGTGCATAATCTGTCAGCAACGTTCCAAAAACCTTTTCATAAATATCTGTCAAAACGCTTACAAAACGTGGTTCAAGTTCCAGGGTCAGTTGCTCGTATTCTTGTTGCAGCCTCAGCCTGTCAGCACGGACTTCTTCTTTCAACTGTTCGATTTCCCCTTGGGCACGGGTCATCCCCTCTTCATATCCACGAACACGCCCCTCTTCCGCCGCTGTTTCCTTGGCATATTCTATTTCTTCCTGGGCATCGGCGATCATATGGTCACATTCATCCCGTGTATATGCAAGCCGTTCTTTGGCTTCCTCGAGGTATTTTTCTGCCATCGCCATTGTCTCTTCGCTGGCTTCTTTCGCTTTTTCTGAGATGGCTTCCTCATCATCACTTTCTGCCGCTACTTCCCCATCGGCAGGCATCTCAGTTTCTGCTGCGTGAATGAAATTTTCCTCGCCGAACAAACCCTCTATTTGGGTGGGATTTAGTCCGGTGAACTCCATTTCATCGCCGCCGTCATCATAATCTTCCAAACTGCGGTTTGGTGTTCCCCAGACTTCCATTTTTTCATTCATCAGCTCGTTGGAGTCGATTAAACGGACATCTTCACGGTCAATCGCTACCCAACCGGCACGGTAGAGGTTTCTTACTTTAAACAATGATTTCATCACCTCCGCCTCTGGAGATGACGATTTCAGATGAATCCTCCAGTTTCCTTATGATATTAACAATCTTTTGCTGTGCTTCCTCTACGTCTTTCATGCGGACAGGACCCATGAACTCCATGTCTTCTTTGATCATGACTGACAAACGCGAGGACATATTGTTGAAAATCGTATTTTGAACTTCTTCATTTGCACCCTTTAAGGCAATTGCCAGGTCATTGTTGTCAACATCACGCAGGACACGCTGTATCGCCCGGTCATCAAGCAGCAAAATATCCTCGAAGACGAACATCTTGCGGCGAATCTCGTCGGCAAGTTCCGGTTCTTCGATTTCGAGGGTTTCCATGATATGCTTTTCTGTACCGCGATCGACAGTATTGAGAATCTCAACAATAGCATCGACACCGCCAATAATGCTGAAATCCTGACTGACCAATGATGCCAGTTTTGACTCAAGAACCCGTTCCACTTCCTTGATGACATCAGGGCTGGTGCGATCCATCATCGCAATTCGCCGTGCCACCTCGGCTTGACGATCCGGCGGCAAAGCGGAAACGATGAGGGCTGACTGCGCCGGAGACAAATAGGACAAAATCAAGGCAATCGTCTGAGGATGCTCGTCCTGGATAAAGTTGAGTAACTGGGAAGCATCTGTTTTTCTGACAAACTCGAACGGTTTCACTTGCAATGAAGCCGTCAGCTTACCGATAACACCCATTGCCCGATCTTGCCCCAGGGCTTTCTCCAACAGTTCTTTCGCATAATTGATACCACCCTCGGCGATGTAGCGTTGAGCAAGGCAGACTTGATAAAATTCATCAAGCACTGATTCCTTGATCTGCGGGGTAATGCTTCTGGTATTGGCGATTTCGAGGGTTAGCTCCTCTATTTCCTCATCCTTTAGGTACTTGAAGATACCTGCGGATTTCTCCGGACCCAGGACAATCAAGAGTATCGCTGCCTTTTGCAAACCGCCTATTGCTTCGGTACTGGTAGATCCTCTTGCCATTTTCGCTCCTTTTTATCCCCAATCCTCACTTAGCCAGTTACGCAACAAGGCGGCGGCAGCTTCGGGGTTTTCCTCAACAAACTTGTCTATTACCCTCTTTGACTCAATTCCTTCTTCCACGGTGATATCATCTAGCTCCGGCTGTGATTGCAATAGTTCCGACACCGACAGTTCTTCTTCCTCGACGGCTTCTTTTCCCTCACGCATACTGCGGATTACCACGAACGCCAATAGTCCAAGGATGATGACAATCAGCAAAATCTGAGCAATATCCGTCCATGAAAGTGCCATCCCCTCAGCATCGAAGAAGATGTTTTCACTGTAAGCAAGAATAGTTATACTGTCAAGCGGTATTCCCGATGCATTAGCCACTACTGAATACATCGCCGGATTGACAGTAAGCAGGGTTCTTTCCGCATGGGCGGCTTTGTATTCATCCCATGTGACCGCATCCAAAAGCCCCAACCGTCTGATTTCTTCCTCACGGACGACATTGGTGGTCGTGGCAGTAACGGCAATTGATGAATCCTGCAAAACAATTGCCCCCGGAGGAATTTCAAATTCGGTAATCGTCTGACTCACCAAGCGGTCAATCGAACGCTCACTCTCTGATGAACTGGAGTAATTGTTGTCCTGCCATTGGTACGATGTGTTGTCGTTGGAATCCGTGCCGGGAATACCTCCCGGACCGTATGTGGACTCAGCTTCATAATGACTTTCATGAGCAATGTACCCCTCTTGGCGGTCATCGGGGATATGGTAATGAAGATCGGTGGTGCGGGTATTGGAAAAGTCGATTGCCAGATTACTGGCAACGATGACACGGTCATATTCATTAGTACCCATGATTACCCGGCGGATTTCGTTGTTGACCGCTGTTTCTGCCCTGTTTTTTGCCGTCAGTTGGGTGTTGGAGCTAGATCCGGCAGAAGCATTGTGAGCGGCATCGCCGGAAAAGAGCATATTGCCGTTGCTGTCCATAATGACGATGTTTTGTGAGGTACGTGAGCCAAGACCCACCGAGATACCCTTGGCAAAATTGGCGGCTTGCTCTTCGCTAAATTCTCCCGACAATTCCAACTGGATATATGCCGAGCTTTCACGATCGCGTGATAGTAAAGTGCCGTCATTATCGGGTAAGTCAAGCTGAACCCTTGCCCCGCGGACATTGGTGAGATTCATTGCCATTTCGATAATTTGATTTTCGAGATAGGCTTTGTATCGCTTTTGCTTGTCAGCTTCAGTTGTTGAAAAACCTCCGGAGACGACATTATCAATCGACCATGCTGATGACTGGAAATTATTAGCCCCTAATAACAAGTTCGCCGAGGCAAGCTGTCTCTTATCCACCTCGAAACGCAGACCATCGGGTGATACTTTATAGCGTATCGAACCGTCTGCCTCCAGTAAATCACGTAGCTCAGCACCCTCAGAGGCATTGGCAGCAGTCGAAAGCGGTACATATTGGGTCTGGTTTAACACCGACACCAGTATTACCAATGTCAGTGTAACCCCTGCGGAAACAGCAATTATGAATGTCTTTTGTCGGGGAGTGAACTTCTGCCACCACTCCAAAACGCGGTTAATAATACTGGTGATTTGTTCCGGCATATCATCCTCCACATCAAACAATCCCTACCGAACTGCGAGATTGCGGGTCAAGCCCGCAATGACTGCAACGTGCTACTGCAATGCGCTGTAGCGAGATTGCGCAGCTCTCCTCTGCCGCTACTTCCTCTATTTACAATCACTACCAAGAGGAGAAGCTGCTGGCAAGCCCGCAATGACTGCTGCTAGATTGCGGGGCGAGCCCGCAATGACCACAGTATGCTACCGCAACATGCTGTTCGGTGCCAGTGATTAAATAATAGTAACAACACAATGTCTATCTGGGGAGCAACCCCCATCTACGGGGCGGTGAACCCCGGTAATGCATGGTTTTGGTTGGTGCGTGGTTATAAAATACTTATATCTGCATTTGCATAATTTCCCGGTATGCTTCCAGTATCTTGTCACGGATGGCAACGGTGTACTGGAGGGCGACGCTTGCTTTTTGCAAGGCATTGGTCAAATCATGGGTGCTGGTTGACTCACCGAGAGCCCACTTGATTTCCTCTTCACGAGCATTGCCTAGGTAAGCGTTGGTGGCGTTAATGTTGGTGAGGGCAGCTGACAACAGGCTGTCAAAGGCACTATTTTGTTCGGTGGTCGCCGTCGCTGTCAGGCTCGTAAGCCCCTTGTTGTAAGCTTCGACCATTGACACCGAGTTAATGTTGGTAAGATTGGCGATATCCATTTATCGTCTCCTTTTTACTGTGCCATCTCCAGACCTTTGAGTGCCATCGACTTACTGGCGTTAAAGGCGGTGGCATTGGCTTCATAGGCACGGCTCGCATCGATGATGTTCGTCATTTCGGTGACGACGTTGACATTGGGATAAGTCACATAGCCGTTTTCGTCGGCATCGGGATGGGCGGGGTCAAATGCCATCACCATTTGCGTCTTGTGGTCTTCTAACACCCGTGCCACCCGCACTCCCTGCCCATCATGCATGGCGCGTGATGTTTCAAAATAACGCCGGAAAGAGGTGCTGTTGGGTCTTTGCTCGAATACCACGACCTTGCGGCGGTAGGTAGAACCGTCAGCCGTGCGGGTCGTGTTGATGTTGGCGATATTTTCGGAAATCACATCCATGCGGTAACGCTGTGCCGTCATCCCTGACGCATTGATGTCAAATGAATTGAAAATACCCATTGTTATCCTTTCTTCGTTGCGGTTAAATCATGTTTTAGCATTAAATCCCATTATCTCATTACCATCTTTAAGTTCCCGAATTCTACAAGACTTCGGGAACTCAATGAATCCCATTATCTCATTACCATCTTCAAGTTTCCGAACTCTTGGTTAATAGCAGTAATGAGTCCGTTATATTTGAGTTGGTTTGCTGCCAATTTCACCCCCTCGGTGTCGGCATCGACATTGTTCTTGTCAAGCCGATAGGAAAAGTTCGTACTATCGTTATAGACCTTGGGTCTCAAGCGTGACATATTCAAATTGTCAATCTTCGTATCAAGTGTCTGGAAGCGACTCCGGCGCATGGCGCGGGCTAATTGCTCCTCAAAGTCAATGTCCTGCCGCTTGTAGCCCGGAGTGGTGGCATTGGCAATATTGTTGGAAAGGAGCTCATTACGCTTCCATGACGCATCAGCTGCTCTGTCAAGGACATTGATGTAATTGAAAATATTACTATTGAACATCGGCTTCCCCTGTTTACATGCAGGCAGTGGTAGTTGATGCCTGACGGTGTGTGTCGGTGGTGACTTTAGTTGGTATGTTGCTTGTTGCTTGTTGCTTGTTGCTTGTTGTTTGTTACTTGTTATTTGCTGCTTGTTGTTTGTTATTTGTTGTTTGTTGCTTTTGCTTATTGCTTGTTACTCGTTGTTACTACTCGTTGTTTATTATTTGTTGTTTGTTATTTGTCGTTTACTGTTTTTGCTTGTCGCTTGTTACTTGTTGTTTGCTACTTGTTGTTTGCTGTTTGCTGTTCTTGCTGCTGTCTCTGTGTACTATATATGTCGGCTTACTTGCCCCGGTTGGTAAGGGTGTTTTCCCTTAATAACACTTGTTTTATTATGATTTTCTATCGTTTCATTAAGTAACAATTGTTTTTCAAGAACTTATGGCTCATCATCAAGTCGTGAAAATATGTAAAAATGGTAAAAAATGTTGCTCTTTGTCTAACTGTGGTTTTTCGTTAAAGCCAATTCAATAACGCTAGTTTTTCTTCTTTCCCTGTTTTTCCTATCTCTTTTAGCGAAAAAACCTAAAATAACAACTGTTTTATATGCCACTAGATATATTATAGATACTTTTGAAAAAAAAACAAGTGTTTTTTTATCTTTTTTTGAATTATTTTTGAAAAAACACATTATCTTGCGTTTTGGTCAAAAAAAATGTCCAGATATAGGACTTCAGTACTAGAAAAAGCAAGTGAAATGTAGATATAACTAATGAGGAGAGAAAGAAAGAATGGTGGGCAGGCACAAGATGTAGTGGTTGGGGGGGGACAAAAGGTTCGCCGCGACACGACTTGACCGACTATAGCCTGAAGTCGCACGAAAGGGTGGTTACACTTGCTGCGCAGTTACACTTACTTTGCATGTGGGTAGTTACGGTTTGTTAGGGGACGGAGGATTTCAACCAAATAATAAAACGCTTAACTTGTTTATAATCTCTTCTACTGTTTCTGAAGTAATTTTTCCAATATATTCTATATCTCTTGTTTTCCAATCAAAACTCTTTATTTGATCGGATAATGCAACTCCATTTATTTTCTTGCTGGAAATTTCTACTTCAAAAGGATATTTCTTTACTTTACTTGTTATTGGACAAAAAAGCCCTAATCCTACTTTTTCATTATATTCCTTTGGCGAAAGAACTATTGCAGGTCTCTTACCTTTTTGCTCATGTCCTGATTGAGGATTAAAATTTATCCAAACAATATCTCCTCTTTCTGGAATATAGTTTTTTGCTACCATAGTTCTTTACCTACAGGTCCGGTTGATTGTACTTCTTCATGGATATTTCGTTCATTAATTAGGTTTAACATTTCAGAAAGATTGTTTCTTCTAATAGGCTTTATAATGATTTCACTTCCATTTTCATTTATATCAACAAAAGAACCGTCTTTTAATGACATTTCCTTAACGATTAAATTTGGGATTCTAATTCCAAGACTATTACCCCATTTTTTTACAACAGCTTCCATAGCTAATTTATCCTCCAATACAAATATATACTTTGTTTATACATTTGTCAAACGATTTTTATTTTGTAATGTTTATTTCTTTATGCTTGAAATTCGGCACAAGTAGAGTATGCTTAAACCTCACTATACTTGTAATTATCGGGAATCCGTATAAATGCTCGAATATGCGAGTCTTTCTTGCGTTCGATTACCCCTGAAACATTATTGATATTTCCTTCGGCTACAATTATTGATGCGTCCTTGTTTTCCACTATTATCCCTATATGGTCATGTTCATGATCAATAAAAACATTATCAAACAAAACGATATCCCCTGCCTCGGGTGAAAAATTTTTCGAATCGGCATGAAAATACATTATTTTACAATCATCTATTGCCCATTCTTCCCAAGCGGAACAACCTGCAAGATTACTTGAGCGGCATTCTTTCGGTCTTATGGGAATAATGAATCCTGCTTTTATACAGCAGTAGTAAACAAACCCGGCACACCACATTCCATCTGATTCTTCGATATTCCACTTTGGAAAATGACTTATAATATCATGAAGATTATGCTCGGTTTTCATAACCCTGCCATGAAAAAAACGTTGTGCTTCTGTTTTCGCTACTTTTGCCAACTTCTGCCTTGTACTCATTCGTACTTCCTGATATTTTATTATTCATTGTTAGACAACGTAGGATTTTCAATTGCTATCAACAAAATCATTAATATCTTTTTCTATTAGTTCCCATAATATTTTTACGCCACTAATTAATGGCTTTAATCTTTTCCAATCGATTTGATAGCCATATGAATGTCTTATAAAATGTCTAAATGATAAATACTCGATTAACAATTCTTTGTTTTCATGTTTAAGTATACTTGATCTTTTTTCATTAGATTCAAACGATTGTTCTAATAGTTTTTTATGCCAATGTAAATCATTTGGTATTTTTTCTCCATTATTTTTGAAAATCATTAACAAAATATTTTCTATACCATTATAAAACGATTGTAAAAGTAGTGCCGCAGCAGAAGCTTCAACAAAATCAGGTTCTTTTAGTTTGCACAATGATAATAGTGAATCGCCGCTATCAAAGAGTTTATTTATTCTAGCAATTTCAAGTTTGATTTTTTCTTTTACATTATTATCCAACTTCTACAACCTCGCCTAACCTTTCAAGCAATAAAAACATATCATCATCATCATCAAAATCAATGAGATCTATTTCATTGTTAAAATTCATGTATAATTTTGAATAAACTTTGAAAAATTCTTCTGGAGGAAGCCCTTTAATTCCAATATCTATATCAGAATTATCATGTATTTTTCCTGTTACCATTGACCCAAATAAATAGACATTACTACTTCCTGCATTTTTCAATAAATATGTAGCTTTTTTAATGTCTTCTCTATATTTTTCAGGTAAATTTTCTATTTTCATATGTATACTTTACTGTAAAACAATTTCCTTGTCAATAAACAAGTCATATGATTTACCTATGATTTACCCCTCCCCCGTCTACTGCACAAACCGACATTCCCCATTCGCACAGGCAAGCTTTTTCCCTTTTGCCAAAAGTACATCGCCACAAATGGGACACTTCTTGCCGGAGGGTTTCTGCCAAACCATGAAATCACAGGCGGGACTGTCGCTGCAACCGTAATACCGCCGCCCTTTTTTGGACTTCCTTACGACAATGTCCTTGTTGCAGCGGGGACACTCGATGCCGATTTTTTCCAGATACTGTCCTGTGAAACGACAATCAGGAAAACCGGGGCAGGCAAGGAATTTACCATGCGGCCCATACTTGACCACCATGTTTTTCCCGCATTTCTCGCATATCTGGTCGGAAACCTCATCAGCAACCTTGACTTTGCCGAGCTCTTTTTCTGCTGCCTGTACCGCCTCATCAAGGTCAGGGTAAAAATTGCGGATTACCGTCTTCCACTTGACATCGCCGTGTTCGATACCGTCAAACAAGGTCTCCAGATTGGCGGTGAAATGCACGTCTACAATCGTCGGGAAAGCATCCACCATTATCTTATTGACGACTTCGCCCAACTCGGTTACATAAAGGCTTTTGTTCTCCTTGATAACATAGCGGCGGGCAATAATCGTGGAAATCGTGGGGGCATATGTACTGGGACGACCGATTCCCAGTTCCTCGAGGATTTTCACTAGTGAAGCTTCGGTGTAGTGGGGCGGGGGTTGGGTAAAGTGTTGCTCAAAATCGAAGTTCTGCCATGTAAGGCGGGTATTTAGATCGATACTTCGTGCCAGTACCGTCTTGGCTTCATTTTTGTCCTTGTCGTCCGCTTCGGTATATATGGTGGTAAAACCGGGGAAGATGACCTTGGATGCCGATACAGTAAAGCGATGGGTTGGGGTTTTCTTTTTATCTGGCGATTGACCGACTGAGTCAATACGTACCGAAGTCGTTTCATACCGTGCCGCCGCCATTTGACTGGCTACGAAACGCCGCCATATCAATTGATAAAGACGCAGTTGATCACGGGTGAGCGATTCCTTTAGCATCGTCGGCGAAAGTGAAACCACAGACGGGCGAATCGCTTCATGGGCATCCTGCCCCTTTGAAGCGGCAGCTTTTGTCTCTGTAGATGGAGCAAGATACTCTCGACCGTATTCATTTTCGATATATGCGGCGGCTTCTGACTTTGCTTCCGCAGAAATGCGGGTGGAATCAGTCCGTAAGTAGGTGATGAGTCCAATCGTGCCTTTCCCTTTGACATCGACACCCTCATATAGCTGTTGGGCGAGTTTCATCGTCTTTGCCGCTGAATAGCCGAGGGTATTTCCCGCTTCCTGTTGTAAAGTCGAGGTGATAAAAGGCAGGGGACTCTTTTTGACCCGCTCTCCTTTCTTGACCTCGCTGACGGCATAACCGACACCATCCAAATCAGCCAGTATTCCATCCAGCTGCTCCCGGGAGCTAATCTCAACACGTCCGGCGGGAGTGCCGTAGTACTTGGCATGAAGCGGAGATTTCTCACCCTCAACGTCCAAAATCACTGCCAGATTCCAGTATTCCACAGGGAGAAAAGCGTTGATTTCGGCTTCGCGGTCACAAATAATCCGCACCGCAACCGACTGGACACGCCCCGCTGAAAGACCCCGTTTCACTTTTGCCCAGAGCAAAGGGGAAATGCGATAGCCAACCATACGGTCAAGCAGCCGTCTTGCCTGTTGGGCATCGACTTTGTCCATGTCGAGGACACGGGCATTCTTGATTGACTCTTTGACCGCAGTTTTGGTGATTTCATTAAAAGTAATCCGATAGATTTGTCGTTCGGGAAGCCGCAGGACTTGCGCCAAATGCCATGATATCGCCTCACCCTCACGGTCAGGGTCAGTAGCGAGATAGACACGGTCGGCTTTTTGGGCAGCTTTTCGTAGTTTGGCGAGGATATCGCCCTTGCCGCGGATAGTGATGTATTTCGGCTCATAATCATTAGCCGCATCAAAGCCCAGTTGACTCTTAGGCATATCACGGACGTGTCCGTTTGATGCCATGACGGTGTAGTTCGCACCGAGGAACTTGCTGATAGTCCTTACTTTCGCCGGAGACTCGACGATTACCAGATATTTTGCCATTCAAATGCCTTTCACGATGTAATTAGATATCGTGAAGACTATACACTATATCGGTGGAAGTTGCAAGCCCTCTATATAAGTATTCAATCGGGGGGTGTTGTGTTCTTCCACTTTGTTCGTCTGTTGCGCTTTTTGCTCTGTGTTGTTTTACTCTCTCACTTCTTTTATTACCACGGGGAGTGCTTACTTTTTTAGGTCAAAACCTAGTTTAGTTATCAAACGCACGGAACATCATACTCCATAATATCGCTATCTACTGTAATAATTGTCATACCCTCTACAAGTGTTGTCGCAATGATTAAACGGTCGAATGGGTCACGATGGATAAGTGGTAAATCGAAAAGTTTCACCATATACTCATCTTTTATCGGCAGAATTTTGAAGCCGTTCTTTCGCACAAGTTCTCGGAATGCTTGAAAACCGCCGTTAAAAGTGAACTTGTTGATGTTCATTTTGATGGCAATTTCCCACAGCGAAACAATGCTAACATAGTTGTCACCATTCAGAATTTGGTTTCTTATCTTGTCGGATAGCTTTTCTCCGTTCAAAAACCAAATGACAATTTGTGTATCAAGTAAATATTTCATTCCATATATTCTCGTAATTCTTCAAGTGGTGTATCGAAATCATCAGCAATCCACATTTGCCCTCTACCCGAACCATAAACAGGGCGAGCAGTTGGCTCTGTTTTTGCGGCTAACACGATAAACTGTTGCACTAGAACATTAATTGCCTTTACAGCTTCATCGGGCAATAGTTCTATATCATTGATTAACTGGCTTCTCAATTCCATATTCATTCACCTTCGTACACACCACATAGATTGCTTCGGCGCATAAAACCGCCTCAAAGGTTAAACCTGAACCATATCATTCTCCGGGGGTGGAGAAGCCCCACCCCCAGACATTCCCACTACATCAAGCTAAATCCAAGCCGCACCACTACCCAGACATCGGCAGTCACTTCTATTCCGCTGGGGGAGATGGCGGTGACAGTATAGAGCAGTCTGTCGGGAGTACCATCTAAGATACCGCTGACAGGATTCACGAACTGGCTTCTGACATTAACATCACGCTCTTCTTCGATAGGCACGGCGGCAAACGGCGAGGGTGCTACTATCCCGCTACCGTCAGCGCGGGCAAAGGTCATCGTGGTAGTGGTCGGAAGCGTCACTCCTGTAGAAGAAAATGCCGAGACACTAGCGATGATATCAAAGCTGTTGGCATCGAACTCATTGGCATAAATCACCCAAGTATCATTCGTCCCGCCGCTGATTTGCTCCCCGTTGGTGATTTCGAGCAGGAGCTGATATGACTCAGTGGAGCTTCTGCGATTACGGAGCAGTTCCCATAACGCAAAGCGTCCGGCGGTATTCATCCCTGTATCCAACAGACCTTGTGGTGCCCAGTAATCGGCTACAAATATCGTCCTACCCTCACGATAGACATTGACATATGTGTTTTGATTGTCATTGAAGGCAAAAAGCGGCTGGTGATTCCCTAAACGGAAGAAAGCGGCATCCCATGTCGTCCGATTGCCTGTATTAGGTGTTGTCCCGCTCGCCGGGAAGCTATGATTGAAGCCCGGAGTTGACCATGTACCCATACTGAAACCGCTGGTATGGGCATCGACCCGAGGATTATTGCGAATACGGGTCAAAGCCGCATGGCGGGCGGCAGGGAAGTCACCGTTTTGCGCCTGCAACCCATAGCTACCGCCGACATTGGCAGGATTGTTGAAACGCCTATCGGTACGGTGGGGATTGTTGTTGACCATATCCAAAGTATATGTGTCCTGCATGAAATAAGCGAAATTGACCGGTTCATCGAAGAAGTTCATGAGGAAATAGAGCTTACCGACATTGGAGGCAAGGTCATAGCCACCCGCAGCAGCTCCGCGATCCATAATCAACACCGTATTTTGCTCAAAGATAGCTTCATGATAAAGGGCAAAAAAGGTGTCGTTTCTGAGATCTCTAGTGCCGGCGGTGGGACGAAGGGTGGCAAGATTGCTCGGCAGCGGACGTAGCGGTAACTGACCGCGCCGTACCCGCTCTTGACTGATAGTGTTCCATTGAGCATCTAGCCCGTTGACGGGAATTGATGCTCCGATATAGATAATATCAGCACTTCTGACATCCTCAGGGGTGAGGGCAGAGTACCTTTTCTGGGTAATCTCAAAGCGGGTGCTTTTGTCGATAGTTTCAAGGAGAGCCTTCGTCGTTTCGTTGTTAAGATTCCAATGTGCTGACTGATTGAAATTATAGCCCCTGCCGTTTACCTGCACGCCATAGGGAACTATCTCTCCCGGCGGATTAAGCATCGCATGGGTAGCAAAGGATAAGAGCTTGAAACGTTCATTATTAACAAAGCTCAGTTGATTGTAGGTACGCCGCCGGATAGTCTGGTTGGTGACATAGATACGATCGCCGCGTTGGGGAGCAGTCATCGGGGTTGTCGCATAACGGGCATTGCTGTTATGGTTGCTCTGACTGAAACTGGAGGCATTGGGAGTAGGATTTGCCCAACTATTCTTCACCGCCGTCGTCGCATGGATATCATGCACCTTGCTGAGTTGAGTCTCTTCCATCTCAGTAGGGTCAGTAATCTGATGGAAAACCCAGCCGCCGCTTTCAAGCCAGGGGACATTGGCAGCAGCAGTATTCGCCGGTAGATTGTTCCAACCAAGAGAGACACCATATCCCCAAGTGGGATTGTCACCGTAGTTAGAGCGATTGGTGGCAGCTGAATTGCGGTTAATCGCCCCATCAACGAAGTCAAAGTTGAGGATAATATTGTCATAATCTTTGGGGAAATCATCAGTGCCGCTGACATAATTGGGGATGATACCGCTATTACCCATCCGGGTCGTCGAGGTTAAAGCATAACGCCCCTGTCCGCGGCTGACACTCATCCGCTCCTCATTGGGCTGATAGCGGGCAGTATTATTCGCCGGAGTATTTTCCCAACGGAAGATGATGTCATAGACACCGCCGCCCGGCACACCCTGATGGATGAAGTGAAAGGCGGGTGTCGTCGTCCCTTGAGCTTCCGCCCAGTTATCGGCAGGAGTACTACCGCTGCCGCCGGGGGTACGGGCGTGATATTTGCCGCCGCTGGGAAGGGGGGTAGTGCTATCGGTATCGACAGCGTGGTTGAAAGTAACATTGTAACGTGTATGAGAAGCATAATCATCGCTATATAGGATGAAGTATCCCGGGTTAAACTCATTTACCCCATCTGTGACTGTTCCCGTATAGCCGTCATCGCGGGAAGGATCTTCAATACGGACGTAATCACCCGAAGTATTTGTCGTCACGGAAGCCACCAGATAATTGCCGCTGGCATGGAAGACGAAACCGGCTGTCCATGTACTAGGATTAGCAACGACCAAGATATAATCACAGGTCGTACCCTGCCCCGTCCCGATACGTGTTAAGTCGGCGACATAAGCACCGCCGCTTGTACTATTTTCCCTCACAAAAGGCATATGATAATTGAAAGCGGTGCGGCTTAGGATATTAGTGCCATTGTATGTTAAACCATATAAATCCGCTGGTGGAGTCGGTTCATTGGCAAGGTAAAAAGCGGGGGCTTCAACATAGTAAACCCCTGTCGCCGGACTTCCTGCCGCTCGCGGAACGACCCGCGTTTCGTGGTTGATACCGACCCGTCCTGTCGGCAAATTGGCAGTATTGGAGTTGGCGGCATAGGCAAAGGAGAGATAGTATAAGCCCATATAGGGAATGTGGTTGTTTGCCCATGAAACCGGTGCAGCTCGGCCGACATACTCGAAATAACCGCTCACATTTTCATAAAACGTGTTTTCAGTGGTACGGGTGATACTGCCATGGGTTACACCAAGCCATTGCCCTGATTGCAGTAAGTTGACATCATAACTGGGTAAGGTCGGTCCGATCGGAATCAAGCCGTCACTATAGGTATAGTAATTTCCGGCGTTATTGTTGCTCGTGGCAGGAGGGGCAATAAAGCCGCTGAAATGAAGATTCTTTTGGGCTTCTATAAGACCCTCATAACCAATCGGGAGATTGAGATTGTATTCTCTGGCGGCGTTTCTGGTGCGGTCACGAGTGTTCCAGTCAAACATAAAAGGGAAAATCGAGAAAGAATCATGCTCGATGACCTCGATGATACGGAAGACCTCGCGGTTATCGTTGGCATAATGATTGCGGTAATCTCTCTGAAAGGCACTATTGGGGTCAGCCCAGAAGTCGAGGAATGACCAATGGGTGGGGTTTGCCTCGGCTCTTTGCGGCGGCAGGCAGACGAGGATCGCCACCGCAGCCGCCATTACGGCTACTGTTGACAAAATGGTCAGTTTCAATCTGGTCATAATGTTTCCTCCCATATACTATCACTACTACTTACTATCAAACTACAATCGCCGATAACGGCGCATCGGTTGTCCGTTCCCGGGGTCGGCAAAGCGGACATCAAGCAATCGGTTTCTGACCGTCATCTCACTAGAAATCGAGCGGCGGGCTTCAAAGCGAGCAATATCGAGGAAAAACTCGATATCAATCGAAAGGACAAGCGGCTCTTCAAAGAAGAAATGGACAATACCGCTGTTGGTTATCGTCTGGCGGGGAAATGTAACCGTATAGTCACCGTCACCGCAGATATCAGTATGGGCGAGATTGTTACAGCCGCCATTCACGGTCAAAATACCGCATATTTCATCGTTATACAAGATATCGGCGGGTGTACCCTGAGGATAAGGGGTGATATTGATTGATTCGATATACTCCCCCATCAGCCAAGGCAGTCTTTGTTCATTAGTTAAGGTCTCGAAGTGGTCAATGACCTTGGTAATCGCCATCGCCGCCGCCGCCTCAGGCGTGGAACAGTTATCGGCAGCATTGACCACAATCGGGGCATTGGGAAAATTAATCAAAGCCAAATTCTCAATCAGATAGAGCTTGCCGGGACCGACCTCATCATCAGGGATATTGGGGTCATTTTCATCCTCATTATGGAACAAAACGATCCAACCATCATAGACGACATCCCAGAGCAGACTGTCAGCGGGGCTTTCAGTGATGAGGATATCTCCCAAGAGCAAGCAGCGCATATCCCCGGCGATAAAGGTAAGTCCCGAGGCTTCTTTGATATAGTCTTTCAGCAAATTGGTGACACGCTGGGATTCATTTTGGATAATGACGTTGGAATTGTTGCGCCCAAACAGATTGAGTCCCGTGAAAATCATGTAACCCACGAAAGTAAGCACCACCGAGCTGATACCGATGGCGATGATGACTTCGGCCAAGGAAAAGCCGCTGTTTTTTTTACGTGCCATATTCCACATAGTGTTTCCCCGTAGATTTGATCAAAACCACCGATATGAGGCGGTCGCCGCTATCATCACGGCAATGTATCCGAAAAATACTGATATCATCCAAATCCATGGCGACATCGTTTTCATCAAGTATCTCTATCACCGCTCCCTTGGTCTTGTCAAAAGCGATCGTCACCTGCATATCATCGAGATCATGCCTTACCCCCGCAGGGTCAGTATAGGAGAAGCTAAAATCTGTCCGCCGCCCCAATGACTCTACCTGGGTAAAGGTATCCGCACCGGAGACGATGATGCGGGTCAGCTCTTTGTCCTCATTGTCAATCACCAGCGAGTATATCTCCCGCCGTGCCATCGAGTTGCTGCGGGTACTGTCGAGGGCAAGGTCAATAGCGCGGGCAAACCGCTCCGTATCTCGTGATACCGCCAGTGAAAGACCATAACCGACCGTCCCGAGCATGATACTGGTGATGGCAATCACGATGATGACCTCTATGAGAGTAAAACCTCTGTTTTTGATATTCGCTTTTTTCATGTTTTCTCTTGAGCAGGTTGCTCTTTGTGGTGTTGCTCTGGTTCACAATGGATTGCTTCGCTACGCTCGCAATGACGGTAAAACAGGGCATTCTTCTCGGCATACACACATCTTTTCAATGACGTGACATTAGTTCCCGCGCCGCCAGTTGGCAAAGCTCATATAGTCAATGTACTCCGTCCCCGTTACCCGCCGGGAGCGGTCGATAGTCGATGGTTCTACGACATTACGCAAATACTTAATGGCAAAAAGGCTATAATAATCACCGGAATCAGTAGTATCTATCGAAGCATCCAATCTAAGTTCCCGCACCTCTTCATCTATTATTGCAAGAAGCACCGAGCGGTCGGCAGTAATCGTGCCATTGCCAACGACGATAATATTACCGGCGGCAATGATGATACCCCTGACATTAGCTCCGCTGCCGACGGTGACATCACCATTGCTGATGATGATACCCGTGAAGTTCACTCCCGGGGGAATCTCGACATCATTCTGGGTGACGACAGTACGGAAAAAGGGGTCGCTGATATAGCCACGGCCGCTGTCAATTAGCGGTGCCGACAGTATCGGCGCAGTTGCCAAACGGTCATCGCCACCACCGGCATAAAGGAATGAAGCCAAAGGGAAACGCTCACTACTCGGCTGTGGCTGTACTATACCCGTGTCCCCGGCGGCAGTTGCAAAAGAAACGAAGCTACCATCGAGGTAATCACAAAGGCGGATAAAGTGGGTATGGACATTGTTTTCTATCCCCACTAAGAATTGTACGTTATTGGCATCAAGTATATCAAGGGTATTCACATCAGACCTGATATCCCTGACATCGCTGTTGATAGCTCCGGCGATGACTCCTGCCAAAGCACCACTGGCATAAATGCGGGCATCGCTTGCCACGGGCATGATATCAATATCGAGACCTGCTCCCCAAGCCCTGCCATCAACTTGCTGTTTGAGCCACCAGATATCATCGAGGTGTTCGGCAGTATATGCCGCCCCGCTTGGCATCAGCGGCATCGTCCCGCCACCCGCAGGGTCTGTCATATTGAGGATGAGATTGGCGAAGTCACGAGCGTTTTCATTGTCAAGATTGAGGTAATAATACCGCCACCAATTGCCGTCTTCATAGACATCACGATGTTCCAGCGGTCCCAATCCGGTTAAAAATACAAAGCCCGCCGCTCTGGCAAAATAATCAGGGCTATCAATCCAGACGGAAGTATTGTTTGCCACCTCGGCAGGGGTCAAAAAGTCACGTCTGACAGGATTGCTGGCAGGGACATTACTAAAGCTAAGGTACTCACTGGGAGCAAGGTAAATGAACTGGTTGGGACGAAGGGCGAGTGATTCCCCGGTTACATATTCCTGATGAGCGACTCCACGGCGCAAGTCGATAAAGCCACGTCCATTGACGACCAGAGTGTCGAGGTGGCGCAAATCGAGCGAAGCATCGTTGCCGTTGATGATGATGGCACTACTTTGGGTATTGGCAATATCGCTTGAAGCAGCACCTGCCGCAACAGCTTCCACCCATGACCTAGTTTGATAACGACTGTTATTGTATCCATAATAGCCACCACGCAGGAAAACATCGCTTCCCGAAGCATTGAGCTCAAGGTTGTTGGCAAGCAAGACATCCATCTTGGCGATGCCGTCAGTAGTATGGCGATCCCTGTTCGTGCCGATGGAAAGGCGGGGTAGATTGGTCGGACCACTAGTGGAAAATGGCATCGTCCTAATCGATTCCGCCCACAGTTGACCGCCGGAAAGCGGTGAGCCGCCCATGATACTGACATCGGTTGTGCCGCTGAGATTGATGTTGCCTTTGGTGACGATGAGATTACTCTCAAAAGTGACATTGGCATTGGCGAAATTGATACCGCCGGGAACAGGATTGTCATGGTAGAGGGCAGTGTTTATAGAAGCACTATTGATACCGGCGTAAACATTGCCGTATACGCGGCGCATATCAGGATAAGTAGAGTCACGGAAATAGATGCCACCATTGGCGACCAAGGCATAGTCGAGGAAGTTGTCGCTGCCTTGGAAGAAAGGCAGATACGGTACCTCGATGACGATATCGGTGGTAATCTCAGAGCGGAAGCCTTCGGCTATCCCGCGCTCGTCCCAACCGGGGGTGACTCCCTCGTAACTGACGTGGATACCACGGATAACATATTGGAAAGGGATGTCAACACCGCTAGGGTTTACTTCCATGATGAACTCCGTCCCGGTATAGCCGTGGAGTTCGGTGGCGGCGAAATGTGAATCATGGTCGATATAGCCACGCAGGATGGCGACAGTCTCGTCACGTTCGCCGATACCGTCATCACCATAAAAGTCAGCGAGCATCCCGACGAAGAGGCGGGAAAATTCTTGGAAGACTTCTTCTTGGTTGTCATAGAGAGCTTCACCCGCATCATCGGTCATTTCTGATAATAGTGCCGTGTTGGCGGCAGCAAAAAAGATTGCCGCTTGTTTGCCCACCCCGTGGAAGATGTCCTCCATGATTTGCTCATCGGCGTAGAATGTCACCTTACTGGCGTATTCTACTTGTTTGGTGAAGAGGTTGGCGGCACTAACGGAGATGATAATCGTCCCGAGGACTGCCATAAAAGAGATGGCGACGATGACGACGATGAATGTTGAGCCGGCGTTATTTAGTTTTCGTTTGATAAATCTTTTCATAGGTATCCTCACACGGAGATTGCGGGTCAAGCCCGCAATGACGGTACATGTGGATTGCTTCGTCGCTTTGCTCCTCGCAATGACTGCACACGAACTTTGCTTTGCAAAGTTCTTTGTGCTGAAGAATGACGGTAAAGCGGGTCATTCTTCTTGGCACGCAGGGTTGCGTGTTGCGGTACATGTGGATTGCTTCGTCGCTTTGCTCCTCGCAATGACTGCACACGGATTTCGCCTTGCGAAATCCTTTGTGCTGAAGAATGACGGTAAAGCGGGTCATTCTTCTCGGCACGTGGGATTGCGGGTCAAGCCCGCAATGACGGCACACATGGGGGTGCTATCGGATCCGCATCGTTGATACTATCGAGGCAACAACATCACCGTTTTCATTGACCATGTCAACTGTTACTTCGTAATTGGCGAGGCGGGCACGGTCGAGTCCGATGGTATTACCCAAATGGTCAACATCAATAGTCGTTGCTCCGAGATCGCCTTTTACATTGGTAAGAAAACGAAGCCAACCATACTCTTCCTCACCGGTCACAACAGCGGCGAGGGCATCACTATAGTAATACTCAGTTCCACCGGGGCTAGGCAAGCGAAAGGCAATCGAATCAAACTCACTACCCCTGATAACACCTGCTGTATCCGTATAAAAACCCCGCACCAGATAAAGCTCCAACATCCTGCCAAGCAGCGTGTCATAACCGCTGTGGTCGATGACGATGTGGTTTCCATGCGGGCGTTGAAAATTATTTCCTAAAGCATCACGGTAATCAATGAACGCTGTCGCAAACAGATAAATGCGTCCGCCTCGTGTCCACATCCCCGTATTTTCATCAAAGGAAAGCGAGAAGCGGCTGTCATAGACATTGTACGCCTTGCGGATGGTCGTCCCTGAAACCGTTGCTTCATAAACCAAGTCGGCAATTACCCTGATACGGTCGTCATCGCCGCTGATGGTGACGAAAATCGTCTTTTCCATAGCATTAAATATCTGTTCCCTCGTAGATGAAAGTCCATGACTGCGGGCTTCACCTACTAAGGCTGTGAGTACTGCATAGTCATCATCCGCCGGATCTGTAAATGTAACCCATTGTTCCGGCTGCTGAAGTTCCGTGCCGATGAGGGGGAAGCGCAGTCCATCAATCTGCTCAATGCGCGGCAGTTCGACGATATTGGCATCGTCGATGAAGATACCTGCCATACCGGTTGCATCATGCTCCACCGCACCGACACTATACGGCAAGGGGTCAAGGGTGACACGCATCTCATAGGTACGGCTGGCAATCTGTACCCCGGGGAGGCGATATGTCATCTGTGTGAACGTATGCGCTCCGACACCTTCATTATCATTTGCTGACCAAAGGGTAGTATCAACGATAATATCAGCAGCATCAATCCCCCCGCCGCCGAAGAGAGCCTGCAAATCAGCTTCGATGGCATCGGGGTCAGTCACATCAGTAAATCTGAGTCCCCGCACCGATTCCATCGCTCGCTGGGCATGGGTGGTGGCTTCCTGGGTATAAAAAGCCCGGCTGTTGAGCAGTGCCGAGGAACGAAGTCCCGCATAAAGTGACGTGCCGAAGATCGCCAAAATCGCCAAGCTAATCAAGACCTCGACAAGGGAAAACCCGCAGTGAACACCACTGTGTTCAACGCGCCGCTTGGTGTTAATGTTTTTTTTCAGTCCTTTTCTTTTAATCATAAATCTCTTCGTTGCAGGTTTACGTTGCTAGGGCAATCTTTCGCAAACCACGGATTGCTCCGTGCACAGCACTTTCGCAATCCAAACATGAAAAATCGTCTGGATAGACTTATTTTTCATGTTTAACATTCGGACTTCGCCTTGATAGGGCTACGTCCTCATATTTTGCGGTTCCAAGTACATGCTTTTTCATGCGAGCATGAAAAGCATGTACTTTTGACCTTGGTTTGCTTAGTTAAAATATATACTCCCGGTCAAACTCGGGAAACTAATCCTCGCTTCGTCGGGATCGTCACCATCAATCTTCACATACAGGGGCAAGTCGCTGCGGTTTATCAGGTTGACCCGTACTCCCACTTGGTCGTTGCTGCCGACCCGTGGTGAGCTGTTGACTTGGAAAGTCAAAAAGCCTTTGAGGGTAATGAAATAATAATCCGTCGCCAGCTCTACCTCGCCGATACGGTAAGCAACGCTATAAAGACCCTCTTCACCCGTGAATGTGATCGTCATATCTTCCGTAGCATTGACCGTACTGGTCAATCGACTGGTTCCGTCGATATCACCGTACATGGCAAGGATTTTTGCCTCAATATCGGCTTCGGGTTGGGAAAGAATCAGATAAAGGTCAGTCCCCCATAGCTCATCGGGGATATCGCTCCAACCGCCATGCCAACCGAGGAGGCTAAAGAAGATATTATCAGCTCCCAGCTCCATCTCCGGTTCGGCGGTAAAGACACGGTCACGGTTCTCGCCGTCGATGGCAAACTGGTTGAGGTTGAAATCGCCTGATGCCGTGCCGCAATCGCCGTTGAAGCTCACCCTAAGCCGGGGGATAACCATCCGATGGGGAAAGTTGGCAACATGGGCAAGGAGTGATTTGAACTCCTCATAAGTACTATCAAAGGTAATCTGAGTCGTATTCCTCACGCCATCGAGACCGACAATCAACGGTGTCAGCTCTTGGGCGGCGATTACCGCCGCATGGGCTGCCGCCGACTCATCACCGACGATTTGTTGGGAAGAATCGAGAGCGAAGTTCACCTGCTGCATTCTCAGCGGTATCATTCTTTCTGTTTCATGAATGAACATAATCGTTGCTTCCTGCGGAAGTTCTGAAGGATAGCGACTAAAGATACTGTCTTTGTCCATCCTAAGTGCCAAAAGCCCCTCTTGATATTCAGGAATGGCGGCAGTATGGCGTTCCAAGGTCATGCGCCGCTCCCGCAGTTGTTCGATTTCCCGTTCCAGAGCCTCTGCTGTCTCCATTTGCGGTTGAATGACGAAGAAATATGGGATAGCCAGCAAAGCCGCAATCAGCAAGACTAATAAAAACTTGATTTGTCCCTCTGTTATCTTCATATGTCTGTCTCCTCCCCGCCAATCACGATCTCGGCTTCTACCGGGATGGTGATACTGAATGTCATGTTAAATACTGAGGTCACGTTCAAATATTCATCATAGGTATCTGAGATGTTACTTATGTATATGTCGTGGATGAAGTCCTGCTTCTTGAGTTCGATGAGGAAGCGGGCGACACCCGGTTTGCCTGCCCACGAAGTAGCGGCGAATGTCACCTTACCGTCAGTAATCGAAAGGTCATTGAGGCGGACTTTTTCGGGCAAAATCTCTTCAAGGGTATTGACCAAGTGGAGTAATGCTTCGCTGTCATTGACCGTACTTTCCTCATAAGCATAAAGGCGGGACATATACTCACCGGCAGCAAGATAATAGCGGTAAAAATCCTCGGCACTTTGCATACTGGCAATTTCCCGCTCCAGATTACGCTTCGTTTCCTCATGGCGGATGTTTTCGGTGATGAAAATCACACTCGCTCCGGCGGCGGCAATCGCTGCCAGAATTGCTATCATCACGAGGAAGCCGTTGCCGATACCCGTCTTTTTGATGGCGACATCCTCGGCGAGCTTTAGGTCAAGGGGTTTGATCAACGCCCCGATATTGGGTAAATAATCAGCAAGGTCGGCATAGGTCATCTGATCGGGGGGTGGTGTTTTCGCTTTACGGTTGACTTTGACCTTAGTAATAGCGACACCTGCCAGATACTCCATCGTCTTCGTCTTGATGCCGAGGACTTCACTCATCATCTCCTCGATATGAGCGATATAAGAGCCGGGCCCGATAAGCCTTCCCTCTTCGATGACGACTTCGGGATTTTTGCTGATGTAGAAATCAACAACACGGACGATAGAGGAGGAAAAATCGCGAATCAAGTCACGCAGAGCTTCACTATCGAGGATGGCATCGAGTTTCGCTTCATCACGAAGTGCCTCTGCGGCTTCGCTTTCACTAATTCCCTGTGCCGCTGCCAATGCCTGGACGATGGTTTCCATCCCATAAGGAACAGAGCGGCGAAAGAGCTGTGATTGATCACGAAGAACGGAAATGTGGGTCTGTTCATCGTCGATTTGCAGCATCAATGCCGTACCCGACTTGTTTTGCTTTTGGACAATATGATATAGGGAATTGACTTGGTAGTCGATGCTTGCCAGCGGGAGCTTCAAGGCTTTGCCCAATTCTACATAGGAAGTTACCAAATCCTTGAGGACAGCATAGACGGCAATGCGGAAAGTCTTGCGACCCTCAGTTTCAAAAGTCTCTAGTATCGTGTAGCGGGTGAGATAGTCCTCAAGATTGCCCATCGGGAAATACTCCTCAAGGTTGGCATTTATCATGTCTCCCAAGAGGGCAGTATTTTTGAGGAAAGGAAGTTCAATTTCCTTGGTGGCTATCTTGCGGGAATTGATGGTGAAGTAGACCTTGTGTTTGCCGACACGGTGTTGATCCAGCAAAACCGTGATCGCATCGGAAACCCGGTTTATATCACGGACGAGTCCATCATCAACACAGCCGGGCGGGGTTGCCAGCGTAAATGTCTGGATTACGGTAATAGTCCCCGACTTCGCCATTTCCAGTTCGCATACCTTGATTTCCTCGGCAGTGATGGAAATGGAAATACTTCTTTGCCCTTTTTTGCCTGCTTGGGGCTTGGTGAGAGGGGGAGCTTTCCTAGGGGTCTGATCTGCGGCTTTGCCCGCAACTGTGTCTGCTTTGCTTCTTGCCATGTGCTCTCCTTGCTGTGAAATGTACGGGTACCGCCTTGTGACAGTAGAGTACAACCAATCGCCTGTGATAAAATAGGACAATCAATTGTCGGCGGCAAGTACCGGGCAATCTATTATAATAGGACTATCTATAGTTCAACTCCGCCTCTAGCGGAGTTGACGCGCGAGCAGCTTTGCTGCTCTGTGCATCCCGCCGGAGGCTATATCTCAGAGGGAGATTGGACTCCTACTGAGATACAATACCAGAACTCCCCCAACTATAGAGATGGGATCATCTCCCTCTGAGTTATACTTACTCTTCACTTCCTAACCCCAACCGCCGATGTACCACGACAGGATCACTTCGCCGCCGAGCATGGCAACGAGGATGCCGAAAGCCAGATAGGGACCAAAGGCAAGGACGCGGTCTTTTCCCTTCAGGCGCATGAGGAGTAAATGAACAACCGAACCAGTGACAGCGGCAACCATCAAGGCAAGTAAAATCAACTGCCAACCGAGCAAAAGCCCGGCTACCGCCATCAGTTTCACATCACCGCCGCCGATCGCCCGACCACGGGACAAAACATATATCAACCAGAAAAGACCACTTACAGCGAAAAACCCTGCAATATGTGTCGTAAGTTGCGATATCATCGTCGCTGCTTCAAACGGCGTATCCCGAAGCGGCAGGAGTATCATCGTGACTAAATATAGTAATGCCAGTACGCCGATGGCGATGTTGCAACCGATCGGGATTTCATAGGTACGCCAGTCCACCAAGGCGATAATGATGAGTACCGAGGCGACCAGTCCGTAGATGAGAGCAGTGTAGCTTCCCCCATACAGGACAAAAAACCATACATAGAGAACCCCATTCAAGGCTTCGATGCATGGGTATTGCCACGACAGGCGCATCCGACAATGGCGGCAATGCCCGCGCACAAGGCAAAAGCCAAGGAGCGGGATTAGTTCATACCATAGGAGGGCGTTCCCGCAACCCAAGCAGCGGGAACGCTCTTTGACTATGTCTTTTTCTTGCGGCAGTCGCAGTACACAGACGTTTAGGAAACTGCCGATTACAGTACCCAGTACGAAGATGGCAGGGTGGAGGAATATGTTGCCTAGATCTGTAAGTCTCATTCTTTACCCTATCATGCCATCGTGTATCGTGGTGAGTGTACCCAAGTGGGTGACACCAACTAAGTTGAGGTGCTTATCCTTAACAATGGTGTCAAGCTGTCGTAGCCGTAACCATACTATGAATGAGCAAACTACGGTGCAGGTACTACGATAGGTGTTGCAGCTGCCCCAGTAGCATCTTGATTGTTAAGCCCAGTTCTGTCAGTTCCATTAATCGTCACGATTATGTTTCCGCCTGGTTCTTGTTCCACATCAATAGTTACTGTAGCTGCTGTACGAGAGCGCAAAGCAGCTACTACTGCATTAGAGATAGTAGTTCCAGTTAGAGGTGTTGTAATAGTGAGAGGTAGTGTTTCATTGATGCTTCTAGCTAGTAAGCCATCCGGAAGGTTGGTTGCGTTTAGTACAGCACCGCCACTATTAATGGCTGCCACAAAGGTAGTAGTTGCCGCATCGTGAGTAGTTGGGTCAGCAAGTCCCGTTACGATAGCCATTCTCAAGGAAGCCGCCAACTGGACATCGGCAGAGACATTCGTCCGCTCGATATAGCGCATGAGGTTGGGTGCCAGTACCCCGATCAGGATTGCCATGATGGCGATGACGATGATCAGCTCGACCAGTGAAAAACCCTTGTTGTTGATAAATCTTTTCTCTTTCATAATGTCTCTCCTTAGATTCTTATATTATTTGAAACCGCTGTCGGCGTCTGTGTTTCCGAGGCGGCTCAGTGGTACGATCCGGTCGCGTGTTGCGGTCGCGTTTGCGGTAGCAATGCGACAGGATACATACCTACAATTCGTCTCATTCATTGTACTGCATAGTTATACGAAAAGCAAGTATCAATTTTCTACCAATTGTTGTACTTTCCCTGCTATTTGTTGTACTTGGTGCAGATTTGATGCATTTATTGCAGATGGGTTATGCAGGGGGGGGTAATAAGAGCTTACATGGATTGCTTCGTCGTTTCACTCCTCGCAATGACGGTGGGGGCGATGAAATAAATAATGATTATTAACTTTTAACGTGAATCATGATAAAATAGAAGCACGTTATCCCGAATATAAAGCAAGAATCGCTAAAACATTAACCGATGAAATAACTGCAAGAATCTACAAGGAAACGGGGGAATTTTTATGTTGGATAAAGGAAAAGTTAGAGAAATAGCACAGAAATATTCCGAGGAAGTAAAAAAAGTGCTTAACCCTACGTCAATCATACTTTTCGGCTCTTATGTCAACGGAACGCCTCATGAGTGGAGCGACATTGATATTGCTGTGTTAGTCAACGATATTAAGGACGAAGATTGGTATAATTCACGCATTTTATTACAACGAATAATTCGCAATAATGACTTTTTATGTATCGAACCCCATCTGCTTGACGAAAATCATGACCCAAGCGGCTTTGTAGAACATGTCATTAAAACAGGCGAGGTTGTCTACCAGTCATCTTAATAAACTTTCTCCTGTTCGTTCATCAGGCAGGGAATCGGCACGGCTTAAAACCGTGCCTTTAACTGTTTATTTTAACTTCTCGATTTGCTCATGAGATAAACCTGTTACAGCAGCAATTTTCTCAATAGAATCACCCATACCCAAGAGATTTTTCGCAACCTCAACAAGCCCCTCAACAAGCCCCTCACGCCGTTCAAAATTTCTCGCTGTGAGTTCATCAAGCAAAGCTTTTTCCCTCACTCGTGCCATTTCCTGTATCTTCTCATCCTCGCTCATTTGGTGGAGGACATACACCGCCCTTTGAATAGGGGCTACTCCTGTTTGTGCTAACATATCAAGTTCCTCCTTTGTTTCAGCATTGATAAGCTGTAACCACAACTCCATTATATCATCTTTGTTTGCCTTTTTGCTGATTTTCGTCAACTCAAAAAAGTGTATTCCACATTTATCGGTCAGCACTTCATGGCGGGTTGTTTCCATGACGGTAAAGTGTGAATGAAATTCGGGGCAATCGAACATTTTGAAGTCAACAATCCCGATACAAATTGTTGGTTTTAACAAAGAAAAATCGTTACCACTTCTTAATTCACCGCTATACAGTTTCGACCAATGAAACAAGGTTCTCTCTCTGAAATTGTAGTCCTTGCCGTATTGCATTTCTACGTTGATTAATTTGCCGTCAACATCCATGTTCAAGTCCATTCGGACGAATTTACCCGATATACTGTCGGGAACAATTTCAGAATTTTTTATGACAATGTTCTTTATGGATTCTTTCGGCAATCTCAACAGCCCCGCTAATAACTCATGGAGCAAATCCAAGTGTTCCGAGAATAACATTTTGAAAATTATATCGAGTTTCACTCTTATCGTACTTTTAGCCAATTTTATACCCTCCGGGTCTTTCTACACCTTTATTTTAACACATTTTCTCTACTGTTCCTGTGAGCGGCACGTAACAATCCCCTCGGTGAACTCAAGAGTTCGTATAAGGAGCAAATGGTCACAATGACGGCGCATGAACTTTACATCGCAATCGGTTGCTCCACCTCAACCATCAAAGCGCAAATATCGGAATGAAATACTGTTTTGGTTTCAAACTCACCATCTGCGATTTCAACGTCAGCAATGTATGCTTTTTGAGGTTCTAATATCTCAACGATAATAGAAAACCTGCCATCTTTCATTTTTACTTTATCATATTGTTTTATCATAAGGATATATCCTTTCTTTTCTTTATATATGCACTTGTTAGCCGCATTATGCCAGTATTTTTGTCATTTAACCATGCCGTCATTACGTTAGCAGTCTTGTTGTTTTCGCCTGTAAGTTCCATCAATACTGCATAAGATTCACCATAACCTTTGTCGCCTTTATATTCAGCAGGGAAGTTTTTCACATTTTTCCTTATATTTGCTATCAATAAATCAGCATTTTCTATAGTATAGCCCAGAGCATCACGAAATGCAATTGATTTACCCCCGCTTTTAAGCGGATGTAATGAATAATAAATAAATTTTTCACGTAGAATCAAGACATCGTCTGCCTTAGGCAATATACTCATTTTTAACACCTGTAGTGGGGCATCATTGACGCAATACATTGAGAAAATATCATTCAAAGAAACTAAGCTCTTTTAGACATGATGTAATCGTTCTGATTTAAATATTATAGACGATAATTTGAATAATGTCAAGTTCAGAACTTATGTTCAGGTATAAAATGAACGCATAATTCGTAAAATATTCGTGCATACTGCTTGAAACGCACGAAAAAATATGTTATACTGAATTTATCAATTCATGGAGGTGTTTGAAATGGCTGAAACCATCAATGTTACTATCAGGCTTGATAGAGAGATTAAAGAACAAGCAGAGATAATGTTTAATGACTTTGGCATGAATCTGTCCACGGCGTTCAATATATTTGCTCGCCAATCCCTGCGACAAGGTAGAATACCGTTTGAAATTTATGACCCGTTTTACAGCGAAAAAAACCAAGCGCGGCTTGCTCGCTCTATTGCTGATGCCGAAGCGGGAAAAGTAACGGTACATGACTTAATAGAGGTGGATTGATTATGCAAAAGGCGTGGACAGACGATGCATGAGCAGATTATGTGCATTGGCAGACGGAAGACAAAAAAACATTAAAACGCATAAACCTTCTTCTGAAAGATATAGACCGCAATCCATTTTCGGGCATCGGCAAACCCGAACCTCTGAAAGGCAACAAACAGGGCTATTGGAGTAGGCGTATTGACGAAACTAACCGTATCGTTTATAAAGTGGAGCATGAGCAAATCGTTGTTACTCAATGTGGCGGTCATTATAATGAATAAATAATGGATTGGGGAGGGAATCTAGATGAAAGATACACTATCAACTCAAAACCAAAAGCATAATATCAAGGGCAAAGATGCCGAGGGTATTGTTGATGTGGTGGAAACTGCAGCCATTATTGGGCTTGCGGCAGCAAACAGGGGTGATACTACGGCAGCAAACAGTGCTGATGCCGCTGTGGTTGTCGGTGATAATGCCGCAGAGGCATTGGATGCCATTGCTGATGGAAGCGGCGCAGTCATAGATGGTCTTGCTGAAGTTGGGGAGGTTGCGGAGTCAGCAACCGGAATACTTGGCATTATTGGTGAAATTTTATCTATTTTCGATGCATGAGAGGGTGAGTGCAATGACGGCACACGGACTTTGCTCCTCTACCCCTTATGGATTGCTTCGTCGTTTCACTCCTCGCAATGACGGCACATACGAGAATGACAAAAAGCGTGTCATTCTTCTGGTTCTATTACAGATTTTGCGCAACGGCGTGCTGGCTTTAGGTGTGAGGCGATTTTCATCTTTAGTAGCTCATCATCGATAGGTTTGACGAGAAAATCCGCCGCTCCTAAGCGAACTGCTTCGGAAACATGGCTGATTGTTCCCTCATTGGTCATAAAGATAATCGGGGTGTGGGTATGAATCGGCTTACTTCTAATCAGCGGCACAAGTTCAAAACCGGTCATAATCGGCATCTTATAATCAATCAAGAACAGGTCGGGGTTTATCATTTGCAAAAGCTCCGTCAGCTTCTCCGGCTTGGGTAGGGTATACACCTGATAATCATCCTTTAAGAGGGAGTAGATTGATTGCAAAACCGCCGGGGTGTCATCTATCACTAAGATCGAGGCTTCGCTTTGATGTTTGCCGGGATTGATGTGCCGGGCGATAGTTTCTATCAGATATTCGTCTTCAAAAGGTTTCTTGATGTATTCGACTGCGCCAAGAGCATAGCCTTTATCTATTTTTTCCTTGTCAGAGCTGCCTGACAAGATTATGACAGGGATGTCAGCATAACTGACATTCATTTTGAGTAGTTCCAACACTTGAAAACCACTGGTGTCAGGCATGATGATATCTAGAATAATAAGGGCAGGGGTGATTTTTTCCAATAAACGATAGAGGGTTGCCGCATCCTGTGCCGGGAAAATCTCATAATGACTTTGCAGTCTGTTCTTGATAGAAGTCAACTGCATGGGACTATCATCGAGGACTATCACCTTGGGCAAAGATATTCGTCCGAAACTGCTCTTACCTACACTATCTTTTGTATTCTCTTTTTGATTAGTCTTTTTCACCCAGCACCTCCGTTATCTTCGCTACCACTTGCTCGAAGTCCATTGCATCAATCACATCTCTTAGCCAAACTGCCAAACCATCATCTTCCGTATAAGAAAACGCCTCTATTTCATCCATGAGTGTATCTATCTCCCTCATCGCATATATCCCGCACGCATCCCGCAGTCGTTTGAGTGTCACCTCATCTACCCGCTCTTTTTGCGGGCGGGGGTGGCGGTTTTCTATCTCAGAAATCGCTTTTTCGATCGTATCGATTAGCTCCGATACCGCCGTTATTAAGGCAGCATTGTTTGCCGCGATATAAGGATAATCACCTTTTTCCGCCGCCAATTCCAGTTCTTTTGCGATATCTCCGACAGAATCAGCGAAGATTTCCCGGCACGTCCCCTTGACCCCATGCACACTCACCAGATATGCCGAGAGTTTATCCTCCGTGACTTCCGCCAATATCGGCAACACCGCTCGTGTCCCGGCGACGAACTTCCGCAGTACCTTAAGATACGAATTTTGATTGCCGCCAAACCTTGCCAATCCTTTTTCGCTATCTAGTCCCTCTATCTCGATACGGTCAAACAATTTCCCGTCAGTCTTCTCCCCAACAATCGGCAGCGACAAAGACGCTTTCGCTATAACCTCCGGCGTTTGTTTATCCTTGATGTATTGGTGCAAAATAGCGTCAAGTTTGTTGATATTGATGGGTTTGATCAGGTAATCATCAAAGCCGCCGGCTAAGAAGATATCCACCCGTCCCGACACCGCATCGGCGGTAAGAGCAACGATAGTACCGTCATACCCGAGGTCACGAATATGCCGCACCGCTTCGATACCATCCATGTCCGGCATCATATAGTCCATCAAAATGATATCATAAATATTGCCGTTTGCAATCAACTCTATTGCTTCACTACCGCTGGCGGCGGTATCAACGTTGATTTGATAGACGGACAAAAGCCCGCTTACCACGAAAATATTCATTTCGATGTCATCGACAATCAGCACCTTGCCGTAAGGCATCGGGTCGTGAATAATACGTGTTCGCTTCCTTATAACAATGCCGCGGCAGTCTTTTTCCATCTCCCGCGCTGTAGTCTTGCCAACCACCTCATCGCCGGGACGACCCTGCGGCAAGCGCACTGTCACCGTCGTTCCTACTCCTTTGGTACTATCGACCGTAATCGTCCCCGCCATCAGTTTAATCAGCTTTTGGGTAATGTTCATCCCCAGTCCTGTTCCCTCAGTCGTGCGGTTGGCTTTCATGTCAAAGCGAGTATATTCATCGAAAAGTGATGCTGTCTGCTCCTTGGTCATGCCGATACCGGTATCACTGATGGTATACGTAATCTCGACCATCGGCTGGGAAAAGTCATTGGTTTCATCCCCTGTGGCAGGTGAATTTATAGTGTTGGGGATGTCTTTTTGGGTAATGACAAACTCGATTTTGCCTTCCTTGGTATATTTGAAAGCATTGGACAAAAGATTGTTGATGATTTGTTTGATGCGCAAATCATCACCATGAAGGGTGGCAGGAATGTTTTCATCTACAGATAATTCAAAGCGGATTTTGTCCTGTTTTTGCGAAAAACGAATCTGATTACTTGCCGCTACCTCGCTAATCATCGCCACAACATCATAGTTTTGTGGGAGTGTCTCCAGCTTTCCCGCTTCGATTTTGGACATGTCGAGAAGGTCATTGATGATACCCAACAACAAATCGCCGGAACTGTATATCATATTGAAGGCTTTTTGGTGGTCATCGCTTAGCGTGTCATCACTTAAGTAAATATCTGTCACTCCAAGAATGACATTCATCGGGGTGCGAATCTCATGACTCATAAGTGCCAGAAAATCACTTTTGGCTTTGCTCGCCATCAAAGCGGCATCTGTCTTTCGTGCCTCTTCTTCCAGCTGTGCCTTTGCCTCTGACTCTACCCGGGCTTTGTCCAGTTCAATTTCATGTGCCGCCCGCTCCGCTTCTAACATGCCTGTCATATATTCCGACAATCTGACGGCACTGTCATTTACCGAATCTTTCATTTTGCCGAAATCACCACGGTATTTCCCTTTTACCCGCACTGAAAAATCACCTGCGGCTATTCCTTGGAGAACTATCATAGATTCTTTGATTGGTATAGAGATTCCCCTGATTATCAGGAAAGCAATGAGTGATATCGCTATAAGGGTCACAAAGATGAGGATTATCTGGATCGTAATCAGCAAATGGGTCATTCTTGCATTGTCGAGGTTCACCTTGGCTGCCAAAGCGGCATTGTAGGCGACCAAGCCGGACAAAAGATTTTCAACTTGTACCGATATATCAATCAATGTCACGGTGTATGTCTGAATCATCAAGCGGTTTTGGTGGTCGGGGATATCATCAATCACCACATCCATCAACACCCGCGCCAACGGCAGGAGTTCCTCGTCGATTATCAAATTGATTTGCTCATGATATGTCACCAAGACTTCATCGTCGGCGTTTGCTCTGCTCTTATTCATCAGCTCGCCAAAAATCAGATAACTGTCTTCAAACTGGGAACGGCTTTCCATTGCTCCCTGTTTGTCATTATAGAGGCTGTTGATCAGTACTTCCCGGTTGGTAACGGTCATTTGCCGATAAGCAGAGACGATGCCGTGGATATCTTCGAGACCGCGGATGCGCTGTTCATAGAGCATGTTGCCGGAAGCTTCGAGGTAGCGCATCCCGCTAATGCCAAGCCCACCCACCGCTATCGTAATGGCAAGGGTGATGGCAAAACCGATTATAAGTTTGGAGGTGACTTTCATTGGGTTTCCTCTGGGGAATGTGGATTGCTTCGGCGTTTTACGCCTCGCAATGACTGCACACGGATTTTGCTTTCTCCTGTAGATTGCGGGTCAAGCCCGCAATGACGGCACACGGACTTTGCTTCCTCTCCCCCTGTGGATTGCGGGTCAAGCCCGCAATGACGGCACACGGACTTTGCTTTGCAAAGTCCTTAGTGCTGAAGAATGACGAAAGGTGTGTCATTCTTCTGGTTCTGGTGAAGGTTTTCATTCATCTGACGAGGGTTATTCTATCCCTCCAAAGTCAAACTCCTGAAAAGGGCTGTCAGGATGGAAGAGCAAATAACCCAAGGCATCAAATATTTCATGGGAAGTTTCACCGTAGGAAAGGGCACGACCAACCACATATGCGACGGTATACTCGCGCCAGTCCTTGTATGTCTCGGCGATATGGCGAGCAGCTTCCTCAATGTATTCCCATGCTTCTTCTTCCTCCAGATAACCTGCCACCACACTATACCGAGCAGCGGCGGCCACTCTGCCGTAATCTACTGCTGCAAGTGTCTGTAATCCCAAAATTTCTGCTTCCGTATACATAAAATAAGCTGTCAAAAACTCACTGACTTCAATATAGGCATCAAGAAAACGGTTTATTCTTTCTGCAAAGAGCTGGTATGTAAAGTGCTTTAGAAGATCATCATATTCAAAAGCAGCATAAAAATCTTCATAAGCTGTACCCTCAGCCTCCTCTAGTATCTGCATCACCCAAGTAAGAAATGTCAAGCGGTTTTCTTCTATCCATTTTTCAAGTATGGCAAACTGATCTTCAAGTCCTGCTTCAACCCCACCTAAAAGTCCATAACCTATGGCATTACGATGGGATAAACTACCAACTTTTACCAAGGTATTAAAGACATCATCGGCTACCTTTGTTTGTCCTAACTCCTCAGACAAAAGATAAAGATGGTTAAGAGCCGACTCACGGTCATTTATGTTCCATTCTTCTTCTAATATCCTCACGACTATTTCATCTGACACCATTAACGGTATAATCCGTGGTGATTCAGCGCGTCCGGCAGGGTAAAACGCGCCATACACCAGGTAGTGTTCCCGCTCTGATGATAAGGCATTGGCGGCTTCAAAATCCTGTAGTTGTTCTGATGTGAGAGCTTGTATAATTGGGGAAACTTCAAAAAATGATTCCCAGATGGCTAATAGCTCTTCGTCGGTTGCATTTCGTCTATAGGTATTGCTTATGCCATGATCGTTTTGACTGTCTTGGTTGGTGTTTTGGTTGGTGTCTTGGTTGGTGTTTTGGTTGGTGTTATCTTCTTCTTTTTGGTTGGTGGTGATATCGGTGGTGGTGTCAGGAGGAATTTCCTCCACGGCTTTACATTGACTAAAGATTGTCACCATGATTATCACAGTTAGTATTGCTGTTAGTTTTTTCATGTTTCTCCCCCCTATGGATTGCCGAGATTGCGGGTCAGGCCCGCAATGACGGCACACGAGTTTTGCTTCCTCTCCCCCTGTGGATTGCGGGTCAGGTCCGCAATGACGGCACATGGATTTTGCTTTTTCTCCCTCTGTGGATTGCCGAGATTGCGGGTCAGGCCCGCAATGACGGCACACGAGTTTTGCTTTCTCTCCCTCTGTGGATTGCTTCGTCGCTTCGCTCCTCGCAATGCCTGCACACGGATTTTGCTTCCTCTTCCCCCTAATGAAAACTTGCAATGCCTAAATAAATATGATAGTATAAACGTGAGAATTTAAGTGAACAGTGTGTACCACCTGATGGGGCTGCCACCCCACCAGGCAAGGTTGGTAGGTCAGATACCACACAATACAGATTGCTCTGCGATACACAAGCTAAGTATAATGCAGTTACCCTGCATTTACAAGGTCGATATGTCAATGAGCTTCTGAAACTTCGCAAAAGCGAGGTGGTTGGTGTGGTTTGATACACCTCCTCCTCGCTTCTTAGATTCTCGCTGAAGTCCAAGGGCGGCTTTGCCGCCTCTTGGATAACAGTGAGTATCGTGTTTAAACCAAACAGCTCAAGTCACAAAATAAGATTTGGGTTTTTCGCCATCGTCTTTTAATTTTCTTCAAATAATTGTCATTATTAGTGTTTTTTTCATAATATTGATAATTTTTGTTAATTATTTTCGATTTTTTATTCATTTTCTTGCATTATAGGGAAAAATAGTGTACACTTTAGTCACACTTTGAGCTTATTTTGTGTATGTTTTACATAAATACTTGCTTTTTTTGAAAATTTATGTATTATTATAAGTGATTGGTTTCTTGTTGTTGGAGATTCACAATGGATTTGGCTCTCAATTTGCCGCAGGGTAAAAATGACGAAAAAAATAGCGAAGCTGATTCTTTGTGGTCTTTATTTAGCGAAACCGAAGACCCTCTTTCCGTGCGGCTTCGTTTGGCGAGGGTTTCGACCCTGCCCGGATTCAAGGATATTGAGGAAGACGGTGTTACCACGACCCGGATTCCTTTCACGGGCGACTCAATAACGATAAACCCTAACTCCGACGAGGAATACGAGCTTATCATAGATATTGACGGGGCAACCGTGAACTGGGGTTATACCACTTTTGAAATCGAAAGTGCCAGCATGGATCCCGCCTTGCCGCTTCTCAACAAGCAAATATGCGTTACCTCTATCATCTTGAACGGCAAGCATCAACTCAATTTTAAGGAATGTGATTCCCTAAAGATGACTAACGACCTCTACAATGACATCGTCAACATTGAATTATGGAACGCATGGCATTTACCGCACCAGACCCGCCTTCTTGGTCTCAATACTGCGTTTGCCAAACCGACGATGGACAATTACTTCACTTTCCCGATGGCAGTCCGTAGGATTGCTCTGCGTTTTCTGGTACATGATATCGTAGACTCTGTGTAATTCTCGAATAGATGGATTGCTTCGGCGTATAAAACCGCCTCGCAATGACGAAACCGTGATACTTCATCATCAAACTAAACTGTAATGAATGATTCTCTAAATTACTCTGAATGATTCTCTAATAAATGGATTGCTTCGGCGTATAAAACCGCCTCGCAATGACGAAACCGTGGTATTTCTTCATCAAACTAAACTGTAATGAATGATTCTCTAAATTACTCTGAATGATTCTCTAACAAATGGATTGCTTCGGCGTATAAAACCGCCTCGCAATGACGAAACCGTGGTATTTCTTCATAAGCTTGGACTGTAACGAATCCCTAAACAATCCCTACCAACAATCCCTAAGCAATAAATAAATGTTTACACTATCACCAGATGACAGTATAATTGGGGTATCGGAGAGCAATTAGTTGCTCTGCAATAAATAGCTCTATTATTACCAAACGGAGAAAACAATGAAAAATAAAGAACCCCGCCCTGAACGTAGCAACGAGGCAATCGCAATGCGGGTATCCATTCATTCGATATTTATCAATCTCTTCTTGTCATTTATTAAGATGATGGCAGGTATATTCGGTAATTCAACGGCGATGTTGGCTGATGCAGCTCACTCTTTGTCCGATGTTATCACTACCTTTGTGGTGATGATTGGGGTCAAATTGGCAAACAAGACTGCCGATGATGACCATCCTTATGGTCATGAACGCTTCGAGTGTGTCGCGGCGATAATCCTCTCGATGGTACTCCTCTTCACCGGTGGCGGCATCGGTTGGCTGGGAATACAAAGAATTTTCGCATGGGAAGAGGGTAATCTGGCTGCTCCGGGCGTGATTGCCTTGGTGGCAGCGGGTGTAACCATCGTCGGCAAGGAGTCGATGTATTGGTATAAACGAGCGGCGGCGAAGAAAATCAACTCCGGGGCACTGATGGCTGATGCCTGGCACCATCGCTCCGATGCCCTCTCTTCAGTCGGGAGCTTCATCGGTATCTTCGGTGCTAGAATAGGTTTTCCCATCCTCGACCCTATCGCCGCAATCGTCATCTGCCTCTTTATCCTCAAAGTCGCCTTTGATATCTTCCGTGATGCAATCGGCAAAATGACTGACAAAGCCTGTGATGAGGAAACAGAAAAGCAAATCCGTGATATTATTCTCGCTCAGGAAGCGGTACTTGGTATCGACCTCTTCAAATCAAGACAGTTCGGCGACCGCATCTATGTGGATGTGGAAATCAGGGTGGACGCTTCGAAATCGATCAATTGCGGTCATGAAATATCACATACCGTCCATGATGCGGTAGAAACAGGCTTTACAAAAGTGAAGCACTGCTCCATCCACATCAATCCTTTTGTTGTAGAGCAATAATCATGCCGTCAAAGTACGGAACAAATCCGCAAAAAGAGCGTCACGGTTAATATGATAAACATAGCGAATGGGGTGACGGGTACGGCTAAAAGCGTAGTAGTGGTCATACTCGGGAATCGGACTGGGGGTAAAGCGTTCCTGCATGAAATGCTCATCGAGTAACCAGGCAACGGCGGTGACATCCCAAATAGTACGAGTCCATGTCGGCAATCCCCCATCTTCAAGAGCTTGGGTCGTCGTGACATCGACGAGATAATCACAAAGGGCATTTTTGCCACGAAGCCAGTACTCTAGCTCAGGGCCGCTGGTGGTAAACGCCGACACCACCCCCATGCACGGAAGCTGAACGAGGGGAACACGACTGCCGAAGATTATCCGAGCGGCGGCAACATCCTGTGAGAGATTGAACTCTGCATTCTGATACCAGTCATGAGCATTTCCCCCTAGCCACACGACCACTATTTTGTCCTTTATCCCCGGATCAAGCAAGAGCGCCGATGCTACATTGGTGATTGCGCCGATGGCAACCACATACAATTGATTCTCGCTACTATAACCTTGGGCAAGTCTGACGAGATTTTCAGCGGCGGCAGATCTTACCGGTTCGGTTTCTGATGGCAAAAATGCCCCTGACCCTTGATAAGTAATCGCTTTCAGGTCATCACGCCCCATTAGTTCGAGAACTTTGTGGATTTCCAGATAGCTTTTCTCCACCCCCTCCTGTGGAGACCGGGAGCGTTGGTTGACGAAAGGAGCGGCATGAATGGCTTTTAAGTTTAGTCGCCTTTCTTTCTTGATTAAATAGGCAAGGGCAAACTGATCATCTATTTCATTGTAAGTATCGCTATCAAGCACAACATCGACTTTTCCCTGCGGCTTTGCAAGCCGGGAGATGAGTTTGACCCAGTCGTCAGTCTCGCTGGCGGCGTTACTATAATTGTAAGTCCCACCGAAAGCAACCTCACTACTGATGGTTTCACTATTGGCAACTTCAATTTCTGCCGTGACCGCTTGATTGGGGTCAGTTCTTTCATTTTCACTCTTTTTCATCGGCTTCTCCTTTTCACCGCTCAACTTTTCTCATCTAATCGCAGTTCCTCACGGCGAATTTTGTCGCGAATTTCTAGACTGACTTGGTCAATAAAGTCAGAAAGCGGCTTTACTCCCTCATCTCCGGCAAAACGACTGCGGACTGATACCGTGCCGTCAGCTTCCTCCTGCGCCCCGACTACCAATAGATAAGGAATCTTGGCGATACGGGCATCACGGATTTTGTACCCCAGTTTTTCTGAGCGGGTGTCGGTACTGACATAGATACCCGCCGCATGTAGCTTCATTCTTATCGACTCGGCATAATCCATGAACTTGTCAGAAATCGGCAGAACCCGTACCTGCTCAGGGCAAAGCCAAGTCGGGAACTTACCCTCATAAAACTCAATCAACCATGCCAAGGTACGCTCATAACAGCCAAGGGCGGTACGGTGAATCATGTAGGGACGGACTTTGTCGCCGTTTTGGTCAATATAGTACATATCATAGCGTTCGGCGAGGACAGCATCCCATTGAATCGTGATTACCGTATCTTCCTTGCCGTAGACATTCCGGGTTTGCAGGTCAACTTTGGGCCCGTAAAAAGCGGCTTCACCGACTGCTTCTACAAAAGGAATCCCCAGTTCTACCAAGATAGCACGGATTCTCGCCTCTGTTTCTTCCCAGACAGCGGGGTCGCCGATGTATTTGTCCATATCTGCGGGGTCGCATTTCGAGAGCCGATACGTAACCTCTTCATCAACTCCCAGCGTTTGCATACAGTAGCGGGCAAAGTCGATACAATCACGAAACTCCTGTTCCATTTGATCAGGGCGGACAACCAGATGTCCCTCGGAAATGGTAAACTGACGCACACGGGTCAGACCGTGCATTTCCCCCGAGTCCTCGTTGCGGAACAAAACCGCTGTTTCTCCATAGCGAATCGGCAAATCACGGTAAGATTTTTGGCTTGCTTTGTAAATGAAATACTGAAAAGGGCAGGTCATCGGGCGCAGAGCCATGATATCAGCGTCTTTGTCAGCGTCGCCGATCACAAACATGCCGTCACGATAATGCTCCCAATGTCCCGACAGTTTGTAAAGGTCACTTTTGCCCATAAAAGGGGTCTTGGTGCGGACATAGCCACGTTGCCAATCCTCTTCATCTTCTATCCAGCGTTGCAAAGTCTGGAGGATGCGTGTGCCTTTCGGCATGAACAAAGGCAAACCCTGCCCAATAATATCTACGGTCGTGAAAAGCTCCATCTCCCGCCCGATACGATTGTGGTCACGGAGGCGAACTTTTTCACGGTAGGCGAGATAATCTTCCAGTTCCGGCTTGGTAAAAAATGCCGTTCCATAAATGCGTTGCAAAGTTGTGTTAGCAGAATCACCGCGCCAGTATGCCGCTGATGAACTCAGGAGCTTGTATGCCTTGACTGCCCCGGTTCTTTCCAGATGCGGCCCGGCGCAAAGGTCGGTGAAGTCACCCTGACGGTAAAAAGAGATTTCTGCATCAGCGGGTAAATCGCTTATTAGCTCAACCTTGTAGGGTTCACCGCTGTTCACCATCAATGTGACTGCTTCGTCACGGGATAGGGTAAAGCGTTCCAATCTATTGTTTGCCTTGATGATTTTCTTCATTTGCGCTTCAATGGCGGTCAAATCTTCATGGGAAAAAGGCGGATGGTCAAAGTCATAGTAAAATCCATTTTCTATCGCCGGGCCAATCGCCAGTTTCGCTGTGGGGAACAGGGTTTTGACCGCTTCCGCCAAGATATGGGAAGCCGTGTGACGCAGGGTCGCAAGCCGTTCACGGTCGGGGACACTAGCAGAAAACTCTGTAGAGTTATCTGCGGATAATTCCGCAGATAATTCTGCTGACAGGAGTTCGTTTTCGGGGGAGTTGGGAAGCATAAGCAGTCCTTTCTGTTTCTGTTCTATACCTGTGACATGTTGAGGTCATAATATAGTCCTTTTGCCGCCATCAGGGTTTCATGATTACCGCTCTCGGCGATACGCCCATCCTCCAGATAGAGGATGCAGTCGGACTTTTGGATAGTGGACAGGCGATGAGCGATCACAAATGAAGTCCGTCCTTTTAATAACGCCGCCAGTCCCCTTTGTAACAAAAGCTCGGTCTCGGTGTCAATATTACTGGTGGCTTCGTCCAATATCAGGATGCGGGGGTCGGCAAGCAAGGTGCGAGCAAAGGAAACCAGTTGTCTTTGCCCGGCGGAAAGGCGTGTTCCCCGCTCATTTACCTTGGTTTCATAACCATCCTCTAAGCCGATGATAAAATCGTGGGCGCATACGGTCTTCGCTGCCGCCATTATCTGTTCATCGGTCGCCGTGAGGTTGCCATATCTGATATTATCGGCAATAGTTCCCGAGAAGATGAAGCTGTCTTGGAGCATCACCCCCATTTGCCGCCGTAATGATTTGATGGTAACAATGGAAATATCGATCCCATCAATCAGTATCGCTCCCGAATTTAAGTTGTAAAAACGTGAGAGAACATTGATTATCGTCGTCTTGCCGGCTCCGGTCGAACCGACGATGGCGAAACTTTGTCCCGGAGCGGCGGTGAAACTGACCCCGTCGAGAACAATGACACGAGTGTCATTTTCCTCTCCGCTTTGCTCTCCGTCCGCACTATTCTTTCCATATGCAAAGACGACATCACGGAACTCTACATGCCCTGTTATTTCTGGCATTTCCACCGCTCCCTCACTGTCGTGTACCTCTACCGGCTCATCAATCGTCTCAAAAATTCTTTCCATATATGACATCGCCGTCACCAAGGAATTGTAAAACCCTGCTAGAACATTGATTGGCATCCAGAAACGCCCGATATATGCGGTGAACAAAATAAGCGTCCCTGCTGTCAGAGCATCACCACCCGATATCCAGTTGACCCCGAGAACATAAATAATCGCCGTCGTCCAAGCGGCGATATTGTCAGCCGCCGGCCAAATAAGGAAAGTCAGCTTGATTGCCCCCATCCAAGCATCACGGTAATTAGAAGAAAGACTGTTAAAAATGCGGATGTTTTCTTCCTCACGGACAAAGCTCTGGGTGACACGGATACCGTTCATGCTCTCGGCGATGTAGGCATTGAGGTTGGAGGTTTTGTTGCTCAGCACCTGCCAAGCCTGCCGCTGTCTCGTCTTGATGAAGAAAACCACGCCCATCAAAACCGGCAAACCCACCAGGCATACCAGCGTGAGGCGGACATCATGCATTAACATGAAGCCGATGATGAAAAAGAGACTGCAAAGCTCGGTAATGGTGTTGACAATCCCATTACTCAAAAGCTCACTCAGACTGTTGACATAATTTACCACCCTGACAAGGATTTTGCCATGCGGTCTGTTGTCGTAATAATCAAATGGTAGTTCCTGCAAATGACAGAAAATATCTTCACGGATTTTGTGGATAATTCCCTGTCCTATCCGTGAGGTGAGGGTAATCCTCAGCCTTGCGCCCACGACTATCACCAGACTTATCATCAAAAAGGCGATACTGATATTGATAATCCCGCGAATGTCCTCATTGGGAATATATACGTCAATAATCTGCTTCAAAATCACCGGTGACAGCAGACCGAGAGCGCTACATGTGAGCATCACAATCAGCGTGAGGGTGAGGTCACGGCGATAGAGAGCAATATAACCGAACAGCCGCTTCAAATGCGCCATGCTAAATTCGCTGTCCAGTGTTTCATCAACTTCAATCTTGTTGCGTGCCATCAGTCAAAATCTCCGTACTGTTGCTTGAATACTCTTGCGTAGTAACCCTCTTTTTCCATTAGTTCCTCATGTGTGCCTGATTCTACCATGCTCCCATCCTCGATGACCAAAATCATATCGGCATCCTTGATTGAGGATATCCGGTGAGCAACGATGAAAACGGTGCGGTTGCCCAGATATTTGAGCGATTCTTGGATAATCGCCTCTGTTTCCGTGTCAACGGCGGAGGTAGTGTCATCAAGAATAACGATTGCCGGGTCTTTGAGCAAGGCGCGGGCAAGAGAAATTCTTTGCTTTTGACCCCCTGACAAACCAACTCCACGCTCACCGACTATCGTATCATATTGCTCCGGCAGCTTCATGATGAAGCCATCAGCATTGGCAATCTCTGCCGCTGCTTTGACCTCGGCAAATGTACAGCCGGGACTGCTGTAAGCGATATTTCCCTCGATGGTATCAGAGAAAAGGAAGACATCTTGCATCGCCATACCAATATTGCCTCGCAGACTGGTGAGGTCATAATTCTTCAAATTGACACGGTCAATCAAGATATCACCGTCGCTGGGGTCATAAAAACGGCAAAGCAGGTTCATCAGCGTCGTCTTGCCCGAACCGGTCGCTCCGATAATCCCCACCGTCTGCCCCGGCATGACATTGAAACTGACATCCTTTAGTATTTCCTCGTTTTCGACCGTATAAGAGACATTGCGGAAGGCAATTTGCCCGTTTATCCGTGGTATCGTGTATGCTCCATCCAGTTCCTTGATATCCGGCTCGACATCAATGGTCGAATATATCTTTTCCACCGAGGTTACGAAACGTTGGTAGTCATTGGCAAGCCACCCCGACATCCTTAGCGGCAGGTTAATCATCCAGATGTAACCGTTGACCATCACCAATTCGCCGAGGGTAAGAGTGCCGCCGATTACCATAATACTGCCTGCCAGATAAAGTACAATCGTCGTCAAGCTCAAAAAGAACTCAAAGGCAGGTACATATTTTCGCCATATCATCGCCGCTGCGATTTCCGCTGCCTGATAAGCATCGTTTTCTTTTCCAAATTTCTCGATTTCATACTCTTCACGGACAAAAGCCTTGACCACCCGGTTGCCGCCGATGTTTTCCTGTACTGCTGTCGTCAGGTTCGAGAACTGCTCACGGATTTTGTGAAAAGCCGGTCTGATGGACTTGAGCTGTTTCATTGCTGTCAACGCTGTCAGCGGTACAACACAAAAGATACAGAGTGCGAGGCGGTAATCGACAAGGAAAATCATCACGATGGCGATTAGGAAAAAGAGAACGTTTTCATAGACACTATATATCGTGAAAGCGGTGAAATGACGGATTGCCTCCATGTCACCGGTCTGACGTGACATCAAATCGCCGGTACGGTTTTTGTTGTAAAAAGAAAAATCCTGTTCATGGAGACGGCGAAAAACATAATCACGCATCCGAAACAAAATGCCTTGCGAAGCCCGTTCAAAAATCAAGATATAGGTGTATCTGACCGCCGAACGAAAGATGGTCATGGCAATGAAAATCAAAAGTAAGGTAGGCAAAAGGGCGTAGTTGCCGCCCATCACAACATCATCGACAATCAGACCCGAGATAATCGGGTTGATGATGAAGCAAACAGCGGTGATGGTGGCAAGGCTGAGTGCGACGATGTAGCGAGTGCGGTGTTCCGCAAGGAAGGTGCGAAACCATTTGAGTGCGTTCATGGTAGTTTCCGTTAACTCTGTTTATTTATCCTTTCCGATATCGTACACCGAGCGTAGCCATATTTCAAGAGGGGTATCGCTACTTTCGTGTCCGGGCAGGTCTTGTTTAGTCCGTAGTATTTCCACCGTCTTTTCTCCTGCTTCCATATCAAAGAAGTTGTCTGACAACCAAATATCGCCGCCACTGGTAAATATTTCTACACTTTTGGCGAAAGCTACGCTTTTCACGGTAATCAGATTACCATCACGAGTGTACGTTAGGGCAGGGTCGGCAAATTGATAATACTTGGGAGGAGTAAATAGTGAACTGCCGGACGAGACTGTTTTCCCGGCGACAGTGAAATGAAAGCTCAAATGCACCTCACGCTCATTATAGTCTGCCAAATCCATTTGTTCCAACCATATTCCATCAAGTGACGGAACTGTCACATCAGCACTTCCGGAGAAAATGACAGTGCTGTCATAATCTCTGAGTGACCAATGAACAGTACCATTGATAGCGGTCATCGTCTCATTGGCAACATGTAGGCGTGCTGACTTCTCAAATGGAGCCGGTTCGGCAATCGGATAAGGACGCATATTCATCTCACCGTTTTCATGACAAGAAATCATCAGCGGCGCAAATGCTCGCTTCTCATAATAATGAAGAGCTTTCCAACGTCCGAAATAATCTATTCCTGCCCATGAAGCCACCGGCCAGATATCATTTAACTGCCAGATAACTGTCCCCATCGAACGCCCCCGATGACGGCGGTTGTGTTCTATCGCATAGCGGATTGCATCGGCTTGTAGTAGCTGTGAGGCATAGATCAAGTCAGTAAACGCAGTCGGATACAGATATGTCGCCGAGATATACATCATGATTTTGCCGTTGGCTGAGCTATTCCTTTGGTGCATTTCCATCACATAGGAGAAGATATTTCGGTCTTTTTCCTCAGTAAAAGTAGCAATCGTCGCATAGGCGGGGAATGACTGGAAGCCAAACTCTGACAGATAGCGGAAATAATGATCACGGAATGCGGTAAATGGTTCATTGCCGTGCCAGACACCCCAGTAATGGGTATCGCCCCTGTTTTCCGCCGATGGTTCATCGTAATTGCCGCCGCTGGATGGTGAAGACGGCCAGTAAAATGTTGCCGGGTCTTCTTCCTTTAGGATTTGGGGAATCATGTATTCAAACATTTTGATATAATCGTACTTTTGCTTAATCGACGGACGCCAAGAACGGTGAATCATCTGTTCTTCCATCTCGTTGTTGCCACACCAGATTGCCAAGGATGCGTGATGGCGGAGGCGGCGAACATTGTCACGTACCTCAGCGGCAACATTGGCGGCAAAATCATCGGTCAGCTCGTAACAGGCACAGGCGAACATGAAATCCTGCCAGACGAGTAAACCCAGTTCATCGCACAAATCGAAGAAGTAACTATCGGGATAGTAACCGCCGCCCCAGATACGGACGATATTGTGATGGGCACAGGCGGCATCGGCAAGAAGTGATGCGGTACGCTCCTTGTTGATTCGGCTCAGGATATTGTCCTCGGGAATATAGTTTGCTCCTTTGGCAAAAATCTTTACCCCGTTAATCTGATGGGCAAAACCGCTCCCCCATTCATCGGGTTCGGTATTCACCGTCATCGTGCGTAAACCGATACGTCGTTTCCAACTATCAAGTGGAGATATCGCCGATGACAGCGGTAACAAATCGACATTGATAGTATAGAGCGGCTGTTCGCCGTATCCTCTCGGCCACCAAAGAAGCGGCTCAGTTATCGTAAGGGAAAAGTTGTGTTGATGCTGACATATGGTTTGGGGATGGTAAGCCGAGGAGGAAGCCATCATGACGGAATCATCAATCGTCAAACTAAAGCTTGCCACCGCTGCGGCAGGATCATCTGCTGCTTGTGCCTCTTTGTCTGTATTCTCCGCACGAGGCGGGTAAACCGTCACCTCAATATCATAGCCTTTCCCCGAAAGTGCCGCTACCGCTACCGCAAAATCGAGGCTGACTTCGTCTGTGCCGTGTGTTTGCCTGATATAGACGGAATCTATCCGGGCATCATGGTAGGAAATCAGCGATACATCACGGAAAATCCCGCCATCGGGTAGACGCGGTCCCCAGTCCCATCCGAACATACAATGGGTCTTGCGCAAATGGGGATAACCGAGCATCGCATCCCATGAACCGCCGGCGTAGACCTTGGCGTTCTCATTCCTGATATACTTGACCGGAGAGTAGAAGCGTATCCGTAACTCATTTTCTCCCGTACTTACAAATCCTTTTCCCCCGCCCTTTCTCATCAAGGACAACAAATCGTACTCCCAAATGCGGTGCATGTTGTTGGCGGAGTAAATCTTCTCGGCACAGTAGAGGTTTTCCCCTGCCGCTTCATCGGCATGAAACACCCCGTCAGTCCGTACCCAGCGGTCATTGATGAAGATATCGGCAAGGGTATCAATGCCATCAAAACGCAGGATCAAGGAATCGCCACCGAGCATTTCCTCGCTTATGAAAAAAGTGCGGGAAAACTCGAAGTCATTGTCCATCAACTTCAAAGCCGAAAGCTCATTGTCACGGTAGTGGGGGTCGGGCATCAAGCCTTTTGCCAGTAACGCCCCATAGAGAGAGCCGGGAATAAAGGTTTCTATCAAATCCTCACTGACCCCGAAAATATTGTCGCCGATGATCCGCAAGTTCCAACTTCCGTTTAGTGACTCTCTAATCATGGGATTTCCTCGCTTCCTTAACTTTTCCGCCGACATAAATAAGCAACCAAAGCAAAATCGGAACACCAATCATTGCTCCTATCAATGCCGCCAGAAGTTGTGACTTTTCCGGCAGGAAAACAGCAACGATGAAAGTTGCAACCACCAAACCGAGGAGCAACACCACACCCAAGAGGGCGGCAATGCGTTTGAAAGGACTATTTTTCATATATTCATCCTATAAATAAATATTGAGGAAGCTTAGTACAAAGCGGCTTCCATGGTATACGGCTTGAATCACGATAAATGTTTTGAAGAATGTGGCATTGTCCTCTTCTCGTAGTAGCTCTTTGACCCCAAAGTAAAGTAAAAGGACTGATACTACCGACAAAAACGTGTTGATGGGAGAAATAACCGTATAAGCCCGCCAAGTCAACTGTGTCAGGATTGAAAGTACCGCTCCGATCGCATTGGGAATGTTGGCAATTGCCACGACAACAATAACAAGTGTTATTTTGTCCAGTTTCTTACGATTGAGCAAGAAGATTATCGTTGCCATGACCACAATGACAAGCACCGGGGATATTGCCGGCATGAGGATTCCGCCAAAGACGGTTGAGAAGATGTTACGGATGAAATATGCCCAACCATTGGTTATTACTCCGGTGTTGCTCAGTACCCGCCGTAATAAAACGGCAATCACCCATAAGGCAGTAACAAGAATAGCTAATGTCAGATAACTGTCGCTGTTGTTTACGACATCTTTTATCTTGCCCATCGGGTCATTCCACATGTCGGAAATGAATCCGCTGATGCGTTTGGCATCTTCCTTGACATCAATGTTCTTGATCGTTTCCTTCGTCTGGTTGAATGCCTCTTCTGCTTCCTTTTTTAGCTTCTCAGCATCAGCTTCGGCGTTAGCGGTATTTTCTTCTTTGACGCTTTTGTCTTTGCCCGCATTACTTTCTTTCTCTACATCTAAATACTTTGAGACCAAATTATCTTCACTCACGGGCGCATCTTCTTCCTTGACTGCCGCTGTTTCGTCGTGTTCGAGATTTTTTTCGTTTTCCATCTTTTCTCCTTTCGAACTTAACTAACTTTCACATTTTATCATCTGATCTGCTGAATGTAACCTTACTTTGTTCCAAATCAACAGAATAATCAGCATTATTGTAAATAACGAGCCGAGGATAGCAAAGAGTATACTCTGGGTATAATTGGTGAGGTGGTCTATCAGGCAGCCGGCGGGGTCAGCACCAAGACGGAGGGCTTGCCGCATCAAGCCGTCGTTAAGGACGAAAGATGCAAATTGATTCCCTGCCAATCCCGCAAACGCCCAGGCGCTAAGCAGCAAGCCATGGACAGTCGAAAGCTGATGAATACCATAGTTTTGATGGAGGATGTTCGGCATACAGCCGAAACCGACACCAAAGAAAAACTGGACAACGAATATCATGAGGAAAGTCGTACTTAACCAGTTTTGGTTGATAGCGGCGATGAAGCAAACCAAAAGTGACATGACTGCCATGATGTAATAAGGAGTGTGCTTCGTTTTCAACTTGTCCTGCCATGAAGCAAGTGATATCCGCCCGACCACATTACTGACGGCATTGATACTGCATAGGAGAACGACCAATCCCATGTTGGCAACACCGATGGCATTGTAGAGTTGCTTTTCCTGACTGATGAGGGCTAGTCCGCAAGTGATATTAAGGAAAACCACGAGCCAGAGGAGAATAAAACGGCGTTCCTTGATAAACTCGCCGGCTTTCATGGTAACAGTTCCCTCAGGAACGCTAAATTCGGGGCGATAAAGTAAGCGGCTGGCGATGAATAAGGCAACCGCATAAATGCCTGTGAGAACATAAAAGACCGTATAAACCTTGAGTCCTGATTCCAGCAAGAAGCCGATAATGGGATTGGCGATAACCCCGGCGATACCAAAGCCGGCAATCGTCAACCCGGCGGCGAAGCCGCGGCGGTCAGCAAACCAAATCATCAGAGTTTTGATCGGGGTGATGTAGCCCAGACCCAGACCTATCCCTTGCACGACCCCGAAGCCAAGGATCGTGATGATGGGGTTCTTTATTTGAATCCCGATACCCGTCATCAGCCAACCGGTCGTAAAAAAGATAAAAGTCAAAAAAGCTGATTTGCGAGGGTTTTTCTCCACAATTTTGCCGCCGATGGCAGACGACATTCCCAGACAAAAAATTGCCAAGGAGAAACACCATTCGGTGACGGAGCGAGAAAATCCCGTATATTCATTGACATGGTCTTTGAAAAGTGTCCAACAATAGACGGCACCAATTGAAAATGTAATCAAGAACATCGGCAGGACACCGTTAAGATATTTGTTTTTTTCCCTTTTAAACACTAACTAGTGACTCCCATTCTGCTAATTAGGCGTTTTCAAGGACTTGCGCTGTCTGTCCTTGATAATGGCTTATGAGAAGTGTACTACAGCCACCCCACTATTGCAAGAAGTTTGCGGGAGGGATGTTGGCGGGGGGGGTGACCTTATTGGGTTCGGAGATTGTGAAAATCCTTATCCTTATATTTATCGTCCCTTTTCGATTATCTTAATAAGCAAATCTCGTGGATGAACAAGAGCGTATGTAAAATCAACGATATTCTTTTCTGTAATCCATAATTGCCCCTCTCCAATATTTCCTCTGTGTTGTCCGTCGGAATAGTACTGGTTTGTCTTGACCTCTTCACTCGAAAGCACCCAGTACCTTATCGCATCACGCCAAACTCCAACCCAAAGAAAAATATCACAACACCGAGGTTTTAATTGTTGAAAGTTCATATCAAATCCTTCAAGTGAATCTGTTGATAAGGCTTTCATAATCAATGAATCCCCTCCTTGGCGTTTGACAGCTCTTGATGCTTTTATCTCAATGCGAATACCATCATACCAAAAATCGTATTGTCCTGAATAACTCGGGTCAGTCTTTTTGGTGGGGCGTTTCAATTCCGGGATTAACTCATTAAGATGCCTGTGTGCCCATGTTTCACCAAAGGTTCTCGGTGCTGTTATCTCAAAAATATAAAGATATTTGTTACGTTCTAAGTATGAACACCGTATTTCGTAATATTGTTCTAAATCGAGAATGTGATTTGCAATCAGATGACTGATTACATATTCGAAACGGTTAAACGGAAAAACAGAATACAAATTTTCGAGAAACTCATCCGTCAAGTCATACTTTCCGGGTTGGCTCTCATTAAGCGCAGAAATGTAGACCTCTAATTCCTCAAGCAGATTTTCCATTCTTCAAAGCCTCCTTGATATAGTTTGCTTGCTTTTGGCTAATGCTATAATACTGATAAATGACTTCCTGTGCTTCATTCATGATACAATCATTTCCCTTGATGATGCTGTTTGATATTGCACTCCATTCAGAATTTTCTTCCGACAGCAGTTTTGGTAAAGGTAACTCACATAGATTTCCTTTGAGAATCTTGATTTCTCCAAATTTCTTTAAATAGGCGAATTGAAAAAGTTCAGAATTAAGAAGTAGCAATACTGATTGGACACTCATAAATGGAACATCCGGAATTAAGATATTAGCACTATTCAAAAACAAGCTGCCAGAATCATCATAGGCAAAAACCAGTTTACTAGAAATGAATTTATAAACAAGCTTTTCCTTTGCTCGATAGATTTCATCCTTGGCAATCTGTTGAAATTGTGAACGGTCATAAACAATATGCTTTTGGGGAGACATCAGCTTGAATGCCTTAATCTCTTTTCCTGTATAAATAGGTTCACTATTCTCCAAAGGCGCATCAAACAATTTTTCAGCATTATTACCTGTCACTATGCCTAACGCAAAGATACTGTCAGATAATGTGAATTGTCCCTTGAAATAGAGTGAATTTAGTATATCCCTGTCATATGAATCAATCAAAGAGAAAACATGATGAGCATTTTGTTTGTACACATCAGAGTTAACGGTAAAAGTCCTTTTCCCGTCACACACGTTAATAACACCGTCTGTGTGTTTCTTGGAAACAGTTAGTGAAACAACTTTTGATGTGACACCGCTAAAAAGATTCGGAAACAACTCAATCTGCTTAACAGAATAATCACAAAGAAGTTTTGAACGTAAATAGCTATGTGTCTTTACGTTTAACAATGATTCCGGTAAAAGAAAAATCAATAAACCATTATCCGTAAGTGAGTCTAAGGCAGTAAAAAGAAAACATGAAAAGGATTCACCCATGGATTCTTTAACCAAATTATTCTTAATAATAGCTCCCCATGGGGGGTTCGTAGCAATGTAATCAAACTTTCTGCTCTTTATCTCTAATTCATCGACGGCATCGAAAAAACCGGGTTCTGTCAAATAGTCTGTCAAATACACTTGCGGGGTAAACTCAATTTCCTGATACCGCATGATAAGATTGGCTTTACATAGCATAACAGCAATGGGATCACAATCTACTCCATATAACTGCGTTGGTGTTGCACCTTGTGCGTTAAGCAAAAAACTGCCACTTCCGCAACACGGGTCTAAAAGTGTTTCTCCTTTTAAAAAGCTGAGTCTTTCGCTAAGCTGCTTTGAGAGCCACATAGGTGTGTAGTATAATCCTTGTTTGTTCTTATCGCCTTCCATATATGTAGATTGGTAAATAAGTCCCAGCAAGTCAGTTTCATTTATAGGTAGCTTAGATGATATTAAGCTTTTTATAAGAGTATGACAAGAGTATTCAGATATGAAGTCTTGTACATTTTTTTTGTCCGCTTTTGTTCCGTCAGCAATTCCAATACAATTAAAGCAATTAAGCACAATTGAATACATGGCACTAAAAATATCTGCTCCGCAACAGTTTATCTCATCAAGTAATGCATTTATAATAGGCAGATTATTAGCGTCGGAAAAATATTCCAGAGGAAGAATTTTCTTTCTCGAATTGGTTTTATTAGCGCGCTTTGTCAAACGCTCCGGATGACAAGAAACATTGAGGCGAGCCCAGTTTTTTTGCGTAGCTTTCGAAATTATAACTTCCATCTATACCCTCTCATAATCAGAAACAAATCAAACTATAAACTAAATAAACTTTCCTGAACGGTTTCATTCATTTGGTAAATACCTCTCTAGAATAGAATACATTATATCTATTTACTATTTTCCTAGAGTTTGCCATATTTCCATTCTCTGATAAATATTCTAGCATTTCTTGATATCCCGGCATATTGCTAACCAGCTTCAATGTTCTTTTTGGTGTTCTAATGAATAACCTTTCAAAACCTTCGTTCTTTTTGGGAACACGCTTTTCAATATAAATCACTTCTGACATATCAAAATAATACTTCAATCCTAAGCTCGTTCGCACCGTCACTTTACTGAAATTTACAGATACTTCAAAAACCTTTGAGATAAGGATAAGGGGTAAAGAAAGAACTATAAATATTGAAAAAACAACAATAAATCCCGTTAAACCAAAGCCGTCGGGATCCGTAATTGCTAAAAAAGTCGATAGCAATATAGCTCCACCCATACAGAGATAGGCTAGTGCTGAAAGATCAGGGTGTACTACTTCAAATTTTGTTTTCATAACTCCCACCCTCTAGCTAAAAATGGAAAAGTATAAAAGCTTTAGTTTGTTGTTGTAATGATAGTACACGAGCTTTTTCACTACTCATTTGAAACATCTTTTAATCCTTTAGTTGTAGACTTATGAAGTATGTCCAATAAGTTATATATATCTTCATGTGAATTATAACAAACAAACGTTCTGATGTCAAGTAGTTTTTGAATGTTTTACGAATATTACAAACTAAATGTTACAGTTCAACCCCATGTTAAAATAGTATAGGAAAACTCATCTTTCTGCATTACTGCTTGTAATGGATTGCTTCGGCGTATAAAACCGCCTCGCAATGACGAAACCGTAATACCTTATCATAAGCCTTAACTGTAACAACTAAATAACGAAAACCACCCTCAGCTAAAATACCTGACTGCTGCCGTAAATATCCTCGTATCCTGCTGTCCGTATACGCCAAGCGCACCGCCGGAGTGATTGCGTTCGCTGTGAAGGAGCTTTCCGAAGCAACGACCGTCTGTAGAGGTAATACCCTCAATGGCAGCGATACTACCGCCGATATTCCATTCTCCGTCCGCATGGACATTCCCATCAGGGTCACTATAACAGGTCGCTATTTGTCCGTTTGCAAAGAGCTGTGTGATTCGTTCATGAGAAGCAACGAGACGACCGAAGCTAAGTGAAGCAGGGGCAGCTAAGACCTCGCCGACAGCTACATCATTCAGCCACGGTGAGGAGTTGCTTTTGACTTTCGTATAACCCATCCGTGAGATATGGCGGGCAATGGTGTTTTGGCAAAGGGAAACACCGGGGAAAAATCCCAGTCGCAACAGAGCATGAAAACCCTGGTTGATTCCCAGAATCAAGCCGTCAGACTTCTCATGGTGGCGGGCAAGGGCTTCATGTAAACTACCCTGACAAAATACTGCTGTATAAAAAGCCGCACTTCCCAAGGGTTCACTGCTGCCTGCGCCATGAATCCCGCTATAAGCGTCGGCAGTAGTGTTAATGCCGCCGGGAAGAACCAGTATCTGGGCTTCGGCAAGGGAAGCGGCAAAGAGAGCGGTAGAAGCACGAATATCAGCGGCGGTATGGGTCTTAAACACCTTGGTAATTACCTTTGCTCCCGCTGACTGAAAAGCACGAGCGACATCATATTCGCCGTTCGTACCCGTAAGGACAGGGATAAAGACGGTCGGTGACGGTGAGGAAGATGACTTCGCTCGCGAGGTAGATAGGGGGGTGGAGGCGGGAGGGGATGGTTGACTGACTCGGTCGGTCAAAGAACCACTCGAGTCAACTCCATCTTTCTTACTCGCTGCACTAGCTCCGATGACAGAAGAAAGCTCTACCGCACTTGCACCCGCAGTAGGGAAAACCTCTTCCAATGGAGCTTCCCATGCCGTCAAAGCCTCGGCAATTGTCAAGCTAAAGTCACTACCGACAAAGCTAGGTTCAGTAATAATCGTGCCTATAGTCCTTGCTCGTGATGGATATAACAAGCTCTCCTGCTTCTCGCTAATAGCCCGTTGACGGAACTGGCTTTGCCCTGAGGCAGCGGCGATATCTTTCATTTCCTCATGCGACGATGGTGTCATTTCAACAATTATGTCTCCGGTACTGTATTCAAAGAGCTGTGACGGCAGAAGCTCGTCAGCTAATTTGCAACCTAGCTTGCTGCCAAATGCCATTTTGCTGAGAGCGGCGGCGACTCCCTTACTGTCAAGAGCGTAGGCAGAGACTATTTTTTTCTCCTTTATCAATTGCCCGATTTCGTCATATAGTGACTTCGTTTGCTCATACTGAGGCATCCCGTAGCGGTCACGAGAAATGGCGAAGTGTACCAACTTGTTGGCGGCAGATTTGAATTCCGGAGTGATGATATCGTCAATATTCGCCGTCGATACTGCAAATGACACTAGTGTCGGAGGGACATCATGTTCGAGGAACGACCCCGACATACTGTCCTTGCCACCGATAGACGGTATCGTAAAGCCTCTTTGGGCATTGTATGCTCCCAAGAGAGCTGCAAAAGGCTGTCCCCAACGCTCAGGGCATTTGCCCAAGCGGGCGAAGTACTCCTGAAAGCTAAGCCTTGCCTTTCTATAATCACCGCCTCCGGCTACAATCTTTGCCAGCGATTCAAGCACCGCATATGCCGCTCCGTGATAAGGACTCCAAGCCGCCAGATAAGGGTCATTTCCTTGGCTCATCATCGTCACGGTTTTGGTTTTTCCATCTAAAAGCGGCAGTCTGGCAACCATCGCCTGACTTTCGCTCAACTGATACTTGCCGCTCAACGGTAAAACAACCGTCCCGCCGCCGATTGTGGTATCAAATTTCTCAACCATGCCTTTCTGTGAACAGACATTGAGGTCGCCCAGAGTCAAAAGCCATGCCTTTTTTACCTCATTATTCGCAAGCGCATCTGTAATCCCATCAAGAGCAAAACGGCGAAAATAACTGTCTTTTTCCCCGGTTACGTCCCGGGGCATCTTGACTTTGACCGTTGCCCGGGGACGGACTCCGTTGGTATCAAGAAAAGACCGTGCTAAGTCAACCACCCGCTCGCCACGCCAAGTAAGCACCAGCCGCTTCACAGCGGTGACTAAGCCTACTATCGTCGCTTCCACATTTTCCTCAGCTGCATATTCCATGAAGGCGGCAACATCAGCGGGAGCGATAACCACCGCCATCCGCTCCTGCGACTCGGAAATCGCAAGCTCCGTGCCATCCAAACCACTATATTTGACCGGGACTTTGTCGAGATCGACATTGATACCCGCCGCCAGTTCACCTATCGCCACCGCTACCCCGCCGGCACCGAAGTCATTACACTTTTTGATCAAAAGACTGGCTTCCTCACGGCGAAAAAGGCGGATAATAGCACGTTCGGTGGGAGGATCGCCTTTTTGCACCTCTGCTCCGCAAACAGTCAGCGAGCTTTCATCATGAACCTTGGATGAACCGGTTGCTCCGCCGCATCCATCACGCCCCGTCCGTCCACCGACCAGTATAATTACATCCTCAGGTTCTGCTCCGCTCCTTTTCACCGCTTTGCGGGGAGCAGCAGCAACGAGTGCCCCCAGTTCCATCCGTTTCGCCAGATATCCGGGGTGGTAGATTTCCTTTGCCTGTCCCGCAGGAACGCCGATTTGATTAGCATATGAAGCATGACCGGCAGCGGCTTCACGGGAAAGCTTGCGCTGTGGCAATTTACCGGGCATGGTTTTTGCAAATGGTACTCCGGGATCGGCAGAACCGCTCACTCGCATCGCCTGATGGACGAATCCTCGTCCCGAGAGCGGATCACGGATGCCGCCCCCCAGACAGGTTGCTGCCCCGCCATAAGGCTCTATCTCCGTGGGATGGTTGTGGGTTTCGTTTTTGAACATTACCAGCCATTCCTCGGTAATGTTCCCGGTATCGGTTTCAATTTCAATCGGGACTACCAGTGAACAGGCGTTTATTTCCTCGCTGTCTTCCATATCGGTAAGCGTCCCGGCGGCTTTTTGCTCCCGCATCGCTATTTGCGCCAAATCCATCAGGCAAACATATTTGTCATCCCGCCCTGCCAGAAGTGAACTACGGGCATCCATGTATCTGCGGTATGTCATTTCTATCGGGGCGCGGTAAAAACCATTTTCAAACTCTACTTCACTAAGCTCAGTCAAGAATGTCGTATGACGGCAATGATCAGACCAATATGTATCCAAAACGCGGATTTCCGTTACTGTCGGGTCACGCTTTTCCTCGTTTTGGAAGTACTCGTGAATATGGAGAAAATCTGCATATGTCATCGCTAGGGAAAGGGATTCAAAGAGCCGCAGAAGTTCCTTTCCATCAAAAGAGACGAAGCCCTCATAGACAGCAATAGGAGGGATGGTACTTTCGTCATCTACGGAAACAAGGTTTACTCCTTTATCAAACTCTGATTTTGCCTCATGGGAGTCTACATTGTTGATGAAATAAGACTTGATAGTGGCAAATTCTTTGTCAGAAATAACACCTGTTATTATATAGACAACGGCGGTTTTTACTGTTGGCTCTGCATCAGGGTCAAGTAGCTTGATTGTTTGCTCTGCTAAAGCTGCCCGTTGGTCAAACTGTCCGGGGAGGTATTCGACGCAGAGAAGACGGCTGTTTGCCGAGGGTGAAAGCATATCCACGGTGACAGTGTCAAGCTCAGGATTGGTAAACACCTTTTGACAGGCAAGATTAAGCAAATCGTCTGATATGTTTTGGAAATCATAACGAGTGAGGACACGTACCGATTCAACAGCAGTTATACCAAGGAAATGGCGGATATCATGGAGGTAGGGATTGTTCCGGTGGAAGGGGGAGGTGGGGCTTTCCCCGATTTTTTCGGTGATTGATCGTTCAACATATATCCTTTTGACTGCCGCCATGTTTGCTCCTGACTATTCGATTATTAGGCCTTGCATGATATAGATAAGCTGCTTGTCAACTGCCGCTTCGGAAATACCGCTGGTACGAGCGGTGATTTTGAGTCCTTCAATGGTATACATGATATTGGTTGCGGTGCTGCGGGGGTCATCACAAAAGAACTCGCCTGCCAAAACGCCGTCACGGATTAGGTTTTCGAGGATTAGGACAGCTGTTTCAAATTGTTTCTTTAGAAAATTATCTTTGGCACTCAGTTTCACCTGGGTGATATGCAGGGAAAAATAGTATTCATAGATGGCGAATAGCAGCGATTTTTTCTTACGGAGGATTTCCTTTTTTTGCTCTTTCATGAAAAGAGCGAGGATATCGGATGTGCTGGCTGAAGCCGGTAATGCCTCGCCGCTTTCACCCCGTCCGGCGATATCGGCAGCGATTACAGCAGTAAATATCTCTTCTATACTCGTGAAGTATAGATAAAGCCCGCCTCGGCTTATCTCACAGGCGGAAACAATATCTTGCATTGTGACTGCGGTGTAACCTCGCTTGGCAAAGACTGCATATGAACGTTCAATGATGAAATCCCGCTTTTTCGTTGATTTTTCTGCCATCTGACGACCCTCTTTCATTTCTTTCATAACGCCTGTTATTTATCGTTCGTTTGCGGCGGTATCGGTAAATATCTCCGTCAGGAACTTGATTCGTGCCAAACTGTGATAAAAAATACCGTATTCTACCGCTTCATTCCATAACCTGCCCCTAGTCATCCCCCCGAGGACATATTTGGATATGATGCCGATGATTACATCTATTTCCTGCAAATGACAATTCTCAATTTGCTCCAGTTCATCAATATATGAGTAGAGGTTTTTGCGGCGAAGAATATAAGGATAATTCCTGTCCATCAACCCCGTGTCATTCATTGCTCTGATGAAACCAAGCAGCGTCGAGTCATAAACAGGAAACGAAATCGTACCGTTGACATCATCGCCATCATAAAGGCGTTCTAGATTTTTGTCTTTTCGCTCCAAAAACCAAGGAATATAACGAAAAAACGGCTCTAGTGGCTGCCGGTAGTGAGCAATTACCTGTAATAGATATTCTTTACTGTTATCTGTTTCCATCAGTTTCATCTCTTTGGGGCATATTGTTCAAGTTCACCTATCTTTCATTATACTCTCTATTTTTGATTTTTCAACCAGATACGCAAACTTTTATGTAAAAACATAGGTAAAACTTTGCATGACAAAAACGTATCGTGCTTGACAGTAATCAAGCCATGTTCTATAATGGGCTTCGTAATATTCGTAATAAGCTAGGGGATTCATATAGCGGCAATATGACGGTCTCCAAAACCGTTCACGGGGGTTCGAATCCCTCATCCCCTGTTTTTTGGCAACCCCAGTAAATGCACAAAAATAGCGTGTTTACTGGGGTTTTTGATTATTTATGTGTCCGTTTTTTTGTGCTAAAACACGAATATTTGTTCTATTTTAACCCAAAAGTGTTCGCAAGCTAACAAAATTCACTCATTATATTATAGTCCAGAAATGGGAAACTGGAGTATTCGAACCTTCTTTGGGAAAGATTAGTATTATGGCTGACTATTTTGGCGTGAGTTTAGATGGTTGTAAAAAGGTGCAAACAGATAAATAATTATGCGAAATCGCCGATACAATAAATGTAGTATTATAGCGCAAATCATACCGCTAAATCGTGTAGTTGTGTAAGAATCGTTAAAAATGATATAATTGGTGGGAACTTTTGACTCCGATATAAATAATTAAACTATGGCATAAAGACCCACATCAGAGAGGAGTATCATATGTTAGCAACCGCCACAAGCAGGGAAGTTTCAATTGATGAAGTAGGCAATCCAATATCATCATCAGAATATGAAGAACTGTTAATCCGTCTTACACAGAAAGGCTATCTTAACGACCCAGAATTAAACGATGACGGACTGCCAATTGAGGTGGATGACTTTATTTTGTCTGGATTGACTATGTTAAATCAAATTAAACTGGGAGTGCAGGTAAAATGACAAATAATTTAACAGAAGCTAGATGTATACCACCATCAGAAGAATACCTAAACAATAAAAGATCATATTTTCAAAAAATTTTACACGAATTCGCAAATTATGTTTCAATAGACAAAAGCAGAATTAAAGTAGATAACAAACTGCTTGATGATGTTATTGTTCGTTTACACCAACGCTTGAATTACTACCTGTTTTTTCATGGAAAAAATCTTGAACAATCACGGCAAGCAGCTATATACGCATATTGGATATTACGCTATCGACCATTGCGAGTGTTGGTGTGGGATAAGGCTTACGATGTAAACATATATTTTGCGTTTTATACTCTATTTGCTGTTGCATTATTTCAAACGCTTAGCAGCTGCCCAAAGGAGTATCAAGTAGATATAGTTATGAATATCCGTAAAGAATATGAAAGCGATTTTTTACGTTCGTTTAATGAATATGACATAAGCAAAGAATCTATGATGATGATTTCTGATAGTATCAAGAGTATTTTCAAAGCAGAAATCAAGCGTATACAATCATAACTAAACTATCATGGGTGTACTCGCTCTATACAACAACCTCAACACATAAAAAAGCGGCTCTGCTCCCTATTAAGATTAAGGCGGCTGTATCTGTCAGCGAGTCACCGATGCGTGTTTTACTTCCCCAGCGGCTTCCTTGCTAGGTTCAGCATAACACAGTGCGAATGAACTTATCAACAACTAGCTAGAGGTACTCTATATGTTTTGGTTTTGGTTTTGGTTTTGGTTTTGGTTTTGGTTTTGGTTTTGGTTTTGGTTTTGGTTTTGGTTTTGGTTTTGGTTCTGGGTATGTTTTTTCATATTACTAATCCTCTCGCCACTTTTTTATGAGGTATATAAATCTAGTAAGATACCGAAAAAGGCAGCGAGATAGACTTTAGTTCCAAAGTCATTCTAAGTAGCGATATTCCTGGATGGCAAAATGATGTATATTTGTTAATGCAACCCTGTTAAATAACTATATCGAACTTAGTTCTGATAATGAGAACGAAACATATCGAATTGATTTTGATGAAATTAAGCAAACGGAGTTAATCACAGAGACAGAAATGCGCACAAAGGATAAAATTTCATTGCCCGTGGATCTGTAGGATATTTACTTGCCGGAACCGTAGGCGATGCCGTAGGGTTAATAAGCAGCATGAAAGATGAAAAGACACTATAAAGTGTGTAATTATTACATCATTAACTATATAAATGAAAATGGACTTACAGATATGTTAGTGTTACGTACTGGCTGCATCGGCTGCAATGAGTATCTTTTTGATAAATATCTACGAATGTTAGTTCCAGCAATACCACCACCAACGTCGTCTGAGGAAGTCCATACTACTTGAACAAATCATATACACCTTGTTGATTTTTGCACTTTACTACCGTAATGCGCTACAAGTAAAAAGGAGAAGACTATGGCCAACGCAAAAAAACCCGTCAGGCAACTGGCGGGTACAAATTTATGACAGCACGGATAAAAATGGCAGCACACCTAAACAATCACCGCAATCGCATCAGCTACAGATTTGACTCCTATTAAACGGATTCCTGTTCGATGTGCTTCCTCTTCGCAGTATTTCAAAACAACCTCCGGCAGCATACAAGCAGTAAATCCGAGCTTGGCGGCTTCTTTAACCCGCATCATACTCATACTGACAGAGCGGACTTCGCCGCTGAGACCGACTTCACCGAAAGCAACCAATCCATCATCGATAGGACAATTCTTGAAACTGGAGACAATCGCCAATACAATTCCCAAATCAAGTGCCGGTTCAGCATTTTTGAGTCCCCCGGCGAGATTGACATAGGCATCACACGACCCCATCTGGAGTCCCAGCCGTTTTTCGAGTACGGCAATCAAAAGATTGAGGCGGTTGCTGTCTGCTCCCGTTGCCTGACGGCGGGGGATGCCGAAGCTGCTTTGATAAAGCAGTGCCTGAATCTCAATCAAAATCGGTCTGCTTCCCTCCATCAGACACGCCACTACTGAGCCGCTCGCTCCACTTGGCTTGCCCGACAGCATATATTCCGAGGGATTGGGAACTTCCATCAATCCCATTTCCTGCATTTCAAAAACGCCAATCTCATTGGTTGAACCGAAACGATTTTTTACCCCCCGCAAAATGCGGTATGCGGCATGGCGATCACCCTCAAAATAAAGGACAGTATCGACGATATGTTCCAGAACCCTAGGGCCGGCTACCGTTCCCTCCTTGGTAACATGACCAACGATGAAAATAGTGATACCCAGACCCTTAGCAATTCGCAACAACAAAGTAGTTGATTCACGTACTTGCGAGACACTTCCCGGTGCCGATTGTGTTTCTTCACAGTACATCGTCTGAATCGAATCAATGACTACAACGGCAGGGACGGTTTTTCTGATGATATCCTCGATCGTATTGAGGTTGGTTTCACAAAGAAGCTGTAATGAATCAGTAAATTGACCGATACGGTCGGCACGAATCTTGATTTGCCGGAGTGATTCTTCACCGGAAATATAGAGGACGCTTTTGACTTCATTGGTCAGCTTCTGGCAAACTTGTAATAGCAAGGTGGACTTGCCGATACCGGGGTCGCCGCCAACCAAAACCAATGACCCTGTCACCAGACCGCCGCCGAGGACACGATCAAGCTCGCCAATTCCCGTAGACAGGCGTTCATCATTATCCCGGGGGATTTCTGACAGCGGTGTCGGACGAGCAACATTACCGCCGATCGAGGTGTTTCCTCTCACGGCGGTATTTGTTTTCGCTACTCTTTCTTCAACGAAGCTGTTCCATTCCTTACAGACGGGACATTGACCAAGCCATTTCCCTGTCTCATTCCCGCAGTTTTGACAAAAAAATGTCGTTTCCTTTTTGGGCATTCTCGTTATCTCATAATTCTAAGTGTTGCCGGCTCACCATCGGTAAGCTCCACCGACAGTGTCAGCTTGCCGCTCATGTTGGTTGCCATTCTGCCAACGGTGTCATCACCGATTGCGACTTCGTACTCGGTACTCTCTTCGAGACCAACGGTGATTTGCGCATCTTCATTTCCGATTACGGTAAATGACAATCCTGCTTCTGATTCACGGAAATCACTAACCGTCGTTCCCGGGACGGATTCATACACCAACATCCCATTTTTTTCGAGGCGGGTCATTGTCTTAAATGTTTTGACCTTCCAAAGATTACCCCTGAACTCGAAATCATCCAGTTTTGCCTTACTCTCCAGCAAGTGGTTGCCGAAATTGATTGTTTCATCTGTCCCGATATAAAGCAATTCCTTCAATTCCGCCATTACTTCCTCCTTTTTGGTGGTTGACCAACTCGGTCAATGCGGGGTGAATTGTTACCTATCGCAAACGTCCTTGCTTGACCGCAAAGACAATCTCTCCTTTTTGGATGCCGGCACTAACATTATCTCCGGCTTTGATTCTTCCGGCGAGTATCTCCTCCGCCAGCTTGTCTTCAACCACCGTTTGTAAAGCCCGCTTCAGCGGCCGCGCTCCCATTTTGACATCCGCATACCGTTCGGCAATGTGTTTCTTGAGTCCGGGACTGATATGGAAGCGGATATCCATCTGGTCATGGCAACGATTGACAATGAATCCTGCCAGTAAAGTCGTGATTGAACGCATATCTTTGGCTGTTAAAGGGTGGAAAACGATGATTTCGTCGATTCTGTTGATGAACTCAGGTTTGAATATCTTCTTGACTTCCTCCATCACTCCCCTCTTCATCCGCTCATAGTCTTGTTCCTTGTCAACATTGGCATTGAAACCCAGGTTTTTGGGAGCAACGATTCTATTCGCCCCGGCATTGGAGGTCATGATTAGGATAGCGTTCTTGAAGCTAACCCTACGTCCCTTGGAGTCAGTAATGTGTCCATCTTCCAAGACTTGCAGTAATATATTGAAAACATCGGGATGTGCTTTCTCAATTTCATCAAATAAAACAACAGAATAAGGGTTGCGGCGGATTTTTTCGGAAAGCTGACCGCCATCATCAAAACCGACATATCCCGGCGGCGAGCCGATCATCTTCGATACCGAATGACCTTCCATGTATTCTGACATATCGACCCTAATCAAGGCTTGGTCACTACCAAACATCGCTTCCGCCAAGGCTTTTGTCAGCTCCGTTTTGCCTACACCTGTCGGCCCAAGGAACAAAAACGAGCCGATGGGACGATTGGGGTCTTGTAATCCGACCCTGCCGCGGCGAATCGCTCGTGAAACTGCCGATACCGCATCTTCTTGTCCTATTACCCGCTTTTTCAAGATGTTTTCCATCTGTAACAAGCGTTCGCTTTCTTTTTCCGTCAATTTGCTAACAGGGATCTTCGTCCATGCGCTGGCTACCGCAGCGATCGCATTCTCATCAACCTCCTGCGTTCCCGCTGCCCGTTGCTTCAACAGCTTTGCTTTGGCTTTGTCGTATTTGCTCTGTAGCTTCGTTTGCTTGGAAAAGATCTCCCTGACCGCATCAATATCCCCAACTTTGAGGAGATTTTCGATTCGGCTTTCATTCATGGCAATTTCTTCACCGACTTTTTTCATGTTTTCGGGAATATTAGTCAACTGTAAGCGCACCGAACTTGCGGCTTCATCAATCAAATCAATTGCTTTGTCGGGCAAATTGCGGTCATTTATATAACGTTCCGAAAGCAGTACTGCCGCTTCAATCGCTTCATCAGTAATCCTAACGCGGTGGTGTTCCTCGAACTTGACCGCTATCCCCCGCAAAATACGAATTGCCTCCGCCGTATTCGGCTCAACTACGTCAATCGGTTGAAAACGACGTTCCAAGGCGGCATCACGTTCAACATATTTGCGGTACTCGGTAACTGTTGTCGCTCCTATCATCTGCAACTCGCCCCGCGCCAGCGAGGGCTTCAAGATATTGGAAGCATCAATCGCCCCCTCTGCACCGCCTGCCCCGATTATCGTGTGCATTTCATCGAGGAAAAGGATAATGTTGCCATCTTCAATAACCTCACTGATGACTTTCTTGATCCGCTCTTCAAACTCACCCCGATACTTGCTCCCGGCAACCATTCCCGCCAAATCAAGGGTCAAAACCCTTTTGTTTTCGACCGTAAACGGTACATCTTTTGCGGCGATACGGTTTGCCAGACCCTCGACAATAGCTGTTTTACCCACCCCTGATTCACCAATCAAACAGGGGTTATTCTTGGTGCGGCGGGAAAGTATTTGGATAATACGCTGGATTTCCGCTTCACGCCCAATGATGGGGTCAAGCTTTCCGGCGGCCGCCAATGCCGTCAGGTCACGGCTATAATTTCCCAAAAGTGAATACTGTCTCCTTCCTGCATTGCGAGACATATCATCCTTGAAACCGGAAATATCAGCTCCGGTAGCACTACTGATTGCTATCAAGGTTTCCGTGAATATCTTGTTGGGAGATGTATTGCTCATCGAATTGAGAATACGAACCGCGACACTATCGACTTCCCGCAGCATCCCTAACAAAAGATGCTCCGTGCCTACCTTTGCCGCTCCCAGACGTTCTGCCATCAGCTCTGCTTCGTTTAGAATCTTTTGGGCGCGTGGCGAATAACCACCTCTTTTGACGGCTATATCAGTCTCATTAGGGGCAACCAACTCTTTTATCATCACGAAAATTCTTTCGCTGTCAGCTCCGTTGCTCCGCAAAATTGAGGCAGCTCCCCCGTCTCCCTCACAGAGTCCCATTAAGATATGTTCAGACCCGATGTAACCGGATTTGAGATATGTAGCAGTCTTTTTGGCGAAACCGAGGGCTTTTTGGGCTCTATCGGTGAATTGCGGGTTCATTACTCTCTCCTGATTCGATCATTTACAAAAACTCATAATCAAACTCATCATCGTCAGAATCTGATAGGAAATTTTGCGACTTACGGTTACTGTTGGCGCGACTATTTGCCCGCTCACTTTCGGCACGGAGGTTGTCAGCTACGTTTTGCGCCGGGTCGGGATTTACCGTAGTTTCATTGACTTGGTTATCCAAGCCTTTATTATCCTGATTGGTTTTCGGTCTTTGTTCCGCATTTTTTTGCTCTGTTCCCATCGTTTGCCCGGAGGATTCGGGTTTGAGCGGTCGATTGGGATTATCGGGACGGCTGCCTTGCTTGGTCTGCTCGATACCCGACTGCGGACGTGTTCCCCCTTGGCGTAAAGCAGGACTGCCGCTTGGCGGCCGCCCGCCGGGATGAGTGTTCTTCGGTCCCCTGCTGCCATCATTCGGACGAGTCCCGCTTTTGCCACTCGCAGAACGATTTATCGCTGTTCCTGAGGGGCGACGGTTTGCATCGCCGGAAGCAGGACGAGTCCCGCCACGAGGTTGAGCCGGACCGCGAAGATATGCGTCATCAACCAAATCATCACCGATATCACGAATCTTGAAGAGTAAAACTGCCACTGCCAACACGAGAATACCTGTCAGTACCCCCAATACAATAATCGTCGTTCTTTGTCTGCTTGCCTGTGCTTGATAAAGAAGCTCGTTTGCTTCGGCGACACGACTAAGTTCCAAAAACTCCTCAACTATCCATTGTGTGCCATGCCGTCTGTCCACGAGAAAATAATCATAACCGCCGATTTCATTTTGCTCATATCTGATATAGAAAGCGTAATCCTCATCCTGCGGTTTTTCTTCAGTATCATTGACGGGTACATCAGGCGGTATATCTTCCGGTGGCTGTTCAATTATCGGTTCATCCAGATAATTACCCAAAGTCAACATATCTGAGCGAACAAATCCGTTTATTGGTTGATCATCGACGGTAGTATTGATTTGATACCATGTCCGTCCCGCTGAATCCGTAGCTTCGCCGACGATAATCACTTCGGTACCGTTGGCTAGTGATGTGACGGCAGTATGTGAGGTCGATGCTCCCGAACGAACATTGACACTTCGCTGGTTGATCGTTGCCTCACGGCGTTGTGTCGGTGCGGGATCGGTTTCTCCGCCACTGTTTTCCCCACTGCCATCGCCTATCGTTCCACTGAGTGTACCCAAATCGGCGCGGATATAACCGTATGTTCCGGCTTCGACTTCTACCCTGTACCATGTAAAGCCTTGTGAGTCGCTCGCCTCAGCACTAACCGGCAGGACACGCCCACGAGAAGTACTGCCAACAGTAGCACTATCAGTACTGGCCTCAACACGGATATTGGCAGTTTCGGCGGAAACGGTGAACTCGGCAGCCATCGCAGTAATCACATTAGCCCACATCCCGATTATCACTATTCCCGGTACTAATAATCTCAGTAGTTTCTTTTTCATCACACTCTCCTCTTTACGTCTATTTTCATTAAAATAGCTCACGTCTGAATCGTTTTGCTCCCTCAGAATCCTCATCAACAGCACCTTTGCCAAAACCGCCTTTGATATGGCTCTTGCGGACATCTTCCTCATACCGCTTGTGGTAAACACCCTCACAATCAGTACAAACCCGCCCTGAGCGAACCGTCTTGCCGCAAAGCTCACACATTAGAAACGATCTGCTTTCAGCGGTGATTTCAAAACGTTGCTCCCTTACCATGTTGCTAAGTGCCTTGCGACTGACACCGGTGGCTTCCGATATTTGGGCAACATTGGCACCGGGATTCAACTCAATATAATTACGGGCTTTTCCATAATCATCATAATCAATCACACCACAGGAATCACATTTGTATTGCCCCAAACCGCGAAACTCCATTATCCCCTCGCAGTTTTCACAAGTGGTGGGGCGACCCAGCTCCATCAAGGTAATTAAGTTTCTCATATTTTTCCCTCATTATCCACTTTGGTCTCTTGATACTGCGCAGTAGAAATGACACCGATGTCATTTCTCATATATTTGTTTTCGAAGATAACTTTATTGGTTGCCTCGTAAGCTCGCTCCCGTGCTTCATTCAAATCAGCACCCTTTGCGGTAATGCCAAAAACCCTGCCGCCGGTGGTTACGATACTATCCATGAAATTTCTCGTCCCCGCATGAAAGCAATAGTACCCGTGCTTACCATCAAAATATTGTGTTCCAAAAATAGTAACACCGGTTTTGTATTTCTCGGGATATCCTTCCGATGCCAAAATCACGCAAACAGCGGCTTCATCGTCAAACTCAAGGTCTATTTGATCAAGGTTTCCGTCAATACAGGCATTTATCGCATCCAAAAAGTCACTTTTCATCCGTGGCAGGACTACTTGGGTCTCAGGATCGCCAAAGCGGGCATTGTACTCCAGTACCTTGGGTCCCTCTGCGGTCAAAATCAAACCGAAGAAGAGGATGCCCTTAAATTCACGCCCCTCTGCTTTCATTGCCGTGACTGTTGCCTGATATATATGCTTCTGGCAGTACTCATCTATCGCTTCCGTATAGTACGGACTGGGGGAAAAAGTTCCCATTCCCCCCGTGTTGAGTCCCGTGTCGCCGTCACCGATTCGCTTGTGGTCTTGTACCGACGTCATAGTCTTTACTGTTTTCCCATCGACAAAAGCCATTATCGATACCTCATGCCCGACGAGAAACTCCTCAATAACTATCTTCTCACCCGCACTGCCGAAGTGCCTTTCTTCCATAATCAAGCGAATACCGTCATAGGCTTCCTGATAATCATTACATATCAAAACCCCTTTTCCCTTTGCCAGTCCATCAGCTTTGATGACAAGGGGGTACTTTGCGTTCTTTATGTAGGCAATCGCTGTCGCTGCTTCGTCAAATACCTCATAAGCAGCCGTCGGAATGTTATACTTCTTCATCAAATCCTTGGCAAAAGACTTACTCGCTTCGATAAGGGCGGCTTTCTTCGACGGACCGAACACCCGATATCCTAACGATCTTAACTTATCTGCAAACCCTTTCGCCAGCGGGTCATCAGGTCCGATGATGACAAGGTCTGGCTTTAAATCTCCGATTATAAAGCGGATGTCTTTGAAGTCGTCTATGCCAATACAATAGGAAACGCCAATCTCATCAATCCCCGCATTTTCAGGGATGCTATAAATCTTGTTTACCTTGCCGCTTTCATGTAATTTAACAGCGATGGCATGTTCACGGCCGCCGTTGCCGATAATTAGTACTGTCATTTGTTACTCCTCATATGTTGCTCTGCCAACATAGCAATTACCTGTGGCAGGATTATCCATTCGCCTTGCTCCATCACCCGCCGCTGTAGTATTTCGGGGGTATCATCAGGCAGTACCTCAACCGCAATTTGCTTGAGTATCGGACCTGCATCCAGTTCGCCATCAACATAATGAACAGTCGCTCCGGTTATTTTGACCCCTCGTGCCAACGCTTTTTCATGAACGGTAAGACCATAATACCCTGCCCCGCAAAATGCGGGAATGAGTGAGGGGTGTATATTGATAATCCTGCCGCTATAATCATTGATTATTTCATCGGGTACTTTGACCAAAAAGCCGCTCGTAACTATCAAATCGGGGGCGAAACCTTTCACTTCCTCGTATAATCGTTGGTGAAAAACGCTCCGTTTTCCACAATCCTGCGGTCTAATGCAAACAGCGGGGATGCCGTGCTTCATTGCCCGCTCAAGGGCATAAGCATTTTGGTTATTTGAAATAACACCTGTTATTTCCGTGTTGCTAATTGTTCCCGCAGCGATAGCGTCGATTATTGCTTGCAGATTGGTGCCGCCACCACTTACCAAAACCAAAAGCTTCATCGGAGACATAAGTTGCCCTCCGCATCGGTGCTACCCTTTTCGATATGACCGACCACATATGCACAGTCACCGACTGCCGCCACTGCCGCCAAGGCTTGCTCAACCTCGCTTTTATCTACTGCAAAAATCATTCCCAGACCCATGTTGAAAGTGTTATACATTACTGCCTCGCTGATATCGCCGCTTTCCTTAATCATGGAAAAAATCGCCGGGACTTGGTAGCTGTTTTTTTCTATTACCGCTGTCACACCCTTAGGCAGCATCCGCGGGACATTTTCATCAAAACCGCCGCCGGTAATATTGACACAGCCTTTGATAGTGACCCCGCTTTTCTTTACACTTTCCAGAGTCTTCACGTATATTTTGGTCGGGGTAAGCAAAGCTTCGCCAAGGGTCGCATCAAGCTCATCATAGTATTCAGCCAAAGTTGCCAAAGCCGCACTTTCATGATTATTGACCGCTATCGTCACTTCCTCGTTAATGTCCAGGTTCTCGGTGTCAAACTCGTAGTCATCAATGGCAAAAACCTTGCGAATCAGGGAAAAACCATTGCTATGAACACCTGATGAAGCAAGACCAATAAGTACATCACCAACAGCGATATCCGCACCGGTAATCATTTGCCCTTCTTCCACCACACCCACGGCAAAACCTGCCAAATCATACTCCTCAGCGGGTATCATCCCCGGATGCTCAGCAGTTTCACCGCCTATCAAAGCCGCTCCCGCCATTTTGCATCCATCAGCAACCCCTTTCACGATTTCGGCAATCTTCGTCGGGGTGTTGTGTCCGCAAGCAATATAATCGAGGAAATAAAGCGGTTCTGCACCGACGCAGATTATATCGTTGACACACATCGCCACACAGTCGATACCTACCGTTCCATGTTGGTCAAGGAGAAATGCCAATTTGAGCTTCGTACCGACTCCGTCAGTAGCCGATATCAGCACCGGGTTCTCCATCTCCTTGATTTTCTTTAGGGAAAATGCACCACCAAAGCCACCAAAGCCGCCAACCACCTCCGGACGAAAAGTATCTTTGACATAATCTTTTATCAACTCGACACTCCGGTATCCGGCTGTCACATCTACTCCGGCAGCTTTATAATCCATCTTATCTCCTTTAAGGTAAACTGGTTAATTCCTGATATCCCTGCTAATTTCGTGACATGAAGAGCAAAATATCAGCGGTATTCGTCAGGTTTAATAGTCTTGGTATCCGACTTCGTGAAGTCTTTTATCTTTGGCAGCAACCGCTTCACGCATGTTTTTCTTGTATTCAACCAACTTCGCTTTTAAGTCAGCATCGGCGGTGGCAAGAATCTGAGCCGCTAACAAGCCGGCATTGAGAGCGCCGTTAATCGCCACGGTGGCAACCGGTATTCCCGGCGGCATTTGTACTATCGAATAAAGGGCATCTGCTCCGCCTAGTGCAGTAGCGAGAATGGGAACGCCGATGACGGGTATTGATGTAAGTCCGGCAGTCACGCCCGGCAAATGAGCTGCCATGCCCGCTCCTGCTATCGCTACTTTAACCCCGCGTTCCTCGGCATCACGCGCATATTTGACGAGCTTGTCGGGATCGCGGTGGGCAGAAATAATGTTGATTTCAAAGGGTACACCTAGTTCGGTCAGGATATCAGCCGCTTTCTTCATTACCCCCATGTCAGAGTCACTTCCCATGATGATTGCTACTTTTGCCATTTTTCTTCTCCTCTTTCTTCCTATGTTTAATTTGTCTGCTTCCATTCTACTAGAAATCTTTGAAAATGACAAGATGGAGTAGGAAAATGTCCTACGGACATTGTCCACGGAAAATGTCCTGCGGACATTTTCTCGGGCTTTATCCCACGGTCTTTGTCTCGAACTTTGTCCACTGACTTTCTATAAGTCTAGCTTCCCAAAAAAATCATTACTGCCGTCCATGCTAAGGCTATCGTATTCATGACCATGCCAATCAAGGGAAACAGACGGTACTTTTCTTTCTTTATCAGACCGACTGCGGCGAGAGCAAGCCCAACGAAAGCAAAAATCGCCGCCATCGTCATTAGTTCGCCAAATCTGACGGAAATTTCACCGCTTTGGGCAAACGAGAAATAGACAAGTAAAAGCATAACCCCGTTGGCGATGACTCCGAGAATAACCGCCATAATTCCCGTTAGCGGGTTCTTTTTGTTTGTAAAAATGTAGCTCTTCTTGACCATCGTTTTCAAAAAATCAACTTCGATTTGCCAGCCAAAAGCTTACCGCCATTAATGAGTAAAATAATACCAATCGCCATGCAAATCACTATCATGATGACACCAACGGCAATATTGACTGCTCCGGCACTGTTCATCAGTTTGTAGGTTTTCTCTTCCATAGGTTAGCTCCTTAGGTTGCTGGGTTTCTAAACTTTTGCTCCGTAGCGTTTTATGTAATCAAGATAAATCTGCTTTTGGGTGTCATCAATATAGATATGCCCATCAATCGGGCGGTTATGTAGATACTCCATCACCTCGGCAATCGTAACTATCGCCTTGGCTTTGAAACCATATTGTTGATGGATTTCTTCCATCGCTGACAGTTCGCCACTCGCCCGTTCCATACGATTGAGAGAGACGATGAGTCCGATGACATCCGTGTCATATTGCTTGAGAAGTGGCATGATTTCGCCTACTGACTTCCCTGTTGAAGTGACATCCTCGATTATGACGACCCTGTCACCATCACGAATGAGGCTGCCAAGGAAGTGACCTGTTTCTCCGTGTTCTTTTGCTTCTTTTCGATTGGCGCAGTATCTGATTTCCTGTCCGTAATGCTCACTAATGGCGGCTGTCGTCGCTACTGCCAGAGGGATGCCTTTATATGCCGGACCGAAGAGGACATCGAAATCAAAACCGAAATTGGCGGCGATGGCATGAGCATAAAACTCGCCCAGCTGACGGAGTTGAAAACCGGTGACATAAGCCCCTGCATTCATGAAATACGGGGATTTACGCCCGCTGTTGAGGGTGAAGTCGCCAAACCTAAGCGCTTCACTTTTGACCATGAAGTTGATGAACTTCTCTTGATATGGGGTTAGGGTTAGATCGTCTTTCATGGCTTTTCCTTTTTCTTTATGGTTGGGTCTCGCACTCTCCTTACAACACCCCTTTGATATCCTTTATCATGTCTTCTACTGCTGTCCGCGCAGCTGTTGCGAATAGGGCGTTGCCAAATTCCTGATAGCGTTCACTTTGGTGGGCGGCAATAATCCCTCGAGATGAATTGACGATCGCCCCCAGTCCATCTGCATTGAAAAAATGGGTAAGGTCGGCAGCTTTCCCCCCTTGAACACCATAACCGGGGACGAGAAAATAAGTCTGTGGCATGATTTTCCGCAGACGGCGGGCTTGCTCAGGGTAGGTTGCAGCGACAACTGCGCCAACGGGGTTGTAACCATAACTATTTTCATCATCTTCCCCCGCTTCAGCTCCCCACTCGGCAACCTTTTGGGCTACCAGTTCATAGAGCGGGGTTTTGCTTTCATTTGTGGTATTTAGTATCTGGTCTTGGAACTCGCCGCTTCCCGGATTCGAGGTTTTGACGAGGACAAAGATTCCTTTGCCCTCCTCTTTTGCCACTTCGATGAACGGCTTCACACCGTCAGAACCCAGATATGGATTGACAGTAATGAAATCCTCCTGAAAAGCCGAGATACAGTTCGTACCTATCTGCACTTTCCCCAGATGACCGATTGCATATGCGAAAGCGGAAGAGCCGATATCGCCACGTTTGACATCACCAATGACCAGCAATCCTTTTTCCTTGCTATAAGCGCAGGTTTTCGCAAATGCTTTTAGCCCCTCTATCCCAAAACTTTCATACATCGCTATTTGCGGCTTGACCGCTGGGATAAGGTCATGGACATGGTCGATTATTTCCTTGTTGAACTGCCATAGTGCCTCGCCGGCGGCGGCGAGGCTTTCACCATATTCGTCGTATGCTTTTTCGATAATGTGAGCGGGAATGAAGTCCAGTATCGGGTCAAGTCCTACGACTACCGGGGCAGTTTTCTTTGTTTGCTCAATCAAAGCTGATATCACGATACGCTCACTTTCATTTCCTGTTCGACATATTTCTTTATGCTGACAGTACTGACAAACTTGCGAGGTTCACCGCCGGAGATAACTACCAAAGTCGGTGCTTGCATGACATTATAGCGAGCCGCCAAGTCACTATTTTCTTCAGCATCTACTGTCTTGTATGTAATCCCGCGCAGACACTCTTTTGCCGTCTTGCAATTGGGGCAGGTTTTGGTGGTGAAAAGATATACTGCTCCCTCTTGTTGATTCTCGGCATCATCTGCATTACTTTCATTTGTATCATTTTTTGCCGAAGCATCGGGACTATAATTGATGCGGTTTTTGTACTCGTTGGATTTGCCGTCATTCCAGTTGGAAATAGGGCGGTAATATCCGGTAATCCGACTGTAAACTTCACAAGTCTTCGCACACTTAGGGCAATTTTTTTGTTCACCTGTCAAATAACCATGCTCCTGACAAATCGAGTAGGTCGGTGACATCGTGTAATACGGCAAGCGATAATTCTCAGCAATGGCACGAATCAAAGACGAAGCCGCTTTCCAATCAGGCAATTTTTCCCCCAAAAAGGCATGGAACACCGTACCCGAGGTATAAAGGGTCTGGATTTCATCTTGAATATCAAGGGCATCAAAGATGTCATTGGTATAATCGACCGGCAAATTCGAGGAATTGGTATAATATGGTGCTTCCGTATCCAAACCTGCTCCTTTTATATCCGGCCAACGTTCACGGTCATGTTTTGCGAGTCGGTATGACGTACTTTCCGCAGGTGTTGCCTCCAGATTGTAGAGATTACCGTACTTTTCTTGATAAACCAAAAGCCGATCAAGCATATGCCGCAAAACCTTGCGGGTAAACTCCTGGGTTTCTTTGTCGGACATATCGGCACGCAGCCATTTGGCATTGAGACCGGCCTCGCTCATTCCTACCAAGCCAATGGTCGAGAAGTGATTGTTGAACGAGCCAAGGTATTTTTGTGTATAAGGGTATAGTCCCTCATTCATCAGTTTGGTGATTACCTCACGCTTGACATGAAGTGAGCGGGCAGAAATATCCATCATTCGATTGAGGCGGCGGAAAAAATCGTCCTCATCTTTTGCCTGATAAGCAATCCGCGGCATATTGATCGTCACTACCCCGATTGAGCCGGTGCTTTCACCCGAACCAAAGTAACCACCGGTTTTTTTGCGCAACTCTCGTAAATCAAGCCGCAAACGGCAGCACATACTGCGGACATCGCTGGGTTCCATGTCGGAATTGATGTAGTTGGAAAAATAAGGAGTACCGTATTTGGCTGTCATTTCAAACAAAAGACGGTTGCTTTCATTGTCCGACCAGTCAAAATCGCGGGTGAGGGAGTAAGTGGGAATCGGGTACTGGAAGCCGCGCCCATTGGCATCACCCTCTATCATCGTCTCAATGAAAGCACGATTAATCATCCCCATTTCCTTTTCACAATCACGATAGGTATAAGGCATTTCCTTACCGCCGACGATGGCGGGCTGGTCAGCGAGGTCGGGCGGGACTGTCCAGTCAAGGGTAATATTGGTAAACGGAGCTTGTGTCCCCCAACGGCTGGGGGTGTTGACCCCATATATGAATGATTCGATGCTCTTTTTTACCTCGCGGTAGGAAAGACCGTCGGACTTTACGAATGGGGCAAGATAAGTGTCAAAAGAGGAAAACGCCTGTGCTCCTGCCCATTCATTTTGCATGATGCCGAGGAAGTTCACCATTTGGTTGCAAAGTACGGAAAGATGGGCAGCGGGAGCTGAGGTGATTTTCCCCGTGATACCACCCAAACCATCAATTATCAGCTGTTTGAGCGACCAACCGGCGCAGTAGCCTGTCAGCATTGACAGGTCATGGATATGGATATCGGCGTTGCGGTGGGCATCACCAATTTCTAGGTCATACACTTCCGATAGCCAGTAATTGGCAGTGACGGCACCGGAGTTTGAGAGAATGAGACCGCCGACAGAATAACTGACGGTTGAATTTTCTTTTACTCGCCAATCATTTAACTTCACATAGCTGTTGACGATTTCCTTGTAATCAAGAATCGTCGATTTCATATTGCGGATTTTTTCCCGCTGTTTGCGGTAAAGGATGTAGGCTTTCGCCACATCGGTATAGCCGGTTTGTTCGAGGACTTTCTCGACACTATCCTGGATATCCTCCACAGTAATGCCGTCATCCATTAGTTTTGCTTGAAAATCCGCCGTGACACGAAGTGCCATCAGGTTGATTATTTCGTCATTATACTTGTTATCAGTCGCAACAAATGCTTTCATTATTGCATCATTGATTTTGGTTATCGTGAAATCCGTAACCTCACCATCTCGTTTAATCACTCTGAACATAATCTTTCCTCCGTCATTTCCGGGAGCGGCACAGCCTCTTAGGCAGTGGTCGTTCATCGGTACAATATCCTGTTTTCTGGTTACAATCTATCCTTTTCGTCTTGTTCCCGTTTCACGTTTTGTTTGGTTGCTTCTATATATAACGTATCTGAATCACCAACACGGAGTCAAAATAGCTTGAACTCGAACATACCTCAATAATTTCTCCGTTTGGTGTTTATCGTTTTACCCATTTACGGTCGGGGACAGTGACAAGTATCAACAAATCCCATACTATCATTAACTTCTATGGTTGTCAACCACAAAACACAAGATATTGTGGAATTTTTTTTTACAGGCATTATATGTTGTGGAATTGGCATTGACCGAGGCGGACAAAGGATGGTTGTGGACTGACCGGGTCAATAGGGTGGATTGCCGTGTTTTGAAGTTCGTTTTTGTTGTAAGTAGTCTTTTGCTTTTTGATTTTTGATAGAATGTGCATACTGCTCCATATACATCCAATCGGGATTATTATCTTCATTGATTGGCAGCATAATTTTACTTCTGCGAAGTCTTGTTAAGGTTGCTCCCTGACTTCCCCATGAAAAAGCCATCAATAAATTTCGCAGTAACGGTAAAATAAAGTTGGCTGTATGGACATTCAAATATTCATTACGAAGAATTTGAATGTTTTGCCCTGTATAGAAATCATATGGTTGGAAAAACACCGTTTGGGTGTCGAGACCGATGGTAATACAGTTGCCTTTGTCATGTAAGTAACCTTGTTGTTCATCTACAAATGAATCAACTCCATTACTGCGCTTTGTCCGAGAAATATATGGAAAATCACCATTTCCTTTTGTTAAATTGATTTTGTCGATACTGCTGGAGGTTGGTGTAATAGTAAACAAAGAGGATAGGGGAAACTCATGCCACACTTTTTGTTCAAGCGACTCTATATCCACATCTGCTTTGTTTGTGAGGTCATTTAGGTGATTTTCGTATCGTGCTAAGCAACCTTGCTCACGTTCAGCAATATAATCATTCATGAACTGCCAATCAGGTTCTGGTTTGACTACATCAGCATTTACAACCGGAAGAAAAATTGCTTGCCTATTCATACGCTGCCCGTTAAACTTGTAGCCGTAAGCATATTTTTCTTTTTGCTGAACGATTGCGACTTTTAAGAAAAGATAAACATATTGATTTTTATATAGAGCGTTTTTTAACTGTAATCGCTTTACATCGTCAGAAAAAATACATTCATAAGGGTGGAAAAAAGTTTCAACAACACTTCCATTATAATTCACACCCAAAACACCATTATCTAGTGAAACATTTGTATTTGAAACAAAACCAGTAATCCCGTTGTTTGAATCAGTAGCTCCTACAAATGGGTAATTACCTTTTCTCATGTCTGCTTTTGTTAATCTTTTCCCCGGTTTAATAACAAAAATACTATTAAGTGGGAAAGCTTGCCAATCTCTATCATGCAAATTAAGCATCTTCGTCACCTCCCTTAAAGAGATACTCGCGCCCGCTTGTTACCATGTTAAACTCAAATGTAAGGTAGTCTGTGATTGACTTCAGAAAATCCTGCTCGCTCGGTATTTCATCATTATAGTAATAAAAAGAATGAATCCACTCATCTGTGTCTTCTATCACAGTTTGTACCATGAATTTACTTGGCACATCTTCAATTTCTCCACGCCAACAAGAAAGCATATAACTTTTTCTATCTTTTGCTCTTTCTGTTTCAACCAATCCCAGGTGTTTTTTTACCTCAAATCCATCATCCTCAAAGTTGATAAACCTTACAACTTTATCTTTCGGATGCTTCTTACCTGCTCTAAAAACCGCAATACAAGGAATTGTGCCAACCCGGTAAAAAGTATTTTTGTTGAGACTCAAAACCCCTTCAAGGGTATGGTTTTTTAGTAGCTCTTTCTTTATAGACTTGTCTTCCTTCGTTTTCCCAATCATGGTAGAAACAGGAACAATGACGGCAACACGCCCACCTTCAGTAACGCTGTTTAACAAGTGTCTTATAAAACATAGCTCTGACAAATGGGCAGTGTTTTTATTCTTTGCCTGTGAATAAGGCGGATTCATGAAACCTACGGTAATGCCATGCAACTGTGTTTTCGATGGGTCTTGTGTGAAGAAATCGCCGCATAAAAGATTACTTTTTCCATCTCCGCGTAAAATCATGTTTGTAGTAGCAATCGTAAACATATCATCACGATCTTCTACACCAAAAATCTGCCTTTCCTTTATGTGGTCTCTTTCATTAGTACTGCCTGCTTTCATAAGCATATGGGTCATTCCCGCAACAAGGAATCCCCCCGTGCCACAACAAGGGTCAAATATTACATCGTCAAATTGCAAATCTACCAATTCACAAAAAAGTCCTGTTATATGGCTTGGGGTAAGAACCACTCCTAATGATTGTCCGTCACCTCCGGAATAAGAAATAAACTCCCCGTAAAAACGCCCCAAATAATCTTCAATTGACAGCGAAACTACTGCCTTGTATATATGCTCGTTCACATATTCAGCGTAGTATTTGAGCGGTGTTTTGGCAAGCATGTCATGTACTGTGTTTAACTTAGGTCTGTTTTTTATTAAAGCAAACTGGTCAAGTACACGCTCCTTATTTACCTCAGGTCTGACTCTTGCTCGCTTGATACTGTTTTCCAGTCGGATAAAGAGCTTTGCTCCATCTGTCGCACCCTCCAATGTATCGCCTGTCAACTCATCAAGCTTAAATCCATGCTCCTGCTCTCTTAGTGCTAACAAAATTGCCGAAACAACAAGGGGTTTTTCATCTTCGCCAAGACTGCCGTAATTACGCAAGTGTTCATGCAGTTCTTTTGCCTTTCTCAAGATATCCTGTAACTCTATATCAGATGGAGGAACTTCGCCTAGTACAGCCCGCTTGTAATAATCATCAATATTTTTGCCGGAAAAATTCTCAAATGTATCTACCTCTGGTAATTTAACATATCTATCTTTACTGACAAAAAGCGGTTGTAATATATGGTGCTTACTATCACCGGCATTTCCGAAAGCAAAAACTTTTTTGAATGATGTCTCTTCTACTATTTTTTTTGCATAAAACAATGCTCCGTTGACAGCATATCTTTTTGTGGCTTCCACTGTAAGTGAGATTGTATCATTTTCCTCCAAACACAAATGTTCTCTATCACGCTTATTTTCAAAAACCAGAACATAGTCTTTTACAATTGCAACAAAATCCGGACAACCAACACTTCCCGATTGGCTTTTGGATGCAGACTTTAGGGCATTGTTGATTTCCGGCACAGCACTACCCTCCGCAGTAGCTTTGATTCCCGCTTCCTTTAACAACCCATGTATATATAAACTGAAATCTGCTTCTCTTTTTGCCATCTTTATATCTCCATCATCCTTACTCTGCCGCTTTCTACCCTTAACCAATCCATCTCTCTTCAACAAACCTTACCGCTTTTCGCATTATAACAAACATACGTTCTTTTGTCAAGTAGTTAAATGGATTGCTTCGGCGTATAAAACCGCCTCGCAATGACAGCACACAGGGTTTTCTTTATTTATCCCATACATAATATCCTGACTCATATTTCTGTCAAATCATACTTTGTCTTTCTTGAACCAAATCAATAAAATCAACCATCGACATCAGCCAAAATTGCTGACTCTTTGAATATGTACTTTGAATAGATTTAGGAATAACCAATTGCAAATTTTGTTTTTGCATTTCATTTGTCTGGTTTTCACTTATTGCCGCTTCTAATGTTAGTAGATGTTTATTTGTTATCCTATCCGCTTCAACTAATACTTGTCGCCATCTGTCTTTGCATGTGCTCTTTACGCCAAGCATTGTAAGCTTTGTAGTATCGAAATTTTTGTTATGATAAGCATTTATATCCGGGAAAATAAAGTCTGGTTTGGACTTATTTTCAGTTATTTTTGTGCGGTCAAAATTAATTTTTCTGCTAATAAGTAATTGCTCAACGTGGTTTTCAAATGCTTGCCCCGCACGACTTTTACGTCTATTTTGTACAGAAAGAGAATAGCTTATAAACCTGTCCACATCAACATCAATTTTTTGTTTGGTTATTGCCTTGCTAGAAGAGGTTTCCTTAAAGAAACCAGCCGATAATTGTTCTGCTATCAAATGCTTCTCTAAAGTACGAAAAAGGATTTCTTCACGTTCCATCCAGCTAATTAATACTACATCAGGATTATCAAATGGTGTAATTTCTTTTAATGTTAATCGTGCATAATTTGAAAACTCCTTAGTTGTAGGAAAGCCACCTCCGAATTTATAAAGCATTTCATCAAGATAAATATCTTCTTTTGCCTCTATTTCAATGCCGATTTGTTCAAGAATAAATCTTGAAGCAAAGGCAATTCGATCTTGCTCACTTTCAAGTCCTTCCCTTACAGAAAACCCTAGATGATCCATATTTTCTATTCCAAAAAGCCACCTAATTTGGTTGGCGATGGTAGAGCCGTTTTCTGCAATGATGGCTAATACCTTATTGTCCGACTTTACTCCAATAAAAAGTTCATCTCCGGCAGAAGCAGACATTGAAACCGTTGTGGTGGGGAAATATAGACGATACTCTGTTCTTGTTGGATGTTTTTCCCTTGCATCATACCAAGTTAAAAATCCATCATCTGATGATGGTTCAAGGTCATTATCACAAAGATAAATGAATTTTGTAGGAAATTTACACTTATCTTTGCCGAACAAAGCCTTTAACGAAGCAACACCATTAAATTCATGCTGATTGCTTTTTGTATAATCTGCTTCTACAGCACTTAGTGTCTTCGCGGCAATTCCTTTGAAGTATTGAGAAAGATAACCTTGTTTCATGCGCTAATAGCCTTTTCCATGTTTGGTAATTTCTTTACAATTTGATTTTCTTCTCTATCATGAATAATGTTTGCTTCAATATGTGGTTTCATCGCTTTTGCTACAGCTTTTATTACAGGTACTATAACAGTATTGCCAAACTGTTTATATGCCTGTGTGTCAGAAACAATAATTCTGAACGAATCATCAAACCCCATTAATCTTGCGCACTCTCTTGGAGTTAAACGGCGCGGATTATTCCCTTCACCCCTCGAAATTAAGATTTCTGAACCATCTTTGTAATATCTTGCAGATAAAGTTCGTGCTGTATCATTTCTTCCAACAAGACCATAACCAAACCCATTACCTCTGGCTTTGTGTTTGGCGGCATATTCTTGTAGATATTGCCACAAGCGGTCAGATAAAATGTACTTTGATTGGACTTTTCCTTTTTCTGTTGTGTATGGCTCACAGGAATTTTCCGTATGGTAATTTTCCGTACCATCCTCGGGGTGTAAAATGTTTTGCAAAACTGGAAACTCATTAGGTATCTCTAGGTTATCCCATGTAAAAGTGGTTGGATTTTTGAATCCAACTATAATAATGCGTTCTCTATGTTGGGGTACCCAAGGCTTTCCATCAATAACCTTCCAAAAAATTTGATATTTTAACTCTTTTTCTAAAACCTCTTTAATGACCTTAAATGTTTGACCACGATTATGTGATATGAGATTTTTTACGTTTTCAAGTAAAAAGGCTTTGGGCTTCTTATCCGCTATAATCCGCGCCACATCAAAAAACAATGTACCCTGAGTAGTACACGCAAACCCGTGCGGGCGACCAAGGGCATTTTTTTTAGAAACTCCGGCAATCGAAAATGGTTGGCATGGAAATCCAGCTAGTAAAACATCATGTTCCGGAATATCCTCTGTTGGATAATCGACAATGTCGCCAATGAATTTTTCATCTGCTCCAAAATTAGCTTGGTAGGTATTTTTTGACCACTTGTTCCATTCACTTGAAAAAACACAACGACCACCAATTGATTCAAAACCTAATCGGATGCCGCCTATGCCAGCAAATAAATCAATGAATGTAAAATCAGCCATATATAATCTCCATCTAAGTATTTAATAGAACATTTGTTTGATTGTATCATATGTTTATAGTATTTTCAACTAAAATAATGTTAATTTTACCTTAATTTGATATTCGCACAGCTCGCAATGACCGCACACAGGGTTTTCCGTATTTATTACCCTGCCATCACCACTCCCCATGCGTACTCTTCCGCCGCCTGGTATGTGCTGATTCCTTTTTCCTCTGCCAGAGCAAGTATCCGCAAGGTGGTGTCATATATCTTGTCTACCTGTTCATTTACCCGCCCCACATCATAGCTGCCGGTAATTTCCATGCCACAATTGATGACCCCGCCGGCATTGATGATATAATCGGGCAGATAGAGGATGCCCATCTGCGCCAAGGCTTTCCCGGCGGCGGCATCGACGAGGACATTATTGGCAGCTCCTGCCACCAGACGGCATTTGAGTGAAACGGCGTTGGTTGAGCTAATAACCGCACCAAGAGCGCAAGGGGCAAAAATATCACACTCGGTGGTCAACAGCTCATCGCCACTGATGGCGATTGCCCCAAGGGTATCTACCACCTCATCTACTTTGGCACGGTCGATGTCGTATACCTTGATAATCGCACCCTCATTTGCCAGATAGTTGCACAGTTTCCGCCCGACACTACCGATACCTTGGACTACCACCGTTTTTCCTTCGAGTGAATCAGAAGCAAAGCACTTACTCGCCCCCGCTTTCATTCCCATATAAACGCCGCGAGCAGTAAAGGGAGCAGGATTGCCGCTGATTGCCGGCGTTCCCACCACATACTCGCTGACCTCGTTGATCATTGCCACATCAGTTTCACTAATATTGACATCCTCGGCGGTATAATATTTACCCCCCAGAGAATTGATGAAATGAGCATATGAATGAAAAAATTCTCGTGACTTTAGCTTCGCCGGATCACCGATTATAACCGCCTTGCCGCCGCCAAGACCCAGACCTGCTGCCGCATTTTTCATTGTCATTCCCTGTGAAAGTCGCAGTACATCGAACAAAGCCTCTTCCTCGTTTCCATAATTCCAAAAACGAGTCCCCCCAAGCGCCGGTCCGAGGGTTGTGTCATGAATGGCGATAATCGCTTGCAATCCCACTGCCTCATCACGGACAAAAACGATTTGCTCATGACCGTATGCCTTCATTTGTTCAAGTGTGTTCATGTTGCCTCCTTGGGTGGGGGTGTAAAATTACACCCGCTGATAGCACAAAAAGTAATACGAAACATCAAAATACGTCTGTTCCTCGCTGTCACCGGTGATTTTCCACTCGGGTAAACTATCGAGGTCGGGAAAATACGAATCCGCATCATAAGTATAATCAATCATCGTGATGTGTGCGGTATCACAATAAGGAAGCATCAGCCGATAAACACTTTCACCACCGATGATAAATATATCCTCACGAGGGTATTTTGCCAACTCTTCAAGTAAGCTCTCCAAATCGTGGACGATATGCGCCCCTTTTACCTGCAAGTCATGGTTATGGGAAAGAATTATGTTAGTACGTCCTTTAAGCGGTTGCCCTCCGGGAAAAGTAGCAAGAGTTTTCCGCCCCAATACCACCACTTTGCCCATCGTTTCACTCTGAAAAAAGCGATGGTCGGCGGGAATCCTAATCAGCAAATCGCCTTTATTACCAATCGCCCAGTTTTTATCCACAGCAGCAATGATGTTCATCTTAGGTCTCCTCTATATCGCAATTGGTATATTTTCCACCTGCGGTCCGGTTTCGTAGCCATCAACAGCGACATCATGACGGGTAAACTGGTAAAAATCCTTGATTTCCGGGTTGAGCCGAAATACCGGCGGCGGAAAAGGAGTCCGGGTAATCAATTCCTCGACAATCGGAATATGGCGGTCATAAATATGGGCATCAGCGATTACATGGACGAACTCACCCACTGCCATCTCGCAAACCTGCGCCAGCATATGTATCAAAACTGCATATTGAACAACATTCCAGTTGTTGGCGGCGAGGATATCCTGCGACCGCTGCTGTAGGATCGCATTGAGGGTGAGCTTCCCCTCTTTTTCCTGGGTAACATTGAAAGTCACCCCATGAGCGCAGGGATAGAGATTCATTTCGTGCAAATCCTCATGTACATAAATATTGGTCATGATACGGCGGCTAAAGGGATTGGTCTTTAGGTCATGGATAACCCTGTCAACTTGATCCATCATTCCCTCCGGGTAGCGGTGCTTGATACCCATTTGATAGCCATATGCCTTGCCAATCGACCCGCTTTCATCAGCCCATTCATCCCAAATGCGACTGTGCAAATCATTGACATTGTTTGATTTCGCCTGCCATATCCAAAGCAGCTCATCGGTCGCGCTTTTGAGTGCCGTCCGCCTAAGGGTGAGAAGCGGAAACTCTGCCGCCAAATCATAACGATTCACGACCCCGAAGCGTTTAATCGTGTAAGCACTCGTGCCATCTACCCAGCGCGGACGCACTTTTTCACCTGCGGTACTAGTACCGTTGGCAAGGATATCCTTGCACATATTGATAAAAATATGATCTGCCTGACTCACAGCCAAAACCTCCATACCCAGTATATGATGAGTAAATGCGCAGGGTAAAATACGTAAAACAGGTATTTGACTCCCCACCCTCTTTTTCCGTTATACAGAAGCGGCAGGATAAAACCCGGTAAAGTGGCTACCCGCCAACTCTGTGAAATATAACTGAAAGCCACATATCCCGCCGGTTGTGCCACCCAGCCAAGCGGACGGAAAAGGTAAAGCGTAAGGACGAGTGCCACGCCGCGGTAGCTATAATCGGTGTTCAAAAGATGAGCCGTCACCCCTGCCGCCGTGACAATCAAAAACCAAAGCAACAGATGAGCCACCCTTGCGGGATATCTTTTTTTCGCTTCTTCCATCCCCCACATTGCCATGAAAGCGATTAGCAAAGTGTAAAAGATGTTGAGTGACTCCGTAAATCCCCAAAACGCATAACGGAACGGATACTGCGAAAGGAGGGCGAAAATAAAGAGGCGTAAAGCATATTTTGCGTGGCTTTTGGTATGAAAAAAGCCCTCAACCAACAAAAAGCAAAAAATCGGGAAAGCAAGGCGGCCGATGTTGCGCATGATTCGGTAAATCGAAAACCAAGTCTCGAAATCCATCTGTTCCGGAACTAAGTACTCCATCTCCGGCAAACGAAGCCATATCCCCAAGCCAATATGGTCTATCAACATCGCCGTGACGGCGATGATTTTAAGGCTACTGCCTGACAGACATTTACAAGCTTCCCAAATCTTATCTATCCTATTCATAATACCCGTTTCAACTTCATTTTTATCCGCTGTAAGGCATTGTCCGTTGATTTGGAATCCCTGCCGAGGATACGGGCAATTTCCACGTATCCCAGTCCAATCAAGAAAAGGTCGAGTACCTGCCGCTCAAAGCCGCTAAGCTCTTTTTCGATAATTTCTTCCAATTCTTCAACGTTTTCACGGGCAATCAGCAACTGCTCCGGATTTTGCATCTCCGGCGGTGCAGTCTTGTCGATCAGCCCTGTTTTGCCATCGTCTCCCAACCTGCCGCTTTCATCGGACGAATAGAGGGAAACATAGTTATTGAGGGGAATATGTTTTTGCCTGTGTGATGATTTGATCGCATCATACATTTGCCTGGACACGCACAAATCAGCAAAAGTGAAAAAACTGGCATCACGGCCGCTGTCATAATTACGTATCGCTTTGAGAAGTCCAATCATTCCCTCTTGAATCAAATCCTCCTCATCCGCTCCCAAAAGGAACATTGAACGTGCCTTACCACGCACCAATCCCTTGTATTTTTCCATGATATGGTTTTCAATCTGCGTTTCACCATCACGAAGACGTATAATGAGTTCCTCGTCAGAATGGTTGATATAATCAGATGTCATGATCGCTCTCCGTTCAGATGACCCTCACACCTCTTTGTCGTCGCACCTCATAAGCAAGGACGGAAGCTGCAACCGAAGAGTTGAGTGAATCAATTTCTCCATTCATCGGAATGGCGGCAGAGTGGTCACATTTTTCTTTTACCAGACGGCTGACACCCTCTCCCTCGCTGCCAATAACCAGACCGACCGAGTCAGTCATGTCTACATCATACATCACCGTACCCTGCATATCGGCACAAACAAGCCAAATTCCTTCTTTTTGCAAATCTGCCATCGTCCGGGTTAGATTGGTGACTTTGGCAACGGGAGTATGAAAGATAGCTCCTGCCGAAGCCCGGGCGACTGCAGCGGTCAAGCCTACGGCTCTGTTCTTGGGGATTACTACCCCATGCGCGCCGACTACATTGGCGGTACGGATTATCGCCCCCAGATTGTGGGGGTCGGCAATTCCGTCCAGTAAGAGAATGAACGGCGGTTCGCCTTTTTCCTCGGCAATAGCAAGAATATCTGCCACTTCCACATAATGATAGGCGGCAACACGGGCAATCACTCCCTGATGGCGTCCGGTAGGTGATAGTTGGTCGAGCCGTTCTTTTTTGACGAAACTTACCATCGTATCATGCTTTTTTGCTTCACGGCGAATCGACAAAATAGCACCATCCTGTGAGCGGTCGAGGATAAAGAGCTTGTCGATGGTCGCTCCTTTTCGAAAAGCCTCAAGAACAGGATTACGCCCCTCGATCAATGATTCGCCCACATTCGGCTCATTTGCTTCACTTTTTCCCAATTTGTCATCGTTCATCAGAAACCTATCAGTCCGCCGCCGTCTACGGGCAGGCATACTCCGGTAATATATGAGGCGGCATCACTGCAAAGGAACACATGAGCCATCCCGATGTTGAGGGGGTCGCCGATTTTTTGAAGCGGAATCCGTCCCAATATTTTGCTTTGTCTTAACTCGTCACCGGCAGTAGCACGGCGATACATTTCCGTATCAATCCATCCCGGGGCAACGGCGTTCACACGGATTCCGTATGGACCTCCCTCGGAAGCCAGAGTCCGCATCAAACCCAGGTATCCTGCCTTGGCGGCAGCATAACCTGACACTTGTGTCAAACCAAGAAAACTTGCCATGCTGGCTTGAAATACGATGCTGCCGCTTCCTTTGGTCATCATATGCGAGTACACCGCCTTGGTAAGGGCAAACGCTCCGATTAGATGGACATTGAGTACATTTTCAAAATCAGCTACTGTCATCTCTTCAATCGGCTTTTTGCAATGATTCCCGGCATTATTGATTAAAATATCAACTGTTCCCATTTGGGCGAGAACTTCCTTCACGATCGGCTCGGCATTGTCAGTGACAGTAATGTCATAAGGCAAAAAGACAACCCTGTCACCATATTCTGACAGTGCTTTTCGCCCCGTTTCGTCTTCGAGACTGAGTACACAGACTCTGGCACCGGCACCGACGAGACATTTGGTGATTGCCAGACCCAAACCGGTCGATCCGCCGGTCACAATCGCATTTTTTCCTTCAAGGGAGAAGTACTTCGTTGTATCGAACATGTTTTACCTCTTTTCTTGGTGAGAGTTTTGGTATATTATATCATTAACAGATGTTTTGGGAAAGAAGATAATGAGGATGGTGACGACGATGAAGAATGAAATGTTTGAAACTATCAGTCAGCGCAAATCAGTCAGAAAATATAACTTAGAGCCGCTAAAAGAAGAAGCAATGGAAAATGTCCGTGAGTTGATTGCGAATGTTAAGCCGCTTTATCCCGATATCGCTTATTCTGTCGCCATCACTGACAAAACCAAGGGTATGTTTAACATCAAAGCTCCGCACTATCTGATATTTACCAGTGAAGAAAAAAAGGGAGCAGCGGAAAACATCGGCTTTGTCGGGCAGCAGTTGGATTTGAAGCTCTCAGCGAAAGGGTATGGCACTTGTTGGTTGGGCGGGTCAAAACCGCAGGATAAGGACAGTTCTCCTTTGCCGCCGATGCTTTGTATGGCTTTTGGTGAATCTGTCGGCTCACCACATCGTACCCACAGCGAGTTTAAGCGCAAACCGCTGGCGGAAATCAGCAGCGGTACTGATGAGCGTTTGGAGGCGGCCCGACTTGCACCTAGTGGCATGAACCAGCAAAACTGGTTTTTCATCGCCGAAAACAATCAGATTCATTGTTATCGGAAAAAGACGAAACTAGGATTTACCGCTAAACTAGCCGCTATCGACATCGGTATTGCTATTTGCCATCTTGCGATGGTGAGTGATGAGTTTAGTTTTTCCGCTCAGGAAAACGTACCCCAAAAGAAGGGTTTTGTCTACGTGGGGACAGTAGGTTGATGTGATATGGGAAAAAATCAGAAACGATATCATGAATATAATGAAAAGTATCCTCACTTCATTTTTCATGGCTATAGTGTAAAGGATGTTGGCAGCTCCTTACGGGTTGAGTACGATTTTTCCATCCCCGGTTTGGCTGTGTTCCGACCGCATTGGCTTTTTCCCAAGAGCCGGAGCCACCATCTTGATTGGGACTGTGAAACGCTGGATGAGCTGTTTTTTTCCTTGGGAATGGTGGAACTCATTAGCTACTGGAAAACCGTTTGCCCGCCGCTGGTGAAGATTTCCTGCCGTCAACTTTCCCCTGAAGCTATCGCTTGGTGGGTCAAGTTCTACCGCAAGGGTCTGGGGGAGTTCTTTTATGTAAACAGACTGACTCCGGCGAGTGATTTCCTTACCATTGAATGTGATGAAGCTGCTGCGCCAATGAAAAAAGAGGATAATGGCGGCGGTAAAGACTCGGTTGTTACGAAAAGTAACAACCACGTACTTATTCCCATCGGCGGCGGTAAAGACTCGGTTGTTACTTTGCATCTATTACAAAACAAAACCACCCCTTATTGTTACATGATAAATCCGCGCCAAGCCGCCCTTGATACTGTAGCGGCGGCAAATATACCCACGGAAAATATCATTACTACCACCCGCACCCTTGACCCGCGGCTACTCACGCTCAACAGGGAGGGGGTTTTCAATGGTCATACTCCTTTTTCGGCGATTGTCGCTTTTTCATCGGTAATCATTGCTTTTCTTCATGGTATCAGCGATATTGCCCTCTCCAATGAAGCTAGTGCCAATGAACCGACTGTCGCCGATACTGACATCAATCACCAATACTCGAAAAGCTATGAGTTTGAATCTGATTTCATCGCTTATGAGTCACGCTATATCGCCTCGGGAGTACGGTATTTCTCCTTTTTACGCCCGCTTTCGGAACTGACGATTGCGAAAATTTTTGCAAAACTAATTAAATATCACCCGTTATTTCAAAGTTGTAATGTCGGCAGTAAGAGTAACATCTGGTGTACCAGTTGTTCCAAATGTCTCTTTGTTTATATTATCTTGTCACCTTTTCTTGTTGATAATGAACTAACAGCTATCTTTGGGCGCAATCTTTTGGATGATGATGATGCCTTAAAAGACACCTTTGCCGAGTTGATAGGACTGTGTTTCGTCAAACCATTTGAGTGTGTTGGCAGTCTTGCCGAAGTCAGAGCCGCACTTTTTGAATATATCCGCCATCGTGAAGCAAATGGGTTGCCCTTGCCAAAATTGGTAAATTTTTTCAAGCAAGTTCATTTTTCTGATGATGAGGCAAGCTTGGGTTTTGCGGCTATTTGCCGTGGATATAACGAGGAAAACCATTTACCACCGCAGTTTACAGAAATATTAAAGGAGTATATCGAGGATTTCTGCCTTGATAGGATAGTTGAATGAAAAACAACCCGCCGAAACATGATTTTTTGCGCGAAATGATAAAAGACAAGCGTGTTTTGCTCCTTGGCTTCGGTGTCGAGGGGCAATCATCATATCAGCTGCTGAGGAAGTTGGGTGGTTTCGCTCAATTGGCTATCGCCGATATGAAACCACAGCCTCAAGTGGACTCTGTCGTTCATTCAGGAGCAGATTATCTCGCCTATATTGAGGAATATGACCTCGTTTTCAAGAGTCCCGGGATTATATTACCACGCAAGCCGCATCAGTATAAATGCGTGATTACCTCGCAGACGGAGGTTTTTTTACAGATATTCCGGAAGCAGATAATCGGAATCACAGGTACTAAGGGAAAAAGTACCGTTGCTACCCTGCTTCACCATGTCCTCTCACAGAATGGTATCGCCGCACTTTTGGCAGGAAATATCGGCACACCTGTCTTTGATATTATTGACGAAATCACCCCTGAGACCGTTTTGGTAGTGGAGCTTTCATGCCATCAGCTTGAATATGCTGATATTTCCCCGAGTACGGCGGTTTTGCTCAATATATTTGAAGACCATCTTGACCGCTACCAAACCCTCGCAAATTATACAAGGACGAAGAAAAACATTTATTTACACCAACAAAGCGGCGATATTTTCTATTATGGCAAGGATGTGATTACGCAAGTTGGTGAAATCAAAACTGCGGCACGAACAGTAGCGATAGAAGCGGGGGTTTTGCCGTTTTCTTTATCTAATTCCACAGTCAAGACTCGTTTTTGCGGTTCACACAATACATACAATACCGCTTTTGTTTATGAAATCGCCGGTAGATATGGGGTAAATGTTCAAGGATTCATGGCGGCATTTACCACCTTTACCCCTCTTCGTCACCGCTGTGAGTGGATTGGTGAGGTTGCGGGGGTGGATTTTTATGATGACTCAATTTCTACCACCGTAGAATCGACAATATACTCACTCAAATCTGTTGAAAATGCCGCAACTGTCCTCGTCGGCGGTATGGATAGAGGCATAAACTATACTAACCTAGTAAGTTATCTGGCAGAAAGCGGACTGGAAAACATAATTTGCATGGGCGAGTCGGGTAAGCGTATCCATCTGTTGCTAACACAACAAGTGAGGTTACAGCAGCAGATTCATTATTCAGAAAACCTATATGATGCCGTTACCGTGGCAAAGCAAGTCACGCGCACAGGAACAGCTTGCTTGCTCTCCCCCGCCGCCGCCAGTTATGGTGAGTTTCGTGATTTTAGGGAGCGGGGTGATGTTTTTCGAGAACTGGTGTTGCCGCAAAGTGAAGAAACATGATATACTGTTGCCGGAGTAATGCGGGCGTGATGTAGTGGCAGCGTTCGACCTTCCCAAGGTCGCAGTGTGGGTTCGATTCCCATCGCCCGCTTTAGGAGCAGTATCGTTGTTAATTAATGATTACAAAACAGGAATTACTCAATCCCGCAAATAGAATACCCCTATTTCATCGAAAAGCAAATCTAAGTGATAAACTACACCAATGTCGAGAACGTCTTCGTAGCTATATCCCAGTCCCAATTCATGGATAATATCAATGTTGATATCTGTGTTCAGTATTTCATTTTCATCATTTATAACTGTCGCCGTATAAACCACAAATGTGCTTTCACGTTGAAAAGAAATAATTTCTAACTCTGCATTTGCTATCTCTTCGTTTGCCTCGCCGCTTCCCGCTCGGAAAAGGTAAGCCGCATCCCTCTCACCGCCGATTTGACTGTCGGCGACAGTATCCCTGTTCGTGTTACTAGTACTACCCCCTGTGTCAAACAAGCCGGCGGCATCATTATTTGCTATATCGTCAATATTTTCCGGGGAAAGTATAGCTCCTGAATCCTGTTGGTTGTCAGTAAATGTAGCCTCCGGACTCGAAAGCGAAGGCTCAGTATCGCCTGCCGTCTTCGGCGCAATTGAGATACTCTCAAAGTTGAGCGGCAGTATCCCATCATTTAGATTACCGTCAAATACATTGAGGTACAGTACCGGAAGCAAGATTACCGCAGTAAAGCAAGCGGCAATGAGTCCGCCATAACGCCGCAAAAACCGCCGTTTGCCGTGAAAACTTGTTTGCCCCAGCTTGATTACCTTTACATCACCGGCAGTAATTTCCTGCTGTTTCCTTACTGTCGCTGAAACAGGCGGTTCATTTAATTGCGCCTCAATTCGCTCCCACAAGTCAGGGGTGTCATCTTCGGCAAGCTTCTTTAATTCATCAGCTAAGTTCATGCTCAAAACCACACCTCCTTAGTTTTTTGATCGCGTTTTGGTAACGCCACGTAACCGTGCCAAGCGGACATTTAAGTACCTCAGCTATTTCCCGAAAAGTAAGTTCACCCAATACTTTCATGCCGATAATTTGCCGTTCTGCTTCACCTAGTAAATCAAGAGCCTTTTGTATCGTCATTTCTGCAATTACTGCCGCCTCGGTCGGATTCGTTTCAACCATAGCCGCAGAAACTGCCGTACCCGGCGTATTGCCCACTTCATCAGCCCCTGCTCCCAAATCCTGTAGCATTGCCGTGAGTTCTTCTTTTCGGTGTTTGCGCAAAAAGTCAATTGCCATATTGCGCGCCATCACCGTCAAAAAAGCCCTGTGCCCGCCACCGAGACGATAACTGCCTGCCTTTTCCCATAGTTTAATAAAGAACTCGCTAGTAATATCTTCGGCATTTTCACGGCTTTTTAGTACATCAAAGACAATGCGAAATATGTAAGAAAGATATGCTTCGTAAATCTCCTTCAAACCACTACGGTCGCCGTTTTTGATTCGTTCGATGCAAGCGTCAAAATCCTGGTTAGTCAAAACGAAGTCCTTTCATTTATTATACGTAAACAAGGAAAACATTTTATGGGTGTATATGTTGACACTTCTCCCGGCTATAGGCAGGGGTTCTATGATGTCAACTATCAACAGATAATTATTTACTTATTTTAGCGGATTTACCCACTTTGCGCAAGGGAGATATGTGTTTTTTGTTATTGTTTAGGTTTACTCATCATGGCGAAGAAGAAATTCATGTATCACATGAATTATGGATTGCTTCGGCGGATAAAACCGCCTCGCAATGACGAAACCGTGGTATTTTATCATGAGCCTGCACTGTAACCGCGGGTTTGACCCGCAATCAAGCTATGGGTAATCACGCATGGATGGAATCACGCTATGATATATTTTCCTTGCTTTTCATTTTTGTTCCGTGCTATACTGTTTTCATGGAAGCGTAGCTCAGTTGGGAGAGCACTTGCTCGACAAGCAAGGGGTCGTTGGTTCGAGCCCAATCGTTTCCATTAGTTGATACCCTTGCTATTATTGGCAAGGGTATTTTTTAGGAAGTATTGTTAGATACCTTGGTATCGGAGGGACACATGAGAGCAGTCATAATAAGTGGCGGGGAAATATCTGATTACTCATATATCATGGCGCAAATCCTGAGTACCGATACCATCATCTGTGCCGACAGCGGTTATCATCATGCCGTAAAAATGGGGTTCATACCCGCTATCGTCATCGGTGACTTCGATTCTGCCGGCGACATTCCCGCAAACATACCCTGTTTATCATTTTCCGCCCAAAAAGACCAAACCGACACCGAACTCGCCATTGAATATGCATGGGACAAAGGTTTTCGTGACTTTTTGCTCCTGGGTGGATTTGGCAATCGTATCGACCATAGCCTGACTAATCTCTTGCAGCTAATGCGTATCCATGCCCGCGGCGGTACGGCTATCCTAATAAATGAAAACAACAAAGTCATGTTGACTACTTCCAGTCTTCATTTGCAAGAACCACATGGAACAATTGTGTCGCTTCTGCCGCTTAGTAATTGTCATGGCGTGACAACGAAAAACCTCGAATACCCGCTGGCAAATGCCACTTTGACCGTTGGCGAGGGACGCGGGATCAGTAACATCATGGCTAGTGATGACGCATCTGTTAGTATTCATGAGGGAACGTTGTTGGTAATTGTTGCCAAGGACTAAATATGCGGTTGCTAATTCCTAATCTACCGCTAACACCTTGACTCGTCTCAGAGCCTGGGCAACCGGAGGCAAGGATATAATAACGACTGTTATTGCCGCTTCTACACCCATATAACTCCCATTGTAGAGGAATGAATAAAGAGCCGCATTCATTCCCTCAGGGGCGTACATATAAAAGAACAACAGTCCTGACAAGAAGCTAAAAAAGAAACGCCCCGTCACCCCAACCAGATATCCGATTACGAGTCCATACTTTTGACCGGCGAAAAATCCTGACAACCCCAGAGCCCCAAACGCCAAAATATAGTCGGTAATCAACTGCGGCGGGCTGATGACAAAGGGATTGATGGTTAGTTGCAGCAACCCATAGGCAAATGCGGCAATCAAACCCACCTTTGCTCCATACCAGTAACCAACCAAACAAACGAACAGCATACTGAGCAATGTAATTGACCCGCCCATCGGCATCGAAAATAGTTTGACAAACGATAGTGCAAATGCCAATGCAAGGGCGAGGGCGGAAAAAGCAAGTGTTTTGGTTTTGAGGATTCGTTTCTTCTCTTTTCCCCGTTCTTGTAAGTCAGACATAAAAACCTCCTTTTGATAAATCGCCGGAGGTCTTTCTGATGATGAGGTTAAGCAGATATGCCAATAGGCTATGATAAAATAACGCCTGTTATGGCTACGCTTCCCTACGCCGGTACTAACCGGATCAGGTATGAGGGTATGAAGTGAATATTACAAAGTCAAGTTTACCTGTAAAATTCACTTCTATCTCAGCATATGCGACCACAGTACAGATAACAAACTTGATAAACATGAGCGTTTATCCCCTGTAATACGCATTTTGCGCCCCTAGCGAGGTATGTTGTTATCTTAATTATGCGGGAGAAAGAGAGAGTTGTCAAGCTCCGATACCAGGGTCAAAAGGTCTGTGTTTCATGCTTGCATGAAAACACGACCTTGAGACCCGCAAAATATGAGGACGTAGCCCAACTAGGGCGAAGTCCGAAGATTTTATAGGATTGCGAGAGTGCAAACAGCACGGTATAGAGAACATACTGACCGTGAAGCTATTGCGTGCTGCGCACGGAGCAATCCGTAGATATCTAATCAATGCACTATTACCAAGGTCAAAAGGTCTGTGTTTCATGCCGCCTAACGCAACGACAAATTTAACCGCAATTAATTGGTTGTGGAACTTGGGAAAATTAACAAACGGAAATTACATGTTCGACAAAGATTATAATGCTTTAGCGCAGTCCGGGCGATTCTAACACATACACTTTGGAACACCGATTTAGGCTACCGTAATTCAAAGTAGAATTGATAACAAACATAAAGAGCGGCAGTTTTGGGAAACCAAGACTGCCGTTTTTATGTTTCCTAAAGCATTTCAAACAAGTCACACCATTGTCGTGTTTCTGTGATATAATAGATTAACCAATTCAAAATATCGGAGGTCAACCGTATGAAGCTTGACCGATTGCTCGGAATCCTAACAACCCTGCTACAAAAAGACCGCGTGACCGCGCCGGAACTGGCAAAAAAATTTGAAGTCAGCCGCCGTACCATCGGGCGCGATGTAGACGCGCTTTGTGTGGCGGGAATCCCTATCGTTACCCATCAGGGAAGCGGCGGCGGTATTTCCATTGCTGAAGGTTTCAAATTAGACAAAAGCGTATTAACCGCCGATGAACTGTCCGGCATGATTGCTGCCTTAAAAGGCATCGGAAGCGTTTCGTCGCAGTCAAACATCGAACGCACACTCGATAAACTCCACGCCAACGCAAGTTCCGTTGTTTCTTTGCGTGAACCGATTATCATTGCCCTTTCCTCTCATTACAAACGGCAGTTGACGGAAAAAATCGAATTGATAAAACGCGCTGTACTTGAAGCGCAGTTGATTGAATTTGATTATTATTACGACAAAGGCGATACCCACCGTCGCATCGAACCGTATTTTGTTATTTTCCAATGGTCGGCGTGGTACGTTTTCGGCTTCTGCCGGGAACGTCATGACTGGCGGTTATTCAAACTCCTGCGTTTATGGAACTTGACGCTATGTGAAGAAAACTATATACCAAAAGATATACCGCCTGAAAAACGGGATTTCAGTTTACAATATACGAGTAACATTAAACTTGTCGCTCTGTTTGACTCGTCTGTAAAATATCACCTCATTGAAACATACGGCTTGGATTGCTTTACAGAAACGGGCGATGGGCTGCTTTTTGAACTTGGCTTTACGAACCGCGATTATTTAATCAATTGGCTTCTCGGCTTTGGCGATAAAGTCAAGGTGTTGGAGCCGGAGGATATTGCCGAGAAGATAAAAACCGCCGCTGAAAATATTTTGTTAAGATATGCACGAACTACTTCGTAGTTCGTGTCGCGGCATTCGCCAAATGCGAAAACAAATTTTCGCGCATGGCTCATTGCTTTGCGGAAATAAACACGACACACTGTTGGCGTGTTTAGTGTGGTAAGCTGAAATCAAAAAGGAGTAAATAACTATGATTGAATCAAGATGCGGGATTTTATGCGGCGAATGTGAATACAAGGAAAAAATGAATTGCGGCGGCTGTGTACATATTACTAAGCCGTTTTGGAGTGATTCTTGCCCTGTGAAAGATTGCTGTGAGGGTAAAAGCTTGGAACATTGCGGTCTGTGCGGCGACTTCCCCTGCGATTTGCTTAACCAATTCGCCTACGACAAAGAGCAAGGCGACAACGGCAATCGTATTGAGCAATGCAAAGAGTGGGCGACTGCGAGTGTAAGAAGATATGCCTGTTATTGCGGGCTTTATTGCGAACATTGCGCTGTAAAAGCAAAGATAGAGCCTGCGGCAAGGGTTTTATACGACGAAATGAAAAAAGCAGGATTTGAAGATGTTATCAACTTTATTCCCGGCGGCGATGGATTCTGGCCGTTCTTGAAAAGTATGGCTGAGGACGGCTTGTGTTTATCATGCAAGGAAGGGAGCGGCAATCCGGGTTGTGCCGTCAGATTATGCGTTCAGGAAAAAGGTGTTGAAATGTGCGCCTTTTGCAAGGAATACCCATGCAACAAGTTTTCTTCGTTTCTCAAAGCAACCGTTGGATACACTGTATTGGAACAGGATAACGCCCTGCTGCGCGACAAAGGATGGGACGCATGGTTGGAGCTTCAAGCCAAACGACGGGCTGCCGGGTTTACTTATTCGGAAGGAAGTCGCGAGGAATAAAAACGGGGTGGAACGTAATATACCTATTGATTTGCGAAGCGGTTGCTTCAAAAGGTAAGGACGGTGAGGGAATTGTTTTCAAAGAAATCCCCGCAGGTTGGCTCGTTTAAGCCTTTCTGCGGGCGATTTCTGTATAATTATTCACAAAAAATCACAGCGGATATACGCTAAACATCATCATCGTTCATCGCTTTCCTGTAGAGCAGCCATGATTTTATCGTCATCAGCACATACAAAATTATAAGCGCAAGGGATATGCTCCACGAAAATCCTCTCATAAGAGCGAATGGTGTTTCAAATAGAAAACGTCCCCAAAATTTCGCCCCGCTCATTTCCCACAACCCCGGAGTAAAATATAACGTTTTGGGATTTAACAAATAATCAATTCCTAATGTTCCTTTCGATATGGAAATGAAAACTATCGGAAGAAACAAAATGAATATCGACAACATCATATCAGCTAACCGCTTATATCTTCCTGCGCGTGATGCGGTATCGGAAAAAATATCATCATCGTACGCGCCTTTGCGCTTAAAGTATTGATTTCCGCTATGTTTTGTGCCGGAAATATGCTGCCAACCGCTATCTTCAAACAAAGAACGGTACTCAATAAAATCTGCCTGTTTCTTGAAATGCCTGTAATCAATTTTTATCGTTGGTTGTTCCGGTGCGGCAGATTCAAAAGTATATACCGGGCCTTGCTTTTTTAGTTGCCAACCCTGCGCCGCCATTTTTACAAGCCACTGTTCTTCTTTATGGAAATCTATAAAAAACTTGATTTTCTTCATTTCGGTGCACCCCCATTCAATATTTGTTCAGTTATTTTCAAAATATGGGACATTCGCTGATAGTCGGCGCGTAATATGCTTTCGCCTGTTTGTGAGAGGGCATATACTTTGCGTCTGACATCATCACTTGGCATTGAAATGATGAACTCTTTTTTGAGCAGATTTTCAATAGCTCCGTAAAGTGTTCCCGCCGCCAATCTGACTTGACCATCACTAAGTTCCTCGACTTTTTGCATGAGTACATATCCGTGTGTCGGTTCTTTCAGAGCCAACAGGATATAGTAGACCGTTTCCGTTAGAGGAAGGTTTTTATCTCTCCTCATAAGACACCTCCTTATACTAAGTTGCGCTATACAGTATCGCTATACATTCATTATATATAGTGCGACTGTATACGTCAAGAGGTTTTTGAAATATTATTTATTTTCTTTAACAGAGAACTGAAAGGAAACTAATAAGATGAATAAATACACGCACCAGCGGCGAGGACGCGATTTTACTTTGCTCGAAGAAGTCAACCATCTCCGCAACGTTGAACTTTGCATTGAGAGGAACTACAACAATCAATACCTCTGATACAAGTGATACCACCGTGTGTCAACCGAACCGGCACCGTGTAACACTGCAATATGTTGATAATGATCAGCAAAACGCCAATACTCTTCATTAGGACGTTCATGTTCATTATAGGTATGAATGATTACAAACTCATTTCTTCCTTGTCGCACGGCTTCCTGAAGACTATCAAATAGTTGTGGATATTGCTCATAGCTAACATTAATTGTGCAAAAATAAGGCTCTTGGGGAATAATACCACTAGCTGTATAGAAACCACTATCAAGCGCATCCACTTGCAAAAGGGTTGGATTACCATCAGAAGCATATTGATGAATAAGCTCAGCCATCTTAATCTGTACCGGCATTTGGCGATGCATAAATGCAGGTTCAAATACTGCTCCCTTTACCATTATTAGTATCAGTAATACTGAAAAAACTGCAACCCCTTTGGTGACTTTACTAATCTTTTCGCCCTCAGTAACTATCTCCAACCATGCACATATTGCGATTACACCCATGATTGCAAAGACAGAAATTGGAATACACGAGTAAAGAAGCGCACCACCGATGTATATAGAAAACACCAGTAAGGCAAATGAAAGACCATAGGCAATGAAATAGGGGGTAAAATAGACTTTCAATTGTTTCTTTAGTGATTGAAACCATCCGTGCCCCCTCCCATTCTTCTTTTCTTCCTCATTTCTCATTTTTATCAGTACAAACAAGAACCCTAGAGCAATCGTCAATGTATACCCCATTCGTATCCGGAATGAAATCATGGTAATATAAAGACTGGAAACCAATCTATCCCAAAAAGTTTCATAAACGCCTGATGCTTGTATAAAGCTTATCTTGAAATATACTTCATAAAATGCGCCAAAACTCCCGGTTATGAGCAAATACAGCAAAAATGGTAAAATTACCATACCTACTCCGCCTAGAAACAATACAATATATCTCCATAACTGCCGATATTCCCTTTTTTGTAACAAGTCAAAAATAATCATTATGATAAAACCAAGAAAAAATAACACCAAATTAAACTTTATCATAAACACCATCGCAAACAGTACTCCTTGGCATATAACATGACCGGATTTTGATGAAGCAGAATCATTGACAAAATAAAGTGTAAAATAATACAAAGAAACCGTGAACATGGTAAGAACAAAGTCCTCTGCCCGCCCACCTTCAAAGCTGCGAAGTAAAAGAAATAACGGGCAAATTATAGCTACCAGAAAACTCATTTCGGCTCGCCTAATGAACAAAGAAGCAATGCGGAAAACATAAATTGATGAGATAGTTAATGCTATCACTTGTAACAGGAACAGACCCAGATAACCTGTTTTTTGAATTAACGAAGCAACCCCAAATAACAGAAAGAGAAATGGTCCTTTATGGTCAATCAAATCCACATATGGCACATATCCGCGGACAAAACCTTTCCCTACCGTAAAGAAGATGTTAATATCATTCCAACCATTAAATGGGAAAAGTGGTGACGAATGAGTGGTAAAAAGAAGTAAAACTAAGGAATATACAGCAAGTAAGATGTATATCGTCGTTGTTTTGTTATAGAGCTTACCTTTCACCCCCACCTCACACCACTATCGCCTCATTAAGCGAAAACGAATAAATAATCTTCTCTTTTATCGGTTGTCCTGTCAGTTGTGTTAGTGCCTCCCCGTAATAATCAAGCTGCTTTTGATAGCGTTCAATCAACTCTTCCCGCCTCGTTACCACATCTGACTTGTAATCAATTATAACCACTCCATCCGCTTCCGTAAAGTAAACATCTATAATGCCTTGGATCAAAATCGTCTCCCCCGGCGGTAATTCGGGATGCAGACGATTGGCTGCAACCCCAATCACGAATGGCTGTTCCTTGTATAAGCATCCGTTTCGTTCGGCTTCGCTCATTCGCCTTGCCAATAAGGACAAGCCATCGCCGGATGCTGCCTGCTCTTTCGTTTTTGCTATAAAAAAAGCAGTTATCTTGGCGAGCGGCACCGCTTCAGCATATTCATTTGATAAACGTCTGTTAATGACAGCGTTTTCCAGTTGTGCGGCAACAAGCGACATTAATGTTGCCTCACTTTTCATATCGTCGTCCGCTGTCATCATGATTTTCTGATACTGCTCTGTCAGTTTATAGATATTCATTACTTCCATCACCCGATGATAGGCACTGCCACGCTCAGCACCGCTGCCAACTTGATAACGGGGTTTCGGTGGCATACTTTTATCGACCAACTCCTCATCCTTGCTGACTTTTGCAAAATCAGGGATGTAAGGCACGACTTCCGGCTCTTGATACAGGAGTTGTTCAAAAAACGAAAAACTACCTTCTTCCGTTTGCATAACGCTTGTTATTTTATCGTTTCTTTTTAACTCTGTTACTGTAGTTTTCGCATAAAGCTTCGCCAAATCAGCAAACTGATACGAACTGGCAAATCGCCTGGATAGCTCTTTATATAGACTGTCACGGGATATTTTTTGCTCCCAGACTGAAAGTAAGGCTTCCTTGCGCTTTATGGCTTCGCCGGCCTCAATTACCGCTTTGATGGTTAGTTCATCGGATTTCACCGTCTTTATCCTGAATATATCGGCAGCGGCTTCACAAGTGATAAGCGGCAAAAGTAACTCCAGAAAACTACCCGCCTTAAATAATTGAAGATACGAGAGGGAACAGGGGGTATTGCTTTCACCCGGCAAAGGTTTCTTCGTCACTCCCGTCAGAATCAGCTTCTCCTTTGCTCTCGTCATTGCCACATAAAGAATCCTAAACTCTTCACCCAAACTGTCAAGCTGTAGTTTGCGACTGATTACACGCCGCCGCAAGCAAGGTCGCCGCACTCGGCGAACGGTATCAATATAGTCAACACCTATCCCGAGGTCGGCATCGAGACACACCGAATCACGGCTATCGCTGACATTGTGTTTTTTGTGTAACCCTGTAACGAAGCAAACAGGAAATTCGAGTCCCTTGCTTTTGTGGATACTCATTATGCGGACGACATCAGCATGTTCATCATCCAAAAGAGCTTCACCATAATCAATGTTGTACTTCTCCAACTGTCCGATATAGCGGACAAAGTGAAAAAGACCATGAAAACTTGTCTCAGCATATGCCGCTGCCTTTTGCATGAGCATTTCCAGATTGGCTATCCTTATTTTTCCATCCTCACGGACAGCTACATCGTGATAATAACCACTATCTACGATTAATTCGCCCAGCAGGTCAGCGATAGTCACGTACACGGCTTTTTGCCGATACTTGTCTATATACCCCAAAAATAACCGCACCCGCTCCTGTAAAGCCCTCATCGTAGCTACAGTTATTCCCTTCACATCGGATAAAACTTCCCCGCCACTTACAAAAGCCAACAAATCTTCATACAAAGTTTGTTTTCGCTTACCGCCATGATATGCCTTTGCCTTGATAAGGGCAATTTCCCCATCGTCAAAATTGCCGAAAAATGATTTCATCACCCCGAACAAAGGAATATCCTGGAGAGGGTTGTCAAGAACACTAATCAGCTGCAAAACCGTCTGCACCTCTGTTACTGCAAAATAACCGGTTCGTGCCGCCGTAAGGACGGGAATACCTTCTTCTTGTAAAATAATCTTGAACGCCTCATCCCTGCCGCTGACCGAACGCATCAAAATAACGATATCGCCATACCGCAGCGGTCGTAATCCCCCTGCTCCATCGCTTACTTGATAACCATCCATCAACTCATCAATGCGATGAGCGACCATCCGCGCCTCTTTTTCAATATCTGAATCAGGGTTCATCTTGTCATTTTCTGCCGTTATCTGCTCTGCCTTAGTCGCTCCGGTGGCGATTTCAACCTCATCATCGAAAGCAACCGCTTCATCTGTTCTATCTGACTGCGACAAGTCCATTAAGAGCAACTCACTTTGGTTGATTTTATCATCATCAATACTATTATCAGGATACTTCGCTCCGGCAACAAGATGGGCTTCCTTATCATACTCGACCCCGCCCAGTGTTCTTCTCATGATATGGGAAAAAATATAGTTGACACTATCCAGTACCGCTACTCGACTGCGGAAATTCTGGTTGAGGTCAATACGGACACTATCGGGTGAATCCGGATATGTCTCATATTTTTCAATGAAAAGCTCCGGACGAGCGAGACGAAACTTGTAAATACTTTGCTTTACATCACCCACCATGAAGCGACTTTGCCGTTCTTTGTCATCTCCGGCAATGGCAATCAGCAGCATTTCCTGTTTTAAATTGCTGTCTTGGTACTCGTCTGTCATCACTTCAACAAAATGCTCCCTAAGCTCCAGAGCTACTGCTGATGGCTTGATGCCGTTATCTGTTTTATCCCACAAAATCGCCAACGCCATATGCTCCATATCGGCAAAATCAATGATGTTCCTCGACCGCTTGGCAATATCGAAACGTTCCAGATACTCTATTGCCAAATCCGCCAATACGGAAACGGCAGGGCTAATTGCCGCCATTCGCACCGCGACACTATTATATGGTTGGGAAAAGAAGCTCGCCCCCATCGCTCTTAGGGTTTCTTTGATATCATTTCGTAGTTTTTTTACTTGCTCTCGTTTTTCCGGGGAGACAGAGTCATCACGTTTCCCCGGCAAGGAAGTGAAGTGCAGTGTTCCCCATGCGGAAAAAAGATCATCATACACCATAACGCTTGTTATTTTATCATCAACCAGGCTATTTCCCAATATCCCTTGCAACATTTCTATCTCTTTGTCAATAGTTGCCGCATACATATACGGCCCGTCAGGCTCTTCACAAACGCTGCGGATGGCGATCATATCCTCTAAGCAACCCTGCAACAGATACTCGGCAAAAGTGATAAGATATGAAAGTAAACCATCATGGGGAGAGGCTTTCGCTATATCATCCGTTTGATAATCATACTTGCGTTCTGCCAACCATTCTTTTGACCACGGAAAGCTGATTGCCATGTTGTATAGCTTCTCAATTAGCTCCTCCAAGCGGCGGTCATTGGTCCCATGGGCAAAATAGGCAGCGCAAGCAAGAAACTCTTCACTCCTCTCCTCATAACGGCTTTCCAAAAGTTCGCTGATGACTTCCTTCTTTATCAATTGGAGTTCACTTTCATCAGCAACCCGAAATGCGGGGTCAAGATTTATCGCATGGAAGTGATTACGCAGTATATACAAGCAAAAACTGTCAATAGTCGTGATTTGCGCATGGTTGATGAGGGTCATTTGTCGTTCCAGATGGCTGTTTTGCGGTTCACTTTCAAGTTTTTGCCCCAAAGCCCTAATTATCCGTTCTTTCATCTCCGCAGCTGCCGCATTGGTAAAAGTAAGCACCAACAGGCGGTCGATGTCAATCGGAGCTTCTTTATCGCTGACAATCTTAATAATCCGCTCAACCAAAACTGCCGTTTTCCCCGAACCGGCTGCTGCCGAAACCAGAATGTTTTTGTCACGGATATCAATTACCGATTGTTGGGTCTTGGTAAAATTCATCATCTACTTGCTATCCCCATGATTTATGTCAATATCACTCTTTGCCGGAAACTCTTGGATATTTACCTCATTTTCTTCTTTCATTAACTCAATAATCTCACTGCGACTTCTTTTCTCCAACCGCCGCTTCCTCTGCCGGCGCGGGTCATGACCGCAGATATTTTGGTATTCACAAAACGCACAACTACTTTCTGTACCCCTTTGATAGGGATTTAATGAAATGTCACCATTTTTTATCTCTAATGCCATCTTCTTGATTTTTTGTCTGGTATATTCAGATAAAAGGGTGAAATCCGCAGCGGAAATAACCCGAGAAGTCGCAGAAAAACTGCCGTCTTTTTTTTGCTCGACAGGAATTACCTGTGAACGTCTGTCAAAGCCACGGTCGATATGGCGGATAATTTCACCATCTGCATTGACCACTCCTTTCATCCGTAGCAAACCCAACAGTTTCCCTGCCAGTTCATCATCATTCAGTTCTTTGTCCTCTTCGATCAGCGGGTCAAAAACTTGATAGTATAAAGCGGCAGCGGGAATAATATCTTTCCCCGGATTTTCCCGTTGCAAAAACTCCACCGCCGCACTCAGATACACGATTAATTGTAATTGCAAGCCATGATAAAGAGCCGAAAAATCAATATCACTGCTCCCCGATTTGTAATCAACCACTTTGACCAAAACTCCCGCCGCAGTCTTGCATATGTCGATGCGGTCAATTTGTCCCTTAACGGAAAACTGTGCCGTTTGCGCCTCTTCCTCTGCCTCTATTTCCAAAACTCCCCCATCACCCGGGAAAACACTCCCATTACTGCCAAAGGAAGTACTGTGAAAACCGATTTCCCCAGCCATATATCGGAAATCGCCTTGCTCCATCTGCCACCGCAGTGTCTGGATAGTCCGTGCCATCACCCGATGAATCCGCCCGATCAACTGCTCATTTCTGGCACTTCCCCGTAAAACCATCGCATAGTCCCCCGCAGAGATTTCACTAATCGCCCGGGTCAACAGCCGTTCACCGTCCGTATTCGAGAAATCCGCCCAATCAAGGCTTTCTTCCCGCAACAGCTCCGCAAACCGTGCCAACACGCTATGGTACACCACCCCCAAATCAACTGCCTCGAAACCATACTCATCCCTGAGTGCCAGAGAAAGCCCGTGGCGGAGAAAATGAGCGTAGGCACAGGCAGCGTATTTTTCCAGACGACTGATACTTACTTGCAAAACCTCACCATAAAGCATATCAGCAAGGAAGCGGGTAAGCGGATGATGCGTATAGCGGTAAAATGCCTGTTCCACCATCCGTATCAGTTTCTGCTTTGCCCCCTCATCTTTTCGGTAAATATACCCCAGTACCATCAAGGTGCGAAAATCTGCGGTAATTAACCAGGGATGTTCACGGCGAAAATCTGAATTTAATCTTTCATTACTCCCCTCGGCGTATCTGCGCAGAGTAGAAGTAAACAAATCATAGCTGTCAGATAGTCCATATATCTCACTTAACTCTACATTGTCACCGACCTTTTGCGGCAAAAGTAAAGGGAAAACCCGCCGTAAAGCCGCAATCAGGTAAGATGGGCGGAGACTCTTTCCCTCACTATCGACCCGTGCATATGATAAATAAAGCCGTTCTGCAGGACGTGTCATGGTGATATACAGATAAAGCCGTTCAATATAGAGCTTCTGCCGCTGTGATGGAGCTAGTTCCCACTTTGAGCTTTGCAAAAACTCACGGTCAAGAGCAGATAACAAACCCCCGCTCCCGCTTTGGGGAATACTGCCGTCATTGACTCCGAGAAAAAATAGTGTCCGTACCTGTGACAGCCGGGTTCGCTCAATATCACCGACAACAACCCTGTCAATGCTTTGCGGGATCGTGCCTATCTTGATTTCTGCCAATCCTGCATCAAGGATTTCTGCAAACTCATCAAGTTTCATCGGCTCATCTTTTAGTAATCCATGTATTTGCTCCAACAACTCCATCACCAAGCGATATATCTGGGCATATTCCTTCGCCCGTACCATATCACCATCCCTGTGGAATCTCTGCTCATAAACTGCCAACTTCGCCTGACTGCGTCCGCCAACGATGAAATCGTATAACATGGTGACGATCCCGGCGGCAGTCTTTTCTCCTTGGTTGAGTGGGGCAAGAAAAGTGAGTATTTTCGTCCGTAAAGCATTGAGTATTTCCAACTTTTCGCAAATCTCATTTTCATTCCACTTAGATAAGGTGCGGATAAAAGACTCCTGCCACATCTTCTTTCCCCTGATACCACACGCCAACACATAATTTTCCAAGTCATCAACTTCCTCATTTGTCATATCGACAAATCCACTTCGCAGAAAATGAAAAATAGCCTCATAAGAGTAATTTTTGTTGATAACCCTAAGTGCTGAACGGATAAATTCGGTAAAGGGATTGAGTAATATTCCTTGTGTCCTGTCAAGATAAAGGGGAATCTGATATTTGACCGCCTCACGCTCCAGCAAGCGTGCATAACGCTTCATATCACCCGCAATGATGGCAATTTCTCGATATGAGTGGTTTTGCTCTGTTACCAGCTTCTTGATTTCTATAAAAGTCCGGCGCACCTCATCACTTATTGCTCGTGCTTCGAAAATCTGAATGGCAGCCGTACTCTCTCCTTGATATGGCACGACGGGATAGCGGAACAAATACCGCTCCAAATGCGCTAATTCATTAGCCGCAGGAAGACTCGAAAAACGCCGCGGTATCCTGTCTACCCCTGCCTTTTCTGTACCGCCGACGATGACATCGGCCATCCTTTTCACTCCTACTTCATCAGCAAGCTGTGTCAAATCAGCGATTGTTTTGTCGGATAAATAAAATAACGTATGTTCTTTATGAGGCGACGCTTGTTCTTTATAAAATAACGTATGTTCTTTATCAAATAACGTGCGTTCTTTGCAAAATAACGCATGTTCTTTATGATCTAACGCACGCTCTTTTACGTCGTCAAGTGATGTTCCCTCATTTCCCCTTACAACAGTGACTATCACCCGCTCTGTGAGTCCCATCAAGTTTTGCATCAAGCGGTTTTGGATGGGCGTAAAACCGGTAAAACCATCAAACGCAACCACGCTGCCACGAATCAAATCTGACTGCGGTAAAGCAGTTCGCAAAAGTTCAAGCGTTTCTTCGGTGGTGATGAAATTGTCTTTGATAAAAATGAGAAACTCTTCATAGAGACGGCGAATATCACTAAGTTTTGCCGCCAATGCACCCCTACGAGCGGCAAACTCGACCATCGCCGTCATTTCTGTTGGCGAAATCGCATATTGCATCAATTCAGATATTGTTGACTTTAATTCGCTAATGTAACCCGGTTTCATAAGACTTTTTCCGATAACAGGCAAATCAGCGGTTATATTGGCAGCTACTTTGCGCAGGATTAGGCTTTTGCCCGTGTCATCAAGCAATATCGGTGGTTTGACCCCGACTTCGGTGAAAACCCTATGTGCCAGCCGTGCGAAACTGAGAACTTCAATGTTCATAATCCCGCGGCGGGGATGTGACTTCACCAGCTCCATTTGCGTATGCATCGTAAACTGATCAGGAACAATCAAAAAGAAACGTTGATTAGGCTTCGCAAGCGACCACTTAATCAAATCATGATTTAGTTTCCAGCTCTTCCCTGTCCCAGCTGCTCCCAGGTAAAATTGCAGACTCATATCTCACTGACCATTTCTTTGATAGATGAAAAAATCAAATCGGGTTTATATGTTGCCGCCTCAACATCAACCATTTTTGCTTCACCGCTTAGAACCAATACTGCCATCAGCCCATTATCGACCCCGGCGCGGATATCTGTATAAAGACGATCACCGACAATTACCGTTTTTTCCCGCTCTGCCCCGGTATGTGTCAGCATGAAATCGATAATTTCCCGATTAGGCTTGCCGATGACATGATCAGGATAGCGATATGCCGAAGCATGAATAAAGGCATGGATTGCCCCGGCATCGGGAACAAAACCTGTCTCTGTCGGGCAGTTGGTATCAGGATGGGTTGAGATATACGGCAGTCCTGTACGGACGAAATCACATACCTTAGTCATCTTTATATAATCGAGGGTGGTATCGAAAGCGACAACGACGACTTCAGGTGATTCATCTGAAAGCTTTATCCCCGCTTCATCAAACTCCCCCCGCAAAGCCTCATTGCCTAGTAGGAACACCTTTTTCCCCGGAAATTCACGTTTGAGATAGGCAATAGTCACCAAACCCGAGGTAATGATTTCCTCGGCAGCGACCTCTAACCCCATCTGCGTCAGCTTCCTTTGGTAGTCGGCGACACTCTTTGATGAATTGTTGGTCAAAAAGACATATTGCTTCTCTTTCTTTTTTAGTGCTGCCAGAAAATCCAGAGCCCCATCAATCCATCGCTCCCCCAGATAAACGGTTCCATCCATATCCAAAGCATAACAGTTGTTATTTTTTAGCAGACCCATCGCAATCCTATCCTCGTTCACGAAATTATTCAAAACTAAGGGGCGCAACCACGCGCCCCTGTCTTATTGCTCCACCGACAAAATCCTGCGTAGTCTTGTCGAAAATTTCGGCAGATAGTTATTTCACTTCTTCTTTCACTTCATCTTTTCCGTCATCAAACTTATAGTCCTTGCCCGGCAAAATCGCATTAACGATAATCCCGACCAACGCTCCGACTGAAAGGCCTGACAAGCTGATTGTCATATCGCCGATGTTGAAGGCAATTGCCCCGATATCACTATAGTGAATACCGGTTGACAACACCAATATCAAAGCGGCGATGATAAAATTGCGGCTATTGGTGAAATCTACCTTGTGTTCAACAATATTACGGACACCAACTGCGGCAATCATACCGTAGAGTATCAAGGAAACACCACCCATGGTTGCCACGGGAATACAAGAAATCACTGCCCCCAACTTCGGTGAGAAAGCGAACAGCATTGCAAACACAGCCCCAATGCGGATTACTTTCGGGTCAAAGACACGGGTAAGATTTAGAACGCCGATGTTTTCACCGTAAGTCGTATTTGCAGGTGCGCCGAAGAGTGCTGCCGTTACCGTTGTAATACCATCGCCTAAAAGGGTGCGGTGCAAGCCGGGGTCTTTGATATAATTTTTGCCAACTGTTGAAGAGATCGCTGACATATCACCGATATGCTCAACTATTGTTGCAAGGGCAATCGGCATAATCGTGATAATCGCTGTAATCATGAAAGCCGTATCAGCATTGCCGAAGAGGGAAAATACAGTTTGATCCCATTTGACGGGAACGCCAAACCAAGCGGCGTCACGTACCAGCGTCCAATCCACATTACCGGTCACTCCTGCTGCCAGATATGATACTATCACGCCGAGGATGATGGGGATGATTTTAATCATTCCCTTACCCCAAATGTTACAACCGATGATAGTCACAATCGCAAGCAATGCCAACCACCAATTGTTGGAGGAGCTGTTGATGGCGACATATGATAGATTAAGACCGATAGCAATAATAATCGGGCCCGTCACTATCGGCGGGAAGAAACGCATGACTTTCGTCGCCCCATATGCCTTAAACAACCCTGCTACGAGCAGATATACCAAACCGGCAAAGGCTACCCCCAGACTGGCATAGGGAAGCAGCGAAGCGTCAAACCCCTCTGATCCGGCAAACCCGCCGGCGATTACGCTGTAGCCGGCTAGGAAAGCAAAGGAAGAACCAAGGAACAACGGTACATTCCCTTTTGTTAATAGATGAAATAATAAAGTCCCGATACCGGCAAACAATAGTGTTGTCGATACATCGAGACCGGTGAGGGCAGGTACTAAAACCGTTGCCCCGAACATGGCAAACATGTGCTGCGCCCCCAAGAGCAGCATCTTCGGTTTTCCTAACTTGGTGGCATCCATTATACCTCGGAAATTATCACCTGTGCCTTCTTGCTTACTCATAACTGTCTCCTCTTCTTTGTTTTATCTTTTCTTCATGGTAATGAAAAATCGGGTTCCAGTCAAGAAGAAATCATCTTCATGTTTATCTAACAATATAGGATTACTGATGATTATCTTCCAGAAATTATCCTCAACCTTACTCTAAAAATATAAGTTTTCAGATAATTTCTAAGCCCGTCTTCACTCTTCCAGCATTTCTTTCATCGCCACCGCTATCCTTTCCTTGACCATGTCGGCGATTTCGACTGTTTTCATTCCTTCGTACTCATGATGGTAAATTGGTGGCAAAAACCTTAACTTTACCGTCACCGCTTTAATCGACATCACATCAAAAGGCTTGTGGGCATCTATCAAAGCACACGGTACAATCGGACACTTCGCCTTAGTCGCGCTTTTGAAACTGCCTCCTTTGAAATCACCCATCGCATTGCGGGTGGGACAGCGTGTTCCCTCGGGAAAAATGATGAAATTTTTGCCTTTCTTTACATCAGCGGCAACGCTGTTGATGACTCCCATTGCCTGACGCAAATTCTCCCTGTCCAGCGGGTATGAGCCAAGAGCAGCGATTATCTGTTTTAACAAAATCACATTGGCGACTTCTATTTTGGCAATGAAAGCAAACGGCTTTGGACAAGCCTCGAGAAATGCCAAAACATCAAACAATCCCTGATGATTGCAAAACATGATGAAACCATCGCTGTCAGGCAGATTTTCCTTGCCCTCGGCGGCAATCGTCACCCGCCCGGCACGGTTTACTATCGTTGTCCATTTCTTGATATAATTGAAAGCTTCCAGATGGTTGACAAACTTGTCTTCCGTTTTGCCATAACGCCCGATTCGGTATATCAAAAACGGTACCTTAAAGAATAATCGCAAATACATCAAGGCTATTCGCATTACTCACCAAGACCTTTCACTCTGCCGCCACAAAATCAAACAACGAATCAAGTGTCCGCAGGATCATGAAATCACCTTTTGCGTTCATCTTCGATGTCATGAAAGCACGTTGGAATGTCATCCGCCCCTTTACAATCTCATCCAAGGTCTCACGGTTGACACTCATTTCGACATCTGCCCGCTCAGCTGATTTGTCATTATAAGCAATATCCAGAGCCGCTCCGCTGACATCTATAATCAATGGTTTCTTGCGGTCGGCTATATTTACCCGATATACAGCGCGGAAACCGGCACGGGGTTTGAAACGATTGCGAAAATCAATGACAAACTCCTCGCCCTCTTCCTTCGCATCATTATATATCATGTCACGATAAAGCCCTGTAAGCTCAATAATATCTTCCTTTTGCCGTTTTATGAAAACATCATCGGAAGCATAATGGGACAATTGTTCTGATTCCTGTGGGGTTAAATCGATATTCTTAGTGATTGATACCATCTTTTTCACTGCCTGATTGCTGGCAGGAAAGCTTTGCAGTTTTTGCTTGATGGTGCGATACAGGTTTTCCGTCTTTTTTTCAATAAAGTGGGTATAATCAGAATTGTCTTCCAGTAGTGCGGCATCAGTAATATAACCGCAAAAACCGCTACAGGGAAGTCCACCCAAAATCTCCCACGCCACCGTGAGATTGAGTTTTCCTTCAGCTTCGCCGTAGGTAGTGGACATCACCACCGGACACATATATATTTTGGCAATCTTTTCCTTGTCACCATACAACCAACAAGCATCAAGGAATTGCTGCATAAACCCGCCAATCCCATACCATTCTATTGTCGTCGCCAGAATAATCCCATCAGCTGTTTTTAGTGTCTGTGGCAAAGTGGTAATACTGTTTTTGAGTTCATAGAGATTGAAACGCTCGACAGTAACATTAAGTTCATCTAGTATATCCTGCATCTTGTTGATAACATACAGGGTCGGATCGTCTATTACCCCCCGTCCCCCATAGTATATATTGATTTTCATCGTTCGTTCCCCATTGTCGGTCAATCAAGGAAGTCTTCCCACATGATGTATGTCTTTCCTACTCGTTATCATATCACAGACACTATTGCTTGTATATACTATAGCGGGGTAATCGCATGAAAATTATTACTGTTCACTCCCCATGATGAAATGTCACGCTTTCGTCATTGCGAGGTAGCTTTACACGCCGAAGCAATCCACCAATCGTGTCATCAAGCAAGTATGTACTTTCACCGATTTTAAGCGTATTGCTCCACCAATTATACTTTGCCAAAGGATTTGCGAAGAATTTTTATGTAGAGCAAGGAAACGACGATGACTAGTGCCTTAAGGCACGGCCTTTAGGCACATTAAAAGGAGTTGACGAAGCTATACGCAAAAATTATCGTAAATACTTGGTAAAGTTTAGTTGGGGGAGTAATAAAAGGCGAAGACCGTGGTTTTGGGCTTCGCCGATAGCCGGACGAACAAACCTATTTTTCGGGTTTGAGAGGTAGGCGGGTGGAGCACATGAGGTGAAAGATACATGCTTGCTTGGTGACACGATACCATAACACAAAATCAACGGTACTCAAACACAAGCCGCCCCATCCGAACTTCATCACCATATACCAAAGAAACTGTTTCATGGGGATCTAGGCGGATACCGTTTTGATATGTGCCGTTGGTAGAATTTAAATCAGTCAGTTGGATACTGTCATCTTTTTTTGACAACTGTGCATGAATCCTGCTGATTGATGTATCCTTTAGGCAAAAATCGGCAGTATCACCCATCTTACCGATGGTAAAAGGAAAATGCCCCGGAGCGATGATATAAGAACTAGCTTTTCCCATCCCATATAATTTATTTTCACACGCCTCATCTTCCTCAAAGTAAAAAATCGTATCACCGTATCCCGCATCGGGGAAATTACTATCCATGCTCTTGTTTTCTTCTCCGTGGATTGGCGTTTCTCCGCTCGATATCCTATCTTCGCCACTCCCTCGTCTCCTTTTACCCGGCTCACGGAAATAATTACATCGTGAATTACTATGCTCTCCCTGCTCCACCGAGGCTAACGACTCTTCCCCCGCTTCCCTTCTCCCCTTGATAACCAACAAGCTCCATACTGCACCTGTCATCAAGAAGAAAAATGAAAACAAAGCCAAAAGTATCCACGACAACAGTAATTCTCTGCCGCCGAGTGCGAACAAACTCCTATATACAGCCGTCCCGATTACACCTGCTGCCGAAACCACCGTCATAATCATGAATCGCTTCTTTTGTTTTAGTTCTTCATTTATGTTTGCTTGTGTTTCATCTATACCATAGATGACTTGATAACTTTCGCTTCCCCTCGTCTTTGTTGTTACCGCCTTTTCATTATCTATGCAAGCCGCCTCTGTCGTCGCTACCCTTGCCTGTTGAAGCCCACCATCATCATAGAGAGCTGCTGATGAGAGTTTCTCTAGACATTGCTCTATCTCATCGACAGTAAGGGTATCTCTTTCTGCTTGTTGGCAAAGCCTGTATAAGGCATCCGTCAGTTGCTCGTCACGATGGTCAATTATCCGCACCAAGTATTCCATTAAAAGCAACAACTGCCCCGATGAAGTTTCATATTCGTATGGATAATAAAGAAAAAACACCTCTTCTTTTTCCCAGTTGAAATACACATACTCTGCCTCCAGCACCAAGCCATCCCCACTAAGCAGATACCGTGACAACTCCCGCAAAACACGGCACAATCCCGCTAGTACAAACAGGGCTTTCTCCCTATCAAGCCGCCGCCGCAAAAAAACAGTCCGCAAAGACTGTAGCGAGCTTATCTCATAATAAAGATACGCTTCACCATCAATGCTTCTCCTGTCTGCCCGCAACAAGCCATGTATTTCATTCTCGGTCATCATTCGCAATCGGTAATTATTCTCCGCTATAGCAGGAACGTCTGCTGTGACAGGACACTTTACAATCATATAGTTCTTGTTCATATCCTTTTGAAAACTAATCTCCATCATTTTTTTCTTTCCTCCTCGCCGTCCTGATTTGTGTAACCGGATTTTCAATCAATGAAACTGCCGTAACCTCCAAATCATAGTCAGCGGTCATAAAGGACATGACCTTGCCGCTGACGTTCATAGTCACCAATACCTCGGGACGGAAAATATCCAGCTGTAGTGCCGTCACCTTGTCACTGCTCAGTGAAAAAAACGGATACCGTGAGTAGTCGCTTCGAGATTCGATATAGGCGCGAGCTTCGGCAGGCTTTCGTCCTGCCAATCTGCCATAAAGCACCTCTCCATATCCATCTTCCCAGTAAGTAAAAGTACTGCCGCGATAACACAGGATATATGTATCCTGAGTCAAGGTGGTTTTGTCATACAAGTAAAAAGCAGTAAAAATCAAAAACAGATAGATTCCGATTACAAAGGGAATAATCAAAGCCGCTTCGATGGTCATGTAAGCATTAAAATAGGCTCTTGATTTCCTGTTTAATTTCGCATCTGCTTTCAGACTTGCTTTACGATACATTTTTCTGTTGATTTTATTGTTTAATCTCGCATTAAATCCTCTATTCGCTCTTCTATTCATTCATGCTCCTTTCTAAAACTCCTGCTTTGTTTTTCCACTTTCTTTTCATATACCCGTTATTACCCCAGTCCATCCATATTCAGCAGCAACATCACCCACGCCGCCAGAAGAAAAGGCATAAACGGCAATCTAGTACTGCGGTTGCCTTTTTTTATCACGAGAATGACAAGTGAAGCAACGGCACTAAGGATAAGGGCAACAAAGACTAAACTGATTGTTACCTGTATGTCAAGTACAAGACCACAAAACAATACCACCAACCCATCACCATAACCAACTGCTTCCTTGGTAACAAAGGCAGTCGTCAGTAACCCCAGTCCGGGAATTAGTCGTATCAATAACGAAAAACCGTCATGTTTCTCGCCAAATACGAAAAGACCGATCATAATCGCTGCAAATACTGCTATCAGCCATAGCTGTAGACGGCGGTTCTTTACGTCACAATAAGTAAATATCGCCAGAAAAACCAAAATTGATATTCCAGTAATCACATCCATAATTTACCAATCACCAAAATGCCTCCACTTCCACCATCCAACCTCCCTTTGATTTCACATTGTTTCTTGCTCCCCCAACCAAACTTTACCAAGTATTTACGATAATTTTAGCGTATAGCTCGCCAACTCCTCTTAATGTGTCTAAAGGCACATCTCACCCGCACCGTAAACATGCACCCATTCCATTTTTGACTGCTTCCTCTTGCAAAATCACTGAAACTGTGCGCTTTAATCCCGAACAATTGATATCACCATGATACCGTGTTCCTTGTGTGGTAATGAACAGTCTTGCCTCATCAGTAGTGACTGCCGCACACCGCTCGCAGGGATGATAGCGACCGCCATTCACATTTCGTTCATCTGCTATCCGCTCATTATCAGTATTCATTATTGACAAGCGCAAATGTGTACATTCACGGTTAAGATGATAAACTGTCCCTGTATCAGTTATGAAAACGCCTTCCTCGTCACTCATCGTTGCTAAATCACCGTTTTCACCAACCTTATATCCTATCCATGCATACCCGTAATAGTATTGCTCCACCCACAATTGCCCAAAATCCTGCCATAACAGATACGGAGTAATCCGGTAGGCGACGTTCAGAGAGACAATACCGTCATCATCTTCAGGATAGTTTTGATAACCGCTATGAACTGCCCTGTTACCCTGCTGATGCAGCAATTGATAAGTCTCGGTCTGAATATGAATGATTTGAAACACATAAAAGATACTTAGCACAAAAATAAGGAAAACAGGCAGGGCAAGAGCAGCCTCAATCGTCATTGAAGCCTTTACTTGTAAAAATGATGCATGGGTATGAGAGAACGCATTTTTTGAAGAAGTGAGTTTCATTTTACTCCTGCCTGTCATCTGTTGCCTTTACCGCCACGTCAATAATATCCATAACGACGGTCTATCTCATAGCTACCATAGCGGTCATGGTAAACTGCCGTGACCCGCAAGCTCTCCAAACATTGATCGATACGAAAATATTGATTACCCGGGGTGAGGCGAATATCCATTTCCATGATATCCATTGCCCGTGCTATCGTTATCCGCTCCCGTTGAATCACTAGCATTAACCCGAGGTACTGCTGATAGCTAAGCCCATTTTCCGTTGAGCCGATAGACTTTTTGACTAGTGGAACTTTGCCGCCATCCAAGATTTCATCCACATCTGTCTTGGTATCATAAAAAGCCCATGAAAACAAAATTGCATAAGTAACTGCTTCCGTCAGCTCCGGCCGTAGTAGCAGCGTTGTTGCCAAAAGAGCAATTGTCCTCGCTTCTGCCCGCTTTTGCTTGTCGCTCATATAGAGACGGACATTATCAGCCATTCGCCAACTAAAGATACGCAGCTTGACCCCACGCATATTTTTCTCATCGGAGTTTGCACCGCACAGGATATACTCAATTTGATAGGTAAGGCGAGAATCCGGCTTCGGGTTCATGTGATAACCCATTTTTTCAAACAGGTATTGGTTAAAGAGGAGTTCGTTGGCAGCTTTGACCGCCAAACTCTCTTCATATCCCGAAGCCGAAGTAGTACTGCTTTCCCGATGTGAATAATAATCTCCTAAGCGAATATTACCGCTGCCGCTATCAGCGGCAGCTACCCATGCTTTGGCTTCATCAAAAGCATCAGCAGCGGGATTGTCAATACTGATACTAATTTGCTCGACATCTGCTTCAGGGTCATCTTCCATAGCCTCTTGTCTTGCATCATTGGTCATTGCCGCCAAAAGCGTGGTAATAGTCCCCATCGTGTTTTGCCATGAAGCCATCTCATCTTTTTCATCAAGCGAGGTTGCCTGTCCTGCCAACGAAGTCAAGTCCGACAACGCCGCCGCCTTGGCGTTTTCACTGATGTAAGCACAAGCTTGTTGTTTCAAGACTTTTCCCTCATAGTGATGTGCCCTGAGGGTAGCGGTGATACTCGCATGAGACAACTCAAGTTCATTCCATGAGGAAACGCCGGCGGGTAAAGTACGGAGATCTCCGCTGAAATCTCCGCTTAGATTTTTATTGATGAAGCCTGACAGATGGTTCTCGACAGCTTTGGTACTACCGGCGGCAGTCCCGTATGAGATATCCACGAAGAGAAGGTCATATTGCGCCAACATCTCACGGTGATACTCTCCCAGAATCGAATTCATGCCGATATCGGTAACACATTCCGCTTTCATCTTGCTGAAATTCACAAAGCTTGCCTCAATCAAGAAAAGAAACAATCCCAATAGTACGGTCAGCGACAGTGAAAGAAAAATGGTCAAATGCCCTGATAAACCAAAGCTCACCTTATTATTTAGTTTGGGGTTTTTTTGCTCTTTCCTCATTTAATTATTTTGTTGCTCCCGGCGGTGATAGAATCGAAGATGTTACCGATTAGAGTAAGCAGCTCTTGGCGGAAGATTACCACCAATCCGATCAGTACCACGAGAATTAAGATTATTTCAATTGTTCCCAATCCCTCGTTGTTAAGTTTAGTTAACTTACCTTTTTTGAAAAAACTTTTTATTAACATATAAACCTTCCTTTCGTTTGGACACTTAAGTCCTTATGAGGGTTTCAAACCCTAGATTCGAGTTGATATTACAGACATCTTACTGATGTCAGAACAGAGAAAATGCGGGAATCATGATAATAATCATCACTATCACCAGCATTAACATCATCGGCAACAGTAACTTCGTACTCATTCCCTCGCCGATGGCGCGCGCTGCTTTGCGGCGGTCTTCCATGACACTTTCCGTTTCCATACGCAAGACCAACAACAAGTTATTGTTGCCTTTTTGAAGATGGTTTGCCAATAATCCGCACAATCTGCGGTACTTAGCTATCCCCACCCGCTTACCAAATCGTTCATATACCTCCCTTTCTGCGATACCATTTTCCATTTCCCGAACAGAAAATAACATCTCTTCATACAAATACCTGTTTTTGGCTACTGTTCTTTCTCCCTGACACCCTGTTGCCGTTCTCTTCCACGCTCCTCTGAGTGTCATCCCTGCCCCGAGGTAAAGAGCCAGTTTGCGTACCAACTCGGGATAAGCACGGTCAATCTGGTGTTCTTTCTCTTCTGCCTTTTTCTTTAGCTCCTTTTCTGCAAGGACGAAAACAGTGAAAGCAGCAATAATGGCAAGCAACCAAAGATATAGTGCGTCCGATGGCTTTTTCTCTTCCCATCCTACTGCAACTCCAGCGACAGTCTCCGGCAACTGGAAAAAATCAATCTGCGCATTTTCCTGTTGGTTCTTTGTTATTGCCGCTTCCAATGCTTTCGTCCATACATCTGCTTTTGTTTCTGCAAAAGGCAGGACATATACATGGATTTCTTCCTCATATTGGTAAAGTGACCACATGTCTTGATAGTTTAGCTCAGCTATAAGGGTGACTATTTCCCCCTCGTCCATCAGCAAATCATTAAAAATCTCCCCATCATTTCTCACCAGAGTCGGATTTTGGCTTTTCCAGATTATCGTAAATGGATAACCGCTGAGTCTCTCCACCAAACTAAGCGACTGCGATACTTCCATCAGACTTTCATTTGCGCCAAGGATAAGCGTTGGCAGTTCACTTATCGCCGCCGCTGCCATTAGTGATACCTCTGCTTCACTCAGGCTAATCGGCTCTACTTTTATCTGTAGTTCCTGTGTTCGTACTTCGTCATCATATGCCGTGACCATCATGTTGGCAGTAAAGCTTCCCTGCTCCCAGAGTTGCTTGGTAATAGCATGATTTTCATCAATGATACTTCGCTGGGAAACGGTGATACTTACGGCAAGGGCGAGGATATTACCGAAGAAGATTACCATAAATGAGCGGCGAATTCGCTCTATTTGAAACGCAGTCATGACCTGCCCACGGTCTTTGTTCTGCCAAAGACCGGAAGTTATCAACTTGCCGATATACTTATCCACCTTATCACGACTGCTTAATAAGTGAAGAAAATGACGGAAAATCAATTGATACAAGAGACAGGCACTCTTTTCAAAGAGCGGTCTTTCGTTCTTGGGGAGTGGTTTTTGACTTTTTTTGCCCCGGGAAGCTATTTTCGCTCTCTTCCTTTGCTTCTTTACATTCACAAAAAACACCATCTCACTCTTTGCAAGTGATGGGGAAGCCGTCGCTATCCCGATGATGAGCAACTGTACCGCTAATAATGAAAGCAACATTATTTCCATTGATACTCTTCGTCCTTTCTGAATCCGGATGTTCTGCTATAAAAACCCTGACTTTACTATCTTATATCTCAATTCTCATCATCCGAATGGATAAACTATATGCCCCAAGGTATATCGCCATACATACCGTCATGATGGCAATACCTGCCGGATTGTGATAGAGGGAAGCAAAAAACCCCGGTGAGCTGATATCTATATAAAACAAGATGGCAAACGGCACGAGATTCATAATCCGCTGTTCGCCGCGACGGGCACTAATAGCGACGTTAATCTCTTTTTCGGTTTCGATTTTATCACCAATCATTGTTGCATATTGACCGATTAAGTCAATGACATTGCCGCCACTTTGTTTGGCAACGGCGAACACCTCGGCAAATTCCGTCACCTCGGCAACACCGCTTGATTTTTCCGCTTTTTTTAACCTTTCTTCAAGGGGAATGTTGTTTTCTATCCCTTTCTTGATATAAGTAAGCATCAACATAATAGGGCTGTCACTGCGACGCTGTCTCCCTACTTCCAAGCGTGCTTCCAAAAAGGCATTTTCCACCGCATAGCCCGCTTTCAAGTTTCCTGCAACAATCTCGATTGCTTCCTTGAAGCAAAACCGCAGCTCATCCTGCTTCACCTGCCGCAATTTACCCTTGGCAACTTTTACATATCCATAAGCAAGCGGGAGCAAAAATGGCAAAGCCCAAGGTGAACGGAAGAAAAAATATGAAAAAAGTATCACCACTCCCAACCCCTGTAACCACATCAACATCATTTCTTTTTGGCTAAAGTTACTGCTCATACCGTTACCTCCCACGACACCTTTATCCGCCCGCTTTCATCTTCACCCTCTTCACGGAGTTTATAAAGTGGCTTCATCACGATTTCATCATCTGCTATTCCCGCAACGGCAGCGATTTCCAAAACCTTACGGGAACTGTCCTCTAAACGCCCTAGTTGCACCACCAGTTGTACCCCCGAAGCAATTTGCTTGCGGATGGCAGTAAGTGGCAGCGGCGTTCCCATTAGCACCATAGTTTCCAAGCGACTGACCATGTCCTTGGCATGATTGGCGTGGAGGGTACTCATTGAACCGGGGTGTCCGGTGTTCATCGCTTGTAAGAGGTCAATTGCTTCTGCCCCCCGCACCTCGCCGACCACGATTCGATCTGGTCGCATCCTGAGAGCCGATTTTATCAAATCACGAATGGTGATTTCCCGGCAACCTTCAACGTTTGACCCTCGTGTTTCCAATTTGACGATATTGGGAATCCCAAGAATTTGTAGCTCAGCACTGTCTTCAATCGTGATAATCCGCTCCCTTGAGGGAATATAGTTAGAAAGAACATTGAGAAAAGTCGTCTTCCCCGAACCTGTTCCGCCGCTGACGATTATGCTTTCCCCCTTTTTGACCGCTTTTTCTAAAAAATCTGCCATTTCGAGGGACAAAGCCCCATATTCGAGCAAATCATCCATTTTGACCGGCTCATCGGGAAAACGCCTGATGGTCACAATCGGTCCGTTCAGGGCAACGGGAGCGAGGACAACATTTACCCGTGCTCCGTTTCGCAGTCTGGCATCAGCTATTGGCGAAGCCTCATTTACCGTCCGATTACACTCGGAAACAATTTGTTGTATCACATTGCCAAGTTTTTCCTTTGATGTAAAACAATACTCACTACGCTCTAATTTCCCGCTTTTTTCTATAAAAATACTATCTGTGCCATTAATCATGATTTCTGTGATTTCCGGGGTATCTAGCAAGTCTTGCAAAATATCCAGTTTGCGAATTGTATGGTATATCTCGCGGCGAAGTCGTTTGCGGGTCTCGTATCCCATCTCCCGCGATTTTGCCAGTTTGATTATTTCACTATCAATCAAATCCTTGATTTCCCCATCTGACAAATCATCACTTTGGTCAATCACCGTGAGTATCCGCTGCCTTATTGTTTCACGAATACGACTAACATTATCAACATTGGCGTTATCGCTCATATCCAAAACGGGGTTATTATTGCTGTCAAGAGTAGTTTCTTTAGCTATATAAGTCATCAAGCAACTCCTCCCTGATATATGCCGCAAGTTCACCATATGTCATTTCTTCGCATTTCATGGGAACATTTTTGAAGAGCGGCAAGCTTAGTTTCCTCGTGACTGCTGCCACATTTTCATACCGTGGGTCACTTAGCATCTGTTCGTATTGCTCCAATTTCATCAGGGCATGGTAGTCACCTTTGGTAATGGTATAGATACGGTCACATTCACGCAGGATTTGCATCAACCCGTTTACATATTCCGACAAATCAAGCACAATATACTGATAATCGCCATGGGAGCGCAGTTCATTAAGGAGCAATGTCCATTGCTCACCGGGTATATTGATCAAATCAGGATATATCGCTGACGGTGATACATAATAAAGTCCATTCACTTGTGCAGTAATCGTAGGTAGCTTGTTAATGAATTTCTCTTTCACACATTCAAAGAGATACACCATATCGGTGATGTCAGCGTTTTGCTCCCCTCCCATTAGCCGTCCAAGACCGGAGAAACACTCGAAATTCAAATAGAGGGTTCTATATTTTTTGGCTAAGATTTGCCCCATGGTGAGTGAAAATGTAGTTTGCAGACAACGCTTGACCGGGGAAAAAACCCCAACTATCTTCACATTATCGCCCTTTGTCACCCGCCGCGGCAACTCAATCTCCGCTTCCAGATAAAAAGAGAGGATATCAGCAGCGATACCGTCAACGGACTGATATTTATGGATAAACCGTTCATTCGCTGCCAAAGATACGTTTGTTTGCTCTCCGCACAAGATGAAAACATGTGGAATGGCAAGCCCCCGCACTTCATCGTCATACAGAACACCATTTATTAAAACCGCATCAATACCATGATTAGACAGATGGGTGGTATTTCCCATTGCTTTACTGCCTTTTCGGCGAGCAAATGATAGTAGCTTATCACTGTCAGTAAAAACATGGAGGTCAAAATAGTCAAAATGGTCAAAGTGAAAATCATTTCGTGACTTTAACATTTCCATCAGCCGATAAGCATAATCAGCTTCGTTATCGCATATTGCCAGTATTTTTTTGTTCATGAATGACCTCTTGCGCTATGGTAGCGATCGCTTACAGTATCGCTATAAGCTTTGAAAAATAAAAGATTATAATAGAAGTATCAAGATAACCAAACTACATGATTGAAGTTGAAAGTAGGCGACAATGGTATAACAGATAATGATGACATGACATTGCCTGACGCAATCTAAAGTGACTGCCTTTGACTACTGCTTCATTTATGTAAACAGTATTTTAATCGAAAAACAAAAATTTGTCCATTGGTAATAGTACCAGAATTTTACCCCGTGGATTTGTGCAAATGTCACAAAAATTTCTTACCTTATTGATACTTCGGCAAATAATCCCCATGTGCGGCGATTAGCTCATCACACATGGCAATGATACTATCAATGGGAAGCTCAGCGGCAGTATGGGGGTCAAGCAGGGCGGCATGATAAATGTGTTCCTTACGACGGGTGACAGCTGCTTCTATTGTCAGCAAATGAGTATTGATATTGGTGCGGTTAAGTGCCGCCAACTGCTCCGGTAGCTTGCCGACATAGCAAGGGCTTATCCCTTTTGCATTGACAAGACAGGGAACTTCTACACACGCTTCTGCCGGCAAATTGGTTATCAATCCTGTGTTTAGGACATTGCCGCCTATCTCAATAGCCTTGTTCGTGACTACTGCCTCCATGATATATGAAGCATACTCATTTGTCCGTACATGGGTCAGGCTCGGATCACTCACCAGTTCATCACGCAGAGATTCCCACCCGCGAATCTGCTCTTCACAGCGGCGCGGGTATTCATCAAGGGGAATACCAAAGCGTTCAATAAGTTCCGGATATCCTTTTTTGATGAAATACGGCAGATACTCCGACAAATGCTCTGATGATTCGGTTATATAGTAACCAAACTGCTTCATTATCTCGTGTCTTACCATATCGTAATGTTTATCGGTTATCGCCGCTGCCCGCTTTTTGATTTCCGGATACAAATCCTCACCATTTCGTGACACTTCCAATAACCACGCCATATGGTTGATTCCGGCAATTTTGGCGATGACATTGTCGGTGGGTAGCCCGACCCCGTTTAAGATCGTTTCCGCACAACATTGTACACTATGACATACCCCAACCGTCCGTACCTGACTATATCGTTGCAAATAGCCGCTAAGTACCGACATTGGGTTGGTGTAATTGATGAAGAGCGCAGTTGGGCAAACCGCTTCAATATCCCGTGCCATTGATTCAAGGACGGGAATTGTCCTGAGGGCACGGAACAAACCGCCAATTCCGATGGTATCGGCGATGGTCTGTCTCAGTCCGTATTTTTTGGGAATTTCAAAATCAATAACCGTTGAAGGACGATAACCGCCGACTTGAATAGCATTGACAATGAAATCAGCTCCGCTAAGGGCTTCCCTGCGGTCACTATAAGCGACAATTTTCGCTTTACCCTCGTTGCAATTTTTGTTGATTATATTGAGCATTGCCTCTGATTCACGCAGTCTGTTTTCGTCAATGTCATATAGCGCAATATGGGCAGAAGCCAAGGAAGTAGTCAGCATCGTGTCACCAAGAACATTTTTGGCAAAAACAGTACTGCCGGCACCGATGAAAGTAATTTTAATCATTTTCGTTCCTCCTCAATAAATTCCCAACCAATCAATGTCAAACCACATGCCGGTGCTGTCGGTCCGGCAAAGCGGCGGTCACGAACAGCGATAATTTTTTCGATCTCGGCAGGCGGGTATTTGCCACGTCCTATCTCCATCAAAGTCCCAATGATGATACGAACCATATTATACAAAAATCCACTGCCCGTCAATGTTATGATTATTTCTCGGTCAAAAGCAGCAACCTCAACACTATAGATAATTCGGGTATTATTAACCAACGCATTTGCATCTGCTATCCCGCCAGCTGCTGCGAAACTGGTGAAATCATGTTCACCAAGCAGATATCCTGCCCCTGCTTTCATCAGCCCTATATCCAACTGCTGATGGGTAAAATGGTGATAAAGCCGTTTGGTCGGCAACGGTAATGCCGTGTTCCAAATCCGGTATTCGTATGTCTTCCGGCTTGCCGTCCGGCGGGGATGGAAATCATCTGCCACCGCTTCTGAATGTTGGACACGGATATCCGGCGGTAAACGCCGATTGAGGGCAAAAGCGATTTGCGTCCCGGGAATCGGGGTAATGGCATCGAAAACAGCGATGTTGCCAAGGGCATGGACTCCGGCATCGGTGCGACTTCCGCCGATTATCACAGTTTCCTTGGCAAATAAATCCTGCAAGGCACGACTTAGCTCTCCCTCTATCGTTGCCACACCCGGCTGATACTGCCAACCATGATATACCGTGCCATCATAAGCCACTATCAGCTTGAACCGTGTGTTTTTGATTTCCTCTTTTTCCATATCGAACCCTAAAACAGGAGTCTACCTGCTACAATACAGGCGGCAAAATACGCCAATACCAGCAAATACGCAACCCCATCCTGCCATCTGTAGATGAGCGGTTTCATTTTGGTGCGGTGTTCACCGCCTTGATAACAGCGGGCTTCCATCGCCATTGCCAAATCATTGGCACGGCGAAAAGCGGAAATGAACAAAGGTACAAGCAACGGTACCAGGCTTTTGGCTTTTTTGATCAAGTTGCCACTTTCAAAGTCAGCTCCACGGGCTATTTGCGCTTTCATTATTTTGTCCGTCTCTTCCATTAGTATCGGAATGAAACGCAATGCTATCGACATCATCATCGCCACCTCATGTACGGGAATTCTGATGACCCGCAGCGGGCGCATCAGCTTTTCCAAGCCATCTGTCAGATTACCGGGGGTGGTCGTCAAGGTCATCACCGAAGAACCCATCAAGAGAAGTATCAGCCTGATTGCCAACATTGCCGCCAAACGGATCCCCTCCCAAGTAATCGAGAGTACCCAAAAACTCACCGCAACCTCACCGGGGGTGAGGAAGAGATTGAAAACAACCGCAAACAGCATAATGAAAACAATCGCTTTCATGCCGCGAACGATAAAACGAAGGGGTACTTTTGATAATTTGATGACTGTCAGCAAAAATAGCGTCGCCACAATATAGCCCGTATATCTGCCAACAAACAGCGAAATAATGAAAAGCAAGGTTGCCACAAGCTTCACCCGGGGGTCAAGGCGATGAATAATCGAATCTACGGGGTAATATTGCCCCAAGGTAATGTTTCTAAGCATGGTGGTTTTCCATTCCCAGTGCTTTCATGATACTGTTGTAGGCGGCAGTTACCGTTAATGCCGCAGGGTCAACCGCAAGTCCACGCAAGCGGAGTGCATCCATGATGTAAGTCATTTGCGGAGCTCCCAATCCCATCTCCTCTAGCTCAGCAAATTTCATGAATATGGCAGTCGGTACGTCGTCATCAGCTATTTTGCCGCCTCTCATAACAATAATCCGTTCCACATGTTTGGCGATATCATCCATACTATGGGATACGAGGACGACGGTAATCCCCGTTTCCGCTTGTAACGCAGCAATTTGTCCGAGGATTTCATCACGTCCGCCAGGGTCAAGACCTGCTGTTGGTTCATCCAAAATCAACACTTCCGGAGCCATCGCCAAAACCCCGGCAATGGCAACACGGCGTTTTTCCCCGCCTGATAAGTCAAAAGGGGATTGATAAAAATGTTCATCGCTGATTCCGACTTGTTTTAGGGCATGGTAGGCACGAAGTTCAACATTCAGTTTGTCAAGACCGAGATTGCGGGGACCGAAACAAACGTCACTCCAGACATCGACTTCAAAGAGCTGATGTTCGGGATATTGAAAGACAAGTCCTACCTTGCTGCGAAGCTGCTTGCGGTCAAAATCATCATCATGGATATCAGCTCCATGAAAGAAAACGCTGCCGGAGGTCGGCTTCAGCAGACCGTTCAGGTGTTGAATAAGGGTTGATTTGCCCGAGCCGGTATGACCGATGAGACCGATGAACTGCCCCTCGGGAATCACGAGATTGATATCATGAATGGCAGTCTGTGCCATTGCTGTATTTTTTTCATAGATATGGGTTAAGTGGTCAACAATTAACACTTTTTCCTACACTTTCATGCTTAACCGGCAGAGCAATATCCAGACTATCTAACAGTTCTTCTATAGAAAGAACTGTCGTGTCACTCTTTATTACCCCGCTTTTTCGCAGCTTGTGGGCTAACAAAGTGACATAAGGTACATCCAGGCGCAGTTGTTTTAGCTCTTCAACACGATGAAAAATCTGACGTGGTGTTCCTGTCATCGCAATTCTTCCTTTGTCCATCACAAAGATGCGGTCGGCAAAAATAGCTTCATCCATATAATGGGTGATGAGGACTATCGTGATTTTTTCCACATCATTGAGTGCGCGGACGGCACGGATGACTTCCTTGCGCCCGGAGGGGTCAAGCATAGCTGTTGGCTCATCAAGGATGATACATTTGGGGCGCATCGCCAATACCCCGGCAATGGAGACACGCTGTTTTTGCCCGCCTGAAAGGCGATTCGGTGACTTTTTGCGATGGGCAGTCATTCCTACCGCACTCAAACTTTCGTCCACTCGCTCCCAAATCTGTGCCGTCGGGATACCCATGTTTTCCGGTCCGAAGCCGACATCCTCCTCGACTACCTGACCGATTATTTGATTGTCGGGATTCTGAAAAACCATCCCTGCCATACGACGGATTTCCCAAAGGTGTTTCTCATCAGCCGTATCTTTGCCATCAACAAAAACACTACCCTCGGTCGGATAGCAAATTGCATTGATATGCTTCGCCAATGTCGATTTCCCCGAACCATTGTGACCAACGATGGCGATAAACTCGCCCGGGCGGACAGCAACATCTACCTCATCCACCGCTCTTGTGATTCCCTCGACATTACCCTCTTCATCACGGCGAATGTATTCGTATACCAAATCCTTTGTTTTAATTATGTCCACCACACACCCCATTGCCATTTGCTACATTTTGCACTAAACTAAGTATATGTTAAAACAACTCTCACTTGATCTTCTAAAGCCACTCCTAATCCTCGCCGCCATCATCGCCGCTACGGCAATTTTGGCACGGGTTTTGATGAGCGGTGATACGCTCGCCGAATATGCCGCCAAAAATCCCGATATCGCTTACGATAAAGCGGAGTAGCTTTATTTATTTTTGGTTAATTGGAAGACGGTCTCCCCGCAAGGGTCAGGCGGACTGTTTTTTCGCTATAACCGTTAATCGCATCACCGCTGATTAAGGCTATCTCGACTTCATCACCGGCACGATAAAAAGCCACTCGCCCCAGAAGTTCTTCCCAACTATTGATTTCGATACCATCGAAATGGGTAATGATATCTCCCTCAACAATCCCGGCGGCAGCAGCGGGAGTATTATCATAGACTCCGGTAATATATGCGCCTTTTGGCAAACCGTAGAGTTCAGATGCTTCCAGATTGACTGTTGTGCCTGTGATTCCAATGAAACCGCGTTCATCAGCATCTACCCTGAGTCTAGTCTCACGAACCATCAGCTCGGCGATAATCGGTTTGGCGGCAGAAATAGGAATCGCATATCCCATTCCCTCGATAATGCTTCCCCCCATCTTACTGGTGTTAATTCCAATCACTTCACCTCTGATATTGAGTAATGCCCCGCCGGAATTGCCGGGGTTGATGGCGGCATCAGTTTGGATAAACCGTCCTTCGATTTGATAAACATCGGTAAATCTGTCGCCGACAAAATATGAAGTCTCACGTTCCAAAGCACTAATGACACCGACCGTGACCGATTGCCCATAGCCAAGGGCATTGCCTATCGCAATTGCCGGTTCACCGACACGCAGAGTATCAGAATCACCCAAGGCGGCGATGGCAATACTATCCAGCGTTTCCTTGCCAAGGTCAGCCAGATTGACGGCAACGACTGCCAAATCCATATTGGGGCGGCTTCCTTTGAGTTGGGCTTCTACGATAGTGTCATCAAAAAACTGAATCATCAAACTGGTAGCTTCTTGGACAACATGGTAGTTAGTAGCTATCAAAAGCTCGGTTTCATTTTCACCGACGATAATTCCCGAACCGGATGATTCACCGGTATCATCAAACTGCCGTCCAAAGTAATTGAATGTAGTGGTAAAGGAACGACTGACTGATACCACCGACGGCATTACTTCCTCGACCACCTGGGTCACGTCTGTGAACACGCCTATCTGTGACTGGGCAGGTTCAAGTAAGCGCGTGGTTCTGAGCGACGAATCATCTCCACTAGGTTCAACGACTACAGGGATATTATCATCAGGCTCATTGACTTCCGTAAAATCTGCTGATGGTTCATCGATAATATTTGCGTCATCCGGCAACTGTTCATCGTTGCCACTTATGTAATCAGAGAAATCCTTTACCATCGTGCATCCCGAAACGCCAAAGGCGATTAAGAAAATTGTCAGGAATACTACGGTGATTATCCGTCTGCCGCCGAAAATGATTGTGGTTTTTTTCATTATTGTATCCTCCGTCTTCCATTATTCTACTTGGTTTTATTTGTTGGTGCAAGTTCATTTCCCTCATGATAACAAATGCTTCCAGTAATGGATATTCATGGTATTTCTCATAATCCGCTTTCGGGAAAGAGAGCGGTAGCGTTTCCCAAGGCGAAAACCATGGTATTTGACCAGACTTTCAGCAAATAGCTTGATGATGAAGCCGGGTTTTCGTATGCGAAGAAAATGGCGGGTGGCAAGGCGAATCATTTTTAACCCCTCTGCTTCCGGCGGCAAGGAACTGAATACCTCGGCAAAATCGGCATGGGACACCCCCATGTCAAAGCTGCGCCGCTTCAGTTCAGCCAATGAATAATCGTGTGAGTGAAAAACAATTACCTGCGGGTCGTAGCGAACTATATAACCTGCGTTAATAGCCTTGGCGGCAAAAACCATGTCCTCATTGAAAATAATCTTGGCAGCAAATCCCCCCAGTTCATCAAATACCGCTCGCCTGTATATCGCACAGACATTGGAGCAAAAATAAGTCTTAATTCCCATTTCCGCTATATTTGCTTTCCCCTTATTAAGTGCGATATTGCCGTAATTGAAGTGGCGGTTGAAACATTCCAGTTCATCAGCACCAATATATGCTCTTTGTCTGGCATAGCAGACGGCAGTTTGGGCATCCTCGATACCCATCAACAGGCTTTCCAGAAAATGGTAATTAATTGGCACCGCATCCTGAGTCATCATGACAAAGTAGTCAGTTTTGGTTTGACTAACACCGAAGTTCCTCGTCCCGCCGTGGTCAAACTCAGCTTCGTCTATGTGCAATATGACACATGTGTCATATTTTTTTAGTAACTCTTCTTCGCTCAGCAAATCCCATGAGATACTTGCACCGCTATTGATTAAGATGATTTGCTCCGCTTTAACTGTCTGTCTCGTCAGGATATCAAGCAAAGACAGCAATGTCTCCGGAGGTTTGTAAATAGGAATTATGACCGCTACGCTCATACGCTCCTTTTCCTTTATCGCAAATAGGGAGAAGTGTCTTCCTTTATTTTTTTGCTATAAGCTCTTAACTCGGTCGATGGCACATACTGCTCCCCGAAGAGGAAATCGTGAAGCCAGATAGCGTTTTGTTCCAAATCAAGTGGGACAACACAACTACCGGAACTGCCAATCGTTGCCGTTGTTCGCAAGTCAGCCGCCGGGAAACCGCTATCGCCGACTATATCATATTTGGTAATATCGAGCAGCAAAGACATAATCATTGAAAGCTCAAAAGAAGTAAGCACCGATGAAAAAATATCATCTGCAACCCGAGTAAGTGTTGCCGGGGAAGCTTTTTTTGCTTCATCGAGGATAGCCCGCAGGACATCACGCTGCCTCTCGGCACGGCGGAAGTCATCACCGGCAGTAAAGCGGATCCGACAGTACGCTGTGGCTTGCAAGCCATCTATCCGTTGCAGACCCGCGCGTTCAATCGGCACATATCCACGTCCCAAATCCTCCGCCATCGTCATTTGATAATTATTGATATGAAGTAACTCTGCTTCGGTAATTTCAATCATAATGCCGCCTAGGGTATCGATTGCTTCCGACATCCCCTTGAAGCCAATGGTGATAAAGTCAGTAATATTGAGGTCAAGATTCATGTTGAGCATGTTGATAGCCTGTTCCGGCCCGCCTTGGGCATAGGCGGCATTACATTTGTTATAACGGTCATTGCCGAGATTGAGGTAGGTGTCACGGTAGACGGAAACCAAGCGGATATCGCCGCTACTGCGATTGAGTGAAGCAATAATGATACCATCTGCACGTGTTCCCCGCCCTAATGACCCCGTGGTTGAATCCACGCCAAACAAAGCCACATTGAGGTAATCGCCCAGCACTTCGTCGGCATATTCCCTGACGGCTTCATTGATAATGATGGAATCCTCGTCAATTACCAATTTACCACTTTGCTCAACCCTCATCACGGTATAAATAAACGCTACCGCCAACAAAAGTACGATGATTTCAACTATCAATAATATGACTTTGCGCCGTTTGGACGCTCGCCGCCGCCGTCTTCGTGGACTACCGTGAGCGGGTGTCGTTTGCCGATTCGCAGTTTGTTGATTCCGTGGAGGTGGTTTTTTACCCATGATTATCCTTTCACATTTACAAAATATAATACCTGCTAAAATTACGCATTTTTACTAAAAAAGCCCTTAAAAACTGTCATTAAGATAATCTGAACATCAAATGACAATGTCCAGTTTTCTATATAATACATATCATATTCGATCCGTTTGCGGATTGAGGTATCACCACGATAGCCGTTTACTTGCGCCCATCCGGTCAAACCGGGGCGTACCTGATGTTTGATCATATAGCGGGGGATTTCCTCTTTGAACTCTTCCACAAACATCGACTGTTCGGGACGAGGGCCGACCAAACTCATTTCTCCAATCAAGATATTGAAGAACTGCGGCATTTCATCTATGCTCGTTTTGCGGAGAAATCTGCCGATTTTGGTAACACGAGGGTCATCCTTGATAGTCCAGAAACGAGTCGGTATGTCTTTTTGCATCTCCATCGTTCTGAACTTGTAGATATTGAAAGGGCGGTTGTTGAGACCGACACGCTCTTGCTTGAAGATAATCGGCCCGCGGCTGGTGAGGCGAATCGCAATCATCGCAAACAACATCAGCGGCGAAAACAAAATAATCCCAACGACAGCACCGATGATATCCATGCCTCGCTTGATCATCCACATTAGTGTGTTGGAAAGAGGTACATAACGGATGTTGATAACCGGCAATCCCATCAAATCCTCGGTATAAGGGCGACCGGGTACGAGAACATTGTAGTCGGGGATAAACTTGGTATGAATACCCGATTTCTCGCACAACTCAGTTATCCGCCCCAGTTGTCCGTAGTCGGCAAGGGGTAGGGTGATGGCAATTTCATCAATCAAGCTGGTAGGCAGGATAAACTCCAGATTGTCAATACGACCAACGACTTTGACCCCTTTGTACATCAAACCGCGGGGAACACGGTCGTCAAGAATCGCTCGTACCATATATCCCCATTGTTGATTTTGGTTGATACGAGTGATATATTCCTCCGCTGCCCGTGAATAGCCAACCACCAAAACATACTTGAGATTGAATTGACGGCGGCGCATGAACTGGAGTGTACTGCGGATAAATGAACGCATCGAAACGGTGAAAAATATATTGAGGAAATAAAAGATAAAGAGCATTTGCCGGGAAAAGTCCATTTGCCTCATCACAAACAAGACGACAAAGAATAAAATGATTCCGACGGTGTTGGCTTGGAGGATACTGATTAGCTCATACTTGCGGCGGGTTGCCCGTTTCGGTGCGTACATACCGAAGAATGAATAGAGGAAAATATAACCGGGGATAAGAAAAAAGAGCGCGCTCATGTATGTGGATTGCGACAATATCCCTGCCTCGTCATCAACCAAAAACGGCACATTGAATTTCAAAAACCATGCCAAACAATATGAAGCCGTCACAACACCAGCATCTAGCAGAACATGAATCCTGTTAAACACTCTTTGGTTTTCTTTAATCATTTGCTTGCTCCTTCGACAGTTCGATAGCTACTGCCTTGAAATGATTTTACTATTTTTTTTCGAAAATGTAAAGATATGCCCCGATGATACCCTAGTGGGATGGAGGTAGGAGCAGCAATGAGTTTATAGTATGTCGTGTTAATAGTGTGCCTCGTTCGCCTTACATCATGGTAATGCCACGGAGTATATTGATGAATAGCTCCAATTGAATGAGCAGATAGCGGTGGGTGTTTTTGATACGGAAACGTACCTTACGACTGCGAACTTCCTTGGAAAAAGACATTTTGATTCCCCGTCCCAAGCCTTGCAAGTAACAAATACCCATCCCCCGCCAAAAGTAAAAGAGGGTTTTTACGAAAAATCCTAGCAAGAGAAACGGTAGATTCACGAGGATTTGTAACAAGGGCATATTTTTGGCAATCAGAATAATACTGTTTTGGGAACTGAGACGGGTTTTTTGGAAATTGTAGCGTGAACCGGTCGTGGCACTACCAATATGGAAAACCTCAGCGGCAGAGCAACAACGGTTTTTGTAACCTCGCAGACGAGCGGCATAACCCAGATCCACATCCTCCAGATAGGCAAAATGGGTTTCGTCAAAGTAGCCAAGCGCAACAATCATCTCGCGGCGGTAAATCGCCGCTCCCGCACAGGCAGAAAATACCGGGGTTGTCCGTTTATATTTTTTGCTCTTCTTCCCCCTGCCACGTCCGACTGCCCATCCGAGGGCAGTATAAAGGTCGCCGGCACTTTCGACGAGACCGGGATGACCGATATCGAGCATCTTCGCTGCTACCGAAAAAATCTTCGGACTGTGGGTAATCGCCTTTTGTAAGGCTAAGATGAAGCCGGGTTTGATGATAGTGTCATTGTTGAGAAGCAGGACAAACTCGGTCTTAGCCGCTTCGATACCGCGGTTTATGGCATGGCAAAAGCCGGTATTCGCTTTGAGGGCAATAATTTCCACTTCAGGATAAACAGTAGTAATAAAGTCAACACTTCCATCATTTGAACCATCATCAACGACAATTACCTTTACAGTTTGTTCCGAATCAAGCTCTTTGATATCTTGATACAGCGATTTGAGGCAATCGCTAAGGTAGTGGCGGCCGTTATAGTTGGGAATTATTACTGTAGTCATGATAGCTTTCCTGTCATTTGCGGATCCCACAAAATAATGTATCCTAAGGCACGGACTGTTTCACAAAAACGCAGACTAAGGGCAACACAATCTGTATCTTGCAAATCAGCGCAAAACTCAGCATAGATATCAGTAAGTAAAGGCGAAACTTTCATGCACCTGACATCCACGGCATAAGCTTCTTGGACTAAAGAAGCTCGCCGCATATAACCGCTATATTCACTATGCAAGTCTGCAAAAATACAGTTACCATCTTTATCATAAATACCACCCACGACCTTACGGCGATGGTCAAGCAACTTGCCGCCGACCACGCCAACCTCGGGACGGTTGGCAAGGATATCAGGGTGGTAATTCACCCGGTAAAACCCCAAATGGCGCAGATGGACAACATCTGCCTTATAACCACGATTATGGATGAAATCCCAAACCGCTCGTCTCCCTGCCTCATAAGCGTACATTTTACTGGCAGGATTGGTTGCTGTCGAACCGCTATGTGAACGCCAATGATAGAGGACTTTACCAATATGCGAGACCACAGCTTTGACTTTTTGATGGCTTTCCTTGGCTTCAATATCGCCATCATCCCTCGTACCAAGCAAGAAAGCGACTGCCCGCAAAACCAAATCATAGTCCTGCGCCCCATCATAGTCAGCGCGCAACCTGAGCCAGGAAATCAACTCACGGCGCATGATGAGAAAATGGCATATATAGTTGTTTGACAAAAGTAAATCTAGGTTAAACCCCGGTTTGTGATGGGGTTCAAAAAAAACGTTGTCAGCGGTACTATCACCCGCGGAAACCTTGTCTTCATCAGAATAAAGAAACTGTGGTTTCGTCCCCATCGCTGCCGCTTTAGTTATCGCTTCATTCATCTCGAAAAGAGCATCAACAGTCAGCAAATCATCATGGTCAAGCAAGCCGACATATTCACCTGCCGCCAACTCTACGGCAGCATTGGTATTCCCCGCAATTCCTTTGTTTTCACCAAGGTGATGGTATTTTACCCGCTCGTCTTTTTCCTCATATACGACTGCCAATGAGGAAATTTCCTCACTTTTGCCTGCATCAGCCAAAATCAACTCGAAATGCGGATAACTTTGTGCCAATACCGATTCCACCATTGCTTGAAAATGCCTCGGCGCAGGGTTGTATAGCGGTACTACGATACTGAAACCCACCCTCATCTTCGTGCTTTCGGCACGTTGATTGGCAATCGCCGTCGGGCAAGGCGGAGTATATGTATAATGACATTTCTCAGCTTCGGTTCGTTCTTTTATGGCAAAAAATGTTTGTTTGACACCATTTCTTGCCAGATACGAAAAAGCCTTTTTGATGTTATTTTGCCGCAAGCTATCCATATCCCAGACCTGTCTTTATTTCACCGGATTGAAGTCAACTATCAACTGCTTTGACATTTGCTCGGCTTCTTCCAGACTTGTGCCTCTGACGGCGACATAAAATTTGATTTTCGGCTCTGTTCCCGAAGGACGGGCGCAGCACCATGAATCATTGCTCAGTTCAAAATAGAGCACATTCGCCTGTGGCAACCCGCTCGGCACGGTTTCTCCGGTCGCCAAATCAGTAATTATGCCGCTTTCATAATCACGTAACCGCAGAACTTCCAAATCGCCGAAACGCCGCGGGGGATTCATACGCAGACCTTCCATAATTTCTTGAATTTGCCGTCCACCGTCTATCCCTTTCATCGTCAGCGAGAATTGATCCTCTTTGTAAAAACCGTACCTTTCGTACATTTTCATCATTTGGTCCCATAGGGTTTCACCATGTATCTTGCAATAAGCCGCCGCTTCGCAGAGACACATTACGGCAACAACAGCATCCTTGTCACGGGCATGAGTTCCTGCCAAACAGCCATAGCTCTCCTCCAGACCGAAGACATAATTATAGGTTTGCTCACGTTCAAACAGCTTGATTTGCTCGCCGATATACTTAAATCCTGTCAACACTTCGATGAACTTTACGTTATATTCACGGGCAATGGCCGCTGCCATGTTGGTGGTGACGATAGTGGATATCAACGCCGGATTAGGCGGCATCGTCTCGGTTCGGCGGCGTTCTCGAAGGATATACTCTGCTATTATCATTCCCGACATATTTCCGGTAAAAGGAATGTACTCATCACCATTTTTGACATATATCCCCAATCTGTCGGCATCAGGGTCAGTAGCAAGGACGATATCCGCATCCTTTTCCCTTGCCAGCTTTAGGGCAAGCTCATATACTTCATGGGCTTCGGGATTGGGGTAGTCGATATTGGCAAATTCGGGGTCAGGCATCTCCTGCTCAGGCACGACATAGACATGCTTAAAGCCCAGTTCGGCGAGAATACGGCGAACGGGAACGTTCCCGCTCCCGCTGAGGGGAGTATAGACGATTTTTAGCTTGTCAGCTGCTTTTTCGATGATATCATGGTTGATAATCTGCTTTTTGAGTTCTGCCATATAGGCATCATCTATTTCTGCACCGATAATCTGATACAGACCACTCTTTACCGCTTCCTCCTTATCCATCGTCTTCACCGCTGCGTAGTCGGTGACTTTTCGCACCTCAGCGATGATTTCCTCATCACGGGGAAACGCCACTTGGGCACCATCTTCCCAATAGACCTTGAAGCCGTTATACTCTGCGGGATTGTGACTGGCAGTAATGACTATCCCCGCTACAGCACCAAGATATCGCAGTGCAAACGACAGCTCAGGAGTCGGGCGTAACTCTGCAAACACATAAGCCTTGATGCCATTGGCAGTCAGGCAAAGAGCCGCTTCATCGGCAAACTCCGGTGACATTCTCCGTGAGTCATAGGCAATCGCCACTCCCCGCTGTTTCAGTATCTTGATGTCTACCCCTTTCCTGCTGATGATATAATTGGCGAGTCCCTGGGTAGACTTACGGACGGTGTAGGCATTCATTCGGTTTGTTCCTGCGCCGATTACCCCGCGCAAGCCCCCGGTTCCAAACTCCAACTCTTTGTAGAAACGGTCTTCGATTTCCTTTTCATCATCGGCTATTGACCTAAGCTCACTTCTGGTCGCTTCATCGAAATATGGGTCACTTTGCCAATATGCGTATTGTTCACGGTATGTCATTTTGTCCTCCGCTAGTCTATTTGCTGATAATTATAATAATTTTATGCACTCCCACCCTCATGGAAGTGGGGTCATCTCCCGATAAGATATATTGCTCCCCACAAACTTTTTGCCAAAGCTTAGTTTGCTGTATAATAACTAAACAATACAGGAGTATGAATAAAAAATCAAGTAAAAGGAGAAAAAATCTCCGATATAATCTCCGATAAAATCTCCGGAAAAATATCTGAAAAAATTACACCGGGGAGCGATTGCCGAGAAACATCCCGGTTTCGTCATTGCGAGGCGGTTCTATACGCCGAAGCAATCCACAAGGAGACCAATTTTACATAAAATCGAGCGACGCTATAAAATCGCGCTGCGCAATGTAGATAACTGCGCAACGCGATAAGGGGGAAGAGGATTGGTTAGGTGGGGGGAGGGGTAGCCTACGCTAGAGCTTAGGCATAGCCTACGCTCTATACCCTCGGTTCACATTATTCGTCAAACTGTCAATCGCCTGTCCGCGGTCATAGGTCAGACCGCTGTAAACTGCCTGTGTGTTTTGCATAACTGCTCCGGAACAGTCGTTTTTGCTTACCTCACGATAAGTGCGGTGCAACTCCTTTACGATTTTGGCGGCATTGTTGAGATGGACGATGTCTGCCCGCGCTTCCGCCCGTGCCAGTTCTTTGTTGATGAACATATAAAGTTCCAAGAGACGAACGGCAATTTCATATTCGAGATTGAGTGACACCATCAACTCATTCAAGCAATTTCTGGTGCGGGCAATTGCCAGACGAAACTCTTTGCGATTCGCTCCTTCATACATTTCGATTGCCTCGTCAATGTAGAACAGTAGCATTTCATAGAGAATAACTACCAATGTGGTCTTGTTTGCCTGCGTAATCCGCAGTGTGTACTCCTGCTTTTTTTCTTTTGTCATATCGCACCGTCTTTCTATTGCAATAGCTGCAATACCTGTGCCGGACGTTCATTCGCTTGTGCCAACATCGTCATACTGGCTTGGGCGAGGATTTGTAATGTCGTGTATTTGGTCATTTCCTCTGCCATGTCAACGTCCATAATCCGGGAATAAGCGGCAGTCATATTCTCGGTGGTAACATCAAGATTACTGATTGTGTGTTCAAGTCGGTTCTGATATGCACCCATATGACTGCGGGCACTTGATACATAGTTGATTGCCTTACCCATCTTGCTGAGGGCTTCCTGAGCATCCTCCCATGTTGAAAGGTCAATATTGCTGATTCCCATATTTTCCAGCGACATCCGGTGAATCCTGATTCCCAATTGCTGTCCCTCATTGGCACCGATTTGCATATCCATTGCCCCGAAACCGACAATATCAATTGTGAGAGGTGTCAGCGGGGTAGCATATGCAGGATAAATCAGCGGCGGGTCAGGGGGAATCGGGGGAATGGCGTTGGGATTTCCCGGGGAGGGCAGCACAAAACCGGGAGTTTCCGTTATCCTGAGTTCCAATTTGATTTCAAAATTGCGCGGACCGGATATAGTGATGACATTGCCATCTGCGGCACTAATTTGTGTACCTGCCAACGCACCCGAACCAACGAATGTGTAAAGCGGCAATCCATTGTCATCGGTCAAACGGATATTACCATTGTGGTCAAAAGCGACTGATAACTCATCGATCGCATAAAGACCTATGGGGACATTGTCGCTGTAGCTGGTTACTTTGACCTCGATATTATCCGTGTAACCACGTAGGTCAAACGAACCATCGAGTATCTTCTGACCATTAAATTCGGTCGTTCGGGAAATACGGCTAATCTCATCTTTGAGGGCTGAAACTTCTTTTTGAATCATTTCCCGATCATCATTGGTAAGTGCCTCTGTACCCGCTTTTACTGCCAGTTCATTGATACGTTGCAAAATAGCGTGGATTTCCTGCATCGCTCCGTCAGCAATTTCAATAACTGAGATAGCATCGCTGGCGTTTTGGGTGGCAACAGAAATACCCTCTAGCTGAGCATTCATGCGGCGACCCATCGCCAAACCGGAGGGATTATCTTTTCCACTGGTGATTTTGAGACCTGATGACAGACGTTTTAATGAAGCTGACAACTTTTGGTCATTGCGGAACAAAGCATTGTTGGCGCGAACTGCGGGAGCATTGTAAGCAATTTTCATAGACGCGTATCCTTTCTCATGAGTTAATCAGTCTCTTTTCCCCATTGGCTTACAAAAGTGATGAAACCTTTGGCGACCAGATATAACTCTTTGTTGGAAATCTTCTGCGCGTCCTTGCGATTTTCTTCTTGCTCTTCCTTGATCTTGATCGTATCGTTACGTCCGTGGCTATAATTTTGCTGTGTCCCCTGGTGAACCGGGGTATTGCCATGAACGAAATGGATAGTACCGAGGGTAGTCTCATCAGGCAATAAATTACTGATGATTGTATAAAGATTATCGGCTTCGGCACTCATTTTCTTTAGTCCATTTGCATCAATGCCGATGATATGACCATTGACAAAGCCGCCGCTTAGGGCGAACATGGCACTGACACTCCCTAGTGACTGCGTAGTCATCTGGCATGACACTTGCCCTTTGACATCAACACCGTGACGAAGACGCAGATTAACTGCGGTAATTTCACCATCTATCCCCAAGGGAATACTATACTCCTCCTGATAATACTCTTCCTCTCCCACCCTAATAGGACGTGCCGTCCGCATCGCTGCTTCTATATAAAGTTGGCGGCACATACTGCTTAGCTCTTTAACATCCAAAGCCGTAACATCCGCTTGCAGGGAGGTATGAGTAAATATATCTGCCATCACTTGGTGTAAATGTGAAAACGAGGAGGTCACATTTGCCTCATCGGTAAAATTAGTAATCAAGCGTTCATTAGCATCAGCAAGAACGGCTTCGAGTTCAGTATCCTTGGCTAAAGATGTGGCTTTTTTTTGCAAAAAGGCAGAGGAGCTAAGGCTTCTGTTGGCGGCAATCAGATTGTTGAGTGTGAGCGGTTGTTGGTAGGTGAGCAAGGTTTCAATCACCGTATCGGGAACCGCAGGCAGGGTTTTTGCATCATTCTTCATCCATTCACTATAAGGGTCATCATGAAGAGCTTGCGTACCGCCGAAGTGACGATCAATCAGATAATCCATCCCTTGGCGTTTATCGCTTCTAAGAGCTGTCAGGACATGAGCTAATGACAAGTCGGGCAAAGTGTTGATGATATTGTCATTTGCGATGTGACCTTTCGCATTTACTAGCGTACCGATTACCGCTGAGTCACCTTTTTCAACTTGCCGGACTAGGCGGTAAAGATTGATAAACGCGCTTCTTTCATCTTCGGTAATATCGCCGCGGCGATCTAGTCGTGCCAAGAAACGGCTGTAATCTTCAAAGCTTTCAGCGAGGGTCTCATTTTTGCCATGCAAGATATCCCGTAACTCATCAAGAGGCATTTGCAGGGGATTGTAACCCTCACGGATTAAAGCCAATACTGCTCCCGGCTTCATGGCAGCAATGACGCTTTGGAGAAGTAAGTCTTTTTCTTTGATTGCTGAAATATTTTCTTCATTGATTTCCATGCTGTTGTAGCCAAGAATACGGACAGCACGGCAGTTTTCATCTGTCGTCTCAATCCCCATTTCCGTAAGTATCGCTTCCACATTGCGAAATGCAGTCTTGATCGAATCGCCCAAATCACGGCGCGGTGCTGTCATCACTTGCTCGTAGGTCTTACTTGCCGCCTCATATGACGACAGGATTTTTTCGCCTGTGGCATGGATATCATCTAAAGTGACAGGAATAGCTTGTGCCGATCGCGGCGATGTCGCTATGTGGGTCATCTGACCGATTAGTGCCGCCGGCATCGTAGCGATATCGTCTACCTTAGTGATAGTATCGTGGTAAAGGTGTTGGCGAGTGGTGGTGAAATCATCATTTTCCGTCCCCATCAGATGCATACGGATACTTTGCTCGGCAACTCTTAACTCCGCTACCAACTGCTTCATCGGTGTTGTTTCGATATTGAGCCCGCTTCTAAGCAGACGGACAGCAGCAGCTGCCGTCATCGTAAGACTGGTTTCTGCGAGATTGAGGTGGGTAAAGAGAGACTTCGCTGTGGTAAGGTCTACTTCGGATAATGTGAGAGTTTCGCTTCTTGTATTTGCGTAGTGACCCAAAGATGATGCGGGGGTAGCGGTGTAAGGTAGAGCGTTGTATACACCTTCCACCCATGCAACTGCTCTTTCAACATCAGTATGATGATTGAACAAATCAGCAGTAAGGGGGTTTTTGCCATCGGCAACAGCAGCTGCGGTAACTGCGGCAAATTGCCGTGGTGAAATTGGCAAACTAAGGTCATTTATCCGCTGAATCGCCACTATGTTTTCACTTGTAAGGGGTACTCCCTTTTCTATCAACCAACGACCAATGTTCACATTGCTTTCATTGTCCGGGAAGCCGCTTTCCGTCAGCATTTTCTTGATTTGCGGTATCAACTTCTCCCAGTCATACTCACTGGCTTTTTGGGAAAGATATCCCCCTCTTCCATTTTCACCGCCGCTTGTTTCCTCCGCAAAATAACCGCTTCCTTGACGTTCGGCATCATTGCCTCCCGAATGTATCGCCAGATAGAGATTGTCAAGCGAAAGAGATAGCTGATTTTCTATTATATACTTGATCGCCCCATCAGAAAGCGTGGTAATATCACGGACTTTTTCCCATGTAGCCATAGCTTGAGTGATGTTTTCTTCGGTAACGGATAAGTTTCGTTCCCGAAAGAGTTGTTCCAGCTCATGGCGTACCAGTTCCTGATTTGTAAGCTCATGCTGTGGTAAATCATGCTCCGGCAACTGATGGCGAGGTGAATCTTTTTGTGACAATTCACCATCGGTCAGGTTTTGCGCCAGTGCTTGGTTTCCTGTGATGGCGGTGAGCTGTTCGCTGCTGAGGTCATCGGTAAAACCCTCTACTTGCGTACCACCCATTATAAGTGCGCTCTTGATATGGTCAAGGATAGTGACTACTGTTTCTATCTCTGTATTCCCCGGGTCAATGCCATCACTTTGCAAGCGGGCGAAGTCTTCCTGTGACATCGAAGCCGCCATAACTGCCAAGTAGTTGCGATTAGTGGTGACATCTATCGCTCCGGCGGCACGCATCACATCTTCAACCGACCGTGCTTTCTTGCCATAGGCACTATCATGGATGGCATTACCGTTTATATCAATACGAAAGCTCACACCCTTGACACTGTTGTCAGCAGCTCCGGCGGCAAGTGATTTGGATAATGAGTATGCTCCGGCGGCAGTATTTTTGCCGGGAAGAATTGCTTTGTTTTCAGGTATGTTTGCAAAATTCAGATTCATATGGTTTATTTCGGAATTATGGAGTTTTTCTTTAGGGGGAGGGGTAGCAATTTTAACAGCGAATGCTGTTAAAATATGCTACTGCAATTTCAACAGCGATAGCTGTTAAAATAATGCTACTGTAATTATAATGGCGATTGTTGTTAGGGTATGCTACTGTCTGCAAATCACAACCACAAAAAAGCGGGAAGGCTTGTAGCCTTTCCCGCTTCTTTGTTATCGCCAATAGTTCTCATTTATCCCAGATACACACTCTGACTGTCATTTTTGCCATCAAGGGCAAATGCGCCGCTATTGTCACAGCATTTGAGCTTATAATCACCACGGAAGCCGCAGACTGTAACCTCACCATTCGCATCTGTAGTTAATGTCTCTTTCGTCCACCATTCGCCTTTGATTTTTTTGGTTAATTCTTCAAAAACGGGTTTGACGGAGTTGTCGGCACGAAGTACCCCTGCCGGAGCATTAAGCCAGAGACCGTCAACCGGACTCCAATGAGTAATCGCCTCGACCAGCGGATGTGCAAACAACAGCTCATACATTTCTACCATTTCCCTTGCTTGACGTTCCTCACCCTCAGGTGTCGATAACCACTCATTTACCTGCCAATCATTGAGGTCAACGATATGCGGCGGCATGATATCACCGGAGATAATCGTGTTTTCGGTGAAATGAATCGGTAAGCCGAAGTGTTCGTAACGCTCCAAAACCTCGACGACTTTGTCCGCACCCCAGTAACCCTGATGTTGATGCGACTGAATCCCGATGACATCAATGGGTATCCCTGCTTCCAGGCAACCATCTATCAAAATCTCAAATTTAGTCGATATGTCAAAATCATTGAGTAACAAAATGGCGTGAGGATTGGCGGCACGAGCGGCTTCAAAGACCTCACGTACCATACTGACCCGCCCCAGTTCTTTGCAAACACGAGTGATAGCATTGTCATATTTGTCAAAAATCGGCATAATTACAACTTCATTGATGACATCCCAAATATCAATGACACCTTTATACTCAATCACATCACGGTCGATTCTTTCCAAGGCTTTTTTCAAGATATCCTGATTGGAATACTTCATCAGCCACGTTGGCCAAACTGTATGCCAACAAAGCGGATGTCCCTTTAGTGTTACCCCTCGCTCCTGTAACCACTTCGCTCCTGCCATCACCCGGCGATGATCGGGTTTTCCCTCCTCAGGTTCGTAGCGACCCAGATAAAACGGAAGCGTGAAAAAGTTGTGAATCTCCATCAACCTCTCCATCCGTTCCTCCAAAAACGCCCGTCGTCCGCTCTCAGTCGGTTGCCCGTCCGGCATTCCCCCTGCCATTTCCACCGTATCGAAGCCGCCGATACCAAACAAAAACTCGTGCTTTGTCTGTTCAATGTCGATAGCTTGGTTGGCACATGGACTTCCATCAGGACAAATGATTTTGAGCGTGGAACTTGATTTCCGGTGTTGATAAGATTTTTGCTTCATGGTAATCTCCTTTTCGTTGTGAGTGAGTATTTGTACCCAAGAAACATATTCATTCTATAACCATTACACCTCAAACATGGCGCAAAGTTGTTCATTATTTACCGTTCTTTTGCTACTGATACATAAACTATTTTACCGTACTCGTATATACAATGTCAATGAAATACAGACACGGTATTTGCTGCGTGAAATACGGACACGGTATTTGCTGCGGTATTTGTCACGTAGGAATTGTTCTATTTTGGAAGTTTGACAATAAACCATCGAGCCAATTATGTCCGTCAGGGTACGCAACGATTAGAGCGTTTCGTAACCAAGCCGACTGTTCTTCACTTAGTTCTCTGTATGAATTTTCAAAATCAAGTCGATTTTCTGAAATGTCAGTATGCTTGGATTTATACAGCAAAACCATCTCGGGAGCAGGTATTGGTAGGTTGTCAATCATCAATATGGCTTTGTCCATGCTCAATTTAATATCATTATTCCTACGGTATAAAAAATAGCCATTCTTGCGAGTGTTGAACAAAAACTCAATATAATCCAAAGCAGTCTGTTCAGAATCATCAAAATCCACAGCATACATATCTCTCTCGTGCTTTGTAAATTTATAATGCGGATTTGAAGGTGTTGAGCACCAGATATTCGTTCTTGATTTTATTTGGTTGGCGACATCGTTTATTTTATGCAAGTAAGACGTGCCGACAGGTTCATAAACATCCCATCCTGCATTCAACATATAATTAACGATTTTGTCGCGGTCTTCCCAGTAAACAACAACGTCTAAATCCTTATGCTGCCGGGTCTTTTTGCCAAGAAACAAGTCTATTGCGTGACCGCCACAGATAGCATAATCTACATTCATACTTACCATCATTATACTTAGCTGTTCAATCAAATTCATGTTATGCCTTCATTTATTATTTTTCGTTTCTTGCCTTTTCGTCCGCACTAGCCTTTATGTCAGATAACGTTCAAGGTATGCGACGTTCCAGATTCCTTTTCAAAAACAATGCGAAGCATTGTCATTTAATCACCGGAATGTGGTTGAGTAAAACCCCGGCTTAACAACTATCTTTTTATTTCTAATCCGCCGGGGTTTTGCTCAACCCGTCAGCGTATACCGTGTGTTAGATGACGTTTGTGTTGTCTGCATAGACTAAATCGTTCGTTAGTACCATTAACAGTTTTTTATCCAATGTCCAGATTTTTGAGTTGCTAAGTATGGCATACATCAATATAATTGCATCTATTAATCCAACACCATGATCAAGTAACTTGTTTTCGGCCGAATACTCACCGGCTTTCACTATTACATTGTCATAATTTATTTTCGGTAAGTGTGTCCAGTATTTAAGAATTATCTCTTTTTCAGATTTGCTTTTCACGCCTTGCAGTAATTCTCCGAATATACATTCAACCGCCAATATCTCCCTGTTTTCTAGCATATTACTGGTTTTAGGGAAGTAATACGCATTGTTTTTTAGATGTTCAATCCAAATGGATGTATCAAGTATTATCATATTGACCGATTTATATCTCGTACAAGCTTCCCATCATCTATGACTATGGGGTTTTTTGAGATTAGTTTATTTAATTCTTTAATATTGTAAATATCCAACCAGTCTTTTAAGGCAATTGTTATTGCCTCTGTTACAGTAGAACTGTTGGTAAATGCTTTAACATCATTCACTAAATTGTCATCAATTATTGCTGTTACTTTCATACGACCCACTATACGATATCGCTTCGTATTTGTCAAGTTGATTTTGCTTTTTTGCGATTCGGCTATCAACTGAAAATAAAAAGCATCATCGCCGCTTTAAAATGATACTATTATTTAACCCTCTCTAAAACAATACAAATGTCATCTAACGTTCAAGGTATACGACGTTCCGGACACCTTACAAAAAACAATGCGGAGCATTGCAATTTAATCTCTGGAATGTGGCGAAGCCCGGAGCCGCCGCAGGCGGCGGAGCGTATACCGTATGTCATCAGACGTGCAGCCTTGCTTGAATAATGCCAATAACTAATCGCAACAATATGGTTCTGTATTATTTATTACGTTACATTAATACAATATTACCATATGATACATCTTCAACATACCATTGACAGACTGTAAGTTATATATTACAATAGCACTATGTATACTATTGATAAAACTGATATATTTTCAAAATGGTTACGGAGACTTAAAGATCGGAGAGCCAAAGCCATTATTATTAACCATATTGACAACATGGAAGATGGTAAAATGGGTGTTTTTGAATCGGTTGGAAGAGGTATATTTGAGAAAAAGATAGATTATGGCCCGGGGTATCGGCTTTATTGTGCTAAACACGATGAAAGTATAATCCTATTGCTCTGCGGTGGAGACAAATCAACTCAACAAGAAGATATTAAACAGGCTAAGAAGATGTGGAAGGTGCTAAAAAGTATGAATATAATCAACACTGTAAA
>JAITGA010000006.1 GCA_031280955.1 Lachnospiraceae bacterium
GGTATTTCCAAGATGTTAAGGACGAAGAAATCAGAATAATCAAGATTAGAGACAAATGGTCCGTCCAGTTCAAGCAACGTATGCCAGAGGGCAAAAAACCGCGCAGTATATTCACAACGGAGTTTGTGATTACTGACAAAGGCACAACAAGCACAGGTGCAGACGATGTATATGAATACTTTAAGAAGGATGTCTTTTCTAATCCAAAACCTGTTGAGTTGCTAAAGTTTGTGCTCGGTTTCGGTTTGGGTAAGAATGATATAGCAATAGATTTTTTTCGTGACAGCAGTTTCGCCAACGACAGCGCAATGGTAAACTTTGAGCAAGTGTTTAACACTTACAGCCCCAACACGATAAGGAGGGTTCTGTAGATGGACGAGTTGCAAAAAACCAATGGCTTTGAGTTTTTTGAAAATGTGGCACGAATAATCGATCAGTCCAGGAAATTCGTAGGACGCAACACGAATTTTGCAATGTGCGTGACCTACTTTGAGATTGGTCGCATGATTGTTGAAGAAGAACAGGGCGGCAAAGCGCGTGCGGCATACGGAAGGAAACTGCTTGATGGGCTATCTGCCTATCTTAATGCGCGCGTAGGAAAAGGTTTTTCTGTGTCAACTCTTACAAATGCAAGAAAATTCTACAATGTTTACGCTCCATCAATTTCGCAAACAATGCTTACGAAATTGCATGGTGGTGCAGTTGTCGAGAAATCACAAGCAATGCTTACGAAATTGGCAAACGCTCCTTTTGATGAAATTCAACAAGCATTGCTTGGTGAATTGGATAATACAAAAGGCAGCGGAAAACGCCAATCATTGCTTGGTGTTTTGTACCCCTTTAGGCTTAGCTGGTCGCATTATTTGGTTTTGATGCGAATAAAAAACGATGATGAACGCCACTTTTACGAAATTGAAGCAGAAAAGCAGAACTGGGATTATCGTTGGCTGAGAAAACAGTACGCTAGCAGCCTCTACGAACGGTTGGCACTTTCTGCGAACAAGGAAAAAGTAACCAGATTAGCATCCGAAGGACAAATCGTAGAAGAGCCCCACGACATGCTTAAGGATCCCCTCATATTGGACTTCCTTAATCTTGAAGGCAAATCTGAGTATGACGAAAACGACTTGGAAATGGCGATAATAAGCAAACTACAGTTTTTCTTACTAGAACTCGGCAAAGGATTCCTGTTTGAAGCGCGTCAAAAACGGTTCACTTTCAACGAGAAGCATTACAAACTGGATTTGGTGTGCTACAACCGCTTGTTGAAGTGCTATGTACTTATTGACCTTAAGACAGATACGCTGGAGCATAAGGATTTGGGGCAAATGCTCATGTATGTTCATTACTTTGACCGCTATGTAAAAACTGAAGACGAGCACCCGACCGTGGGTATTCTGCTATGCAAGGAAAAGGATGATGCGATAGTTGAGCTAACATTGCCGGAGGGCGAAAACATCTATGCTTCCGAGTATAGCCTCTACCTTCCTGACAAAGCTTTGTTGCAAAGCAAGTTGGTGGAATGGATAGAGGAGTTCGAGGAAGCCAAAGCACTCCGCGAGTTGGTGAATGGAGGCGACGCTGAATGAAATTTCAATTCAAAGTGCAGGATTTTCAAACAGAAGCCGCCGACAGCATCGTTCGTGTTTTTGCCGGACAGCCGAAAACGGAATTAGACCGTTACCGCCGTGATGTTGGAAAGCTAAAGGGTACGCTTGACGAGTTAGAAGATGAATATGAAACGGCATACCGCAATGCGGAGGTTGCTCTTAACAGGGAGCAACTACTGAAGAATATCAGAACCGTGCAAACCGACAATAACATCAAGTATTCAACTGACCTTGCCGCAGGGCTTGGCGTAGTGTCCCTCGATGTGGAAATGGAAACAGGCACAGGTAAAACCTATGTGTATATCAAAACCATGTTCGAGCTTCATAAGGCGTATGGATGGAGCAAGTTTATCGTGGTTGTACCGAGCATTGCCATCCGTGAGGGTGTGAAGAAATCCTTTGAAATTACACAAGAACACTTCATGGAGCTTTACGGCATTAAAGCCCGGTTCTTTGTGTATAATTCGTCCAATCTACACCAGCTTGACGAGTTTTCCCAAAATAGCGGCATTAACGTAATGATTATCAACACGCAAGCGTTCAACACCACGATGAACGAGGATAAAAATGTTGAAGGGCGCAGTGGAAATGAGGCGGCAAGGATTATCTATACCAAACGTGATGAATTTGGAAGCCGCCGCCCGATTGACGTCATCAAAGCCAACCGCCCCATTATCATATTAGACGAGCCTCAGAAGATGGGTGGTACGGCTACGCAAAACGCCCTGAAAAAGAACTTTGCACCGCTCTTTTCCCTCAACTTCTCGGCAACCCACAAGACAAGCCATAACCTTGTCTACGTTCTTGATGCCCTTGATGCTTTCAAGAAAAAGCTGGTTAAGAAAATCGAGGTTAAAGGCTTTGAACTTAAAAATCTTAGCGGCACTAATCGCTATATGTATCTTGCCGCCATTGTACTTGATAAGAGAAAGCCACCCCGCGCCCGCTTGGAGTTTGAGGTCAGCCGTGTAGGTGGTTCACCAAAACGTGAAATGCGTTTATTGCAAGTCGGCGATAGCCTGTTTACAGAATCAAAAGGGCTTGAGGAATACAGGGGTATATCCATTGCCGATATTGACCCTATTCGTGCAACCGTGACATTTACCAACGGAGATACCCTATCTACTGGCGAGGCAAGCGGCAATGTAAATGAGGACGATATTAGGCGTATTCAAATTCGGGAAACAATCAACTCCCATTTTGATAAAGAAGAACGCCTATTTAGGCAGGGCGTAAAGTGCCTTTCACTCTTTTTTATTGATGAAGTGGCAAAGTACCGCCAGTACGGTGATGACGGCGAAGAACTACTCGGCGAATATGGGCGAGTTTTCGAGGAAGAATACGTTGCCGCATTAAATGAACGGCTAACCATTGTAACCTCTGCTTACCAAGCATATCTTCGTGACATTGAAATTGCTGATACACATAAAGGTTATTTTTCGATAGATAAAAAAGGACGAGCCATCAATAGCACGGTCAAGCGTGGTTCGGAGGAATCTGATGATATATCGGCTTACGACCTTATACTTAAAAACAAGGAACGCTTGTTGTCTTTTGATGAGCCGACAAGGTTCATATTCTCTCATTCCGCTCTGCGTGAAGGTTGGGATAACCCGAATGTGTTTCAGATTTGCACATTGAAACACTCATACAACACCACCGCCAAACGCCAAGAAGTCGGCAGAGGCTTACGGCTTTGCGTGAACAATATCGGCGAACGACAAGACACCGAAACCCTCGGCGAAACCTTTGTGCATGGCGTAAATATGCTTACCGTTATCGCAAGCGAAAGTTATGCGGGCTTTGTTTCAGATTTACAAAGCGAAATCGAGTCCGACCTTTACGAGCGCCCAACCAAAGCAAGCGTTGATTATTTTTCGGGCAGGAGCGTTTCTGTCGGCGATGGTGAAATACACACTTTCACCGTAGCCGAAGCTACAGCCGCATACAACTATCTTGTAAGAAATGACTATGTGGACGATGACGGTAATGTTACCGATACTTACCGTACAGCAGCAGAATCGGGCAGTTTTGCCCCGATGAAAACAGAACTCGCCCCGCTTTCCGAAAGTGTGCATAAACTCGTACAGGCCATATTCGACCCAAGCATCTTAAAGGACATGACGGCAAACGGACACGAAACAAAGATAAAAGATAACCCCATCAATGACAACTGGAAAGACTTTCAAGAGCTGTGGGAACGTATCAACAAGAAGTATGCTTACACCGTGGATTTTAACGGCGATGTATTGGCTGAGAAAGCAATCGCCGCTATTGATAAGGATTTGAAAGTGGCTCGGCTTTCCTACACCATAACAAAAGGCTCACAAGACGGCACGGACTTCAATGTATCCAAAACCGAAACGAAACGTCTTGATAGAGCAAAAGGCGGGCTTGCCTCTTATGACCTTATCGGCAAGATTGCAGAGGGAACATCGCTAACAAGAAAGACCGTAACCGCTATCCTTTCGGGAATAGGCAAAGATAAGCAAATGCTTTTTGCAGAAAACCCGGAGGAGTTCATAGCAAAGGTAATACGGATTATCAACACCCAAAAAGCATCGGTTATTGTAAATCATATCACTTATGCCCCAAGTGCGGAAGAACCATACACGCAAGACATTTTCAATATGAGCCGTGCCTCTGATGAATATGCAAAAGCGTTTAATGCGAAATGCGCCATCCAAGATTACATCTTTACGGACGGCACATCAGCAGACAGCATTGAACGTAGATTCGCCGAAGATTTGGATGTTGCCGATGAAGTGGTCGTTTACGCAAAACTCCCTCGCGGGCCTCGTGGGTTTTACATCCCGACCCCTGTTGGCAATTATTCACCCGATTGGGCGATAACTTTCAAAAAGGGCAAGGTTAAGCATATTTTCTTTATTGCCGAAACTAAAGGGACGATGGATGACCTCGAAATACGCCCGATTGAAAGAGCAAAGGTTGATTGCGCCAAGCTTCTCTTTAACAAGTTTTCTTCGGACGAAGTGAAATACCATGATGTGGACAGCTATCAAACCCTGCTCATGGTAATGGAAACGCTGTAGTGATGAAAAACTGAGATTGCGGGTCAAGCCCGCAATGACAGCACAAGCCGTAACAATAGAACAGCCCGCAATGACAGAGCAAGCCGTAACAACAGTACAAGCCCGCAATGACAGTACAAGCCGCAATGACAGCGAAGTATTGCTTACTCTCCCTTATAATCCAAAGTAACAATCTCACAGTATTGTTTATATCCGATACGCTTGTATGCGTTCAATCCTTCAGGATAAGCGGACAGCACGGATAGCTCTATTCCCTTGATTAACGCTGCTTTTTCTGCCATGCCAATCAAGTACCCGGCGATACCTCTTTGGCGGTATCCTTTTAGAGTGCCGACCCATGCTATTTGTACGAAATCATTTCCGTGTATTGCCATGCAAGCCCCGGCAGGAACGCCTCTATGTTCAGCCATATAGAAATAAACATTCGGGTGACAAAAAGCATCTATATAGTGCTTTAATGAAAAGATGTCATATTCAAAGACAGCATTAAAGATTACCCCGCACATTTTAAGATGACTCGGTTTAGATACTTTGAAGACTTTTATATCATTGTTATATGCGTTCATGTATGTGCTATTGCCATTCGCACGGATTTCCTTTGCCATGCCGGAGTTCGTTCGTGCATACTCGATTTGGTCATATGCCAAAAAAAGTTCACAGACATCAACATCAGCGGGAGCGGTATCAGGGGTAATAATCAAATTCAACGGGATTTCATGATTGTCCAACTTCGCAATGACATTAGAGACATCAGCATTATAGTCAGGACCGTTCAGCTTCACCTTATAAATGTAATTGATGTCGCCGCTAAGCCAACTCAAATTGCCTTTGTGGTTTTCATTACCCCGCAGATTTCCGAGCATATCCCAGTATAGCTCATGCCCGGCAATAATCTGTTCAATATATTGGCTCTTACTCATTTTTGCTCCTTTGTAAATAAACATACACAATCATAAATAAAGAATAACACGCTATAGTTTTGCTTGATTAACATTTCTCATCATCTATGGAACAGGCAGTGTTATCACTCCAACGAAATGGACTAGTCGCAACAGCTTGCTTTTCACATACAGGCGAAAACCATTCCATCTGACAATATTTTCCATCATATGCCGAGGTGTCGATTCTTTCAAAGTACATATCATTACGATAAAGACTGTATTTGAACTCTTTATCCGTTTCCAATGCTTTTATCGCTTCATAAATGGATTTTGCAACACGGGCATTGAGGTCATAGTAATGGTGCTTACCGATATAACGGTATCTGACACTAAGAGAAGCTTCGATGGTATCTCCCTCCATGCCATCAGGGATATTTCGCAAATCGTGTACTTGTACCGACGGCAAATAAAATGTATATCCGGTTTCATGTTTGGGAATCCGGGTAAGTCCAATGTATAGTTCAGGGTGCAGAGTGTTCTCAATCAGCTTCCGCTCATGTTGCCAGAACTGTTTCGCCAAAAGCGGTGATTTTGATAAGGAATCATACCGCCTTACCTTGTGACGTTTGCCAATAACATAAAATGTTGGCACCATTACCATCACGGGCTTCATTAAAATGCCTTCGGTAATCTTTCTGGCATCATACAAATGAAGCGGCGGTAACACATCAACTATCTTCTCTGTCTTTCGCACTTCACCGGGAGTGGCTCCGAAGATACGCTTGAAAGCCCTGATGTAGGTTTGCTCATATTCAAAGCCAAACTCGATAGCAACATTCAAGATATTCATATCAGTTGTGAGCAAACAATCAAGACTCGCTGCAAGTTTACGTTGCTTTATGTAACTACCTAGCGTCTGCTCAAAAGCGAACTTGAATAATCTTTGCAAGTGGGTTGACGAAATATAATGCTTTTTGGCAAGCATATCGGCAGTAATGTTAGTTTTCACATTGCTCTCGATGTCGAGCAATACATTCTCTAGCAAATCATGTGGATTGTTCATACCACTCCCCCTTACAGAACATATGTTCCCGATTTATTCATTATAAACCTTTGCAGGATATTGTCAACAGCTAAAAATGATTATTTTGAAGATTGTTTTGAAGATTTTTTGAAGAAAAAACATTAAACCCAAACCCTACACCCGCGCCGAATATCTAGGACAAAAGGTTTAAATGGATGTTAATATGTACCAGCTACCGGTGCGTTTGCATCGTGAGGTCAAGGATTTACGAGAAGAAAATGAAAGACTAAAGAAGGTTGCAGCCTACTTTGCGAAAAACCAACAATAAATTCTTTTGACATTTAACAGCAGGCAATATTATTGGGTTAATGATGATAACTGATAACGTCTTTAAATGAATTTGCTCTTTCTAAATTGCTTCTTTCTGAGTCGTTCATGTGAACGGAGTATCGCAACGATACGGCTCTCCCGGACAATCGCAGAGCTTCGCTATAACTCCCAATATCTTCGTGACCAGTCAAAATGATTGCTCCATTTCGGATAATGATTTCTTCTGCGATTTTATGCCCTTTGGCAGTATTAAGTTGTGGGTCGCTGGTAAATATAATACCACTTTCATCGGAATCGCTGAAATTTATTTCTTTTATACTTGTAATAAAATCCGGTTTAATCCACTCTTCATATTTCTTCACCCGAGTTAGCTCTCCGTGCAAGTGAGCATCCAGTTTAACCGGAACATGAGGAAATGACTTATGAAAAAGTGCAAGCAACTCAAATCCCCGACCATATTTAGGAACAGGGAATAAAACTATTTTATTACGTTCAATGCAATCTTTTACTGTATTAACCAAAACCTTGCGATACTCAGTAGGCGAATGTATAATTTTGCCGTATGCGCTGTCTAACACGGCTATATCTGCATTTGCATTGCGGATATAGTCACAACGATAAACCAATGTATCTTCAATATAATCTCCGCTGAAAAGAATACTCTTGTCATCAACGCATATTTTATACCAAACACTTCCGGCGCATTGCCCACTTTTTCCCCATGTTACAATCAAATCTTCACTTAAAAAATACTCTTTAAGCGCAGGGATTAATTCATTAATTAAGCGCACATTCTTTGGGGAAAACAAGACTTGTCTTGAAGTTTCTTTAGTCATAACAACACATCCGTCAAAACCTTGTTCGCAAAGCCAATCGTACGCCCCTGTGTGGTCGATATGCGAATGGCTTATAAACAACCATTTTGCAGATTGAATTTGGACACCATTTAATCTTGGGAATGGGGTACTGACCCCAGGCATAATCCCGCAGTCAAACAGAAAATTCTCTTTCTTGGTTTCTACAAAAAAGCAGTTACGCCCATGTTCGCCAACGCCGCCACCTATGATCAAATTCATGATTTCATCCCATCTATTCCCCTTAATAAAAACCAATTAATAAATACTAATGACCCTGTAGTAAATACTACACTGACCACCGCCATTGCCATCCCTGCGGAAACGCTACCCTGTTCGAACTCGCGCATGATAAATGTGGATACGACTAAAGTGTTTGGTGGCGAAATGATGCTTGCCGCAACTAATTCACGGAATGATATGATAAAAGTCATCATCCAACCCACAAAAATCCCACGCAAAAGTAATGGTAAAGTTATACGACGAAAAATATAAGCAGGTTGACCACCAAATACTTTCCCCGCCCAAATAAGGCTTTCTCCAATTTGTGAATACGAAGAAACCACATATTGAACTGTGATGGGTAGAAATAGGGTAACAAAGGCAAGCACCATTATCCATATGCTGTTATACAAAGGAACTAAATGAAATATTGAGTTCCAAAAAATCATTATGCCAATGACAAGCACAATATTGGGTAGCATATCAGGCATCAGTCCCAAGACATGAAATATTTTACGTGAACGTGATTTTGTATGATGTATGATTGTCGCAACAGCCGTGCCTAACATCGCACTAATCGTAGCTGCGAAAAACGCTAAAAATATGCTGTTTCTAAAAGCCTGTGAGGCTCTGGGATTGTCGACGAAAAGATTTATGTAATGATCGGTTGTGTAATTACCCGACATCATTCCAAAACCACGCAAGCGAATCAAGGAAGTTATAGCAACAGCAAAATATGGAATCCCAACCGCGATAACAAGTAGTACGACTATATAAATCCATGCCGCTATTGTTTTACTACCCTTGAGTTTTACGTAGAGCGGCCTCGTACCTTTGCCTCCTACTAACGTGTAAGTACTCTTTGCTGTTACATGATTTTGAACAAACCAAACCATCATGCAAATCAAAATCAAAATACTGGAAAGGCTCGCAGCAGCTCCAAAGTTAATAGGTGAGATAGTGGCGTTATGATGTATTTCTGTAACAAAAACGGAAAAGCCTATTCTTTTGCCCAAGGTGGCAGGCGTTCCGTATTCGGATATTGCTCTAATGAACACCAGTAGTGCGCCAAGAGCATAATTTCCACCAATCAAAGGCAGGGTAACACGACGTAATCTGTAAAAAAACTTACCACCAAAAACAGAAGCACTTTCCTCTAAACTAGCTCCGATATTTAACAGTGCATTTTTCATAATAGCAAGGATGAAAGGAAACAGATGCAAACTCATTATCAACACGATACCCCAAAATGAGAAAAACTTTTCAGATATTTCCCCTGTTGCCGGGAGCATCTGCTGAAAAAGCCCTCGCCGCTGTGTGAATAGAATCCAACCCATCGAGGCTATGTATGGCGGTGTCATGAAGGGAATCATCAAGATGATGTCCAACCATTTCTTATTGGCAATTTGTGTGCGCACAGTTAAGAATGCCAGAGGCATGGCAAGCAACGTAGAGCATATGACTACGGCAACACCCAACAACAGAGTGTTGGTGATTGTTTTGATGTTATTTGCATCCGTTACTGTTTTAATCAACAGAGAAAAGTCCAAGCTGCCATCAATGATTATAGCTCTCGTAAAAATAACGATTAAAGGTATGATTACAAACACAAGCAAAACCAGACATATGGGGAGCATCGCCCCATATGTCCGGAATTTCTTTGATAGACTATAGACTCGTAGCAGCGACATTAATTAGTCCCCATTAACGCATTAAATCTTTGAGATATCTCAGTTGAATGTTCCATCATCCAGTACCAGTCGGTGTTAAGGACGGTCATTTCGTTAAAGTTGGGTCTAGTTGTGCTTAATACATCACTTCGACCGGGAATCAAATGTACATCAGCAATCATTTGTTGCGCCTCATCGGTAAGCATATAATCTAAAAACGCTTTTGCATTTTCAAGATTGTTGCTTGTTTGCAAAATCATTGCCGGGCGTGGGTTAACCACTGTACCTTCTGCGGGATAAAAGAAGTTGATTGGCTCTCCTCTGTTGATTGCAGCGTATGCGTTCCAATCTACTCCCGCAACCAAAATACTTCTCGCTCCTGTTATTACAGATTCTAATGCAGCGGCGTTAGCGCCAGGTACAATCATGCCGTACTCGGCCATTGTTTCCCATGTAGCCCAACCTTCGCTTTCTCCTTTGTCGAAAATAAAGCCGGAAAGGAAGTCACTTGCTGAACCAGACCTTTCGGGACAGGGGAAGGCAAGCTCGTCTCTAAAATCGTCGTCTGCCAGTTGCTCCCATGTAGTGCTATGAGTAGATGAGAGGTCAGGAATCATAAGAGTATTGTATACAACACCAACAGCAGACGCACTCATGCCGAAAAGGGTATTTTGGGAATCAACCAATCCCGGATGTAACAATTCAGCACCGTTTGGGGTATGAGAGAGCAATTGACCGCCTGCTCTTAACGAAAGACCATCTGACCATGATGCAAGAACGACGACGTCAGCAATAGGGTTCGCAGCTTCGGCTTCGAGCCTTGCTAGGATTTCGCCTGTTGTGCCGATAAATGTCCTTACTTCAACTCCGGTCAAGTCTGTGAATCCTTCTGCAAGCTTTTCAGCAAGTGCAGGAGGACTTGGCATATACACATACACAACACCTGTAAGTCCTTCAAACCTATTTGCTTCTGCCGGATCAGGATCTTCCGGAGTCTGATTAGGGGCGGGTGGTGTTGGAGCAGGAGTGGGTGCGACAGTTGCCGGCGGATCAGCCACTGGTGGCGTTGTGGGAACTGATTCTTGTCCAATACAAGCCGTCAGTCCTGTTAGAAGCAGGGTAAAGACAAGGATTGCTGGTAATGACTTTTTGTTGCACATTTGATTTTCCTCCAAATCGTTTTTTTGTGTTTTATTGCACAGAAAAATTCAATATGTTCGCGTCTTTGACGTATACACATATTTCTTTTTCTGAAGGCCTTTGTGCTGATAATGCAAACCAACGTTTTTCGTCGCTTTCAAGGCAAAGTTCATAAACATTGCCTAAGAATTGAACCGATTGAACTAACATACGATATTCGGCAGCTCCTTCAATATGAGTTAATGCTAAGGATTCAGGACGGAACATCTTGTCGTTTCCAATCCAATTAGAACGTCCTACAAAGTGTGCTACAAAAGAACTTGCAGGGTTGTGGTATATTCGTTCCGGGGAATCTTCCTGTTCTATCTTGCCTTTGTTCATAACCATGATTGTATCACTCATACTCATTGCCTCAACTTGGTCATGTGTTACAAACACAGCAGTAATTTCCAGTTGATTTACCAGTATTTTAAGTTCGGTGCGCATTTCATTGCGTAAAATCGCATCTAGCGCAGATAATGGCTCGTCAAATAAAATACACTTTGGTTCAATCACGATTGCACGAGCAAAGGCAACGCGCTGTTGTTGTCCCCCGGAAAGTTGGTGAGGATAACGCTCTTCGAACCCTTCGAGGCGGACAGCATGTAATGCGTTAGCGATGCGCTGTTTGAGATTAGTGGTTTGCTTTCGTGCCCGAAGTCCAAAAGCCACATTTTCATAAACATTCATATGTGGCCAAAGAGCAAAGTCTTGAAAGACAAATCCAAGTCCTCTTTGGTCTGGCGAAAGGTTTATATGCCGATTTGCAGAAAACACACATTCATCATCAAACCACACTTCGCCGGAGTCAGGCGTTTCCAATCCCGAAATCATCCGCAACAATGTAGTTTTACCACAACCAGACGGTCCCAATAAAGTTGTTACTTTTCCGCTTTCAAATTTGATTTCATCGGCTTGTTCAATAACAACCGTTGAACCAAACGTTTTCTGAACATTTCTAAGCGTAATTTTCATTTCCCAATAACCACCCTACGTGTTTGCTTCTAATCGTTTTCAACACATCAGCTTTGAAACCGATAATACATGGCATACCAAATCCGAACCACCATACTAATGTAAAATTTTCGAATAAGTTACGTAAAGTGGTCAGCAATATTCTCAGAGAAAACTTCCTGAGAAAACTTCCCTGATGAAAATTTCCCTGAGAAGTTTACTCTGAGAAATCTTCTCTTCCCATCTTTCTTGACTTATGATAAAATAAAGACACAAAAGGAGGGTTTGCGCTATGGATGGACTGGCAGTCTTTTGGTTGATTCTGTTCGTTTTGCTGGTTTTGTTTGAGTTAGTAACGATGGGGCTTTCAACGGTATGGTTTGCCGGCGGTGCATTAGTTGCCACGGTGGCGGCAGTTTTTGACGCTCCGATATGGTTACAGGTAGTTTTATTCTTGACCGTATCGATATTGCTACTCTACTTTACCCGCCCCCTTGCCGTAAAGCACTTCAACCGTGACCGCACCAAGACCAATGTTGAGGGCTATATCGGACGTGATGTCATAGTAATCAGCGAAATAGACAATCTTCAAGGTATCGGTCAGGTTAATATGGGCGGGCAGGAGTGGTCGGCACGAACATTAAAGGAAGGTATTACTTTGCCGGTAGGAGCAGTTGGCGTTGTCAGATGTGTTGATGGGGTCAAGTTGATTATCGAAGAAAAGATAACAGAACCAAGGGAAGAAGAGGAAATACCGGAGTAAATAGCGTGTAGTTAGCATTGGAAAGGAAGTGCATATGCCCGGACTAACAGCATTTATTATCATTACATTATTTGTCATTTGGATTTTATCCACCTGTATCAAAATCGTACCACAAGCCAACTCGTTCGTCGTCGAGCGTTTAGGCGCATTTCAATCAGCATGGTCTGTCGGTCTTCATTTTAAGATTCCCATCATTGACCGGATCGCCAAGCGGGTCAACTTGAAAGAGCAAGTTGGAGATTTCCCGCCACAGCCGGTTATTACCAAGGATAATGTCAAAATGGGGATTGATACAGTTGTCTTTTATCAGATTACCGACCCGAAACTCTTTGCCTATGGTGTGGAAAATCCGATCATGGCAATTGAGAATTTGACAGCCACGACTCTTCGTAATATCATCGGTGACTTGGAGCTTGATGAATGTCTGACCTCTCGTGAAACCATCAATACCAAAATGCGAGCATCACTTGACCTTGCCACAGACCCGTGGGGAATCAAGATAAACCGTGTTGAGTTAAAGAACATTTCCCCGCCTGCAGAAATCCAGAATGCGATGGAAAAGCAGATGAAAGCTGAACGTGAACGTCGTGAAGCCGTCACTCGCGCCGAGGGTGAAAAGCGCGCCAACGTTACCGTGGCAGAGGGCAAAAAAGCGGCAGCTATTCTTGAAGCGGAAGCGGCCAAGGAATCAGCCATTTTGCGTGCTGAAGCGGAAAAAGAAAAGCGTATCCGTGAAGCCGAGGGTGAGGCAGAGGCAATCAGAAAAGTCCAACAAGCTACTGCTGATGGCATCAAGATGATACGTGAAGCAGGAGCTGACGAAGCGGTTCTCAAAATCAAGAGCCTTGAAGCTTTTGAAAAAGCCGCTGACGGCAAAGCGACCAAAATTATTATCCCTTCAGAGATACAAGGACTGGCAGGACTTGCCGCCACGCTCAAAGAGACATTTACGGTATAGCATATTTGTTGGAGTAATATGTGAGAAGAATGTCGCGCAACCGCGACATTCTTCTATATTAGAAAAGGAAGCCATTGATGAATCTAAAAGGTCGTCACTTTTTGAAATTACTGGATTTCTCCACGGCAGAAATCGAATATTTGGTAACTCTTGCCGCAGAACTCAAAGAAATGAAACAGCAGCGTATATTTTCCGATCAACATCGGGGAAAGAACATAGTGTTGATTTTTGAGAAAGCCAGTACCCGGACACGATGTGCATTTGAAGTCGCTGCCAATGACCTAGGGATGCACACCACCTATCTCGACCCCTCTAGCTCGCAGTTTGGCACGAAAGAAAGCGTTGCCGATACGGCACGGGTGCTAAGCGGGATTTATGATGGTATTGAGTACCGTGGTTATGGGCAAGACTTGATCGAAGAACTGGCGGCTTACTCCAGCGTTCCTGTTTGGAACGGTTTGACAAATGAGTTCCATCCCACGCAAATGTTGGCAGACTTGCTGACGATACGTGAGCAGTTCGGGCGGATAAAAGGAATACGCCTGACATATATGGGCGATGCTCGCTATAATATGGGGAACTCATTGATGGTAGCTTCCGCCAAAATGGGAATACACTTTACCGCTTGTACCAACGCTGAGTATTTCCCTGATGATGAGCTTGTCAAAAAGTGTCGTGAGATTGCAGTTTACAGCGGCGGCAGTATCACCCTTACCGAAGACATTGTCGCCGGGACAGCGGGAGCAGATGTCCTCTATACCGATGTCTGGGTATCGATGGGTGAAGATGCCTCAGTTTGGAAAAAGAGGATTGAAGACTTGCGCCCATATCAAGTCAATAGTGATGTGATGGCAAATGCGAGCAGCGAAGCTATTTTCATGCATTGTCTTCCCTCGTTTCATGATACCAAAACAGTAATAGGAAGAGATGTATTTGAAAAATTCGGTCTTGCAGAGATGGAAGTGACCGATGATGTCTTTGAGTCGGCACAGTCAGTTGTCTTCCGTCAAGCCGAAAACCGGATGCACACCATCAAGGCAGTAATGATGGCGACTCTCTAGCGAGTGAAAATATGACTACGAACAATCGGGAACATATTATCCTCTGCGGCGCAAGTGCTTATGATATGAAGTATTACTTCAATGAGGACTTTGGCGACCTGCCCATTGCTGTGCGTGAGGAATTGCGGATTTTGTGCGTGTTGTTCACGGAAGAGACTGGCGGTGTATTCCTGATTGGCTTTGATGAAGAGGGTTCTGTGCTACTAAAAACAGAGCATGAAGAAAGCGACATTTATTATGATACGATATCCAGCGGTTTGATGATTCAAGAAATCCGCGGCAAGAAGAAGGATTTGTTTACGTCGCTAGAGCTTTACTATCGTGTTTTCATGGAGGAGGGATATCATGATACTGGCAATTGATGTTGGCAACACCAATATTGTCTGTGGAGTGTGGGCTTCGTCTGATGAGCTTCGCACCACTTTTCGCCTGACGACCAAACAGGCACGGACATCGGATGAATTGGGGATGGCTTTCTCTGATCTGCTTCACATCAATCAAATTGATAAAAGCAAAATCACAGGAGCTATCGTCGCCAGTGTCGTACCGGGGATTATGCACTCGCTGATGAGGTCTATCAGTCGCTATGTCGGGGTCACACCATTGGTCGTTGGTCCGGGTATCAAAACAGGACTCAAAATCGTTACGGAAAATCCCCGTGAAATTGGGGCTGACCGTATCGTGGATGCGGTAGCAGGATATGAACTCTACGGCGGGCCGATACTTGTCATCGACTTTGGGACGGCAACCACTTATGACTTGGTGACAGCTGACGGCTCTTTTGCTGCCGGGATTACTGCTCCGGGGATACGCCTTTCGGCAAATGCTTTGTGGGAGGGAACGGCTAAACTTCCTGAGGTCGAAATCAAGAAACCACCCTCAATTCTTGCCCAAGAGACGATTTCCAGTATTCAAGCAGGGTTGGTTTATGGGCAAATCGGTCAGACCGAATACATTATCCAACAAGTAAAAAAAGAAACAGGCTATGATGATTTGAAGGTCGTTGCCACAGGCGGTATCGGGCGTATTATTGCCGAAGAATGTACTGCCATCGAGGTATATGACCGTCATTTGACTCTGGCAGGACTGCGGATTATTTATAACAAGAACCGTGTGACATAATGGAATCAATATCAGGTTTTCAAATTGCCAATACTATAATTCCGAACAAGGTCGTTCTCGCACCAATGGCAGGGGTCACGGATTTTACTTTTCGTCTTCTTTGCCGTGAAATGGGTGCAGGGCTTACATATATGGAGATGATTAGTGCCAAGGCGATACTCCATGACAGCAAAAAGACGTTTGCCTTGATGGAGACCTCATCGGGGGAGCATCCGATTTCGCTACAGCTGTTTGGTTCTGATGCCGATATCATCAGTCGAGCGGCGGCAATGATTGATAACCAGACATATGATTTCCTCGATATCAACATGGGTTGCCCGGCTCCCAAAATCGTCAACAACGGCGAAGGGGCGGCGCTCATGAAAGACCCAAGGCTAGTAGGGCAAATCATAAAGAAGACGGTAATGGCGACAAAGAAGCCGGTGACGGTAAAGTTGCGAGCAGGGTTTGCCGCCGAGGAAATAAATGCCGTAGAAATCGCGCAGATTGCCGAACAATCAGGGGCAGCAGCGATAGCTATTCATGGCAGAAGCCGTGATCAGTTCTATTCCGGTCATGCGGATTGGGATATCATCGCCGCTGTAAAGGAAAGCGTCAGTATCCCTGTCATTGGCAACGGCGACGTGGTAAACGGCAAAACTGCTGCCGCAATGCTCACACATACCGGTTGCGATGCGGTGATGGTCGGTCGTGCCGCCAGAGGGAATCCGTGGGTGTTTCGGGAGATAAGCGGGTATTTGCAGGGAAAAGAGGGTGTGACGAACACAAACACATTGACCAGCTCGGTCAACACACACCCGAATACAATAGAAACTACAGCAACCAAAATCACGGTAAATGATATCGCCGCCATGATACGCCGCCATTATGAAGAGATGGAGAAGCGAAAGGGTGAATATACTTCTCTGCGGGAAATGCGAAAACACATCGCATGGTATATAGTGGGAGTTCCCCGTGCCGCCGCACTTCGCCGTCAAGCGGTTTGCATTGATTCAAAAGCAAAGTTGGAAGAGTTCCTGGAGCAACTAATAACATGAACATGAAAAGGAGAACCCCATGTCAAACAACATTTGCGGAAACGATATTGTCACTGGTGATTTAGTCCTCTTCGACAGTAACCACGCCTCTACAGTCATGGCTCTATATGGCAGTTCATCCGACTGGGAGGGGGTGGGAATCGCTCTTAGCTCCTCGCAAAACGATATCTTCCTCGTCACAGGCGTGAAGCCGATGCTTTACACCGACATCACCACCCTGCCGTCGATAGTCCTTATCGCAGGAACGATTGGCAAAAATCCTGTCATCGACAATCTCATTGCGTGCGGTAACTTGGATGTTAGTACCATAGAAGGCAAATGGGAGAGCTATTTGCTTCAGGTAGTCGAAACTCCTTGCGCCAATGTTGAACGCGCCCTCGTCATTGCCGGCAGCGACAAAAGAGGCACTATCTACGGGATATATGAGTTCTCACGAATGATAGGTGTTTCCCCTTGGGTATGGTGGGGTGACAGTACCCCTGAACGAAGGGAAAAGATTTCTTTCCCGCTTGATTTACAGATAATAAAAGGAGAACCATCCGTCAAGTACCGTGGCTTTTTCCTGAACGACGAATCACCAAGCCTCTCAGGATGGTTTGGCAAGCATTTTCCTAAGGTGGCAAATCCGGAAGCCAGTCAAGGCTGTGGCAGTCAATTTTATGTCAAGGTGTTTGAGCTATTGTTACGCCTCAAAGGGAATTATCTATGGCCGGTGATGTGGAACAATTCATTTCACACCGATGACGAGCAAAACACGATATTGGCAGACCGCTACGGTGTTGTCATGGGGACATCCCATCATGAACACATGACCTGTGCTGACAAGGAATGGAACTGGTCTAAGCTTGGCGATTGGAACTATGCCACCAACCGTGACAAGGTCTATGATTTCTGGAAGAGAGGGCTTAGCGCAAGAAAAGACTATGAAGCTATCTTGACCCTGGGGATGCGCGGGCAATGCGATACATCAATACTCGGGGCTAATGCCACCCTCAAGGACAACATGGAGCTAATGCAAAAAGTTTTGGCGGATCAACGGGAAATAATTAAAGATGTCTTCGGAAAAGCAGATACTGCACCACAAATGATTGCTCTTTACAAAGAGGTGGAGGACTTTTATTACGGTGATGAGGTAATCGGCAAATTGGATGTGCCTGATGATGTCACACTCATGCTATGCGATGACAATTTCGGAAATGTACGGACATTGCCAACCGAAGAAATGCGCAAACGTTCAGGCGGTTTTGGGATGTATTATCATTTCGATTACCGTGGCGGCCCAATTAGTTACCAATGGATAAATCAGACTCCTTTACCAAAGGTATGGGACAATATGACGAGGGCTTACGATGCGGGAATCAAGGACATCTGGATTGTCAATGTCGGCGACTTGAAACCAATGGAGCTGCCGCTAGATTATTTCCTTTCATTGGCATATGATTACGAGAAATGGAGCAAGCCAAATCTGACATCGGAATTTATCAGAGAGTGGGCGAGTCGTGAGTTTGGTGATGAGACGGCAGATGTCGTAGCCGGGATAATCTCCCGCCATACGAAAATCCTCGGAACACGTAAGGCAGAGGTAGTCCACGCCAACCCCTCAACATTCAGTCTTACCGCTTTCAATGAAGCGAATCGGATTATCCGTGATTTTGAAGCGGTGGTCACGCAGAGTGAGACGGTCTATGAGTCACTCTCCGAAGTTAAACGCGCCGCCTTTTTCCAGATGGTGCTTTATCCGGCGCGAGCGGCGATGAATGTATATAAGTTTAATGTTTACGCCGCATGGAACGAATACTGGGCAAAAAAAGGGGCAGTAGTTGCTAATGGGTATGCACGTCTGGCAGAAGCAGCATGGCAAAAGGACAAAGAGGATATGGAGTATTATAACCAAACTCTTTCCCAAGGCAAATGGGATGGCATCATGCGCCAGAACCATCTGCGTTATACGACATGGGACGGGCCAAAGACCTTTGTGCTTGAAGAAGAAATGCCGAGTCTGATGAGAGTAGACGAGAATGGAAGCGGAGAAGAAACCCTACTCATCAATACATACTTGGAAACGCAGGGCTTCGTATCAATCAATCCCTCACGCTTCGTGAGCAATAGTAAAACTCCCGATGGAGAATGGGTAATCATCGAGGATTATGGGCGTGAGCAAGATAGTGTCAAGCTCCTGCCTAATACGGCGACTTTTGCCGACCTTAATTCTTCGCCCTCTTTGGAATATAGTTTTCTTTTGCAAACAGCGGGGGAATATGTTGTCAATGTATTCATCCTCCCCATCAACAACCCCTATCATTTCACCGTCAAGCTACTAGATGAGCAGTTGCGGTTTGCCGTGCAAGTAGACGATGGAGAGGTGAAAGAACTAAGCACGATACCGAAAGCGTTAGATGTAGGCGGTGGCGGTGATTGGGCGGATGGGGTAATGAATAACACGCGGGTGATAGCTGTACCACAGGGGAACTTGTCCGCAGGACTTCACCGCTTGCGGATTATTGCCGTAGATGCAGGCATGGCGATTCAAAAAATCGTGATTACCTCACCCGACAAAAAACAGATGAATATAACTGACAGACCACCCACCGCCCACTTTATGGATTCATACTTGGGACCGCCAGAGAGTGATTACCACTATTGATCCATGCCGCAATATCATCAAGAACCTGCGGAGCAACATGTGCCTTTATCTTGTACTCATCCATGAGTTCTGTCATTCCTCGTCCTGTTGAGGGCATGAACAGATGATTGAGTCCGGGGTAAAGCCTAAATGTTACATTTGACCTGCCTGCCAATAGTTCCTGATACATCAGGAAATCAACATCCGTCAGCACTTGGATATCATCATCCGGTTGCATCACCAGAAATGGTGAAGTGATCATTTCAATGTACATTGCCGCAGGATGGGTATATAAGTCGAGCAAGTAATAAGCGGATATCCCACCCCATCCGGGAACGAGGGTGTTTTTGGCTTCTTCCTCGGAAAGGGACAAATAGGCAGCATATGTATCATCCCATGCCTCCATCGTTGCCAACATTTCCTGCTTCTCAATACCCTCTTCCATTGATTCAATGAAAGCATAGTTTTGCATTTTGCTAATATCAGGCAAAAACTGCGGCGAGCCCGCCAAAAGAATCAACCCGGCAAAGAGTCCGTCTTCATCGGCACTGCCACCCATTACATGGATACGCGGAGCAAGCATCCCACCCAGACTGTGACCGGCGATATAGATTCTATCGCTATCTATACGAGGGTCATTTTTGAGAATGGCAGCTGCCAGAAGCGCGTCTTCGATCGTTTCGTGCCACACGGTAAAACCGTGCGCGACTTCACCCGTCATTTTCATTCCGTGGGTCAAAGTCCGTTTATTATAACGGATAACGGCAATACCATTGGCGGAAAGATGTTCAGCGATGTCACGGAATGGCTTATTATCAAATATCGTCGAATCCATATCACCGGGTCCTGAGCCATGCACCAATACCACGCCCGGTACTAGTCCCTCGGCATTTCGCGGCAGGGTCAAAAGACCGTATAACTCCCATTCAGTCCCCGCTCCCACGGTTACTTTTTCGGAAATGATGTATCTGTTAAGCCGTATCTTCCGTATCGCTTCTTCACCGATGAAAATCGTAACTGCCAAGGCAACAACGGCGGTGATGGCTATCACTATCAACCATTTACGCCCCCTCTTTTTATTCTTGTTGAAAAAAACGAGAGCCAAAAAGCTACAAGTAAAGATGGCAATAGTACTGATGGCAATGGCAGGATATAACCCTGTGGGGGTGAGGTCGGTAGTCAGAAGCAGAAAACTGGTGCTTGCCAACATGATGGGATTATACTTTCCAATGGCAGGAATCATACCCACTAAGTTCATCACTACGACGACCAACCCAACGGCAAGGATACACACGAAGGCATTGTTCCAGAGCGTTGCTGCCAACATCGTCAACGCCAGTAAAAGTACTCCAAACAACCAAATAGAAAAGAGGGCAAGGAAAAGATTGGCGACACTTTCATCGAAGATGTATACTGTATATCCCCATGCGGTTATCGCTGAGAGCATATAACATATCGTCCAAATGAATATTGCTGCCGTCAGCTTGGCGGCAACTACCGTTTTTCGCGACAAGCCCTTGGAGAGCATGATTGTCAGCGTTCCCCGTGACAGTTCCGTTGAAATCATCCCTGAGAAAACGACGACGAGGACGATTAACCCCATCATTCCCGTATTACCATAGAACTGCGCCCATGAGTCGAAAGCAGTCGGCACGGTTATCATTGCGCTCAAATCCATCCCCGCTAATGAAGGGTCACTAGCCATCGCCCACTTGATTATTTCCGGGGTAAAACGTGCCAACAGCGGACTCATCATGCCAAATAGCAAGAAGACTGCTCCCATGATTAACAGCCGATGGGTTTTTACTGACTCATACATTTCTTTTTTGAAAAATACCAGGAAGTTTTTCATTGCTTTGCGACCTCCAAATATAGACTTTCCAGACAAATTTCTCCGGTTTCAACTCGTGACGGCACGACATCATTTTGCCTGAGGATTTGCAAAATGTAGTCAGTATCAATCTCTTCTTCAAAATCAAGGGTGAGTGATTTTGATTTGTGCTGTACCTTCAAATCACTAATGGCACTTGCCAAAACAATCTTGCCCTTGTGTAAGAAAGCCACCCGGTCACATATCCGCTCGACATCGCTAAGGATATGAGTAGAAAATATTACCGTGGTTTGCCCCCTCACCTCTGTGAGGATATCGAGGATTTCTTTTCTGCCAAGCGGGTCAAGTGCAGATGTGGGTTCATCGCACAAAAGCAGTTTCGGTTCACCCAAAAGTGCCTGGGCGATACCCAGTCTTTGTTTCATTCCCCTTGAAAAACCACCGATTTTGCGGTTGGCTTGCGCCAAGCCGACCATCTCCACAAGCTCCTTGCTTCGTGTTTTGATTTTTACTTTTTCCATCCCCGCAAGCTCTCCGCAGAGGGTCAGGTATTCAAGCGGACGCATATAGTTATAGAACTCAGGTACATCAGGCAAATAACCGATATTGCGGATAGTTTCACCATAGCGGACTTCTTCACCACATGCAATAATCTGTCCACCATCGGCTTCAAGAAATCCGAGGACGATATTCATGGTAGTGGTTTTGCCGGCACCATTTGCACCGATGAATCCGAAGATACTACCCTCAGGCACAGCAAAGGAAATATTATCAATTACCTTATTCGTGCCAAAGCTCTTAGACAAATTACTGATTTGTAATACATCGCTCATCGTTTACTCCTCACCTTTGCCAATGATGAAATAGAGTACCGGACCGATGATATTCACGAGCAAGATCACGAGTATCCAGAGGGTACGGTTTCCGGTTTTGTATGTTTTGTGCCGTAAAGCGTGTACCAAGGCGGTGATCATAAGCCCAAGCTGAATGATAGCTAACGGAATCAGAAACGGAAGAAGCCATACCACTACGTCTACGATTTCGTTCATTACTGAAGTGTCCATTACCATTTTTTTCTCCTTTTCATGATGCGTGATTGTTCCTGCCGCGCAACTGATATCATAATGATATCAATAACATATCACAACAGATTTGCCGTGTCAACACTTTTTTTTTAACATTTTGAAAAACTTTTTTTATGTGACAACTGTATAAATTTTCTGAACTAAAGCTTTATCAACTGTCCTCCCATCAGTTCACATTCTTTTTCGTCGTGCGTTACTAAAACCACCGTCTTGCCTTGGGTCATTTCTTTGGTGTAATGAATGACTTTTTCCTTCGTTTCTACATCCAACTCTTTGAACGGCTCATCCAGCAAGAGCAAGTCATATTCTGCTATCAATGCCCGCAGTATCGCTACTCGCCGTCGCTGACCGCCGCTCATACTGCGGACAGCTTGGTTTGCGGTGAGGGAGTCAAGATCAACTGCTGCCATCGCTTCAAGGATATCACTACCGGCAACAGGCTTACGGCAGACCAGACGGATATTGGCAATGGCACTTAGGCTCTCGCACAGCCTGTCTTCCTGAAAGACCATGCTCCGCCGCCAGTTTTCATTTGCAACCATCTTGCCGTCATCCACGTTCTCCAACCCTGCCAAAATCCGCAGTAGCGTTGTTTTGCCCCGCCCCGAAGTACCCATGATACATGTAACCGTACCCTCGTCAAAGTGACAGCTAAAGTCTTCAAAAACGACAGTACTGTCATATGCTTTGTAAATGTTGGTTAAAATAATTGCCATTTCCCTAGTCTTTCTATATAGTGGCTTTCATTCCTCTATTGGTTTACTTCCTCGCTCACCGCCTCGTTCGAGCTTGATAACGATGGTACGGAGGAATAACATAAACAAGCGTTCAAAAACGATACTGACGAGGACGATCGTGAGTGTCCATGCGAACAAATCGGGAATGGCGAGATAAATCTTAGCCAGATAAAGTCGTTCTCCGATTGAGCCGGTCGGAATCCCGATTACCTCTGCGGCAATTCCCGATTTCCAGCAAAGCCCGAGTCCGACCATACACGCAGATTGAAAATAAGGGAGTGTCTGCGGCAGGTAAATATGACTGACCCGACGGAGCTTCGGCAGAGAAAAGACCTGCGCCATTTCAATTAACTTGATATCAGTATTGGCGATACCGTCCCGTACATTGGTATACATAATCGGGAGTACCATCAAAAATGAGATAATCACCGAGAGATTGGCAGAGTTGACCCAGATTAAAACAAGAATAATGAACGAGGCAACCGGCGTGGCTTTGATAAGCAACATCACCGGGGTAAGGAACTCCTCTATCCGTCGCCAACGGGCGGCAAACGCCGCCAATAATACACCTACTGTTACTGCCAAAGCGAAGCCGGAAGCGATACGAAGTAACGAGAACCACACCGCCGACCAAAAGACAGGCTCTTTTGCCAGCTCAATCAATCTGACGATTACTGCCAGCGGCGATGGTAACAAAATCTCATGTCCGATATATAGGCTCAACCCTTGCCAAATCAAAAGCCATGCCAAAACCGCCCAGAGACGAAGCGTGGGTTTACGCCCTGTCGCTTTGGGGTGGGTAGTTTTTCGCAAAAAAGGTTTGCCAAAAGGCGGTTTTGACATCTGGTTTCGCTTATCTAATGAAGTAGAACTCGTCACTTGGTAATGTGCCGCCTACTGCCTGGGGATTTTGTCCATGAAGAACTGCCAAATAACCGGAATAGACATCCATCATTTCCTTGCCTTCGATAAAGGTAATGTTGCAATAAGGGATAGCCAGTCGTGCCACCGCTTCGGGGAAGATTTCGTATTGCCCGACCAAAGCGGCGGTTTCGTTTACTTGTCCGTTCGCAAAGGTAATCGACTCTTGGTAACGATCCAGAAAATCGGCGATGGCAGCAGGATTTTCATCGACAAACTGAGTCCTTGCAATCATTACCCCCATGATAAGGGAGCTTGGTGTCGCTGAACCCGACTGCGCCCGATGCCATTCATCGTTCATATCAAGGGCAATGCGGATTCCCTCATCTGCCATCATCGCCGTAGTGACAAAAGGCTGTGGCAGCAGAGCAAGCGATGCCGTTCCTGTTACCAGCGATGCCACCACTTCAGTATGCTCGGATTTCCACTCGATATCGACATCTTCATCGGGGTTCAGTCCATTGGCGAGAAGGATATATCTCAGCGCATATTCCTGGGGAGCGCCTTTTCCGCTGGCGGCAATCGTCCGTCCGCGTAAATCAGCAACGGAGCTAATAGTTTCCCCGGTTTCGACGATATAAATCATCCCCAGTGTATGAACGGCGACAACCTGTACTGCTCCTTGGGTATTGTTAAACAAAACCGATGCCAGATTGGCGGGAACGGCAGCGATATCGACATCCCCCTGGATAATAGCAGGGACCAGCTCATCCACCGAACCGGCGACTTGGAACGAGTAGCGGTTGGGTTTGATTTGACCATTTTCTGCCTCGTCCATCAGCTTGATTATACCGATAGCTGTCGGTCCTTTTAGGACGGCAATTCGGACATCGACACCGATTCCTGATGACGACGAGGAACTACTAGTACAACCGATGAAACTAAAACATAGGGTAACGATGAGAAGAAACATTTTGATTTTGTACATACTAATCTCCTACAATTCTTCCCCCCGTGCTTATTATTGTTACGAAGTTACAAAGTTACTATGATACTTTTGCTTGCCATGTGACATTTCTAGCTGATATTACTCCATTCACATCTTTGGCTGATAGTGATTACTTACTCTCCCGGCTGAAAGTCAAAGGTAATCGATATTGTATATACTTTTCCCAAAGCTTCAGGCGCAACCGGCATGGTCGTGACTCCGGCGGTGATACCATCTACAGTACGGATATCATTGGGTATAGCTGTGACCCAGTGATTGTAAAGGTTGAGGCGGGTCGTCTTGCCATCGTCAGTAGCGGTATATGGTCTGCCTATCATTTCATATACCTCGCCATTGATTACGATTTCCAGAATATCTATGACATAGCCGGGGAACAGAGCCTCGCCGTTGGCAATGCCGATGGCAGAGAAAACAATACTGTTGGCAAAGCCGTCAATAGTATCCGTAAAGTCAAGAGCTACCGTATAAATCCCTGGGCCGGTAATTTCCACGTCAGTTGCTTCTACGCCGCCGGTTTTGGCTTCGGGATTATAATCATCACCGACACTATAAATAACCGCCCAGTCACCACTATTATACATGAGCCATGCCATGGCGATATTGTCCGGCAACCGTCCCGCATCCCTAGCATTGCTGAGGTCGTAGCGCATTTCATAAAAAGCTGCCTCTTCGATTTCATCCCTCGTCATGCGGGCTCGTGCTGCCCGACTGCGACTTTTGTAAAAGTCGGCAAAGTCTTCACAGAGATAACTAAGGGTATGACGGACATAAAATTGTGATGTATCCCATAGCATCGGGTGATAGCCATATAAGGCACAGTTGTTTAGGAAATTGCGATGCCAATCAAGGGTATTGGCTTTGGGCGTACCATCCCTGTCAACCATGACAGCGTACTCACCAAGGACGACTCCATATCCCATGCGGGTAAACTGCTCCATCTTTTTCAATTGCTCGTTCATGTGGGTGTAGTCTTTTTCTGTTCCCCATGTAGAGAGACTGATATTGATACAATATCCATCAGGGTCATAGTAGTGTACCTTGATGATTAGTTTGTTATCAACAGTATCAGTCGGCATTTCAAAACGTTCATCAATGGTTAGGTTGATGTTGGTGTTGAATCCGGCAATCAAAAGGAAGCGGGAAGCATTGTTGCCGCCCGTACCCCTGACCACGTCTACAAATGTTTGGTTGATTAAGTTGGTCATCTCAAAACATTCATCATCATTGAGTGTGCCGGAATCGGCGGCGATGTCTTTGTCATTTAAGCGAAAACCCAGTTCTTCATTGGCAGATTCAAACATCACAAAATCGGAAAAGTGATTGTAGCGTTCTGATATTTGCGTCCACATAGCGACATAGATATCCATTGCCGCCGCTCTCGTATCAGGGTTGGCAGAACCGAACATTCCCCACCAGCCACCGTCCCAGTGGTCGTTGATGACCACGTACATCCCTGCATTTCGTGCATAATGTATGATTTCCTCGACTCGTGCCAAGTAATCGTCACCGATGGTATAGTCTCCGGTTTCAAATGCCATCGCATTAGTCCAGGCAACGGGAATCCGCAAGGCATCAAATCCCGACGCTTTGAGGAAGTCGATTATTTCCTGTGTTGTTTCCGGTTGCCCCCAGTGGGTTTCATAATCACGAACGGGTCTTCCCACGCCAAACGCTGAACGCCCATAAGCCTCCATGGTATTGCTGAGATTGATTCCCAAGCCCATCAGGTCAACCACCTCCAAGGAAGTAAGCTCCGGTCTGATTGAGCCATCATCAAGATTAGATGTATCGTTGTCAACTACCACCACAGGCGGGGTATCATTTCCCGTGGTCGTGTCTTCCGGCGTCTGTTGGCAAGCACTCATACCCACCACCATGAGTAAGGCGGCGATAAGCCAATAGGAAACGCTCATTTTTTTGTTTTTCACTTTCTACTCCTTTTGGCAGGTGGCTTAGTACACATCGAATCTACCTCTTACAGATTAGTCAAATCTCGTGTTTTTGTCAAGTAAGATGTGGAGGGTTTCCGCAAAATTTATCCTAAATTTATCCTAATAACTTATCTTTGAGTTTCCGCTTTATTACTCATCTTTGTTACTTATCTTTATTTCTTATTATTTCTTAATATTTCCGTAAAATTTACCTTTTGGCGAAAATCAGGTGAAAATTATCGTAAACATGTTGATATAGCATAGTTGCCATGGTGTCATGTTTGCTATTTTCAACCTATGTTTCCTGTGTTCCCGCGAACACATGACGAGGAGGGGTTGCATGGCGATAGTACATCAAACGGACAAATGCTCTGGAATAACCTACGCATATGAAGTCGTATACCATTGGGATAATGATAAAAATAATCTCGCACAAAGCGCACTTTGATTGGCAGAGTTGATATGGAGATCGGCGCGATAATACCAACCGATGGACGCATGAAAAAAACCGAGGTTCAGAGATTCCAGATCAATGAAGCGAGGGCTAGTACCGACAACAGAATACACAGGCTCTTCTAAGGCGCAACCTACTTGCTGTACGAGATAGGCAATAAGCTTGGTCTGATAGATGATCTGCGGCAGTGCTTTTCCTATACATGCACACAGATACTGTCTCTGGTATATTATCTGATACTTGAAGATAAGAACCCCTTATACAGATTCGAGAAGTGGACGTCAATCCACAAACATCCATAATGAGATGCTGAGAGCAGAGCTAAAGAGGCGAGCTACATCTCACAATTGAACCTTAACACTTCAGATATACTATGTCTTTGAGCATAATAGAGCAGGATGTTTGACATAAATAAAGTAACCACACAAACCCCAATAAACACTCCTACTATTGCGATTAGGTACTGTAAAACACTTACACTTATATTTCCACTAAAGAACAAGATTGTGTAATAATTGAACAGTCTTATTAAAAACGCCGAAACTCCTGCCGAAAGGAAAGTAGAACTTAGTAATATTATCATCAATTCACTCGAACACAAAATATGAAGTGAAGCCTTTCCCATACCCATGGCACGCATCATTCCGTGATAAACCATTTTGTTTTTCATTTGTGTTACTAAAACACTATATATATTTAAGAGAATAGCAGTTACAATACATACACCAATAATACTTAAAACATATCTTATAATGATTTGAATTTTTACTATATATGAGTATTCCAATGCAGCAAGCTCGTTAAAAATGAACGAATTTACTAAACCTAATTCATTTAATGAATCAAACACCTTTTGTGAATTTTCAAAAGAATCGATGGGTGCATAGACAAAGGCATAATCTAAGTCATAAGAGGAAAATTCATCAACTGATGCAGATACAATGATTTGTGAATCAACTAAAAAATGGTGCATCATAAAATATTTGGCATCAATAACTCCAACAACCATCAAATCCTTAAAAATGTATTCACCATCAGCCATAAATGATATCTTCTTTCCAATCATACTTTCATGGTTTTTTATACCAAATTGATTTAAAACAAAATCTGATATAAGCACTTCTCCATTTCCAGAAATATCACTTCCATATACTAATAACTGTCGTTTGGGGTGATGAAATGAAAAAAGAGCAAAATCACTTTGTGTCAAAACGGCATTGCTTCCCATTGATATTGAAAAACTCAAGCTTCGATTAAATGTTGCATCATTTGATAGAGAAGTGATATGCCAATAATAATAATCATCTTTAGTCTTCAGCATTATCTCATTATAATCTGAAAAACGATTCACTTTCTGCGTTATTGTCGGAATCTCTATATTCTCTGTTAGTGCTATTTGTCGTAAAAGCTCTTCACTCTCCGTTGTAAAATAACCATGTTCATCAATAACGGCAACAAAAATGACTGAATTATAGTACGCTCTTCCATAAACAAGATTGTTGTAAAAATTAGTGATAATAACATTAAAGATAACAATCAAAATCATTATCAACATTATCATTGATATAGCCGACATCATTTGTATGAAGAACCCTTGCTTCTTCATAGTGTTATAGAGAGATAATGAAACCCATTTTGTCATTTTCTTTTACTCCTGGATATAATCGTTAATTGTTACGGATAATTGATATAATATCATGGTTTTTGTTTCGTATGTAAAATCTCAACAACACAAGTAATACCAACGTTTGAAGGACTCCCCAATTTACTAGAATGAGTAAAATGGAAACCTTAAATTCATATCTGTAAAGTCAAAATATCTTTGTGCATAAGCACTTATGTTACTTTGCAACCATGACGAAGTAACACCAGAAATAATTACCGAAACAAGAATGAAGGAAAGAAGAATGAATATCTGACAAAAGAAGAACATAACACACAAAATATCTAGTGGTGTCATTCCTATTGCCATGTTAATCGCATAGAATCTTTTTCTTCTATTAAAGTATATGTTTATTAAGTTATATATGATACCAGTAAGAGCAATCAATAAAATAGAGTTTAGTATGAAAAAGGTATAATATACCATTTGTACGGCAAATATTACATCTCTACTATAATGCACGTGTAAATTGTTCTTCTCTGCCCACCTGATAATGTTATTAAACTCCATAAACTTCAGCGGTTTTATAAATAGTGATAATCGTAGATTTAAGTAATCTTTTGTTAAAAGAGCGTATACACCTTGAGAAACATAGAAATGAAGTGTTCATCTGATTCAAAAATTCCCGCAACATATACTATACATAGTTCATTATTATCAAAATCATACATAGATAAATAACTATTCAAGGTTAATCCCAGAGCTTCTGCCATCTCTCCTGACATCCAAATCGGGTAATAATCATCTTCATGTGTTAAACTAATAATACACTCACCATTAATCAATACCTCACTAATAAAATTAATGCTCGCTGTAGTGTTAGTGATATCATTAAGTAAAACACCACCCCAGAATAACTCATCAATCACATCATTAAAATTGTTTATACTTAGATTTTGAGGTGTTACAGTAGCATCAATTAATTCTACTTGCATAGACAAAACAGACTGCGCGTCATCAATTGATATATTGGTAATATTTATAGTATCAGCATTTATTTCCTTCAACTCATCGGAAATAAGTCCCGGTATGTTAGTTGCCAAGCTTAATAATCCAACAGATAACGAAAACAAGAGAACTGCAATTATAGTGTAAAAAGAAAATATTCCTTTATTAGTTTTGATTTCCCAAAAAACTAAAAATAAGTAATCCTTCATCTTTAATATTATGTTATTTTTGTTTGCCATTGACAAATACATCCATCTTTCAACGTAATAGTCCGCTCTGCCCATGCTGCTTCTTCGTGACTATGCGTTACCATTATTACAGTATTGCCTTCATTTTTTAACTTCATAAATATCTGCATTATAACTTCTGTGTTGACAGAATCTAAGTTACCACATGGTTCGTCTGCAAGAATCAACCTTGGATTATTTGCCAAAGCTCTAGCTATACACACTCTTTGCTTCTCTCCGCCTGATAGTGTATGCGTATAAGCTTTGTACTTATCATACATTCCCACCTTTCTCAGACATTCATCGATACGTATTTTTCGTTCTCTTTTAGGTGTATTCCCTATTATTAGCGGAATTTCCACATTTTTATATACCTCATAAGATGGTTCTAAATAAAATGATTGAAAAATAAAACCAATTCGCTTATTTCGTAAAATGGCTCTTTGTGAATCTGATAGTGTATTAATACCAACATTATCAATGATAATTTCACCGCCTGTTACCGTATCAAGTAATCCAATTATATTCAAAAGAGTAGATTTACCGCTGCCAGATTTTCCAACTACTGCAACAAACTCACCTGATTCAACACGCATAGAAACTCCGCTCAAAACACTAAGTGGTATATCCCCGATTTCAAATTCCTTGTGAACATTGACACATTCGACCACGTTCATGCTCCTTATACGAGTTATGGAGTTCATGTGATTGTACTATCGTGTATATATAAGTATCTTGCTTCCTAGATACATTTCTTTCCTATTTATATCAACCCATAGCCAAATACCCGGTGAACCGTCCTTTGGATTTCTAATAGAATAATCGTATGCATTATTAATTTCATCATACCGAACTTCAGTAATAGGAATTTCTTTGTTGTTATACAAACTTGAAAAATCCATGTTCTTCATAAAATCTTGCTGTATTCTACCAAACTCCTCTCCTAGCTCTACAGGTAAATTGTTTTCATTTAAATAATTAATTGTTAGTGATAAAGCAGCATTTTTTTCAAGGTTTTTGTATTCCTCATATTCCAAATTCTCAATATAGATAGTACTTTCTGTCAATACAACAACTACTACACTACCATCATCATTAATATATGTGAAACTCCCATATAATGGTTTTGTGCTTGGTGTTGTTGAAATAAATAAAACAATTGATAATGATAGTAACAATATAACAGATATAATTGTTATAATTTTTATCATAAACACTTCCTCTTTGAAAGGACTATATACATTATTACTTACACACAATTTACATAAACTAAAAACAGTGTATAAAACCAATCAAACCTTATCTTACTCTTTAGTTATGAAATAACATCGTTATTTGGTCATTCTGTAATGTAGCATAAGCTATGTTCCCCTCAATTGTGACATGCCAATGATTAGGATTTGACCTATGAGCTCTGTATGTACCATTAGTAACATGGCTATTACCATTAAAAGTTACACTAGGATTTACTACATTCATGCTGGAAACCGTGAATGTGCCACCGCCACTACTGTTTTCAATATTAAAAGTAGTGGTTGTAGTATTATTCCTTGTAGCCTTCCCGTTACAGCCTGTAGATCCTCCAATTAAAATGAACATCATACAGAACACAAGTATCAAGAGCAAATTCTTTTATACCTACTCATAACATTATTCCTTTCTATACTATGTTTTACTACACCACTCTTATTTTTGATGTATTTTACACCACTTCTGTCAATATACTAATTACGTTAATTTCATTTACTACCATTGCCATTTATTAACCACAAGAAATATTTTTGCATACTTAATTCATTTATGCAATATAAATCAATAATATTTCTTTGCCAAAATTCTTTGCCAATATTTCTTACCCCTCTTAATATTTCAACAATTTCCAACAATTTCATTCCAACATTTTTCGTTCTTTTGGTTTTTTTCACAGTCAGTTTCTAGATATTCTTTGCTTTTGTGGACTTTAGTCCGAGAATTTTATTCTTGTGGGTGGGGTGGAAGTTAGTTTAAAACTCAATCGGCAGCAGAAGTTGGGAATACTATCCCATTGACATAATCCATTATTTTGGCGGCATATTTCATCGCCATTTTGCTGTCGGTTTCGTTTAATTCGAGTTCAGCTGGATAGCGTGGTAGAACAGCATAATCGGTCAGAGTGTCAGATTCTTTGCGGAAATTGTCAAAACCACTTTCATATCTAATGCACATTTTCAAGAGTTCTCTTAAATCGTGGGTTTTGGGCGGTTCAACTTCTTTAAATACCAGAAAGCACTTCAACATCTTTTCAGTAGCTTGTTGAGAATGAAAGCAAACGATTTCAACAGGAATAGGGCGGTGCATTTCAAACAGAAGATGTGCCGCCGACAAATCCATATCTGCAAGCCGCTTCCACTCCGTGGTGATTTTATTCTCCTCGTTCATATAGCAGAACCCCTTCTCTTGCGATTTTTCGCTCCAATGTAACCCCTTTTGCACGGCGGTTAAATATTTCGGATGTTCCGGCTAACAGATCGATTGGTTTATCAACGTCCACTTCCCACATGGCAGAACGTGCCTGTCGCATAGCTTCAATCGGACGTATGCCGTTATCGGGAATGACGATATATAAATCGTAATCGCTATCCTCGTCAGCGGCTCCGTTTGCATACGAGCCGAAAAGATATAGCTTTTCAACATTAACAGCCGCCAAAATGCTATCTTTGATTTTTATGATTTCTTCGTTTATTACCATAAATATACCTCTCTTAATGTTGCAAGATTGAGCGGTTATATCTTTTGAAAATCCGACTCTTACCCGAGCTGACTTGCTCCACAAAATCCATATTGCAAAACGTATTTTCGTTCACGGCAGGTGACTTAGTACACATCGAATCTACCTCTTACAGATTAGTCAAATCTCGTGTTTTTGTCAAGTAAGATGTGGAGGTGCTTTATTACTGGCTTTGTTACTTATCTTTACTCATACCGATTAGTGACATTTTCATTTTTACCTTTCGGAAACACGTATTTACTCGCTTGCAAATTGAATAATTCTGCATACTTTCCATTCAAACCCACTAATTCCATATGCGAACCTCGCTCAATCAACGCTCCGTCATCTAATACCAATATCCTATCGGCTGTAATCACATTTGAAAGTCGATGTGAGATTAATACCGCACATTTATTGGTGTATTCTGACTCCAATTGCTTAAACAACCTATCTTCTGATTCAACATCAAGTGCCGCTGACGGTTCATCTAAAATCATGACCGGAGCCTCGCGGAAGAATGTTCTAGCAGCAGATATTTTCTGCCATTCACCACCGGACAGTTCAACCCCAGCCTCATCATATTGTCTGGTGAGATATGTATTTATTCCGTCAGAAAACTTTGAAACAATCTGTAGTGCATCACCTTTCGCTAGTGAACTATTTACGCGGTCAATGTTTTCCATGTTCTCATAATCATATATAGAAACTGATTCATGTACATTAAAAGCATATGAAGGATAATCTTGAAACATTGTGCTGAAACACTTCCGAAGACTCTTAATTGTATATTTACGGATATCTATACCATTTATTAGTATTTCACCTTCTGTTGGGTCATAAAATCGCATCATCAGTTTGACAATTGTTGATTTTCCACTACCGTTTGCGCCGACAATGGCGGTTTTTTCTGGGGTGCAAATAATGAAGCTTATGTTGTTAAGAACAAGTGGTGTTTCTTCTCCATAACGGAATGAAACATTCTTAAACTCTATAATTACATCTTCAGAGTTAAACTCTATACTTCCGTCATCTTTAATAGTGTTATCCCACTGCATAAATTTACGGTAATTTTCAATCCGTGCTTTCCCATCCATAAGTTGTCCATAATTATGCACAATCATATACATACAAGCCATAAGCTGTCCCGCTATCCCGAAATAATATGAATAATCGCTTATCACATAATTTCCTTCGAGTACCCTAATCCCCATTTGAATCATCAAGGCAACCATAATCATTTCTGGTAAAAAATTGGATAAAGCAACTAATACTGTATACTTAAAAGACAATTTTTTCTTGGTAAAAAATATCTTTTTCCATGTTGTCGTGTATTTTGATTTGATAAACGGAAATAAGTTAAAATGTTTTACATCCTTTACATATTGCTTTGAAAATAATATCTCTGAAAGATAGTATAACTTCCTTTCATCGCCCATCACCGTTCGTTGAAAGTTATACATTGCATCTAATTGCTTTCGTTGAAAAATCACATGCGGTACAATGGAAACAGCCAATAGTATTGAAAATATCATGCTAAACCTTGACATTAGTATAATGGCAATTATTAGTTGAACAGAGTTTTTGATGAAATCAAATGTTTGAAACGTCGTTTGTGCAATTAGTGATACATTGTTACTAGCATCACGCATTTCGTTATAAAAACCAGGAGAATCAAAAAAGCTCACATTAAGATTCGCTGTTTTTTCCATCATTAAGATTTGAATGTGATTGTTAAGGATTTCTTGATACATAGCATCGCAGTAAAATTTGAAAGACATAACCACCTTAGAACAAAAACCTACTAAAAATACTGCCATACACAAGAAAACAAAATAATGGCGTGATTCGCCATTGTTTTCTCCTGCTAAAATGCCAATTATACTGCTAGTAAGATAAATAAGTAAAAAAGGCAAAATCACTATAATGACAGAAATGAAAATATTTAGGATAAAATACTTTCGGCATTCTTTTCTGGACGGACTTAATGACATCCGAATGCAAAACCATATAATCACAAATATATCTTTTGTGCTCATGATTTTTTCTACAGCTTTTTTCATCTCCCTCATTTCATTTCATTCACATAAATCCGAATCCGATTCTCAGCAATATCAGCAACTTCCTCTGCTGACTTTGCGCCGCTGAAAAAGTACTGCGCTTCTTCCATGACAATATTGATAATCTGCTCGTCATAAATCCGAATCTTGTCCGCACTATTGATGAGATTGCGGACTGCTTCAATATCTCTTTCAGTAGCGGCATATATATCAACTACAAAATCACCCACTCTAATCTTTTCAAATGGTTGTTCTTTTTTAATGCCATCTTCATAATCATACTTTACCTCCATTGCTCTTTCAATTATTACTTCATGAGCACTTTTTAGAATCGGGAAAGACAATGATGACATGATGAAAGTTCTTGTTTGAAATTCCTCTGTTAACATACTACTGATAAAATCCCATGCTGCTTCTTTATGCTGGCTGTTTTGATTGATTGCTAATACCGATACTGATGTAATTAGGTTTCCATTTCCACTTTCTGAAGGAAAGCCTAGGTATGCCAATTGCTCTCCAAAATACGCAGTATACAACTGATGGTCAAAATTATAGTTACCTACCATTCCACTAAGAAGTTGAATTTGCTTTTCAATCTGAATGCGATCAATAATGTCATCGTTATAGACATAAAGATGGTCGGGTGTAAATTGATTGGCAAAGTATAGTATTTTCAGAAATAGCTCACGTTGAAATCCGCTTTCATCGCTCGTCCAATCCACTAACGCTTCACCATTCGCTCGTAAACACAACGAAAGCACGCCTGACTTACTATGGTCATCAAAAACTCTACTATCAGGCAGCTGATTGTTTGCGTAACTTATCATTTCATCAAGATTCCATTTCTTAATATCGCCAACTTCAGATGCTGGTGCAATTAAAGTCCGTATTTGGTAAAAAACAGGCATTCCAAAAAGTTGTCCATCTGATTCGTATGCTTTAATAACATTTTCTTGGAAATCTGAGCGTTCCAAGTTGTTATCAATGAATGGATAAAGATTAGTAAGTACTCCTCTCTCAGCATAAAGCCACATTGATATACCTTGCGGCAAAACGATAATGTCAGGTCCTTTTCCATTTACAATGTCCAAATTGAACTGCGTTATCCCCTCATTATAATCAGTATTGTCATTAGCATATTGTTTTATCTCAAGCCGGTATAAAGGATGAGTTGCATTAAACTCAGCTACCGCCGCTCGCAGACTGTCATCTATAAAAAACGATACTCCACCAATAACCAGCGTTTCCTTTTCTGGTAACTCCTCGTTTTCATGAAGCGGACGGATAACATGCAAATCAACACCATTGTTAGGATGTTTGCTTTCATACCATCCAAACCGACCATCACTAAGCGGGAGAAACATCCCATTATCAATAGACATGCTAACTGAACTCCAACGAATGATTTCAACATGGCTTCGACTTTCAACATTATATACAAAAATACCATTATCTGTTGCCATCAGAAAATCAGAATCACTGCCGAAACTAGGTGTAATCCCATAACAACTATATACATCTTCCAAATCATAACTTTGCCCCAGTGAACCCGAATCTGAATCAATGGCTGCTATTTTACTTCCACCGTAATTACCTGACCAAACCGCATAGACCTTTTTACGAGAATAATCTAACGACATATTCAAATTATGTCCGTTAATCGTTGTTTTGTTTAGCAAGCGACCTTGTTGATCCCAGACATAAATCGTATTTCCATTACTAAGATAGATTTTTCCCACTGCATCAACCGTAAGATTTTGTGGATAAATATATTCATCGTATTGCATATCCTCAGAAAGTTTAATCCTAGAAATCTCGTTTCCTTTAAGGTCAATCCGCTTGAGATAAATGTCAAACTTTGCTCCGCGCTCCCAGTCATTGGGTAAATCAACAACAGCCAGATTTATACTTCCGTCATGATTGATTGAAAAACTACTGACAAACGATGTTGGTTCAACAGTTTTATGGTCATAAAGAATCTTTTGTGTTTCAGGTTCATCCATTTCCATGTCTAATAAATAAAGATGCATATGAACTTCGCTATCAGCAATTGTATCACCTTCTCTAAAATCGTTTGGATATTCAAAGCCAGAAAAGTAAATCACATTACCGTGTGATAGCGCATAATGTACTCCTTGAATATTATCAATTGAGTACGATTCAGCGATGTAAGCATCGGCAATTGCTATGCCTTTATGTCTACTGCCATCCGAAGATATCGTTCGATCGTCAGTCTCTCTAATACAAGCAACGGTATAGACTAAAACAAACAAAGTTAAAACAAATAAAGCAAATAACTTCACAATCCTATTAATACCTTTTTGCTTTTCCATCTTCACCACCTTTAGATGTAGCCTCATTAGTCTCTACAAAATGTTCAACAATATACTGATAGATATCTTTGATTTTTTCGGCGAAAATTGAGGTGCTTATCTCAATTCCTCTTTCGTTCTTTTCAAATACTCCCTCATCTCCTTTTAGTGTTATATGTATATCAAAATCTCTCATAATATTATCTTCAATGTCTGCAAAAATAATTACATTATTTTTATATCGTTCCATCCAATATGTGAAAACATCCGCATATGCAATGGTATTTGGGATATATTCAATCCCATATAAATAGCAGTCATTAATGGTAGATGATTTTATTGCATAATAGTCATTTCTGTAAAATTCCTTTTCAAGTAAAGAAATTGCCGGTATTGCCATTTCCTCCGCTCCGCATCACCCGGGCTAAACCACTCTTTCGGTTCAATCCCGGATAAAAATAATGAGGTTGATGTAAAATATGTGCCTTTGTCTGTTTTCCACCTGACAGACACGTGGACGGCATCCTTGCCAAAGTCACTAGGTGGAGGTGTGCCGTTTTGGTTGCCCCCCGAGCAAGCGGTTAATATTAGAGTTATTATTAGCAATGGCAATAGTTTTTTCATATGTACACATTATGCCACAAAATGTACGTTTTGCGTATGAGCGGATTGTCCAAGACCTCAAAGTCCTCTAAGTACAAGTACAAAGATTCAAGGATTGTGAACGCAATCTAGCACTTTGCTCTCTTAATACATACCGCAAGGGTATAGCCGAGGGTGAAGTCAATGTTTTGGATGTCAAAGAGGCTTGTGTCACTGCCGTCATACCTGACTTCGTTTATGTCGATTGCCCCGATATCGAGGGTCAGTCCGCTTCCGAGGCATTTCACATATGCTTCCTTTTTTGTCCACAAGTCATAGAAAGCTCTTACTTGTTCATGTTCGGGTAAAGATTGCCAGTGAGCTTGCTCACTGACAGTCAAGACTCTTTTGATCAAAGCAGGGGAAATCCGTCTCTCATATAATTCTTCGACATCTATACCAACTTCAAAGTCGCTGATAGCACAAACCACCCAATCCCCGGAATGTGAGATGTTGAAGTGGATATCGGGGCAATCGGGGAAAAAGGGTTTCAACCCTTCTGCCTTTTGCCTCGGTACGGCTCTTTCGATGATCAAGTCCCACGGGGCTTGACCGACCTTCGCGCTTGTGGTTATCCGCACCATCGCTTCTCCGGTCAGTGAGCGGACTAAGTCATCGTGGAAATGATATTTTTCCAGCTGTTCACGGCGGGCAGTCGGCAAAAGGGTGAGCCATTTCGTGATGGTTTCATCAGTTATCAGACGAATGTTTTGGGTGTAAATGTTGGTCATTATTTTACCTTAATAGTTTGCCATGCTTCATGATTACAGATTGGTTTATCCTCTAAAGTAGAGCGAGGGAGCAATAGTTTACACTAAGCCAAGATGGGGAACGTGGGGTTGCTCCCCCAACTAAACTTTACCAAGTATTTACGATAATTTTAGCGTATAGCTACGTCAACTCCTCTTAATGTGCCTAAAGGCACATGTTATCGTCGTTTCCTTGCTCTACACAAAAATTCTTCGCAAATCCTTTGGCAAAGTGTAATTGGTGGAGCAATAGAGTTCGGCATAGAACCCGCCCGCCGCCAGTAAGTCCTGATGGTTTCCCTGTTCAACGATATCGCCGTCTTTCATGACGAGGATTAAATCAGCATCACGGATTGTTGAAAGGCGGTGGGCAATCACAAAGCAAGTCCGCCCTCGCATTAGATTACTCATCGCTTTTTGGATTCTCGCTTCAGTACGAGTGTCAACAGAACTGGTCGCCTCATCAAGAATCAGAATTGGACGGTCAGCGAGTATCGCCCGTGCTATCGTCAGCAGCTGCCTTTGTCCCTGCGAAACATTGTCAGCATCATCACTTAGTTCCATCTGATATCCGTCAGGCAGGGTCTTGATGAAGCGGTCGGCGTAGGCTTTTTCGGCAGCGGCGATTACCTCTTCGTCACCGGCACTCGGCTTACCATAGCGGATATTTTCCATGATAGTTCCCTTGAAAAGCCACGTATCTTGCAGCACCATACCCATGTGGCGGCGCAGTTCATGGCGGTGATAGGAACGGATATCGTCCCCATTAACCATAATCGCACCATCATTCACATCATAAAACCGCATTAGCAGCTTAACAATCGTCGTCTTACCGGCTCCGGTCGGACCGACGATAGCTATCGTTTGTCCTTTTTCGACAGTGCAGGAGAAATTACCAATAATAGTTTTTTCCGGCTCATAACCAAAGCGGATAGAGTTAAAAGAGACGGCTTCCGGGGCGACAGAAGTTGCTTTGTCCATGATTACATCGTCTTCTTCATCTTCAACGAGGAACTCAAAAACCCTTTCGGCGGCGGCAGCAGTTGACTGGAGCATATTAGTTACTTGGGCGATGTTTTGGATGGGATGGGTAAAATTGCGCAAGTATTGGATAAAGGCTTGGATATCACCGATCTGAATTGCGCCACGGATGGTCAGAATCGAACCTACCACTGCCACGGCGACATAGCCGAGATTGGCGACAAAGAACATGACCGGCCACATCAAGCCGGATATAAACTGTGATTTCCATGTTGATTGATAAAGCAGATTGTTGGTCACGGAAAACTCCTTGATGGTATCCGCTTCCCGTCCAAATGCCTTTACGATATTGTGTCCGCTGTAGACTTCCTCTATTTTTCCGTTGAGTTCTCCCAGATATTTTTGGTGGTCGGTAAAGTGCTTTTGTGACTTTTTCACGACAACAGTTATCAGGAGGGCGGTAATCGGTAAAACAAAAAGCGCGATCAAGGTCATTAAGGCATTGATACTGAACATCATATAAAGAACGCCGATAATCGTTGCCGCCGAAGTTATCATCACGGTGATACTGTGATTGAGATTTTGACCGACAGTATCTACATCATTGGTAATGCGTGACAATACATCGCCGACAGGGGTTGTTTCAAAATATTTCATCGGCATCCGATTGATTTTTTCCGATATCTCACGGCGGAAGCGATAGCTTATTTTTTGGGAGATCCCTACCATGATATAACCTTGGATGAAGTTGAGTATCGCTGACAAACCATAAAGTAATGCCAGAAAAAAGAGGATTCTCGCAATATACTCATAATCAACGCCGCCGCTATCGGTAATGCGGCGCAGATAGCCCTCGAACAATTCCGTAATCGCTCGACTGAGTACCCGTGGACCAAAAATACTGAAAACCGTCCCGCCAATTGCAATCAGCGAAACTATTATCATCGAATATTTGTCCTTGCCAATATAAGCCATCAGTAGCTTTAGCGTACCCTTTAGGTCTTTCGGCTTCTCTGCCAACATCCCCGGCGGTGTATGTCCACCGCGCAGATTTCGCCGAGGTGGTATTGGTGTAGTGTACTTTTTACTCATTGGCTACTTCTTCCCCCAACTCTAATCTGGCAAGTTCCTGATATACTTCACAAGTGTCTAGCAACTCTTCATGTGTGCCAATTGCCGCAATCGCTCCGTCATCAAGAACGATGATTTGATTGGCATGACGGATGGTGTTGATTCTTTGGGCAACGATTATGATAGTGACATCCTTTATTTCTTCTGCCAGAGCATGGCGAAGGGCGAGGTCGGTACGGTAATCAAGAGCGGAAAAACTGTCATCGAAAAGGAGTACTTTTGCTCCCTTGGCAAGGGCGCGGGCAATGGCAAGGCGTTGGCGTTGACCGCCGGAGACATTGGAACCGCCTTGGGCAATCTCGTTTTCATATTGCGCTTCCATTTCCATGATAAAACGGTCTGCTTGGGCGATTTTGGCAGCTTCGTTCATTTTTTCATCGCTGATATGGTCGCCGGCAAACTTGATATTGGCGGCAACAGAGCCGGAGAAGAGGACGCTCTTTTGTGGCACATAACCGATAATACTACGCAAATTGCTCTGGGTCATCGTGCGGATATCGACATTATCGATCGTGACTTCACCTGTTCTGACATCATGGAAACGGGGAATCAGCTCCATGAGAGTCGATTTGCCGCTGCCGGTACCGCCAATGATAGCTGTCGTTTCACCGGGCTTGGCAGTAAAAGAGATGTCCTTTAGGGCATCTTCGTCAGCATCAGGATAACGAAAGGATACATTATGGAAGCTGATGATTCCTTGAGGGGTGAGGATGTCGGCTTCGTTTGCGATAGGATCATGAATAGAAGGTTCTTTCGTCAATATTTCATCAATACGTTTGGCGGAGATTATCGCTCTTGGCAGCATAACCGAAACCATTGTCAACATCAAGAATGACATAACTATTTGCATGGTGTAGGCGATGAATGCCATCAAGTCGCCAACCATCAAGCTCCCCATGTCAATGCCGCTCGCACCGACCCAAACGATGACAAGGGTAATGAGGTTCATAATCATCATCATTAACGGCATCATGATTGCCATTACCCGTCCGACGAACAATTGTAGATTTCGCAAATCCTGACTGGCAGTATCGAAACGTTCTTCTTCGTGTTTTTCTCTGCCAAAGGCACGGACGACACTCACTCCCGTCAGTATTTCCCGGGAAATCAAGTTCATGCGGTCGATAAGCAGGGGTATCATTTTGAAGCGAGGCATTGCTACCACGATTAAGATAGTGACAATCATAAAGATAATACCGACGGCGACCCCGACAATCCATCCCATTCCTGTCTGCGTTCCCGCAACTTTGATGACCCCGCCTATTCCCAGTATCGGGGCATAGAATATCATCCGCAGCATCATGATTGCCACCATTTGTACTTGTTGGATATCATTGGTACTGCGGGTGATGAGTGAGGCGATGGTAAAACTGCCCATTTCGGCATTGGAAAAGGAGAGGATACGGCGAAAAACCTTGTCACGTAGTTGCAAACCGATAGAAGCTCCGGTACGGGCAGAGAGAAAACCAACCATTGCTGCCGCCAGCATTATGACTACAGAGAAAGCAATCATTACCCCGCCCTTGCCCAAGACATAACTCATCTGTGTTTGTGAAAAATCCACACCTGCGGCTACGGCGGCGGCTATTTCAGCGGCACTGGCATCGGGAACACCACGGCGGGCGATACCCACATCAATAATGTCGGACATATATTGCGGTAGGGCAAGGTCACTATATGCTTGAATAATCAGCAAGGCAAATATCGCCAGTACCGACCATCCCAAACCTTCCAAATGTTTACCGATTTTGAACAACTAATTCTCCTCTTCGGGAACTCTCCCATGTGTGTTACTGCTCGCTTTTTAGGTATTTACCCTATAAAACAATTAGTACTACAAATACCCGCTTTTTGGGTATTTGATCCGCAACATAATGCGTAGCATTATTTTGCGTTAGACTCTAAACCGATACCCCACTCCCCAAATAGTCTCAATATATTGCGGGTTGGCAGTATCATACTCTATTTTTTCCCGAATCTTTTTGATATGAACAGTCACGGTGGCGATATCGCCGAACGCATCCATTTCCCATATTTCCCGAAAAAGCTCCGCTTTGGAAAAAACACGATCGGGGTTTTGTGCCAAAAACGTGAGCAAATCAAACTCTTTGCCGGTGAAAGCACGTTCTTCACCATCTACCAGTACTCGCCGGGCAGTCTTGTCGATGCGGATTCCCCTGATTTCGATGATTTCGTTTTGCTTTTGTCCCGAGGCAACGAGCCGTTCATATCTTGCCAGATGTGCTTTGACCCGGGCAACTAACTCACCGGGGCTGAAAGGCTTGGTGATATAATCGTCCGCACCCAACCCCAGACCACGAATCTTGTCGATATCATCTTCTTTGGCAGAAACCAACAGTATCGGTATATTCATTTGCTCACGGACTTGTTTGCAAATCTCAAAACCATCCACGCCGGGAAGCATCAAGTCCAGAACGAGCAAATCAAAATCCTGGGTCAATGCGGTTTCTAGTCCCTCTCCGCCATCATGGGAAACTGATACAGAGAATCCTGCTTTTTCCAGATAATCTTTTTCCAACTCGGCAATTGACTCTTCATCTTCGATAATCAATATCCTTTTCATGCTGTTTCCCTCCGCTTCGCTTAGCTTAGCTTCTATAGTTATACCATCATTGTTACATAAACAAATCATACAAAATGGGAGTCTTCGGTGGTCGGTGAATACTTACGGAACACGACATGTATACAAGTACCCTCATTCTCACGGCTGCTTGCCCATATATACCCGCCGTGATCCTCGACTATTTTTTTGACAACGGAAAGCCCGATACCGCTACCACCTCGGGCGGAGTTCCGTGATGAATCAGTGCGAAAGAATCTCTCAAATATTTGTCCGACATCTTTAGCGGCAATTCCCCGTCCATTATCCTCAATCTCGATTTTCACCGAATCTGCTTCATCGAGAAGCCGTATCTCTATTTTGCACTCTTCCTTACTGCGATCCATGTATTTGACACCGTTGTCGATGATATTGTTGACGGCACGGCGCAACTGCTCGGAGTCGGCGATGATGACTGTCTCAGCGGAAACAAAACATGAATAATCCAAGTGAATGTTCTTTGCTTCCAGCTCCAAACCGACCTCCTCAACACAATCACCAAAGAAATCAGTCAGTTTAATCTTGTGAAAATTATATGGTATTCGCTTGGTATCTATCCCGGTATAAAAAGTCAGCTCGTTGATGAGCTTGTCCATGTCATTCGTTTTGTTATATATTGTCCGAATATAACGGTCCATCTTCTCAGGCGTGTCAGCGACTCCGTCAATGATTCCCTCGACATAGCCCTTGATGGCAGTAATAGGAGTTTTCAAATCGTGGGAAATATTACTGATTAGCTCACGGTTGGTTTTTTCCACCTCGATTTGGTCTTCCGCTGACTCTTTTAGGCGCAGGCGCATATCCTCATAACTTTGATATATTTCCCCTATTTCCCCTTTCGCATCTTCTTCCAAGGCATGATTGAAGTTGCCCTCGGTAATACAAAGCATTGCCATATTAAGTTTGGTAATCGGTCGGAAAATATTACGGCGCAACCAAAAGAACAAAACTATGGCAATAAAAAGCAAAAGCAAGATGAAGACCAACGAAATCGTACCAATCAAAGCCGATGGCGCGGCGGATGCAGTCTCTGATGACGCATACGACGGTACAGCCGCAAACACTACCAACAATAATGCCAATATCGTAGACAGACAAGCTCTTGATTTCATGAAAATAGTATAATCCATAAACCTTTTTATCACAACAGTACGGTGATAATATTTCCGCTATAATCAAAAGATAACAGTCATCTCCAACTTTCTCCAGCTACCAACCAATAATCAATTGACAATACGGTAATTTATGCTATTATTAACCAATATACAGTTACAAAAACATTGCACAATCATTGCGCAGGTAATGATTGGAGCTTTTGGTACAACTGTTTATTGTTATTACGCTGAATATTAGACAAAAAGTTGAGAATCCGAGGTGTAAAATGCAAAAGCTCTCTTCACGAAACGGGCGATTAACAAGGTCTCTTTTATTTAAACTGTTGGTTTTGGCGTTGGCGTTTTTGGTTATGATTGTCGCCAGTGCTGTGATTATGTCAAGAACATTAAACGATAAACTCTTGCGAAACGCTGACGAGACGATGTTTAGCTCAGCGAGCATGGTATCACTGCTTTTGACAGAACCGGAGTCATCACTCAACTTCATCGCTTCCACTATCGAGCGGATGTACAACAATGAAGATGGAATCGAAGCAATCAAAGCATATATGGCAGAATGTTCCACGCGGGAGTTTCAAGAAAGAACGAAGACATTAAGTTATAATAGTGTGTTTGGTTATTTTTTCAATGAAGATATGTTCTTTGAGGGTAGAGGCTGGAGAGCTCATGACAATTTCGTCCCCCGGGAGCGTCCGTGGTTTCATGCCGCCGACCAAGCAAACGGAGATGTGGCGATTACCTCTCCTTATATAGATGCTATTTCCGGGGATTTGGAGATTGCATATGCCCGTAAGATATTTGATGAAGTCGGTAATCCGATTGCGATTATCGTCATCAACTTCAAATTGGAGTTTTTGCGTCCCTCAATCGTAGATGTGAGAATCACTCCCAATAGTTACGGCTTTGCCGTTGACGAGTTGCTAAACGTAATAGTCCATCCCGAACCGGACATGGAGGGACAGTCACTTCGTGAGGGCAACGCCCATGTCAGTAATATCACGAAGTTTGAATCCGCTGTTAAGATAGGCAATTCAATTTCATTGGAAAGGGAAAGAAATCATCAGGGAGTATCATCGGTATTCTTCGGGGAACAGCTTCATAATGGATGGTATTATTTCATCGTCGTTCCCGAGCAGGAGTACTATAGTAGTTTATATGAAATGATACTCATTGTTAGCTTACTGGGGCTTGCGTTGGCGATAGTACAATCACTTATCTTGATTCAACTTGAAAAAGACCGGCGTGAAGCGACCAAGCGTGTAGAAACCATCCTCCAGAATATTCCCGGGATGGTCTTTCAACATCACTATAATCCCCCGGAGTATACCTATACATTTGTAAGCGATGGTTGTAAAAAACTGATTGGCTACACCGCAGAGGAGCTGGTCGGCAACAGTTGCATGAAGTTCCTCGACATGATTAATCCTGATGATGCGGCAAGGGTCATCGAGTTAAGCACCGAGTCTCTTTCCAAAGGACTTCCCTATGAAGCCACCTATCGAATCAAGCTACAAGACGGCGAGGAAAAATGGATATGGGAAAATAGCCGTGTGACCAGTTGGACAGCCTATGGCGTTCCTGCCATGGTTGAGGGGTACTTCTCCGACGTGACCCATCAGAAGCAGTTGGAAGAAGCCAAAAACGAGCAGAGCTTGATTGCCGCCAGACAGGAGTTGACCGCCGCCCGCTATGAACACGCCGGTGAGTTGAGTCAAGCCTTGGCGGAAGTCACGAAACTGCCTTCGATTGCGGCGGGGTTGATGAAAGAAGCCGCGGCGGAAATTGCCCGTGAAAGCTGTATGATATTGAAGGTCAGCCGCGTGGGAATATGGGCTCTTTCTGAGGATGCCAAGAAGCAAGGCAAAAGACTTAGCAACTTGATTACCTATGACCACGAAAGCGGAAGTTTCATCCAACAAGAGGATTTCTACTTGGACAATAGTACGGAATACTTCCGCCATTTTGAATCTGACCTTTTGATAGTCACCAACAACACGAAAGATTCAAAAATATGGACAGACATTATTGATGATTATAATCCCAATGTCTGTGCGATTCTCGATATTCCTGTTCGTATCGGCAATACCCTGCGCGGGGCTATTTGCATTGAGCAAGACCGTTGCGACCAATATCCGCAGGAGCGTGAGTGGACGACAGAGGAACAAAGTTTTGCAACAGCGATTGCTGACTTGATGGCACTGGCGATATCGGTCAAAGAACGAGGCGATGCCCAAGAAGCTGCCGAGTTCGCCAACCGTGCCAAATCGGATTTCCTTGCGACGATGAGCCATGAAATCCGCACCCCCATGAACAGTATCATGGGCTTTGCGGAGTTGGCAATAGATAGTTCCAGCATCACCCAAATCAAGGATTATCTGGGCAAAATTGCCGACAGTACTCATTGGCTTTTGCGAATCATCAATGATATCCTCGATATATCTAAAATCGAGTCGGGCAAAATGGAACTGGAAGCAGCACCATTCAACTTATATGATGTGTTTGCCAGATGTCAATCCGTTATCCTGCCGATGGTCAAGGAGAAAGAGTTGAGCCTGCGGATATATGCCGAACCACTTCCCGGCAGGAAAGTGATGGGTGATGCGGTAAGGCTTTATCAGGCTTTGATGAACCTATTGTCAAATGCGGTGAAGTTTACTGACAGCGGTGTCATTAAACTGTCATCAACGGTAAGGAGCGTGTCGGAAAACAAAGCTGTTATATACTTTGAGGTAGAAGATCAGGGTATCGGCATGAGCCAGACACAAATAGAAAAGGTCTTTGAGCCTTTCATTCAAGCGGATTCCAGTACTACCCGCGATTTTGGCGGTACGGGACTGGGACTGGCGATTACCAAGAACATAGTCGAGCTGATGGGTGGGAGGCTTGATGTAGACAGCGAACTGGGGAAAGGCAGCAAGTTTAACTTTGAAATCGAATTTTCCACCACGAAGACAAAGGATGATTTCTTCACGAAGAGCGAAAGCTTATATATAGAAAAGCCCCACTTCGATGCACTTGCCTTGATTTGTGACGACAATCTGCTGAATCAGGAAGTTATCTGCGAACATCTGGCAAGGGTGGGAGTCCGTACCGTAGTGAGCGATAATGGGAAAATCGGTGTAGAAATGGTCGAAGAGCGGCACAACAAAGGCGAACCGCCATTTGACCTCATCTTTATGGATATGTTCATGCCGGTCATGGATGGTTTGGAAGCCGCCGCCAAGATAACAGCTCTGGAAACAGGTGCGCCGATTGTAGCAATGACGGCTAATATAATGATTAGCGAGTTGGAGCAATATCGAGTCAGCGGAATGCCTGATTGCCTGGGCAAGCCGTTTACGTCACAGGAGCTGTGGCGGATATTGTTGAAATACCTGACTCCGATTAGTGGCAGTCTCACGAACAATGAAGAAATAAATAGCAATGGAAAGTTACAGAAGAAGCTCTTGGAAATCTTCTGGAAGAACAACAAGACCATTCACAGCGAGATTTCTTCCGCCGTTGCCGCCGGTGACATGAAGCGTGCTCACAGATTGGCACATTCCCTGAAAGGCAATGCGGGAATGATTGGCAAAAACGAGCTGAAAATTGCTGCCGAGGAAGTAGAGTATATCCTGAAAGAGAGCTTTGCTTCGGCATGGGACAGCAAGATGAATCACCTAGAAACAGAACTCAATACCGTATTATGTGATGCAAAAACCGTACTCGACAAAGAGGTAAAACCAGAGAAAATTGACCCGCTGAACGACGAACAAGTAATAGCTTTGTTTGATAAGCTAGAGCCAATGCTTGAAAACATCAATCCCGAATGCGTGTCGCTTCTCGATGAAATCCGTACCATCCCCGGTGCGGAGGAACTGGCACAGCATATTGATGACTATAATTTTACTACTGCCGCGGCGGCATTGAGTGAACTGCGGGACAAATGGAGAAAAGATCATGAATAACACGCAAAAGTATAGTGTCCTCATTGTGGATGACGAAAACTCCAACATTATGATACTTACGAAAATTCTCAGCCCTGATTATGTGGTGTTTGCCGCCAAAGAGGGGAGAAGTGCTATTCAGGCGGCGGAAAAATATGTTCCCGATGTGATTTTGCTCGATATCGTCATGGAGGATATGGACGGATTCGCTGTTCTTTCCGAACTGAAGAAATCACCTAAGACCTGCGACATTCCCGTCATCTTTGTTTCGGGGCTTAGCAATCCCAGGGACGAGGAGAGAGGCTTTCTCTTGGGGGTGGACGATTATATTACGAAACCGTTTTCTCCTGCCAAGGTAAGATTGAGGGTCAAAAATCAAGTGAAGCTGCTAGAGCAGTTTCGGGCAAATGAATACGATATCAAAAAGTACAAACTTGCCAATGATGCCCTGCATATCGCTCTCTGGGACATGGAAATTATAAGTGATGACCCTATCAATCCCGATAATATTATGGTTTTTTCACAAGAGTTCCGGGAAATGCTGGGGTTCGAGGATGAAAATGATTTTCCCAATCAAATCAGTTCATGGATGGATCGCTTGCATTCGGATGACAAGCAAAGAACGATGGATGCTTTTGCGGCGCATATCAGCGATCGCACTAAGCAGATTGAGTATAATGTCGAGTACCGTCTTCTCAATAAAAATGGTGAGTATCGTTATTATCAGGCGTTAGGAACTTCTAGCAGAGGACGTGATGACGCTCCTGTGCGGATTGCAGGTGCGTTGGTGGACATCAACGACAAGAAGCTCAATGAGGAAGCCGTAGAAAAGCAAAACAGTATGCTTCATGCCGTAAATGAAGCGGCGTTATTGCTTACGGCAGCAGGAAGCGGTGAGCTTACTGCCATGATTACCCGAAGCCTGGAGATATTAGGGCGGTCAATCAATGCGGACAGGGTACAGATATGGCAGTTGGAAGCAACGGAAAATGGCAGACATTTTATCCATACTCATTGTTGGGAAAGCGACAAGACAGACGTTTCAGCAGTACCGCTCGGTTTTACGATTCCTTATGGAGCCAATCCCGGTTGGGAAAGCGAGTTGATGGTCGGCAGATGCGTGAGTGGTCCGATAAGTAATATGTTGTCAGCGGAACAACCGTTTTTTACCGAATACAACGTGAAATCAACAGTTATCTCCCCGCTTTATCTGGATGACAAACTCTGGGGTCTCTTCCGTGTCGATGACTGCGAAGAGGAGCGGAATTTTTCCGAGTATGAAGTAGCAATATTATGGTCGGCAAGCCGAATGTTGGCAACGGTAATCAACAAGAATGCCATCGCCGACATTATCCACAAAACAGAGGTTGCCATCGAGAGTAACAGGCTCAAATCGGCATTCCTCGCAACCATGAGCCATGAAATCCGCACACCGATGAGTGCGATATTGGGGTTGACACAGATTATCAGTCAAGAGGAAAACCTGCCCGATGTTGCAACCGATGGACTCAAAAAGATACACAACTCATGTAATATGCTCATGGGTATCATCAATGACCTTTTGGATTTGTCCAAAATCGAAGCAGGGAAACTGGATATCGTCCCATCAGTATACAGTATTGCCAGTACAATTGATGATACCGTACAAATGAACGTAATGAGGATTGGCGACAAACCCATCTTGTTTGAAATACAACTAGATGAAAATATCCCTGCCCGCATGATTGGCGATGAGCTTCGCATTAAACAAATATTCAACAATTTACTCTCTAATGCCATCAAGTATACCGAAGCCGGAAAGGTTATATTATCGCTTAGTTATATTGCCACGAGTAACAAAGGGGCATTGATAATGAGCATCAAGGATACAGGAATCGGGATGACTCATGAACAGGTGGATGCACTTTTCCATGAGTACTCCCGCTTTGTCCCTGAGTCAGGGCGTTTGATAGAGGGAACAGGGCTAGGGCTCACTATTACCAAGAACTTGATAAGCTTAATGAACGGCGAAATCTACGTTGAGAGTGAACCGGGAGCAGGATCACTTTTCACTGTCAAGCTACCGCAGGAAAAAGCCGATGATGAAGTAATCGGGCGGGAGTTGGCAGACAGTTTGATGCAAATGCAAACGCAACAGCGGGTGGAAGAACGCAAATTGGTATGTGAACGGATGCCATATGGACGGGCTTTGATTGTTGATGACGTGGAAACCAATCTGTATATAGCCGAGGCTTTCCTCAAGCCCTATGAGATGCAGGTCGAAACTGCCATGAGCGGCTTTGAGGCAATTGACAAAGTCAAGAGCGGCAAAACTTACAGTATCATCTTGATGGATCACATGATGCCCAAAATGGACGGAATCGAAGCGACGAAACAGCTCCGCCAGCTAGGGTTTACCAATCCGATCGTTGCCTTGACGGCAAATGCACTGGTGGGTCAAGAGGCAATGTTCTTGGAAAATGGTTTCGATGCGTTCATATCGAAGCCGATAGATACCCATCTTTTGGATAAAGTACTCAATGAGTTGGTGCGTGACAAGCAACCGCCGGAGGTTTTGGAAGCGGTCAGACAAGGAGCGGAAAAACCGAAGGTTCTTACTATCAATGACAATCCGGTCATCTTAAAGACCATCAACTCAATGCTCAAGGGTTTATATAAGGTGTCAGCACTTCCTGAACCGAAGCGAGTCCGGGAAATCATGGAAGCTATTAAACCGGACTTGATTCTGACCAGCAATAGTATGATGGATGCGCCGATAATGGAAGTGATGGCAGCAATCAGGGAAGAGGACAAAAGCGGTATTTTGCCGGTCATCTTACTTGCTCAAGGCTCCAATACGGATTTGACGACTGAAGCCGCCAATGCAGGCGCATGTGATGTAATCATTGAACCTATCAATGAAACAGAATTGCGAGCAAAAGTGGCTGAGCATACTAGGGATTTCATGAAGAGAAGATAAACGAGATACCCCCACGGAGAATCAAAGCAAAAAGAGATTATTAAGTAATACCTCCGACTGGATAATGTCGGAATGAATATTCTTTTGGATTCCATATGTTGTTATCATTGTTAGATGTACGGCTTTCTTAGTCTTTGTTTCTGCTTCAAACACGGCGATTTTGTTACGTAATTGCGCTTCTGTTTTCGATGTTATCACATACTCCGATTTACTATACTTCATTTCACACAAATTGATTATTCCATCTTTGCGGTCGATTAAAAGGTCAATTTGAGCACCGGGGGAAGACTGACGACTGCGCCATGATGAAATTTCTGTTGAAATAGCAGTTAATCCCAGAGCTTGTTTAATTTGCTCAGAGTGTTGTAAGCATACCAGTTCAAAGGCGCAACCTTTCCATGCTGACAAAGAAGGGCTTTCAAGGCTACCGGTCCAAAATCGTGGGTTACGGGGTTTTTTACTTTTGAGAAAACGCAAGTAAAATAAACTAAACGAATCGGTGAGTTGGTATAGGTTGAGATTATCATTTAACATGTAATTTGGATATGAGCGAATAAAACCGCAAAGTTCTAACTCGTCCAAAATCTGTGTCAAACTGCCACCGGATGATAACTTGGTTATACTGATAATTTCATCCCTTGTAAGTCCCTTGGCCTTTGAACCTAAAGCAGTTATGACTTTGATGTGTTTGTCCGAGTTCTTGAACAAAGAAGCATAAAGTTCTTCAAATTCAAAACGAAGGATTCCATCTTCAGCGAAACATAGAGCATCTATATTTTGTGGCAGACTCAAACCTTTGCCTAGCAAGCTATAATAATAAGGAACACCTCCGAAAATCATGTATGCCTCACAAATTCGATAACGTCCAAGTTCGATTTCTTTATATTTGAGATATTCCTCAGTCTCTTTCAAGGTAAACGGAAGTAGACGTATTCTGCGTGTTACTCGGTTATATAATCCACCTCTGTTTTTGAAAATGTTTTTGACAACCCATGAAGTGGCAGAGCCGCAAATAATGAGGAGGATGTCTTTCCGGCTGGATGCCCAACCATTCCAGAAATGCTCAAGTGCGGTAAGAAATCCGGATTTGGGGGTATCTAGCCAAGGCACTTCATCAATGAAGATGACTTTTTTCTTTGAATCACCTTGCTTTTCCAATTTCTTTCTTAGCAATGTGAACGCATCGAGCCAGTCGGTGGCATTTTCATCAGTATCTCCAAAATGAATTTTTATAGCAGTATTCCATGCTTTGAGTTGTTCATTCTTTTTCCCATTGGCTAAACCGGTTGCATAAAAATCAAACTTGCTATGAAAGAACTCTCTTATAAGAAAGGTTTTGCCAATTCGCCTTCTTCCATATACGACGAGAAACTCAGGTATACTTGAGTCATAATATTGTTGGAGCTTCGCTTGTTCCCCTTTTCGCCCTACAATAATCATAATTATAACCCTCCTTGTAATAACTCGCCAAAACATGGTGATTCGATGATGTTTTGGCGAATAATAATATTACATGAATTTTAGCATAAAAATTATGTCTTGTCAATAACTGTCGAAATATCAACAAAAACAAGACTTTGCAAAGAGCGTCCATATGGATAGAGACAATGCCTTCGATACAATAACCCGCCAAAACATAGTGATTCGGCCATGTTTTGGCGAGTTATCGCAACTGCTGTATCTGCCATCCTAGTTTTTTGTCTGTTTACTGTTCACTCCCCATGATGAAATGTCACGGTTTCGTCATTGCGAGGCAGCCTTATACGCCGAAGCAATCCACAAATCGTGTGACACATGGATTGCTTCGTCAAAAATGCAAAAACCCGCATTTCTTCCTCGCAATGACGAGTAAGAATGAACAGTAACCTTTTTGTCTTGCCAAAACCAAACCTCAGTTGACATTTGCGGATGTTTTCTCTATATTAAATAAGAAACATCTACACAACCCCACGGAGAATCAAACTCATGCAGATATCAATCCGCACATGGGAAATAGAGGATGTGCCGGACTTCATTACGGCGATAAATAATGAAAAGGTTCTGGATAACTTGCGAGATGGTATTCCTTATCCATGTACGGAAAAAGAAGCCACAGCATTTATTGAAGCTACGATGAATCTTGATGACGATACACGATACCTCTTTGCCATCACATGTGACAACAAGGCGATTGGTAGCATGGGAGTGTTCCGCAAAGACAATGTTCATCGCTTGACGGCGGAAATGGGTTACTATCTAGCCGAGTCTTATTGGGGCAAAGGAATCACTACCACTGCGATTAAGCTAACGTGTACATATATATTTGAAAATACCGATATAATCCGTATATTTGCCCAACCCTATACCAACAATAAAGCCTCGTGTCGGGTGTTGGAAAAGGCAGGCTTTAAGAACGAGGGAACTATGCGCCAAAATGCCATTAAGAATGGTCAGTTAATGGATATGGAAATGTATGCCCTAATCAAGGAATAACTCATTAACATAAAAGTAGCATACACGGAAAACGATAGTGTTATCGCAGGGCTTGTGTTACCCTTAGGCAAAGGAGAATATCAACCATGAAAAAGACCATCACATCATTATTGATATTGTTACTACTCTCTACAGTTGCTTGTTTTCAAGGTGAGCAAAACAGAACCTCACCCGCAAATGATGACACCCTTTCTGTAGAAGCGGGAGATGATGAATTAATGGAAGTCAAAATTATTCAATTTGACACTATTACCGTCAGTATCCTTTTGCCGAAAGATTGGGAAATTATCTATTATAACGGAGGTCCCGATCTTCCGCATGTAGAACAGTCATATACTTTCGAAATTTATCCTTCGACAGGTGACGCACTAGGGCTTGTTACCGTTGGTAATACCATGAGGGATGATGTACTTTCGGAGGAAGAATTTGGGCTATGGTTTTCATCTTTTACGGAACGATTCCTTCCATTTTCGGTTGAGGAAACAGCAGAAGTAACGAACTACTCACTTAGAAACGGTTACGGGGTATTAAGTATCTTTACCGACGCCGCTTTGGTCGGCACGATTCCCCCGCCTGATGAATATCTATACTTAGGTTTGTTTCTGGGAAGCTGGGGAGATGGCTTCGTGTTACATTCATCCTTACTTAGCAATGAAATTGATAGTTTTGAAATGACCCTGATGCTTCTTGCACTAATGCATATATCATTCAGCCACAATATACTATAACCTTGCCTGCAAATGTAACATTGGTAAATGCAACATTTACCAATGCTCCCGCTCCCTATGTCCTCGCCAGTAACATACTGTACGCATCATCGAAATCATAGTTTTCTATCGCTGTGATTACTTGCTCCATTCCTGCCACTCGTTTTAACTTCTCAGTGTATTCGAGAGCAGAGAAATCAGAGTTCATCAAGAGCGGCTTTAGCTCTTCGAGCAAAGCCACGGTTTCTTGTACGGAGAGTTGCGCAATGCTATCAGTAGCCGCAGTATCAATACATGCGCCTGTTTCGGCGAGAACACCCTTACTTATCAACAAAACCTCAAAATCAGCAATAGCTTCATGCAAATCTTTTTCCAAAGTGGTTATTTGCTCCGCAGTAAACTCAGGGGGATTTTTCCCTAACGAGGTCTCCAAGGAAGCCGCTGACTCTTGCAATTGATTCTTTTTGAAATAACCCGCCGCACTTTTTAGGTTGTGGGCTATCCGGTGGACTTCCTCAAAATCACCAGCATTAAGGAATTGATTAACCTTGCTGATGGTGTCTTTCTTCTCGTTGACGAAATCATTTAACAGCTTGAGATCGGTCTTGGAATAGACCCTCTCCTTGGTAACAACTGATTCCGGCATGACAACTGCGCCCACGATTTTGTCAGGCGGGAGATGTCTCCTAGCTATTTTGCACAGTTCATTATTATCAATTGGTTTGGGAAGATAGTCGGTGAAACCCTGTTGGATAAATTTCTCACGAGCATTTTCGCCGATACTTCCGGTCAACGCCACCAAAACGATATCTTTATAGACACCGCCCAAAGCTCTGATTCGCATCATTGTTTCCACGCCATCCATCTCCGGCATGATATGATCAATGAATACCATATCGTATTTCCCTTGCTCCACGGCTTTGAGGGCAATTACGCCTGAGTTTACGACCCGTACCTTGATACCTATCGTACTCAACATTTGCCGCGCGATATTTTGGCTGAACTCATCATCATCAACTAGCAGCACTCTTACGTTTTGTGTTTGCAACATGGACATTCTGACTTACCTTTCTACAAAAATCTCGCTATTCTGCTGAGTACCTCTTCCTTGCTTGATGGTTTTACGATGAAATCCGATGCTCCGACAGAGAGTGCTTGGATGACGGATTCCTTGTCGGAGTTGCCTGTCAAAAAGACAATCGGAGCAGTCTTTTCCCTTGCTCTTATTTGCATGGCAAGCTCATAGCCATCCATTTCCGGCATTTCGATATCAAGGATAAAGAGATTAGGACTATTACGTTCAATAAAACGAAGAGCCTCTGTACCCGAACTCACACAGACCAGCTTACATGGCGTATCAGATAAATGGGCTTTCAACGCTTGCAAAAAGAAAGGAGCATCATCAACGGCAAGAACCAACTTCGTCCCCGCACTACCACCACCCTCTTCCTCGGCGGCGAGATCAGGAGCTGCTGTCGCTGACATATCTGCATACAGGCACATTTGCAAGTCAATGGAAAGTGCTGAGAGCTTGGAAGTAAAAGCGGTCAGCTCTGCCACCAGTACATCTACATCCTTTGTCGCCGCGCTACGGACATAGCCTTGACACTCATTAACCAACACATCGGCATTTATACTTTTCAATATCTCGGCAACATGTCCAAGACATCCGGGTATGGTTGCCATGTCCCTGTCAGACATAGATTGCTTCAAGCGACCTGCTATAATAGTATAGTTGTCGATGAATGAGTTGATTTTGAGGGCGAAAGCCTCCAACTCTTCCAGGGTCATGTCAGCGGCTTTGATGTTGAGTACGGAAATCTTTTGCAATAACTCTAAATGAACCATGATGTTTCCTCCCGGCGTGTTACTTCAATCCATTGTCTAGGTTCAGTCATTACTCCTTGCCACACAATTACGCCCGGATGCTTTGGCAACATAGAGAGCTTCATCAGCTTTTTTCACATAACTGCCGATATCCGTACCCTCCTCAGGAATGACGGAGTTGATACCAATGCTAACGGTGATAACAGTCATTTCTCCGCTTTCGTTGGGTACGAGCAGGGCTTCTACTTCCTTGCGGACTTTTTCTGCGATCGCTTCTGTTTCATCAATATCCTTGCCCGGCAACATCATTACGAACTCTTCACCGCCCCAGCGTGCTGCATTTTCGGGTCGTGGTGCCATTTCCGCAAAGACAGAGGCGATAACTTGCAGTAACACGTCACCCTGCGGATGTCCATAGGTATCGTTATAATTCTTGAACTTGTCAGCATCGATAATCATAAAGCCGATGGGGTTCTTGCTCACGATGGCTTTTTCCCATTCCACATTGAACAGCTTGTCAAAACCGCGGCGATTGGATATCTTCGTCAACGGGTCGATGAAAGCGATTTGTTCAATGGTACGCATTTGGTCGATTATCCTAATGTGGGTGTTGATTCTGGCTTTTACGATTGTTTTGTTGAAAGGCTTGGTAATATAATCGACTGCACCCAGGAAGAAGCCACGTTCTTCGTCCTCGTCATTGCTTAGACCGGTGATGAATATGACCGGGATATGACTGGTATTGCTAGAAGCTTTAAGCCCGGCAATAACCTCGAAGCCTGACATTTCCGGCATGAGCACGTCCAGTAAAACCAAGTCAGGGACGTGTTTCTCTGCCAGTGCCAAAGCTTGTTTGCCATTTTTGGCAATTAACAACTGACTCATCGGTGCTAAGATTTCCCCCAGTATATCCAAGTTCATTTTCTCGTCATCGACTATCAAAATCACATAGTCTTTTCTCTTTTCCATGATTCAATCTCCATTCTACGTGAGAGAGTGTAGCATACCCGTTACCCTCGTGATACCCCGTCTCATTCCTTTGGTTTAATTTGCTCCAGTTTTTCCATGGCTGTGCCGCAATCGAAATCATTAAACGCCGCAAGAGCCGCTCCTAATAATAGATTTATTTCCTCCCCGAAATCGCTTTTGGTCAAAGACTCCAAAACCTCGATTCCCTCATCGCTGTCGAAATCCTCAGCGGCGGCAAGTGCTTTTTCTACGCCTGCCTGTAACTCCTTTTCATCCCCTCTCCCCTTTTTTTCAGCTGTGTTTTCAGAAGGCAAAATGTCTGCCAACTGGTCATAGAGCCTTAATAATTTTTCCCCCAATGGCGGATAATTAAGCACGCAGTAATCCGCATCATCGTTTTTCGCAGCCACTTCCAAGGCAGCCGCCACTTCCGAAAGTTGCATGACTCCAATCGTTGCCAGCGAGGACTTCATGCTGTGAATCGTGATGGCAAACTTCTTTATGTTCTGACTTTGGATACTCTCGTCCAGCTTCCCACATTCAGCTATCATACGTTTGTGGAAGAAAAGGAGTGAATCAACATACATATTTATGTTGTTGGAGACACGCCCCATTCCTATGTGTAGGTTGAGACCATCTACTTTTGCCAGTGATTCTAATATAACACTTTCCCCGTCAGAAATCACGTTTTCTTTTTTCTGCGTAGGGTCAATTACCACGACTTTGTCCGCAGGCAACCATTTTCTCAATAATTTGCGCAATTCCACGGAATCAATCGGCTTGGGGAGGAAGTCATTGAAGGAGTTTTCCAGGAACATCTCCCTTGCACCTTTGATGGCATTGGCAGTAAGGGCGATGATAACCAGACTCTCGTATTTTCCACCCAGTTCCCTGATTCGCCTTACTGTTTCGACACCATCCATCTCCGGCATCATATGATCCATGAACACGATATCGTAATTTGCGAGCATTACCTTGTCAATGCCTGCAAATCCGGATTCTGCCAAATCCGCTTTGATATCGAGAAGATTGAGGAATGCCTCAGCGACCCTCAGGTTGAAGTCATTGTCATCAACGACCAATACCTTGGCATCAGGAGCGCAGATCTCTTCGTCATCATCTTCGTGGCTGACGATGATAGGTTCGCCTTTCACATACGGTATCGTCACGGTGACGGCAGTACCTTTTCCGTACTCGCTTTCTATATGAATCTCGCCATCCATCATTGCCACGAATGATTTACAAATTGCAAGACCCAATCCGCTGCCAACCACATTGCGGTTTTTGGTCGTGTCTACTTGCTCAAAGGCGGTAAACAGCTTTGGCAGGTCTTCCTTTTTGATTCCCATACCGGTATCTTCGACCTTGAATGTCAGTGTATCCGCTTCGCCGATAGCAGTAAATTCCACATGACCGTCTTCTGTGAACTTGACAGCATTACCGCAAATATTGGTCAATACTTGCTTCAAACGGACATCATCGCCGTAGATATAGTCAGGGAACACTCCCTCGATACCATAGATGAACTCCAAGCCCTTGCCCGATGCGACATGGGTAAACATCGAAACGACATTACCCATAAATGGGTGGAAGGCATAATTGACAGGGTCTAGTTGCATTTTGCCCGTCTCAATTTTCGAGACATCAAGAATGTCGTTGATAATACTGAGCAGCGAATGAGCCGATAAGCTGATATCTTTTACATGGCTTAGTTGCCGTGAACTCAAATCATCATGCCCCAGCACCTCGGACATCCCGATGATGGCGTTCATCGGTGTTCGTATTTCATGCGACATGTTGGCAAGGAACTCAGTTTTGATACGACTGGCATCTTGCGCAGTTTCCATTGCCATTTGCAACTCTTTTGTACGTTGGTTTACGAGTGCTTCCAGCCTTACTCCCTCTTTGCGCTTTCGTATTAGCAAAAACGCCGTGAAGATAAAACCAACAGAAAGCATGGCAATACCAATCATAAACGGCAAACGTTCCTGCGCCAAGCGGACACGGTAATCATAAGTACGGCGAAGCCAAAAACCGGAAATCCCATCCAAATCGACGAAACGAAGTGTTTTCGATACTATCGAAGCCAGTATCGCCTGATCGAGTGAGAAGCCAAACGTGGAATCAAATTCAAAGGGAAAGATGAAGTTGGCTTTGTAACCGACTATCTCACGGTAGTTGGTCAGGGTCAGCAGTTGGTGTTCACTAGTGAGATAAAGGTCAATCTCACCACTTTCGAGCGCATCAAAAGCGGCAAAGGCATTGGGATATTCAGTTATATAGCGATGGTTGGGAAACCACATCCTCGCAAGCGAAGCGTGAGCGGTACCTCTCGCCACCCCGGTACGAGTATAGAGGATTTCATTGACCGATATCTCAGGAAAACTTGACCGGGAAATCATAACGATATTGTCACGAAAGAGCGGCATGTCCGCCCACAGGAAACGTCCCATGCGGTCATTAGTCACAATAAGCTCGGTAATCATTGAAACATCGCCGACCTCCAACATATTCATCAGAGCCGGCCATTCGTCATCGTCATTATTGGCGACGGCAAACTCCAACCCCGTCAATCTTCCTATTTCATGGATAACATCGTGGGCGATGCCCTCCCATTCCCCTGTCCTTACCTCAAAAAAACTGACGGGATAATTCATGACCTCGGCGGCGTAATAAATTGTTTGATTATTCATCAGGAACTCACGCTCTTCAGCAGTAAACAAGAGCAAGAGCTTGTTTCGCAGATAATCTGTGTGTCCTTCGTTGTTGAGCCTCGCCAGATGAAAAATAGCTCCATTAGCTAATGCTTTATCAACGATTTCGATAATCGGTGCATAGTCCCAGTTTTGCGTGGTCAGGGAAACAGGGCTATAGATTATCGGAAAAAAAGCATTGGCAACAATGTCACCGTAATAGTCAAATGCCGCTTCTGCTGGTGATTCCTCGAAAAAGGCATCAATCTCACCATTTAACAGCATATTATAAGCCTGATAATAATCATCGACAAAAAATGCCTCATATTCCCGCAACTCATGCTCGGCGATATCATCTATGGTCGTCGTATCGTCCAAAAAGGCATAGCGCAAGGGACGAGTTTCGGCGATTTGTGAAAGCGGGATGGCATCGGACAAACGGATATAGATGATAAAACGTTGGTTGATGTCCTCGGTCATCGAAAATCTTTTGCGCCGCTCTTCGTTGGATGTGAGTTCGCCGGTAAAGTCTACAGTATGGTCTTCCAAGCGCATGATTAACTCATCCCACTCGACAATTTCGGGAATGAACGGGATATCAAATAGTTCACTCAGCCATTCACAAAGTTTGACGGCAAACCCGCCAATTTCACCACGTTCATTAACAAAGGCTTCAGTACTGTAGAGTGCGCCAAAGGTAAAGTAGTCCACTCGGCTTTGTAGCTCTTCGATGGCGGCAATTTCGGCGGCAGTCACCCCGGGAACATCACGGAATGACGTGAACTTACCCGTAGTTTCATTTCGCTGTGAATTGTGATTACCATCCATACAGCCGCTGAAGATGATGAGCGTCAAGGAAAGAACCATCATCAGAGAAAGGACGCGCTTTAACAAACTCATATCGCCTCACTCCTTTCCAGTATTTCCCGTAGCATCTTCGCCGCCGAGTCACATTCAAAATCATCAAATGCATCATAAGCCAACTTGATCATTTCATTTTCCTGCTCATCAAAGTTTAGATCCAACAGCTCTTCCAACAGTTCTAAACCGACATCGCTGTCCGCATCCTCTGCCGCTGCCAGAGCCGCTTTGGTTACTTCTAACAGTTTCTCCCTATCTCCGGATGCCTTTTCCTTGGGTGTTTCGCCGGTCGCGCTAATAGTTGCCAGTTGGTCACGCAGATGATGAAGCTTGACCTCCAACGGCGGATAGTAAAGTAAGCAATGCTCGATATCCTCGTCTTTGGCAGCTTTTTCCAAGGCGGCAGCTGTTTCCGAAAGGGCTACGGCACCAATGGTGGAAAGTGCGGACTTCATACTGTGAATCTCAATACGGAACGCACTAATATTCTTTGCCCGCAAAGCCTCCGTCATTTTGATACATTCTGCCTTGACACGATGGAAGAAGTATATAATCGTATCACGGTAGATACTGACATTACTCATGGCGAGACTCAAACCGATTTGGGTGTTTATCTCTTCTATTTCTCCCAACATGGTAAGGAAAGCGACATTTTCTTCCCGGATAGCTTCGTCTTCTTCCGTCAGGTCAGGTAGTTGCTGCTTGTTGGGTTTGCCAACTTTTTCCGCCGGAAGCCATTTGGTTAGTACATTTACCAGCTCCTTTGTATCGATGGGCTTGGTGATGAAATCATCAAATCCGGCTTCCAAGAAGGATTCCTTTACCCCGGCGATGGCATTGGCAGTCAAGGCGACAATGGGCAAGTCTTTATATTTTGGTCCCATTTGCCGAATCCGCTTCATAGTCTCGACCCCATCCATGTCAGGCATCATATGATCCATGAAGACGAGGTCAAAGTCTTTTACTTTTAGCTCATCAATGGCTACGAATCCGGAGGAAACAGCTTCGGCTTCGATTCCTTGCAGGTTCAGAAGCCCCTTGGCGACCCTGATATTGAAAGCGTTGTCATCTACGACCAAGACTTGTGCTTCAGGGGCATAAATGGCTTCATAGCTTTTATCAGTCTGGGTATTGGTTATTTTGTTCTTGTTACCGATTACCATCGGGATAGTGATAGTAAAGATTGTTCCCTTTCCGTGACGGCTATCTACTTTGATTTTGCCATTCATCATACTGATAAAGGATTCGCAAATCGCAAGCCCCAATCCCGTACCGACGACATTACGGTTTTTGGTTCTGTCCAGTTGCGAGAATGAGTTGAAAAGTACGTCGATATCTTCCTTGTGGATGCCGATACCGGTATCGATGATATGGAAAACCAAGGAATCACCGGAAACGGAGGTTCGCAGGGTGACACTCCCCTTTTCTGTAAACTTGACAGCGTTGCCGATGACATTGAGCAAGGTCTGACGAAGTCTAATGTCATCACCGTATAGATAAAGAGGCAAACCGTGACCACGGATGGACTTGTACTCCAATCCTTTTTTTCGTGCCGCATGAGAAAAGATGGTGTCGATATTGTTTAACAACGCATCGAAATCATAATCGACAGGGTCCAGCTTGTAATTACCGGATTCTATCTTGGAGAAGTCGAGGATATCATTGATAATCCGCAGCAACGAGTTGGCGGAAGTAACGATATCTGAAACATAGCTCCTTTGTTTGGAAGTAAGCATCTCGTGTTCCAGCAGCTCTCCCATGCCGATGATAGCGTTCATCGGTGTTCTTATTTCATGGGACATATTGGAGAGGAACTGGCTCTTGGCACGGTTCATGGCTTTGGCTTCTTCAAGGGCTTCTTTTAGCTTTTCCGTCGTCAATTGCAACTCTTCGGTCATATCATTTTTGAGCATCGAGTTGGCGATGAGAAGCCCGGCGGCACGGAGAATGAGTTCCTCTTCTTTGGAGAAGAGTCTCTCCTGATGGCAGTCATCGAAGCCGATGAAACCCCAGAATGTCTTATTGAGGAAAATCGGGGCGACGAAGATGGACAAAATCCCTTGTGGTGAAAGCTGCGCTTGTGAATTGGCGGACATTTCCCCGACGACATTGTTGATACAGTTGTCGCTACCGAGGATTTCTTCCCATTCGGGAACAGTTTCACGGTAAGATATATCAATGGCAATGGCAGTATCTTGGACGGGTTCAGCTCCCTCTGACCACTCATATATTTGCGTGCAAAAGAGTTCGCCGTTTTTCTCATGATTCTTCCATATATAGACACGATCGGCTTCCACAGCTCTTGCGACCATGCCCATGCAATCATACATATTACCGACGAACTCATCAATGGTTGAATGAAGAAGTATCCCTGCCATGTTCCCCAAGGTATAAAGAAGTTTTTCCTGGCGGTTGATTTCTCGGAGCATTTCCGTGTGTTCACGCATATCCTTGATGAATGACACGACGAAATCGGCACTCTGCAAAGCAATGCGACAAAGTTTTATTTCGCAGGGGATGTAGTTACCTTCAGAGGTGACGTGTATCCACGAATATTCACATTCCTCCCCGGCAAAAGCACGCTTGATATAGTTGGCGGCTTTTTGGATGGAGGGTTCGCCGTCAGGTTGAAGCTCAGGTGAGTAATCGAAATAATTTTTGGCGAGTTCATCCTTATCTTTAGCCTTTAGTAATTCGAGACTGGCATCATTACTATCGACGATTTCAAAGTTTCGATCCCAGACATGGCAACCGTGCGGTACGACATCAAACATCTTTTTCAGATTGATCCATTCAAGTGACTTGATATCTTCCATTTGTTGTTGAATAGTCCGCAGTTGCAGAAGCTGTTTCATATGGATGCCCAGACGCAACTTGACGATGGCAGGAGAAAAAGGCTTGAAAATGTAATCGGCAGCGCCAAGCATAAGCCCTTTTTCCTCTTCTTCCCTGCTAATCAGCGAGGTGACGAAGACGACGGGGATATCTTTGGTCTTGTCTGATTTTTTGAGTTCGGCGATTACCTTGTAACCGTTCATTCCCGGCATCATGATGTCGAGAAGGATTATGTCGGGAATCGTTTCATTTGCCACAGCGATTCCGTCCATACCACTAAGGGCTGAATAGATAACATAGTCAGAAGACAGGATTTCCTCTAGCATGGTAACGCCTGATTCCATGTCGTCTATAATCAATACGCTATGTTTTTCATTTTTCATATGGTCGTATATCCTCCGGTGTTATTTTGTCAAATCACGTATGCGGCGGCGCATCAGATAGCTTTTGAGATGAGCTGCCATCTTTTCACGCAGTATCGCATCATCTATGGGTTTGGTAATGTAATCGACTGCACCCATATAGATTGCTTTGGAGACCGTATTCACATCGCTCTCGGATGTCAGGAAAACAATCGGTGTTAATTCATGCTCTTCATGTTCCCTGATAATCGCAACCAAATCAAATCCGGACAACGTCGGCATTTGGATATCGAGCAGGAACAAATCAGGGACAGTTACTTTGAGTATCTCGCGGCAACTCTCGGCTTTCGGGAGAGTAAATACGGTATATGAATCACTTAGCAACTGCTTAACCGACATCAAGATGCTGGGATTGTCGTCTATGGCAAGGACTATCGGCTTGTTCCTCGCCTTAGCTTGTGGATTAAGCTGCACCTCCACACTATCGATGATATCGTTATCAGTAAAAGGCTTGAGAATGAAATCATTTGCGCCTAATTTCATTGCCTTGACCATGCTCTCCTTGTCTTTCGAGCCGGTCAGGAAGACAACGGGTATGGTTTCGTATGTAGGGTTTTCTTTCAACATCTTAATTATTTCAAACCCATCGGTGTCAGGCATGTTGATGTCAAGAAGAATCAGCTCCGGCGTGACATTAACCAGCATTTCAAGAAGGCTTTCCGCTGTTTGAATGGGATAAATCTCATACTTGCTCTTTAAGCGTTCCTTGATAGCCACCAAGTAGTACTTTACATCATCTACTAGAAAAATCTTTCTGCGGCTGCTTTCCATATCACGTACCTCCCGCTTGCACTACGGTTAATGCGGTTTCCTAATTTGACAACCTCTCCACTATCTCGGAAAATCTCATCATGTCAAGGCTTTCACGAAGCCAGATGAGGAGAGCATTGTCTTCATCTTTCTCATATGAGTATTTTTCCAACTCTTCCAATGCCTCGTCGGCACCGTCAATGTAGAATGCCTGACATGCTTCTTTCATGTTTCGCAGGATTTCCACATCTATCTCACTCTTCGTGGTCTTCTCGTTTTCGGAGCTGATTTCTGCCAACAAGTTGTCAATTTCAAGGACATGGCGATGAAGTTCTTCCATAAAAGGAGGATTGTGTTCGAGGATATAAGTCAAATCTTTGTTTTTGGCAGCCTCCTCCAATTCGCCAGCCGTTTCACCTATTTGCCTGGCGTACATATTGGTACTTGCGCCTTTGATACCATGTACCCTTATTTCATAATCATGCAGGGTCTCTTCGGTCACGGAATCGAGGACATCAAGCATAGACCGGATACTGGTCACATAGGTACGCAGGATTTTAAGATACGTCTTTTCGTCATCATCATAACGCTTGATACCTCCGGGGATATCTACACCAGAAATTGTCCTGCCGGCAAAAATGGATACCGGAGCTTCAGCACTATTCGCAGCGACAGTTGCTTCCAATCTCTCCAGAAGTGAACGCAGTCTCTCTTCAAAAATCGGTGCTTTCGGTTTGATCAATCCGTAGTTCTTTTCCCGGCAAGCGTACTCAAGCTCCAGCGCGTCTTCGGAAAGCTCTTTTTCACCGATGTTCCAAAGCGAGTTCTTCATCCCGTGTACATAGATGGTATACTCATCTACGACCTCACTATCATCAAAGTCGGTCAAATCGGCAAAAGCGACGAGGGTGCGATGGGCATCCCTAATGAATGAAGCCAACAAAACATCGCTGACCGAAAGCGTTTCCAGTAGTGCAATCCCGGTGTCCACGCCACAATCTATCGCTGCGGAGCGAGCTGCCTCGATGATTTCCAGCGGTTGGCGGTCACGGATGAAGCGGTTGAGAACAGAGTTGAGGTGGCGGGTGTCAATCGGTTTGGAGATGAAATCATCAAAACCACTTTTCAGGAATACTTCATCCTGCCCTGCCACCGCATTGGCGGTTAGGGCAACGATAGGTAGTGTATAACCCCATTCACGGATTTGCCGGGTGGCTTCAATACCGTCTACCTGCGGCATCATATGATCCATGAAAATTACATTGTAAGTTTTGCCGCCTTTGATAATATCGATCGCTTCCTGCCCGCCACTTGCAACATCCACTTGCAAATAATATGGCTTTAACAGTCCCGAAGCGACATAGAGATTAGTCTCAACATCATCGACGACGAGGACATGACCGTAAGGCATCGGTTCACGGAAAATCATCCCCCTCTTCTTGGCGGACACATTTGCCATGCGGAATTTGCGCAGGTTTTCCACCACTTCTTTACCCAAAACATCTCCGGGAACTATCTCTTGCAGTATCGTTACGGTAAAGGTCGTTCCCTCATTTACCTCACTGACAGCATTGATTGTTCCCTCCATCAGGTTGACCAAACGTTCAGTAATAACCAACCCGAGACCTGTACCCTCTACCCTGCGGCTAGTTTTGGTGCTGAAGCGGACAAACTCGGAGTAGAGGTCTCGCAGTTGTTGTTCACTCATGCCGATGCCGGTATCCCGTACTTCAATAGTCATCATCAAGTGGTTGTCACGGTCTTCGGCGGGGGTGGTGCTGACAATCAGCGACACCTTACCCGAAGCGGTATACTTGAAGGCATTGGAAAGCAGATTGTTGAGGATTTGTTTGATTCTCAGTTCATCACCACGCAGTCGGGCGGGAATGTTTTCGTCTACATCGACCTCAAACTCGATGAGCTTGCTCTCAACACGCATGAGGTTCAGCTGGACAGAATCATTGATGAGGCTGGCGGTGGAGTATTCGATTGGGGTCACATCGAGGTTGCCCGCCTCAATCTTGGAGAAGTCGAGGATATCATTTATGATACCAAGGAGCAAATCGCAGGAGCTGTATATTTTGCCAAGCCCCTCTTCGACGGTGGTGGGAAGCTCGCCGCTTTGCATTAGGATTTCTGTGATTCCGAGGATGGCGTTCATCGGGGTACGTATCTCATGGCTCATATTGGCAAGGAATGTTGACTTGAAGCGGTTCGCTTCTTCTGCTTCTTCCCGTGCCATCCGCCGTTCATAACCGGATATTGCCAGAGCCATCAAGTCGGCAAGTGACGATGCGAAGCTCTGTTCTTCAATTGACCACTCGCGTTTGTTCTTGTATTTATCATTGATACTTTGTTCTACACAGATGACACCTACCACCTTGCCGTCTACACGAATCGGGGCATCAAGTGCCGCACACAAAGTGGAAATATAAGCTTCACCCTCGGTATGGAAAACGGTGTCACATTCTTCAATACTGGTCATCACTATCAGTCGCTCGTTGAAGAGCAGGTCAGCATACTTTTGCCGCTCCACCAAATCAAAGTTGCCCTGGACGGTGTTTTCATTGGTTTTACTATCATAATAAGAAACGCTGGTGAGATATGAATTGTCTTCGGATGTAAACCAAATGCCGACATTACTCGCATCCAGAGTCGTACAGCCCTCTGAAGAAATGAGGTCAGCGACAGTTTTCATGTCGCCGATGGAAATGGCGGGGGATTTGGTGATTTTTGCCAGAGCCTCACTCAGCTTCTTCGCATATTCGGCGAGAACCTTGGAACTTTGCTCCTTTTTCATTTGCTCGGTCATATCATAGGAAACGGTAATTACGCCTAACGTCTCATCCTCGACGATGAAAGGCATTTTGATAATTTCAAAGAGCGGTTTCGTGCCGTCGTGGCGCGGGATGTATCCCTCGCTTACTATCTTGCGATTTTCGCTGATGACCAGACTGTCGATTTCCTTTAGTCTTTCGGCAGTAACAGCATCAATTCCAAGTGCGGCAATACTATCCGTCCCGATGATACCTTCTTTGTCCAGACCAAAATGGTCTGCCATGCTCTGATTGCAATCACGGTAGATGAAGTCACGGTCTTTGATGAAGATGTGACTGGGGATGGTATCAAAGATTGCCGTTAGTGTGGCGGTTTGTAACGCCAGTTCCCGTGTTCTTTCGGAGACCAGGTTTTCCAGTTGCCTGCTTGCGAAGCGGTTCTTTATCAGGAGAAAAACTATCATGATGACTAACAGTAAACATACCAACCCAGCTGACATTATTATCAGGAATCCGGGTTCGTTGGTGCAACCCCCGAGTAAAAACATCGAAAGAAGTCCGCATAGTACCATAAAGTGTCTTCGGTTTTTCATCTGCTTTCTTAATCTCCTACTCTAAAACCTGCCAAATCACCAGTTTATTAAACTAAAGCCCTCACACCGCAAACAGTCCGTTCGCCAAAAGTGCGATACAGATACGGACAACAAAGAAACCAAGCTTTCTGCCATAAAGAGCAATCAACTTTCCTTTTCCCAATACTTACATTTTTTCAGCACTTTGTCAAGTACTTTACAGTCGTTTTAGCAATTCCTCTCGCTTGACCTCAAACCCCGGCTTGCCCAACAAAGCGAACATGTTGACTTTGTAGTCTTCCACTCCCGGTTGGTCGAAAGGATTTACCCCCAACATATAACCTGACACTCCACAGGCGAACTCGAAGAAGTAGAACAATTCGCCGAGGAAGAACTCGTTGATCTCAGGTATCCGCAGTATCAAGTTCGGCACTTGTCCGTCGGTATGAGCGAGAATCGTTCCATTCATGGCACTACGGTTGACGAATTCGACAGACTGTCCTGCCAGATAATTGAGACCATCTAAATCGACAGCTTCCTTACCGATGATGATTTCCGAGCGGCTCTTTTCAATGTCGATGACAGTTTCGAAAAGGATCCGCGCTCCGTCTTGGATATATTGCCCCATCGAATGAAGGTCTGTTGTCAAATCAACGCTGGCGGGGAAGATGCCTTTTTGGTCTTTGCCTTCGCTCTCGCCGTAGAGCTGCTTCCACCACTCGGCGATGAAATGGGTACATGGCTCATAGCCTGCCATGATTTCGATGGTCTTTCCCTTGCGCAAGAGAATGTTGCGCAGGGCGGCATACATGAGAGCGTCATTGTCAAAATAATCCGCCGTAAGCGCCCGCTCCCGCCCGCTGGCAGCTCCTGCCATAAGAGCAGCGATATCAGCACCGCTGACGGCTATCGGTAACAGTCCCACGGCAGTTAGGACAGAAAAACGTCCGCCGACATCATCAGGAACGACGAATGACTGATATCCCTCTTCGCCGGCAAGGTTTTTGAGTGCACCCCGTGCCGCATCGGTGGTGGCATATATTCTGGCAGCGGCTTCGGCTTTGCCGTACTTGTCTTCCAACAACTTCTTGAAAATACGAAAGGCTATCGCCGGTTCGGTGGTTGTCCCCGATTTACTGATGATATTGACGGAAAAGTCACGGTCGCCGATGACTTCGATCAGGTGGGTGAGATAGGTGGAGCTAATCGAGTTTCCGGCGAAGTATATCTCCGGTGTCCCTCGCATTTCACGAGGTAACATATTATAGAAGCTATGGCGCAAAAACTCAATCGCTGCCCGACTGCCCAGATACGAGCCGCCAATGCCGATGACAATGAGGACTTCGGAGTCAGATTTGATTTTCTCAGCCGCCGCTTTTATGCGGGCAAATTCCTCTTGGTCGTATGCGATAGGGAGGTCAACCCAGCCGAGGAACTCTGCCCCGGGACCGTTCTTGTCCACGAGCATCTGTCGGGCAGCGAGGACGCTTTCCTTCATCATTTCCACTTCGGCGGTGGTGACGAAAGTGGTAGCTTTGGTGTAGTCAAAGGTGATTTTTTTCATGTGCTTCTCCTTCTTAGAAATGAGTAATAAGTAAACTTGTTAATGAACAGATTTACAACACGCTACCTTGTCTTTTGTTGAAGAACTTGTCAACTAAAGCATATCATGTTACGATATGGTTTTCAACACATTTAAGAAAGAGCTCTATGTGAAAAAGCATTATAATTACGGTTCAGGCTCATGATGAAATGCTTGGTTTCGTCATTGCGAGGCGGTTTTATACGCCGAAGCAATCCATATATTCAAGACTGAATTCTACGATTAATCCGCTACAATGCAGCAACCGCTGCAAGCAGCGGTGCAGAATGATGAGTTCTTCAATAATATTTCATCACTTACTATAGTAGCCATATCACGTCATTGACAACATTAACTCATTCAAAGGAGCAAAATGAAAAACACTATTTCCCTACTCTTCCTTATCTTTAGCCTGATGCAAGCTGCTTGTGTCGATGGGCAGGAGCGGTGGCGTTGATAACATTGGCAGGCGTGAGGGTGGTTATCAAATTAGTTGATTTGCTATTTCTCCCTCAACATGTATAATTAAGATATGAAAGTTGGAGTTATATATGGATGATAGAATAAAGAATGATTTGGAGTTATTCAGAGATAATGTGGTGAAAATTGTCCCGGTGGAAGCAATTTATCTGTTTGGTTCGTATGCTTATGGAACGACTAATGATGAGAGCGACCTTGATATATATGTGGTAGTGCCGGATGAGGTTGAAGATCTAGGCGATCTATATGCTGATGTTAGGTTGCTATGGAGAAAAAAACCTGTCTCTATTGATTTGCTTATGGGACATTCAAGCGTATTCAATCGTAGGAAAAATGGTCCCACACTTGAAAGAGTTATTGTGGAGAAAGGAACATTGTTGTATGGGTCGTGAGTATATTGCTGAGTGGTTTCAGTTTGCTGAAATGGATTTAGAATCTGCAGAATTTTTACAAGGTAAACGCCCTCAACCACTAGAAATTATTTGTTATCATTGTCAGCAATCGGCAGAAAAATACCTAAAGGGATATTTAATTTATCAAGGTGTTAAAGAACCACCGAAAACACATGACTTGGTAGATTTGAATGATATGTGTTCAAATATTGAGAAACGATTTGGTGTTCTTGATAAAGCATGTGGTACATTAACACGTTATGGTGTTCAACCACGTTATCCAAATGAATTGGGAATAACAGAAAATGATATGCGAAAAGCTCTAGAGTATGCCCGATATATTCGTGATTTTGAACTGTTAGCTAATGTACGACAGGAAGTAAATCAAGAAAGTTAGCAGAACGGTGGATTACGGATCAGTAACTGCAATGTTGGAGCAATTTCAACCCAACGGAGGACCCCCATGGGAGCATTGGCAATCTTGCTAATCACCACTATCGTATCACTTATCCTTGCTTTAACCTTGGCAGCAGTCTTGGTAATCGTCAGCAAAAAGAAAAATCCCACGGATAACATTACTGCGATTATAGAGGAAAAAGGCAACAATCTGACTGATAGTATCGTCAAACAGCTTGGTGACGGGGCAACGGAACAGTTCCGCCGCTTTGCGGTGATTCAAGAGAGTATCAACAAAACCTTGCAGACGAACCGTGAGGAAACGAACCGGGAATTGCGAGAGTTTGGCGAGCAAGTAGATACTCGGCTTTCATTGATACAAAAGAGTAATGCCGAGAATCTGGAGAAGTTGACGGCGACGCTGGAAGCGAAGATGAAATCTTTGCAGGACAGCAACGAAAAACGGCTTGAGCAAATGCAGGCGGTGGTAGATGAGAAGTTGCAAAAGACTCTGGAGATACGATTGGCACAATCGTTTGAACTGGTCAGTAAGCAACTTGATAGTGTCTCGCAGGGATTGGGTGAGATGAGGAATCTGGCTGCTGATACCAAGAGCCTGAAAAATGCTTTGGTCAACATAAAGGAACGAGGCACTTACGGAGAAGTACGCTTGGAGAAGTTGCTTGCTGATATCCTCGCTCCCAATCAATATGAGGTCAATGTCGAAATCGCCGCCAACAAACGAGTTGATTTTGCTGTCAAATTACCCGGCAGCGGCGATACTCCTCTTTATTTGCCCATAGATTCCAAGTTCCCGATTGAAGATTACAACCGCCTGCTTGATGCTGAGGACAAGCAAGCGATAGAGGAAGCAAGAAAAGCCCTGGCAATCAAGATTCGCACTTTTGCCAAGGATATATCCGACAAATACATCGTTCCGCCGAAGACGACTGACTTTGCCCTGATGTTTCTGCCGACGGAGGGACTTTATGCCGAAGTGGTGCAAAATGCCGCCTTGTTTGAGGAGCTTCGTGACAAGTACAAAATCACTGCTGTGGGAGTGACGACCCTGTCAGCGTTTTTGAGTTCACTGCAAATGGGCTTCAAAACATTGGCTATCGAGCAGCGTTCACAGGAAGTATGGGATACTCTGCGGGGAGTCAAATTGGAGTTTGCCAAATTTAGCGATATCCTCGAACGCGCCCACAAGCAAATACAGACGGCGGACAAGACCTTAGAAGAGATAGTAGGTCGCCGGACACGAGCGATTAACCGCCGTTTGCGGACGGTAGTTGATGATGGCAGTTTGCTAACAGATGACATGGAGCAGATATTGTCTACAGCTTCCGATGAAGAGGATTATTTTTTGGACGAGGGTATTGCCGACGAATAGTGGCAATTCTCGGCATTGTCTTTTATCTTTTCTACTAACTCGAAGAATTTCATCCCATTTGAGGCTTTTACCAACACCGTATCTCCGTGACGCAAGATATTTGTTAGCTCAGCGATGAAGCTTTCTTTGCTTTCAAAATAGTGCATTTCAAGCTGTGAATCAGAACTATTAAGCGCATATGTCACCGCAGCATTATGTATATGTTCTGCCAACTGCCCGATACATACAAGTACATCAATCTTGGCGGCGACGGCATCACGTCCTATCTGGGCGTGAAAAGCCATTTCCTCACTCCCCAGTTCAAACATATCCCCTAGTATCGCTACTTTTCGTCCCTCGCTTCTTTGCAAGAGTCTGATGGCGGCTTTCATCGAGTGGGGGTTAGCATTGTAGCAATCATCAATTATCGTCATCTGTGCAAGGCGGACGATATGGGAGCGACCGAGGACACTTTGGATGTTTAACAGTCCTTTCGCTATCTCAGCAGAAGCCAAACCCATCAGACCGCCAACTGTTGCCGCGATGAGGGCGCAGGTAATCATGTGTTCACCGGGAATGGGAATGTGAACGGGAAAAGACGTACCGACTGTACCAAGGCTCTTATGATGAATGGTAAAATAGGCATCGCTGCCTTCTAACCCTGACACACGGACATCATCAGCGGTGATATCAGAACCGAAGCGGAGCGGTGTTTTGTTCTTGACAGTTTTGATTTGGTCGAGCCATTCATCTTCGGCATTTACGATTGCCCAACCATCATCAGCGAGATAGTCAAATATTTCACTCTTGGCTCTCAAAACCCCGGCGCGGTTGCCTAGATTTTGCAGATGACAGTCACCGATATTGGTAATCACGGCGATGTCAGGGCAGGAAATTTGACTCAAACGACTCATTTCATTGAAATTATTGATTCCTAGCTCCAGAACCGCAACTTGATGTTCGGCACGAATTTGTAGGATGGTGAGGGGCAAGCCGATTTCGTTGTTGAAGTTCCCGGCAGTTTTGAGGACGGAGAAACGCTCTGCCAGTACAGCAGCAACGAACTCCTTTGTACTGGTCTTGCCAACGCTACCGGTAATAGCGATGACGGTAATATCGAGTTGTTTACGATAATAGGAAGCAATATCCTTTAGTGCTTGAAAGGAATCGGTCACAAGGATATAAGGAATATCAATGTCGGTGTCAGGCGGCTCTTCGCATACCACGGCGGCAGCACCGTTTGCGGCGACAGAGGTGATGAATGAATGACCATCCACCTGCGCTCCACGGGTGGCGATGAAGAGATTGCCGACGGTGAGCAAGCGGGAATCAATAACTACCCCTGTTACCTCGGCGGCAGTGGGTGTTCCGACCAGTTCACCGCTACAGGTAGCGGTTATGTTTTTCAAGGTCATGTTTTTCATATCTTCTTCATAGCCTCAGTGATTATGTTTTCACATAGCGAAGCGAAGTCGATACCGACAGCGGCGGCTTCCTGTGGTAACAGCGAAGTGGGTGTCATTCCCGGCAGGGTATTACCCTCGATACAAAACACTTGTCCATCCTCATTCATCATGAAATCGACCCGTGCGTAGCTCTCCATTCGCAAAATCGCATACACTTTTTCTGCCAATGCTTGAAGTTCCTCGGTTTTGTCCGCTGAAAGCAAAGCCGGACAAGTTTCAACGGTAGCACCGGGTTGGTACTTGTTGTAATAATCAAAAAATCCTTGTAACGGACTGATTTCCATGACCGGCAAAGCTTTTCCTGCCACGATACCTACAGAAAACTCCCGCCCCGTGATATACTCTTCAACCAATACCTCATCATCATAACGAAACGCTTCCTCCAGTGCGGCGGCATATCCGTCTTCGCCGCCGACGATTGTAACCCCGACACTAGAACCGCCGTTATTTGTTTTGACAATTACAGGGAAAGGAAGCGGCATTGTTAGTGGTGCGGCTTCACCTTTGGTCAAAGAAAAACTGGCGGGAGTAGGGATCGAGTGGTGACGGAAAAGTTCTTTCGCCAGAGCTTTGTCAAGCGCAAGTGCCGACCCCAGATAACCGGAACCGGTATAAGTAATCCCCATCAAGTCAAAGCAGGCTTGGATTTTACCGTCTTCGCCATTTTCCCCATGAAGAGCAATGAAGACGACATCGGCAATCTGACACAGGGCGATGACATTTGCGCCAAAATAGCCAAGAGCAGGGTCACGCTTTTGCCGAATTACATCAATATCGGGGCTTTCGTCGCCTACTGCCGTGATATCTGCCGCCCAATCAATTGCCGCCGAAAAAAGAGCGGCAAGCGAAGCTGAATCCACAGGCTTTTTCGTTGAAACAGCAGCAGTATCAACCTCATACCCTAAGTAGACATCGAGCAAGATAACCGCATGTCCTCTCTCTTTCAAGGCACTATATATCATTTTGCCTGATGCCAATGACACATCCCGCTCAGGGCTTAGACCGCCTGCCAAAACCACTATCTTCATATTTGCGCTCTCCTTAGTTGAGATTATTTCTCAGTCCCATCAGGGAAAAATACAGCTTGGTATTCGTTTCGATATGGTTCATAATCCCCAGTCGGTTATCGACATCTTTGTAATTGAGCCCGCCGACATCGTCGATGTAACTGATAGCTGCCGAATTACGACCGCACAGATAATGAACGTGGTTTTCGATTATCCTCATATACTCGTGATTGGGAATAATGAAGTTCGTAATCGAGATGACGAACATATCCGTCAGGATATCGGTATTACCGCTTTGTTTTTCATGGGCAGTGGTTAGATACGGTGAAAGGCGCGAGCGGGTGGCGACATCATCTCCAAGCATGAGTATCACTTCCGTGAGTTCCGCACACAAACGTCTGTCAACCCATCTGCGCGTCAACAAATAAGTCACCGCTCCCATTAGTATCGTCTCTTGGCGGGTATCAATGGATTTTCCCGTGGGAATCTCTGTAAACAAAAGGCGAAAATCCTCACTATTCATATAGGCGGTGGCAACACGGTGATAGGTATGAAAACCGGAAGCACGGTACATTTCACATGCCGCCAGAAAGAAAATCTCGTCCTGTAGGTCAGTATGATTGCGTTCGAGATAACGCCATGCCCGGTCAGCGGCACGCAGACACTCAGTAGCAAAGGCGTTGTTTACTCCTTGGTAAAGGTAAGCAAATTTTGCCATCGCCGCACAAAACATCTTCGTGGCAGGCACGGAAACAGGCATGACAGAAGTAGTTTTTATGTCCGCATCATTCTCATTAGCAATAATTTCCACCCCCGCATAGACACCCCCGGTGGTGACATCCTGCATTTTGCGAAGCCATTCCACCCCATGACGGATTTCATCGAGGAGGGCAGGTATCTCTATCAAATCATCAGTTGCGCCATCGTATAGTTCATGCGCCAGTAATAGCAAGGTGACGATACTGGCGGTGGTAAAGGTGTCACGGAAACCATCGCCGTCCAGATGCCAACCACCGGAGACATCGAGAAAAACCTCGGTATCTTCTCGCAGAGCTACCGCTTCGATATGACAGGCAGGTCGGGCAAAATGGTGGGCGAATGTCTCTGACAGCAAGACCCCACAGCGGTTGAGATAGTACTGGCGGGCGGCACTTTCGAGTATTGAAGCAAACAAATCATCACCAATCGTGAAAAAGTAGGAACGTCCAACGACTTTTGCCTCCAGATAGTATAGTCCGGGTTGGGTCACATCATCAAAAAAACCATAGCTCAAATGCTCATCAAAGGCGGCATTGTAAACAAGCTCCCCGATTTCCCCGCTATAAATGACCTGCCCCGTGGCAGCATATACCACATCAAATGAGTCGGGTAGATTTTCACCCCGAAAAATAGCCATCTTGGTATTGTCGGTAAGATAGCCAAGCTGATTGACCAAAATATTAGGAATACTGACAGGAACGACATAGTTTATCTCTGCGGCACTCACCATACTGTCGAAGTGGTGTTCAATGGGCTCGTTGATGATTTCCTCTTCCGCCAAAGGGTCAACGAAACCAGGTACACACCCTGCAATCGCCAGCAAAAGAGCGGACACTATGATGATGGATGTGATACGCAAACACCTCACGGTCATTTTCGTTGCTCCATTTGTTCTATCAAAATACTTTGTGTTTCTTCCCAATCATCGAGACCATTTTGTAAAGCAATGCTATCAACAAGTAATATCGGAATCCGGGTCATACAGTTTGCTTTAACTTTGCGGCATTATGGTTTATCAGGCAACCGGCGAGGATGATAGCATGTTCCTCGTCAGTCAGATACCCCAGTCGCAAGTTAAACTCATGAAGACCGTCAGCGGAAACAGTAAAGGCGTTGATGACGGCATTGCTTTTTCGTTCACTCATTATTTGACGGATATCAGGGACGAAGATATAGTCGCCTTTGCCAAAAGGCAAATCCCCTTTGTCAATCAGGAAAGGGAACATTCCCCAGTTGATGAGGTTGGAGCGATACCGTTTGGTGGCATACTCACGACTGATATTTGCCAAACCACCAAGCACCCGCTGACATGAGGCGGCTTGCTCACGAGCAGAACCGTCACCCGGCTTTTCCGCAAAAATAGTTGAACCGATACCGATGTCATCAATGTTGATACCGGAAAAGCGGGTTTTCAGTATAGTTAGAAGCGGTTCTAGTTCTTCAGCGAAATCACCATCGCTGCGCCGCCGTTCTTCCAGTTGGCGTACTTTTTTCGCTAATCCGACGTAGGCAGGGTCTTTGCGGGAGAGGGTATACTCGGCAAGGGCAATCGGGTCAGAGCGGTAGGAAGAAGTCTCGCCTGAGGGAATCAACTCATCGGTCGTGGTGACAGGGTCGTGGATTTCGGCAACGACCTGGAGGAGCAAGTGCTCAGGTAAAGGGAACATTTGCGGCCAATCCTTGATACCGGGGCCTCGATGAATCTCGGCATGGGGGTCAGGTCTTCCGGTCGCATCAAAGACACGATTGGTATAAATATTACTGTCATAGGAGTACTTGTACTTGCCCAGAGGAATTTGAAGTTCTGCCGCTGATGTTAGCTTCCCGCCACAGACTGCGGTAGCGGCAACCGAGCGGGCATCCATCAAGGCAACGGCAGATATTTGTCCGCTTTGCGATTTAGAACCCTCTCGATGGGGGAAATTGCGGGTACAATGACGAATACTGAGTGATTTGTGTGCGGGAGTATCGCCGGCCCCGAAACAAGGGCCGCAAAATGCAGTTTTGATGACCGCACCGGCAGCGATGAGGTCGGCGGCACAACCATTTCTGATTAACTCCATATACACAGGCATTGAAGCCGGATAAATACTGAGTGAGAAGAAGTCGCTGCCGATAGATTTGTTTCTTAGTATATCAGCGGCGGCGCAGATATTTTCAAAGCCACCTCCGGCACATCCGGCGATGATTCCCTGCTCAACGAAGAGCTTACCATCACGGATTTTGTCCTTTATCGAGAAAGGAATCGTATCACCGAGGATGGCAACGGCACGTTTTTCAACCTCTCTCAGTATCTCAGCAGGGTTTGCGCTCACATTGGCAATCGTATAGACATGAGCAGGGTGGAATGGCATCGCTATCATCGGTTCGATTCTGCTTAGGTCGATCGAAATCGCTCCATCATAGTAAGCCACCATTCCGGGAGCAAGCTCACGGAAAGCCTCGGCACGTCCATGTTCGTCATAGAAATCAGCAACAGTATCATCAGTCGCCCATATTGAAGACAAACACGCCGTTTCGGTGGTCATCACGTCTATACCCATCCGAAAATCCATACTTAGGTTGGCAAGACCGGGACCGACAAACTCGATGATTTTGTCTTTGACATAAGCATTGTCAAAAACAGCACCGATGATAGCCAGAGCCACATCTTGCGGACCGACACCGTATGACGGACTGCCGTGAAGATATGCGAGAACAACATCAGGACTTTCGATATCGTAGGTTTGACCAAGCAGTTGCTTGACCAACTCAGGACCACCCTCACCGATAGCCATCGTCCCCAACGCCCCGTAGCGGGTATGGGAATCGCTGCCGAGTATCATCTGACCGCTGACTGCCATTACTTCACGGGCATATTGATGGATGACAGCTTGATGAGGCGGCACGAAAACACCGCCGTAACGTTTGGCGCAAGAGAGTCCGAAGAGATGATCATCCTCATTGATAGTGCCGCCAACAGCACAAAGTGAGTTATGGCAATTGGTGAGGACGTAAGGCACGGGAAACTCGGTAAGGCCGGAAGCCCTGGCTGTCTGGATGATACTGACATAGGTAATATCATGTGATGTCAGTTTGTCAAATTTGATTTTCAGTTTGCCGTCATCATTGCCGATATCGTGAGCGGTGAGGATTTGATGGGCTATCGTCGCCTGTCGGGCAATGTCAGCGGTGGGGAGGTCACAGCGCATATCACTCTTGTTTGTATCTGCAATCAAAGACACGCCATCCAACAAATATGCGCCTTTATCAAAAAGAGTGATCATACGGTATCCTGCTTCTTCGGCATCACAACACGGTCAAGTTGCCAGATTTCACTGACATAATCCTCGATGGTGCGATCGGATGAGAACTTGCCGGAACAAGCGATATTCATAATTGCGCTATGCGCCCATCTTTTTTCATCTCGGTAGGCGGCTTCGACTTCACGCTGTGCCTCGGCATAGGCTTTGAAATCTTTGAGGACAAAGTAGGCATCGGCTTTGTTAGTGCTGATGGTATTGAGCAGCGAGTTATAAATAGTACGGAACAGCTCGGTATCGCCCGGTGAGTATGTGCCGTTGATTAACTGCATGAGTACCTTGCGGATATCGGCATCGTTGTTGAAGACTTCCATCGGATTGTAACCGCCGTACTTTTCCAGATGAATAATTTCATCGGAGCAAGCACCGAAGATAAAAGCGTGTTCCTCACCTACTTCTTCGACGATTTCCACATTTGCCCCGTCCATCGTGCCAATGGTGAGAGCTCCGTTGAGCATGAACTTCATGTTACCTGTTCCCGAAGCTTCCTTACTGGCGGTGGAGATTTGCTCGGAAACATCAGCGGCGGCAAAAATCATTTCCGCATTGGAAACACGGTAGTCCTCGATGAAGATTACCTTTAGCCGTCCGTCCACGACAGGGTCATCATTGACGGCTTCGCCAACGGCATTGATGAGTTTGATAGTGAGCTTGGCATTTTGGTAGGCAGCGGCAGCTTTACCACCGAAGATAAAGGTACGGGGATAAAAATCCATGTCCGGTTTTTCCTTTAGCTCATTGTAAAGATACATTACGTGCAAAATATTCATCAGCTGGCGTTTGTACTCATGCATCCGCTTGACCTGGACATCAAAAATCGAACGCGGGTCAACCACTACACCATTGGCTTTGAGAATGTATTCTGCCAACCGCAACTTGTTCTTATACTTGATATTCATGAATTCCTGACGCGCTTTTTCATCATCGGCATAGAGCTTGATTTTGTTGATTTTGGGTAAATTGGTAATCCAGTCATCGCCGATATGTGAGGTAATCCAGTCAGCGAGAAGCTGATTGCCGTGAAGCAGGAAGCGTCGCTGGGTAATGCCATTGGTCTTGTTGTTGAACTTCTCCGGCATTAGCTCATAGAAGTCTTTGAGTTCACGGTTTTTGATTATTTCCGTGTGTAGCCTTGCAACCCCATTGACAGAATAACCAACGGCTATTGCCAGATTTGCCATTCTCACCTGTCCGTCATAGACTATCGCCATCGTGCGGATTTTCTCCTGATTGCCGGGGTATTGCTGTTCAATGCGGGCGATGAAGCGGCGGTTGATTTCCTCGATGATTTGATAAAGGCGAGGCAAAATACGGCTAAAAAGCTCAATCGGCCATTTCTCCAAAGCTTCAGACATAATCGTATGGTTGGTATATGCGCAGGATTTGCCGGTAATCAAAATCGCCTGATCCCATGTAAGGTGCAGTTCATCCATCAGTATCCGCATCAACTCGGCAATAGCCACAGTGGGATGGGTGTCATTCAATTGGAAAGTGACTTTTTCGTGGAACTTGGTGATGTCGTCATGGGTACGCATATATTTTGCCACGGCTTCCTGAACGGAGGCAGAGATGAAAAAGTATTGCTGTTTGAGGCGTAGTTCTTTGCCGGCATAGTGATTGTCATTGGGGTAAAGAACCTCAACGATACTACGAGCAAGATGTTCTTGCTCCTTTGCCTTTTGGTAGTCCTGCTGTTCAGAGGAATCAAGGAGGAAAAACTCCATCGGTTGGGCATCCCAAATCCGCAGGGTGTTGACGATACCGCTGCCGTAGCCGATGATAGGCAGGTCATAGGGAATTGCTTGGACGGAGAGATAGTTCTTTTGGGCATAATGCTCACGCCCCGCTTCATCGACGCGGATATAGGTGTCGCCGCCGAACTTGACTTCCTTGGCGTACTCAGGACGGCGCAGTTCAAAGGGATTGTTGGTGTCGAGCCAATTGTCGGGAACTTCCTCTTGGAAGCCGTTGCGGATTTCCTGTTTGAACATTCCGAAGCGGTAGCGGATACCGCAACCATAGGCGGCGTAACCTAGTGTCGCAAGAGAATCAAGAAAACATGCCGCCAAACGTCCCAGACCACCATTGCCGAGAGCGGCATCGGGTTCTTGGTCTTCGATGACATTAAGGTCAAGTCCCAATTCGGTGAGTGCCTCGCTGACAGGCTTCATTGCCATCAGGTTGATAATATTGTTACCGAGGGCACGTCCCATCAAAAATTCCATTGAGAGGTAATATACCATCTTCGGGTCTTGTTTTTCATATTCTTGTTGCGTATCCATCCAATGACCGATGATGGCATCCTTGATGGCATAGGAAACGGCTTGGAACACTTGCTGAGGACTGGCTTCGTCCATGGTTTTTCGATAAAGGGTGCGAACATTATAGACTACACTTCGTTTGAAGAGTTCTTTGTCGAAGGTGACTGCGGGGGGGAGGGCTTTTTTCTTGGGCATGGGAATCTCCTTTACAATAGGGGGTACGGACGAAGTTTTTGGTTTACTTTCCCGTACCTTGGTATAGTATAAAAGAGTATATTATATTTGGAGAAATTTGGCAAGGGTAAGGGGAGTATATAATGCGCAAATAATGCGTACAAACTGCGACTGTGGTTTGCTTTTTGGCATACGAGTGTTTATAATGGATTTACGAGGGAAAACTATTGTTGTAAAGCAAAGTAGAAAGAGGACAAAATGGGAATTTATGATTTTTCGATTGATGCTTATATGACTGATTTGGTTGAAAGACATGGGATGATAGCTTTGTTTCTGCCGTTATTGGTAGTTATCGTAGCGGCGATAATTTACTTTATTATCGTTGTGAAATTGTACGGAGGTTATCTGCGAAGAAAGTACAAATTCCGTATTTTTGCCAATATTCCCAGTCTGTTCACCTTGGTGTGCTATATGTTGTTTTTTGCGGTCGTTTTTGATGATTTACCGGACAAAGAATCAATAGAAACCCTATATCTGGTCATAGCAGTGGGACTGCCCGGTATGCTCTGGTATACCATTAACAGTTTCATCAAAACACGTAATTTTTTCATTACCGTACTTAACTTTGTGATTATGTATATCTTCTTTCTTGCGCTGGGGTGGATTGCATCCGCTGTTGCCATGCTCATCTTATATGGAATAGGTCTTATGATAGCCATGTGGGCAGTATTTTCACCTGATTACTATATATGCTCCACATGTGAGAACAAAACACGATATTTGCCCAAAAAGTGCTCAAAATGCGGAGAATTATTGTCATAGAAGCATAGGGATTACGAGTAATACACTTGGCACAAACAAATATTGAAAGGAAAAAAATGTCCAACAAATCCGCAAGTGTCACCGTAGAGCATTTGCAAACGCCTCATCAGACGGAATCATTCACCAAGTTTATACCACTCTCGGCAGCGATGAAAGCGGAGGTGTTCGCTACGGTTGCCAAAATCTTTGATGAAGCGGGTGGTAAAGGGATGTTAAAAAGCAGCGGTGATGTTTACCTAAAGCCCAATGCTATAGACAGTAAGCCCTATAGCCACACCCGTCCCGAACTGGTGGAGGCGGTCATTCACTATTGGAAAGAAGCCGGTGCGAGACAGATATATCTGTTTGAAAATTGCACGCAAAGCAATTTTACCCGTATGGTATTTGCCCTTACCGGCTATAGTGAAATCTGTAAGCGGTATCGGGTGCGTGAGATATACCTCGATGAGGAAAAAAATGTTCTTTATACATTCAAGGGTAAGGCGGCAAAGCAGCAAGATGATGACGGGTACGCCGAGACCACATTTCGCATCCCGAGGTTTGTGACCGAAAATCTCATTGAAAAGGCGGACGAAAACCTCTATATCAATCTGCCAAAACTGAAAACCCATTCGATGGCAGGGGTTACTTTGGGAATCAAGAATCAATGGGCATTCCCTCAACCAAGTGACAGACGTGCCGACCACAATTACAATCTGGCGAGTAAGCTTGTCGATGTACTGGAATATATACAACCGGATTTTACTTTGATTGATGGTATCGAAGCCACGATTCACGGACACTACCCGGCGACAGCTCTGGCGGACAAATGTGTCCTGCCATTTAGGGTTCTCATCGGCAGCAGTAATGTCGTGGCAGGCGATTTGGTAGGAATGGAGTTGTTCGGGCAAACGGTGGCGGATGCACATCATATCAAGATTGCTGTCGAGCGTGGTTATGGCAAAGGGGTAAAGAGTCTTGATGACATAGAAATCAAAGGGGATATATCCGCATATGGTAAGCGGTACGACTGGGATTTGTTGCCGGAGTACCCAAGTGATATCACGGTACTGAAAGGACAAGAGCGGTGTTGTCGTGAAGGTTGTCAAAACAATCCCCTGACCTTGGTACAATGCCTAGCATATGATTATCAAGGGAAAGGCGGCTTCACTATTGTAATGGGTAAAGGACATGACCCTGCCTTGATAAAGGCGATAGCGGGGCGGGTGTTGGTAGTGGGGAAGTGTGCAATTGCGGAGACGGGAGAAGAGCTACAGCAACGCCTGGGACGCAAAAAGGTATATTTCAGCGGTTTTTGTAATGACCTCTGCGCAACGACGAATGGGTTATGCCATTTGATGAAAGTGAATCCCCTGTTGATGGCTCCGCTTCCCTTTTTCCGTTCTATCAAACTCTTGCTAGTCTCAAAACTGCGGGGTTCACAAGCTAATGTCCCTTTCTTCTTCGCACACAAGATGAAAGTGGTTTGAACTAAGCGGTGATTTATACCGGTTCGTAGAGGGCTTCAAATTCCTCACGGGTGATACGTTCTTTTTCCATCAGCAAATCCACGCATTTGTCGAGAATATCACGGCGGTGGTTGATGATTACCTTTGCTCTTTCATAACAGGCGGTGATGATGTTCTTTACCTCGCGGTCTATCTCTGCCGCTGTTTCATCGGAGTGACTCTTGGCAGTAGCAAGGTCACGGCCAATGAAGACCTCATGGTCATCATTGGAGTAATTGATCGTACCGATATTGCTGGACATGCCAAACTTTGTAACCATGTGACGGGCAGTAGCGGTTACTCTTTTGATGTCGGCGGAAGCTCCGGTAGTAATATCGTTGAAGACCAGTTCCTCGGCAATCCTGCCGCCCAAACCGACCATGATTTCCTGCTCCATCTTGCTCTTGGTGATATGGACATCATCACGCTCCGGGAGCGGCATTGTATATCCGGCAGCACCTAAACCGTTGGGAATGACGGAGATAATATGAACGGGACCAACCTCGGGTAACTCATGAAAGAGAACCGCATGACCGGCTTCGTGATATGCCGTTATTCGTTTTTCCTTTTCGCTGATAACCCGGCTTCGCTTTTCACCACCGATACCGATTTTGATAAATGACTGATGGATATCTTCTTGGACGACATAGGCACGGCTTTTCATGGCAGCGGCGATGGCGGCTTCATTCAAGAGGTTTTCGAGATCAGCTCCGGTAAATCCGGCGGTGGTCTGTGCCACTTGCTTGAGGTCAACATCTTCAGCGAGCGGTTTGTTACGGGCGTGTATTTTTAGGATGTCTTCACGACCGCCGACATCAGGACGGTTGACACTTAGCTTGCGGTCAAAACGTCCGGGGCGTAAGATGGCAGGGTCTAGGATATCGACACGGTTGGTGGCGGCAAGGACAATGATACCTTCATTGACACCGAAACCGTCCATTTCCACCAGCAATTGATTGAGCGTCTGTTCCCGCTCATCGTGTCCGCCGCCCAGTCCGGTACCACGTCGTCTGGCAACAGCATCTATCTCATCAATGAAGATAATACAGGGAGCATTCTTTTTGGATTCCTCAAACAAATCACGGACACGGGAAGCACCGACACCGACGAACATCTCCACGAAATCAGAACCTGAGATGGTAAAAAACGGCACATCAGCTTCCCCGGCAATCGCTTTTGCCAACAGGGTCTTCCCTGTTCCCGGTGCACCCTCCAGTAAGATACCCTTGGGGATACGCGCTCCGAGGGCGGCGAACTTTGCCGGGTGTTTGAGAAACTCCACGATTTCTTCAAGGTCTTCTTTTTCCTCTTTGAGCCCGGCGACATCTTTCAAGGAGATTTTGCCGCCCGGCTCTGCGAGCTTAGCGCGGCTTTTCCCAAAGGACATCATCCGATTACCACCGGCAGCGGCGTTGTTTTGGTTATTCATCATCACGAAGAAAAAGACCACGACTACCACCACAAGCAGTATTGGTAAGATACTGGTCAAAAACCAACTGTCTGACGGTACTTTCAGTACCTCGGCATCTATGCCGTAATCCCGTAATAATTGCTCAATATCGCCGGTATCAGTAACATAGAAAGTCCGCCGTTCACCGTTTGATAAGAGGATACGGACTTCACCGGTCGGGGTTTCTTGAAAGGGTTGGATAGTGACGGCGGCGACATCGCCACGGGTGAGGGCGAAGACTAGCTCACCACGGGTAAAATTTGACACATCGGTGTTTTGCGAACCGATGTAGAGGGCAAGAAATATTAAACCGATGATGAGGACGAAGATTCCATTGTAACTACGCTTTTTGTTCACAGTTTACCTCGATATAGTTATTCTGTCATTTTTATACTTCAATCAACCTTTATCGTGCCGATATAGGGGAGATTGCGGTATTTTTGGTCATAATCAAGACCGTAACCTACGATAAACTCATCGGGAATCTGAAAACCGACATAGTCCATCGGGATTTCCACTTCACGCCGTGATGGTTTGTCAAGCAGGGTACAGAGCTTCAAACTGGCGGGGTGGCGTTCGTGAAAAAATGTCAAAAGATAATTCATCGTCGTGCCGGAATCAATAATATCCTCGATAATGATGACATCTTTGCCCTCGATAGGCTCTGTAAGGTCATGAACAATCCGTACCACACCGCTGCTGCTTGAACCGCTGCCATAACTGGTAACGGACATGAAATCAAACGTGACCGGTATCGTAAGTCGTTTTGCCAACTCGCACATGAACATCACGCTACCTTTTAACACACAAACCAAATGAATGGATTTGTCCGCATAATCGCTGTTGATTTGCTCTGCTATTTCCCGGATTCGCCGATTAACTTCGGCTTCGGAAATGAGAATCTGGTGAGCCGCAACGTTCATAGTTATTCCCTTTGTAATATCACTTCCATAATCATCGAGGTATCAGCGGTTATCTTGTAGCGTTCGCTGATACGCAGCCCCGGAACCCACATGATGGAGGAATCATCTGCCAAGACGAATATTTCATCACGTAAATGACGGGGTACTTTTTCGTCAATCAAATAATCTGCCAGCGATTTTCTTTGCCCGAAGCGATTGATAATCAAGTAATCACTCGGCTTTCGCTGCCTAAACATGGCACACGATGATATTTTATCACAATCAAACCATTTCGTATACTTCTTTTGCGGAATATCGTCTTTTTCATGGCGGGCAAAGATACGAACATGGAACATTCCGAAGCCGGGGATGGAGATTTGTTGCGGGGAGAGGTCGGAAGGCTCGGCGGGGGAAAAGCAGGGAAAGGTCAGGGATGGGGTTGGTGAGGGGCTCTCGCCATGCATTATGACGAGAGTGTCATATTCCCTTCGGGCTGTTATTTGCTTGTCTAGGTGAAGTTGCTTGCTGCCGTTTGCCGTCGTCAGTTGCAATAGGGCATCAATGCAGCGGGCAGAGAGATAGCATGAGAGAGATAATGAATAGGATAGCCGCTCTACTGCCATTATTAACACCCGCTTTCTGATTATTAGATCATGTTCAAAGAGGGCGGGGATATCGACATCGACTTTTTTTGCTGATTCCACAGCGCACTTGTGATATGCAGTTTCGGTATGGTGGTGAAGATAATTTTCTGCTTCCCAGAGCAAATCAGCGGTGGTAGTCATATGCCTTACCGCTTCGCTGTTAATCTCGGTAGCATGGGGCATAATGTGGTGGCGGATACGGTTGCGGGTATGGATGGCAAGAGCGTTGGTTTCATCAGTACGGAACTTTATCCCCTCTGTCGTTAGCCAGTTTTCGATTTCGTGCCGCCGACAGAAGAGAAGCGGGCGGATAATATTGTCACGAACAGGGCGGATGGCAGTCATGCCACGTAGCCCGCTGCCACGGAAGAGATTGAACAAAAGTGTCTCGGCACGGTCATCCATGTGATGACCAACGGCGATTTTTTGATTGGCAGCGATGGTATCACTCAAAGCCTCGTGAAAGCATTGATAACGAAAATCACGCCCTGCTTCTTCAATGGACTTACCCTGCTCCTTTGCCAGTTCTGCAACCTGTGCCGAGAAAACCCTGAGAGGAATCCCCAGAGAAGCGCAGATTTCGACTACGAAAGCCTCATCATCCTTTGCAACGGTACGCAGCATGTGGTTTATATGTACTGCTCTTAGCCGAAAAGGCATTTCTTTTTGCAATTTACTCAGCATAAAAAGGAGGCAGATGGAATCTGCGCCTCCGGAAATCCCGGCAACGATATCATCACCGGCAACAATCATTTGGTTTATGGAGATATAATCCTTGACTTGGCTATACATACAAAGAATCAACTTCTCTTCATCATGAGCTTAATTGCGCCGAAAAATTTGTTCGCCGGGATAGACCAGTCCCAAACGCTTGCGAGCGACTTCTTCCACGTATTTCATGGTCTGGGTGAAACGTGCCTGTGCTTCTATTTCACGGGCACGTTCATGTTCGGCGGATATCATCTCTACCAACTCCGCTTCCCGCGCCTGAAACTCAGCCAATCGCAAGCGCATATTATAACTACCGACGGCAACCACGAGAAGCAACATCAAGACCACCAGCGTCGTCAGAATCATACTGGGGCGATGTTGTCCATTTTTGTAGATTGCCTGTCTTGGTTTTCTACCCATTGTCGCTCCTGTTCATTGTCAACGTCAGTTGGAGCAATAACTGAATCTTAGGAGAAATCGGTCAAAATGTCAAGTGCTATACGTTCTTCCCGTATCACTTGTCTGCTTTCTTTTTCTTAGTATTTACCAGCCTGTAGTTATCATGCTTTTCAAGTACATTCATTAGTCGAATGAGGTTTTCAGCCTGTTCATCCATTTTCTTATCTATGTTTGGTACAGACATGGTAATTGTATGGGTTTTTTCTTCAATATCAAAAAGAAATGACAAATCAGTATTATACACTCCTTTGCTTACCGCGAGTTCTGTTATTTTATCGAACGGTAGGAATACCTGATCATATATGACATTTTTGTTTTTGAGTTTAGAAAGAAAAAAATAAATACGAAGTCCATCATCAGTAATGGCTATCAGGGATGAGCGATTAAGAAAAAGAATAATGAATACAGGTACTAAGATAACAATGGTATATGGGTTTGTTTGATTAAAGAAAGCGGTGATTCCAACTATTGCTGCTCCGGCAAGAAAAATACACAGCCATGTTATCATGTGAATAGGATGTGGTTTGAGTTTTCTGCCCAGTAATGCCTTAAAAGCCTTTTCGTTTACTTGTGTTGAGGAGCAAAGAAAAGGGACATCTTCACCCGTGGGTGCAAACTCCTTGATAGCGTTCCTTAGTGATTGATACTTAGACATATAACCCCCTTTACAAACCTATGAAATAAGTTAGCTATAACTAATGCTTCAATATCTACTGCCTTGCATCACAAATACCGAAACATATCAGCGGCTTCATCCTTGCGGGCATTTTCCTTTATAGAAACAACTTCCACGCTGACATCACGGTTGCCAAAACGAATTGTGATTTTGTCTCCGCAACGAACCGCGGTAGCTGCCTTGGCAACTTTTTCGTTAATCATCACCCGCCCCGCATCACAGGCTTCATTGGCGATGGTACGCCGTTTGATTAAACGTGATACCTTGAGATATTTGTCCAGTCGCATATAGTGTTATTCCTCGTAATTATAACTACTGTTGTGAAAAAAAAGAACCTGTCAGGAAGCGACAGGTTCTTGTTTCGTTGTGAGATTATTGCACGCTGTCCTTGAAAGCCTTTCCTGCTTTGAATTTAGGAGCTTTTGATGCTTTGATTGCCATCTTTGCACCAGTTTGAGGATTGCGTCCTTCTCTGGCGGGTCTTGCGCTCACTTCAAATGTGCCGAAACCAACGATTTGTACCTTGTTACCACTTTTGAGTTCTGCTGCCACGACGTCTGTAAAAGCCTTGAGAGCTTTTTCTGCGTCCTTTTTGGTCATACCAGCCTGGTCAGCGATTGCTGCTACTAATTCATTCTTGTTCATTGAGAACTCCTCCTTAAAAATGTGTTGTATGCCTCACTTTTGAAGCGTCTATGTATACTTATATCGCTTTAGGATATGGTTGTCAAGCTGTATTTACACTTTTTTCTTGTTTTTTCGTGTTTTTTTGCTTTTTTTTTGCTTTTTTTCGTTTTTAGTGAAAAAAACTGCTTATTTAAGGCAAATGACCCCCACATTGAGCCTACCATAGCTAGTAGAAAAGAAGCTTTGGGATGGAGTTGTCAGAAACTACTATAGCAGTAGCAAAGAGGCATTAGGAAGAGTCTCCGGAACTGCTATTTGTATCACCGCTTGAGTCGCCGGAACTCCCGCCTGTATCTCCACTTGTGTTTCCGCTATCATTACTGCCGGATGTATTTGTGGAGTTGTTACTAGAGCTATCAGTTCCGCTGTTGGTTCCGGTATTATTGCCGACAGAGTCCAACCGCTCCAAGGGACTGAAAGAATAAGTGATATCATTGTCGTCATTTTCGAGATAAATTTGATAGCTTTTGGGGATATAACCATCACGGCGTAGGGTAATTGTGTGACTACCGGGTATTTTGTCGAAGAAGACCGGGGCAACACCCATATAGACACTATTTTGATAGACCTCGACATCAAGGGGAGCATCTACAAAGACACGATTGGCACCGATGGTAAGACTGTCAGTTGTCGGCGGTGGCGGTGGCGGCGGAATATCTACATTAGTTCTCACTGTGTCCATCGCAATCGAGATACTGGCACTACCTTCACTAACCCTGATATGGCGAGAAATAGTCTCAAAACCGGGGGCTTCAAAAACGACCTGGTGCAGCCCGAACTCCAGTTCGACAGGGCGGCTAATATCTATCTCTGTGCCATTGATGAAAACAGAGGCAGTTGCGGGAGTGACATGGAACAATACCATGCCGTAAAATAGCTCTGATACTTGCTCATCCCCCAAGTCGATGATAGTTTCACGGTTACGTTCAATCACTACTCTGCGGCTCACGGAGAGACCACGGGAGGAAATATTGATTTGCACCGTTCCCTCAGCGATGGGAAGCAGCATATTATCAGTAATCCGGTGAATAGTGGTGGAATCCACTTCTATCCAACCGCCGATGGCATAGGCATCATTTATCAAGCGCAGATATCCGTGCCCCCGCTCGACATTGACACTCCATATTTCCCGGTCAAACCCACGGACGGTGACGATATCACCGAAAATAATGTCTGCCGCCATGACCTGCCGCCCATCGGAGAAGAAAACCGCACTTTCATGCAAACGAAAATTTTCATTACCAATGACAGCAGAACCTCTTTCTTCATTGAAATCATGTCTATTTACATCAATCATGGTAAAGGCATCCTGTGTGTGCTTCATTTCTACCAGTAGTTTGTCACTCTTTAGGAAGTGAACATCCATGATTTCGCCTTTTTCCACTTGCGCCATCGACATTGCGAAGCCGTGACGGTCGGTAATGGCAGACAAGCTATCATATGAAAGGGTATAAGACTGTCCAAGTGTGAAATTGATGAAAGACACCGTTTTTGCTTCGAGGTCAATATCTGTAACCACGGCGGTATCGACTGAATCATACATTCCAATCATTGAAGGGCGGTCGGTGTTGGGTACATACACATTGGGCTGAGGTGGTTGCGAGCCGCCAAAACCGCCGCAACCGATGAGGGTAACGGCGATTATGAAAAGGGCGATTTGGTATTTTTTGGCTTTTTTCATGCGCTTAATTAAGGATTGGCTTCCAGATAACACTTAATACTATCCACGGCTTCGTCAAAGTCGCTGTGAAGCAATTGCTCTGATATCGTATTAAGTAAATCCTTGATTGGTTGCGGCCACGCAGTTGCTTTCATCTCTTTTAACAATGTTTCCACAGTATCTTCGTCAAAATCATTACATGCCGTCATAATTGCCGACAGCTGCTCTTTGATATACACCATATCGACATTGGCTTCGTCAACAGCAATCAGCTCTTCCTGCGGTTCCATCGTACTTACAAATGCACGAAGTTCATCAAGGAATGGCGGTGTTTCTGCAGAAATGACTGACCACTCTTCGTCACGCCCGCATTGTTCGAGCTTCATAGCAATTGCCGAGAGATTCTTTTGCCCGATATTGGCGAGGGCACTTTTGATTCCATGGGTATGAATGATAAAAGTCCGTAAGTCGCCATCTTCCAACGGTATTTCTTTGGCGATAACAGTATCTAGTGCGGCAAGTGATTTTTTGGCATCCCTCAGGAATGATTCGGTGATTTGCTCAGTAAGGGTCATGCGCAGGGATTCACCACTTTGCCCGCCTTTCAGAGCGGCTTGCTTTCTCGCTTCCTCAATTACTTCCGGCGGTTGCTTGTCGCGGATTAGCTGGTTGAGGACGATGTTGAGGTGGTTGGCATCAATGGGCTTGGTCATGAAATCGTTAAACCCGTTTTGGATGAACTTTTCTGCCTGTCCCACTACAGCGTTGGCGGTAAGGGCGACAATCGGCTTGTCATAACCCATTTCCCGCAGTTTTTCCGTGGTTTCCATTCCATCCATTTCCGGCATCATATGATCCATGAAGATGATATCATATTCATTACCATCTTTGACCTTGTCGATGGCAATGAAACCGCTTTCGGCAGAGTCAATATTTAGTCCGTAGAGGGTCATGAACCCTGAGGCAACGAAGATGTTGGTGGAGACATCGTCAACAATCAAAACTCGTCCGTATGGCATCGGTTCACGGGTAAATATCTGCGCCTGTCTTATCTGTGAGCCGCCAAAAGAACGGAAATCACGCAGATGGTTGGCTGTTTCTTCACCGAGCTTGTCTGTGCCGATGATGATTTGGGGAATACGGACGATGAATGTTGAACCGACACCCTCCATACTCTCTACGTTGATAGTTCCTTTCATCATCCGAATCAGGTTGCGGGTGATATTGAGTCCCAGACCGGTCCCCTCGGAGGTGCGGTTGGCTTCCTGATTGAATTGTGAATACTCGTCGAACAGAGATCTTATCTGCTCTTGGCTCATCCCTTGTCCGGTATCCTTGATGTTGAAAATCATCATCGCCTTATCTTCGCCCTCCGCCATCGACGTGACCGAGAGGGAAACAGTACCGGTGTCAGTATATTTGAAAGCATTGGAGAGGATATTACTGAGAATCTGTTTGATTCGCAGTTCATCACCATATAACTTGGCAGGTAGATATTTGTCAATATTGAGCTTGAACTCAATCGACTTGTCGCCAATACGGATGGCGTTGATTTGTGCGGTGCTGCTAATCAAATTTGCCACATCATAATCGACATCAATAAGCTCCAGTTTGCCCGACTCTATTTTCGTCAAATCGAGGATATCATTGATAATACATAGGAGCATATCACCCGATGCATATATTTTTTCCAAACCGTCCCTTGTTTCCGGGGTGATGAAAGGGTCTTGGAGCTGCACTTCGGCAATCCCGAGGATAGCGTTTAGAGGAGTGCGGATTTCATGGCTCATTGTTCGCAGGAATGAACTCTTCGCATCACTGGAAAGAGCCGCCTCTGCTGTCGTTGCTTCGAGATTTCGCACCAAGCGACTGGATATTGTCGAGATAACCACGGTGAAGATGAATAATACGCCGAATATTACCCCAAAGGACATCGACTGTGATGTGGAACTTTGCCGTACCAATGTCCGAATCGAGTTTTCAATTTGACTCTGTAACAAGAAATATGTAGTCGTGTCGATGTCTACATATAAAACATAACGTACCCTATCGCCATCCATAATTGGATAGTATATCTGCGCACTGCGTTTGTCCATGCGGATGTCGATTTCCGCCAATCCTTCAAAAAGGGAATCAATAGGCGTGGTCATTTCCTCGACGTTGGTTCCTTTGATGAAAACAGGATTGAAACCCTCGGCATGATTACATGTCAGGGTCATGAGGTTGAAGTTGAAAAGGTTGATGGCGCGGATGCTTTGATAATTCTCCACTTTGTGCTGTAAATAATGCTCGATGATACTTGCATCCATTGCTGATTCCAGTACCCCGCGATTGTCACCTCGGGTAATGGCGGTAAACTTGAATATCTCGCCGGTTTCGGCTTTTACCGTGAGGTCAGACGGCAGATAATCCGCCTCCCCGGTGACGAGGGCACGATAGCCATCCCAGATCTCGAAAAGGGAGTCGCCAATCGCATTTGGCTCAGTACTCAAAGTGAAAATCCCGTCCAAATCGCCGATGTACATATCTGACATTCCCGTGCGGACTTTGATATCTTCCAACTCTTCCAGAGTGAGCGTACCACCCGACAAGCGATCCAGTTCATAAAGAACCAAGACGGCATTGAACATACTATGGTCAACTTTTTCTTCAAAGGCAATGACGAAATCACTGATGTTGACTACCAGTTCCTGTAGCTCCCGCCTCACGTTATCCTCGGCGTTTTGCTCTAGTTCTGCAGACATTTCATCGCCGCTTCTTCGCATTTGTCGACTGCTGGTAAACATAAAAACTGCCAAGATACAAAAGATGGTAAAAATCATGGAGCAAAACAAAATAATGGTTTTGACATGGGCTTTCATATAGTGTCCTCAGTTCTAAGTTTCCCCGCCAATGGTTACAGCTTCACATTCTATTCATCAATACCGTATGGTCATGACGTTTGGTCTAGATAATTATTTAAGGTTTCTGCTGCTTCATCGAAATCACTATGCAGCAGTTGTTCAGTAACAGTATCCAGCAACTCCTTGACTGCCGCAGGAGAGGGACTCTTCTTCAAATCCTTCAAGATGGCATCGGCACTATCTTCATCGAAGTCCTCACATGCCGCTTTTACCTCCAATAGTTTCTCTCGCAATGCTTCCATATCGTAATCCTCCTCGGCGATGATGTTGTCTTCTAACGAAGCGAGACTGTCAACAAATGTCCGCAACAGGCTAAGGAAAAGAGGGGTTTCGGCGGCGATGGTATCGAAGTCTTGGTCACGTCCGCATTGCTCCAACTTGCCGGCAGTTTCTGACAAATCCGCTTGCCCGATATTGGCGAGGGCACTTTTCATTCCGTGGGTATGAATGATATATGTACGGATATCGCTATCGCTTAATGATGCACTCTCTTCAACTATCTTTGCCAAGGCGGCGAGGGATTTTTTTACGTCCCGCAAAAATGATTCAAAGATTTGTGAGTCGATGGAGTCATGGGCATCAGTTTCAGCAGTATGAGCTTCGGCTTCGGCATTACCTTTTTTCGCCGCGTGTTTTCTCGCTTCTTCGATGACTTCCAACGGTTGCTTATCACGTATCATCTTATTTAATATCACGTTCATATGACGGATATCTATCGGTTTGGAAATAAAGTCGTCGAAACCGTTATTGAGGAACATCTCCGCTTGTCCGACGACGGCATTGGCAGTCAGGGCGACAATTGGCTCTTTGTACTCTGCGTCACGGATTAGCTTGGTTGTTTCCACGCCGTCCATTTCCGGCATCATATGATCCATAAAGATGATGTCGTACTTGTTACCGCTGTTTACCCGGTCAAGAGCGGCAAAACCGCTGTCAACCGTTTCGATTTTGAGACCATACGGCATGAGAAGCCCTCTGGCAACGAAGAGATTCGTTTCCACGTCATCGACAATCAAGACACTGCCATATGGCATCGGATCGCGGTTTATCTTCTCGTGTTTCATCTGTCCCTTGCTGAGGGTGCGGAAGCGGCGCAGATTATCTGCCAGTTCCTTACCTACCAGCTCCGTACCCGTCTTTGTTTGCGGGATACGGACGGTGAATGTACTGCCTTTGCCCAACTCACTTTCTACATGTATCGCTCCGCTCATGAAATGAACGAGATTGCTGGTGATGCTCATCCCCAGTCCCGTGCCTTCAGTAGAGCGGTTGGCTTCAAGATTGAACTGTGAGTATTCCTCAAAGAGTAACTGAACATGTTCGGGACTCATGCCCTGTCCGGTATCGTTTACCTCGAAAACCAACAATACATCTTCATCGTTGCCATCAATGACCTCTGAGGTAACACAAAGAGTAACCGTTCCCTCTGCGGTATACTTGAAGGCATTGGAGAGCAGGTTGTTGAGGATTTGTTTGACACGAAGCTCATCACCCCACATTTGCGCAGGCGTGTTTTCATCGACATTGATAACGAACTCGATCGGCTTACTGCCAATCCGCATCATGTTGAGTTGGGCAGTATCGCTAATCATGCTGATTACGTCATAATTGGCATAAAGTAGTTCTAATTTGCCCGACTCAATCTTTGACATGTCGAGAATATCATTGATGATGGCAAGTAACATCGTACCGGAATTGTATATCCTCTCCAAGGCATCGCGCAAATCGTCATCGAGACCGTCTCTTTGGAGTTGGATTTCGGTAATACCCAAGATGGCATTCATCGGGGTACGGATTTCGTGGCTCATCGTACTCAGGAACGCCGTTTTCGCTTGACTGGCGGCTTCGGCATCAAGCCTTTGCTTTTCGGTATCGTGCAAAATATTCTTGGTTTCGGTCACGTCCAGAAGCGAACCGGCAACACGGATTGCGATTCCTTTTTCATCACGGATGGTTTCGCCGGAGGCTTGGTAATAAGAATATTTGCCGTTCTTTTTCTTGAGACGGTATTCAACATTGTATGGCGTATGCCCGGTAGTGTCGAGCAAATGCTCTGCAAAGGCGTTTAGCGTAGCTTCTCTGTCATCCGGGTGCAAGCGATCACTCCAACTGCTGGTGATGTTAGGAAATTCACTTTCATCCTTGAAGCCCAGCATCTGGCGGAATTCGTCAGACCATATGAAGGTATTGTTGGGATTGCTTAGGTCATTGTGATTGACTTCCATGTCCCACAAACCGATTTTGGTAGCCTTGACCACCAAATCAAGCTTCGTGAGTTGGAGTCGGCTGTCAGAAGCCTGTTTGTTGCGGTTGATAGCATTGACCAACATCAAGCCGGTAGTGTTGAGGATATTGATGATGTTTTCCGGGAAACAGCGTTCTTTGATACAGTCATCCACACTGAAGATACCCCAAAACTCATCCTTGTAGAATAAAGGAATAATGATCGTCGATGTAACTCCGAGAGGTGCGAGGATATCTCGGTCTTCTTTGTGCAAATCGGAAACGGGACCGTTTATACAATCGCCTTGCAAGAACAACTCTTTCCATCTTTGGCTATATGGCAATGCTGAGCCGATATCTGTTTGCCGCAGAATCTTACCGCTCTCGGAGAGCCATCCGTATTGTAAGACGAAGTGCAGGGTATCGCCGCGCATTTCGTTGAGCCATATCTGTACACTGTCGGTATCCAAACAGTTGCCGATAAGTTCCATTCCCTCCAGTAATGATTCCTCGAAGCTCTCTTCGTTGGCGGCTGCCAATAGCACGATTGCCAAGTGATTCATTACGTTTAACAACATCCCTCGGTTTTCGATTTCCTCCATCGACTTGAGCCGTTCCCGGCTGGCGATGTTTTCAGCGTGTTCCTCTTTTGCGTCGTCCATCACCTTTACTAAGCAGTTGTCAGGGATGTTGACCCCCAAGGCAATTTTTCTTGCCATGCTGAGACAGGTCTCGCTGCCGCAGGCACCGCAATCCATGTTTCTCATTTCATCATCGGTTTTGCCGAGCATTTGGAAAGCGACATTGATGTCATTGTCGGATAATTCCGGCGGTTTTTCATCAGAGGGATGATATTCACGGATAAAATGCGCCAAGTCCAGTTTGTCATCAAACAGTTCTTGTAACATTTGCCGCGGGTTTTCATGATGGTTTTGTAAGAGTGTTTTGCGGCGGCTGTTCACCTTGCGGTTGAGGGAAAAGATATTGTTTTCGCGGGAACATGCAGTACCGCCATTACAACCATTACGGCAGTTGAGGACATCATAGATATCCGGCAATAGTTCCTTTGGCAGTTCGGCAAACAGGTCAAGCGATTCATAAATATCAAAACCACCCGCCTCATCTACTTCAATGGAATCACCGAGATAGTATTCGAGGTTCTCTTTCATTCCCCCAATAGCAGAAAAAATCGAACCGATACCGGCTTCATGGCAGTCAAAATCAGTCTCTTCCTTAGGCAGGACGATATGGTTTCTTTCCATATATTCATTTAATGCGGTAAAGGTGATGTTGTAGTCGGCTAACTTCGTTGCCTCAAACTCTACTGTTTTGGCGATACATGGGGAAAGAGCGGCAATTTTGCCGGTAATGCCATTGTATTCTTTCATGTATATGGAAGTACACGCCATCGGGCTATGGATAGGAGATAGGCTCTCAATCAAATCGTGACGGTAGACCTCACAGTAGGCAACGATAGGCGGACATGGCTGCGCTATCATTGGTGCAGGTTTGTTTTGCTCAATGTGTTTGATGTGCGCCCAGACGCAGATGTCAGCTCCGAGCGACACGTCGTATATCTCTTTGACCCCCAGTTGCCGAAGCCATGTGAACAGGTTTTGCCAATTGTCGATGTTCGTCCTGACCGCCGGGGCAACGATGAGGGATATCGCCTCGCCTTTTGCCAAATCAGCAAAAAATTGTTCGGTGTCATCGCCGTGGAAGCGGGCGTTGTGGTGACATGCAGTGATACACCAACCGCAGTGAATACATTTGTCGTGGTTGATTTCTACTTTTACCCTGCCCATGCTGTCAAGGAAAGTCATGTTAGCCATTTCCATCGGACATTCGCGGACACATCGGTTACAACCTACGCACAGTTCTTGCTTTGTTTGAATAAGTCCAAGCACTTTTTGATCTCCATTATGAGGTAAACGAGTAGCCAACCCTAGATGAATCATCAGGGTGAGGGTAGTTGATTTTTCTTCTTCATATAACCAAAATCTCTGCCAATAGGGACAAAAACGAACTGTCATCATTGCATAATAATTCACAAAAAATGTCAGTAATAGGAACTATAAAGCAAAATGGCGGTTATGTCAAGTAAAGTGGTGAATAAAACTGAGAAAAAGGCAAAGTAATTTTACAATAATACTATAGGCATGTTATAATTAAGTTCATATGATAATGCTTAGTAAAGGATGGTGATAAGCAAGTGAGTAAAACATTACAAAGAGAGACAGATAGAGCCGTGTGGTTGGTCAATGTAGTGCAATATACGGCAGAAGAACTTGATATGCCGATTACAGATACACTACGACTGTTAAATAATAAAGGTTTGGTGGCTCAGGTGTTGGCAGGCTATAAAGTTTTGCACACACAAGGTTATGAATATATGGCAGAGTTGCTCGCCGATGAGTTGCGTAAGGTAGGAGCTATTGTGTCATGAACTTTCTTTACCACGGAACAACCGAAGTGATAGGGGAAATATGCTTTGCCAAATGTCGGTCTCGTACAGACTTTGGCAAAGGTTTTTATATGTCTGATAAACTTAGGATAGCGCGGGACTGGGCGGTTGGCAAACCTAGTTTAGATGTAAAAGTACCTACTGTGATGAGGTATGAAATAAATAACGCAATACATTCTGATATAAATATCAAGCGGCTTGATTTTAGTGACCCTACGAAGGAGTGGCTCAATTTCGTGAAAGACAACAGGCGCAAGGGAAAGGCTAGTGATATAATAGTCGAACCAAGACATAACTATGATGTAGTAAGCGGACCGATTGCAGATGATAAAGTAGTGGATGTAGTGGTTGAGTATTGTAACGGTTTAATTACTGTTGATGAGGCTATATTGAGAATTAAAGCCATGCCAAACGTAATACAGACTAGTTTTCATACAAATCTTGCATTGAGTTATATATCCTTTACTTCATACTCTCAATACAATAATAATGAATGGAGTGAATGGAAATCAAGTTCGGAATTGCCAGCATAGCTTCATAAAATCAAGGCAGAGCTTTACACCCTGCCTAAGCTTTCTTTACTATTACAGCAACATCTATTTATCAAAAACGATCTTCTCACTATTAAACATTTTCGCAAGCAAAGCCACACAAATGAGTACATATAAAGTATTGGCGGCGATGGTGACGGCGATATTGCCTACCGATGCTTCAAACTGCATAATCGCAGTGACACACTGGGCACTGTTGAAGACAGGAATCAAGTAATAGATGATTTCATCGGGACCACCGCCTGTGAGCATCCCTGCCATTCCGCAGAGCATAGTTACAATCATTACCGGCATCGTGAGAGCAGTAGCTTCTTTTACTGATTTGGCATACGCTGACAGTACTGATAGTATCGCCACAAAAAGAAGCGTGGTAAAAACAGCGATGACACCAAGCAATAAAAAGTCTGAAATTTCATAAAAATTCGTGTTGGTATCGCTTCCCAAATTTACCATATTTGGCATCGATAACATAATCGCAATCATACTGACGACCGCACTCATAAGCCCAAAGAGGGAAATGCTGAGGATTTTACCAAAAGCCATGTCACGCCGCTTTGTGGGGGTGACAAGGATAGTACCGAGAGTTCCCCGCTCTTTTTCCCCGGCAATTGATTCAGGGGCAATCGCCTGACAACCGCTAAAAATAAATAATATGAAGAGCATTGCCACCAAAGCACCCATAAACGCTCCGAAGATATCAGCATCGGTTGCCAAATCGACCCCCTCAATGGAAAAACGGTGTGTCAGTGAATAGTGGTATTTTTCCAGAATATCTGACATCATATAATATGCCGATGAAGACTCGGAGCGTGCTTGATTGCCCCAAAGAGTCACCGTTGGAGCGGTTTCACCGGAGGTAATATCGAAAGCAGCCACAAGTTCATCGAAATCAGGAGGAAACACCATGAGTAAATCGGTGTTACGGTCAGAAATCCTTTGGATAAGGCTCTCGATATCCGCCTCGGAAGCGGGGATGACATTGATATTTAGCGGGACTTGTGAGACAATTGTATTCACCGATTCAGGCATGTTGACGACATGGATTTGGTATTTGTAATCCTCAGCAACACTAATCATATTACTGGTAAAATTGCCAACCAAGGTATACATTACATAAATCATCACCCCCGGCATGACTACCGCGGTTAAGAATAGCCTTCTATCCATAAATATACGTGTACATTCTTTTTTGAAAATCGTAATTATATTGTTTTTCATGATTAGATTACCTCCTTCGTGGTGGCAGTATAAATGTCAAAAAACGTATCTTCCAATGATTTGCCGCCGACGATATTGGCGATGGTGTCGCAAGCAACCATTTGACCATTGATAATAATGCCTACTCGGTCACAAAGTCCTTCTAATAAGGTAAAAATGTGTGATGAAAGGATTACGCTTTTGCCCTGCATTTTAAGCTCTACGAGGAAATCCGTCACTACCTTTGAGGTGATGACATCGAGACCGTTGGTCGGTTCGTCAAAAATAATGATACTAGGGTCGTGTACAATCGAGACGGCAAGGGAAATCTTCTGCTTCATGCCTTGTGAGAGATTTGCCACTTTGACCTCTGCGAACTGGTCAATGCCGAACCTGGCAAACAAATCTTGCTTGCGCTTGTCCGCAGCCTCCTTTGCGATACCATGTAGTTGGGAAAAGTAGTCATACAAATAATTGGGGGTAAAATAATCATCCAACTTCAACTCGTTGGTGAGAAAACCGATATTTCGCCGCACTTCGTGCGGTTGCTTGATGATACTATAGCCGCCGACAGTCGCATCGCCGGAAACAGGGTTGATGAGGGTCGCAAGCATACGCATTACCGTAGTCTTCCCCGCACCATTGGGTCCAAGCAAACCGAAGACCTCTCCCTCATATGACTTGAAACTGACATCGTCAACCGCCGTGAGGGTAGCATTTTTCGTATTTCGCAATTGTTGTTGCTTCTTCGATAGTTTGAATGTCTTGGTGAGATTGTTGACGCTTAGAATTTCGTTTTCGGTATTGGGTTTGTTGCCCATTGTTTCAGTCCCCCTCTTTGGTGATAATGTTTTTTATTGTAAAATGCAATAGGGAAAATGTCAAGGGGGAGGGGAGGAGAATTTACTTTTTAGGAATGATTTCATTTATTAGGATAATAGTAATCCATTGATGTATTCCATGATTTTCTCAGCGTACCCTAATGCTATTTCGCTGTCAGATTCTACTAGTTCAAATTCAGTTGGATAGCGTGGTAACACGCCATATAAAGTGAGCGCGTCTGCTTCACGGAAGAATTTAACTAGCCCATCTTCATATTCAATACACATTTTCAATAGTTTGGTTAAATCATGAGTTTTCGGGGGTAATACTCCATTTGATACTAAAAATCCTTTCATTGCCTTCTCGCTAGCTTGTTGTGCGTGAAAGCAAATTATTTCAATCGGCATTGGTCGATGAAGTTCATATATTCGGCGAGCGGTAATTAAATCCATATTTGCCAGCCTTAGCCATTCTTCATGTGTGCCAATATACTCATTTTTCATAAAGTAAAACCCCCTCACTTGCGATTTTACGCTCCAAGGTAACCTCGTTTGAACGACGATTGAATATCTCGGCTGTTCCTGCCAATATATCAACAGCACCGACTTTCATGTCCCACAAAACTGAACGCGCAACAATTGCGGCATCAATCGGGCGCATACCGCTATTGTTGGGAATCACCATATAGAAATCATAATCACTATCACTATTCGGTGTTCCATAAGCATACGAGCCGAATAAATACAGTTTTTCGACATCAACAGTTGCTATAATGCGGTCTTTTATTTTTAGGATTTCTTCGTTAGTTATCATAATAATAACTTTCTTATGTCTTTTTGTTTATTAAGTATCAATTCAATTGTAGCACACTTTAACGGCAAATTACAATTTGTAATCATTTTTAGTTAGTGATATGATGTGTAGTAACATAAATGTGGTTTCTATTATGACTGGTGTTTGAAAGAAATGCCAAGAAATAATCACGATTAGAGCAAAATAAGAGGCGTTAAACTATACGAGGATTTTTGCCATGAAAAGAACAGTTATTTCCTTTAGTGTAGTCGTTTTAGTTGTACTCAATCATGCCTGCATGTCAAAAACAGATAGTAGCGATGATTTAATTCCTATTCACGGTCTTTCGTTTGGGATGTCTGCGGATGAAGCACTTGTTACTGTGCCACAAATAGCGCAAGTAGCCTTGTTTGCGCCAACATCACCACCATCAGACTATTTGACAGGAGCAGAAAATGTCGAATTTCCGCCAGACTTCCCTGCGAGTTTTCGTAAAAATTTTCCAAACGACTTTTTCAATCCAAACGTATCCTATTTTATTCTTGAAAACGTGGATTTGTGGGGTAAAAATGCGACTGTGAGGATGCGATTTGTCTATAATTTAGAGATTGATGTTTCTAATGTTGTTTATACATTTGATGTAGGTTTGAGCAATATCTACATCACTTTTAATGAGCAGACAATGGATTTTTCAAGTGAATCAGTTGAGCGAGACAAAATTATGGACGAACTAGCATTCCTCTTCGACTTCGACAGAGCCGATTTGGGAGGATTGATGATGCTATATTCCAAAGACTCTATTGATAACATAAATGACGATTTGCTATTGGCATTACAATCATATATGAGCAATATGCCGGTTTATGACCGTGATGGAGGGCAACAAAGTTCAGTAAATCTGTCACATCTGCTTAATTATGATAGCATTGCAAATGAAGATAATCGTTCAATATATGCAAGCGGTGACAGACATAGATGGCTATATTTTGCGGTAGGAACTTTTAATCCTGTAAGTTACGATATAATGATTGAAGGGCGATTAGCCGGATTACTTTATAGAGCTTTGCGAGTTGGTTTAGATGACACGAAATAGTATAGATGCATTTCCCTTATTCAAGGAATAGCAACCTAGAAATCGATAATGTAAGGTACTACATCAAGCGGCCGCTGTTATATCCCATCGCCTTTCTTTGATACTCAAAACATTTTCTCAAACTCAATCAAACGAATATCATCACGGTTTTTCGCAAACTTCATCGCTTCAGTTGTAAAACCGCTTTTGGAAAAGAAGAAGTAATGCTTTTCCTTGTACAAGCTGAACATAGAACAATTTTCAAGAAAACCCTCTATTACTGATTTTCCGAGTTCATCATTTCGCCACTTGCACTCACAAAAAATCGCTTTGTCGCCACTGCTGGCAACCGCAATCAAATCAATTTCCTGTTCGGATTTTTTGATAGGGTTATTACCCCACCAGCGACCGATTTCCGAAACATTGAACGGTAGTTTGGTTTTCCACATATACTCCATGCAGATTTGCTCAAAAACTTCGCCCATAAAATCAGGAATTTGACCGCTAATATCATCATAGACTTGTTCAGCGAAACCCAATCGGATTTTTGAAAGGTTTTTGTATACAAAGCGATACCAAAATCGGAACATTCCATCATTCAAGCGGTAAATGCTTTTCTTAGATGTCGGCTTTTCGCCTACGGGAATTTCGCGCTTTATAATCCCAAGTTCAATCAAGTTTTTTAGGTATTTTACACACACACTACTTTCAAGATGGGTTTTTGTTTCGATTTCATTGACCTTTGAACTTCCGGTTGCTACGGCTGTTATTATTGAGTTATAAAACGCAGGTTCGCGCAACTCTTGGTTTAATAAGTTTGTCGGTTCTTCAAAAAGAGGTTCATCGCTGTTGAGAAAATTGTTTTTGATGTTTACGGACAAGCTATGGTCATTGTTGAAAAGCTGTAGATATTTTGCAATGCCGCCTGTTACACCAAAAACAACGGCTTGATCAAGATTTGTTCCACAGGAGTAAAATTTCCTGCTTGTTTCAAAATCAAAAGGTAGCACTTTAATTTGTCCCGTTCGCCTACCATAAAGCGGGCTTTTGTGTCCCATTACCTGATTTTCCATAAACGACATGGATGAACCGCAAAGAATGATGAATATATTCGTATCTTTCAACTTGTGGTCAATTTCAACTTGCAAAAGGGATGATATTCCGGGGTAACTTTTCGCAAGATACGGATATTCGTCAATTACTAAAACGATTTGCTCCTTTTTTGCATATTCGTATATATCCGTAAACGCATCTTTGAAATCGGCATAAATCGCCTTGCTCTTCGAGCCGTACAAAGCCTCGCGTATTGAGCCGGAAAGCTCGGACAGGTTGACACTTTTAGTGTCTTCAACTCCTGTGAAAAATATTACCTTTTTCCCTTTGATAAACTCTTTGATAAGCTCTGTCTTACCAACACGGCGGCGACCGTATATACAGAAGAACTCAAAATTTCCACTATTATAATGGTTACTTAGGGAGTTTAACTCCCGCTCTCTTCCAATAAACATGAAAATCAACTCCTTATGAAGAAGATTGTATCAGAAAAGCATTAGTGCGTCAAGAGTTACTGAATCGTATTTCAGTAACTCTTGATTAAGTAATTGCGAAAGTCGTTGACAGCGGCACTCAGTCTAAGCCTTCACTTCTGAAACTTCCCCCCTTACATTGCTGTAAAGCCGTCCTTTCCTGCTCCACAAACCGGGCAAGCGAAACTATCAGTGAGTTCGTCCCACTTCGTGCCGGGGAGGACATCAATGTCAGAATCCCCCGCCACTTCATCGTACACATAACCGCATACACATTCGTATTTCATGATTTGCTCCTTTCTTGGTTGTTGACTATTGGTTCACATCGGCGGCTATTTTAGCTGCCATTAGTGCCAGTTCCTCCAGTTGTGGCTCTTTCAAGCTTGATTTGATACTGATGGTGTTTTCGATGAATGTGATATTCTTACATTTCTCCAGTCTTTCCCGCATTAGTTTGCCGCTGGTCGCCGCCCATGAGCCATTTTCGATTAGGGCGATGGTGCGGTTCGATATGTTATGGGCTACCAAATCAGCCAGTAAAGCTTCCATCGTGACGAAGATACCGCTATTGTAAGTGGTTGAGGCGAAGACTAAGTGACTAAAGCGAAATGCCGCTGCCACGACTTCGGAAGCGGGAGTGACAGAAACATCATACATCACCGTCCGCACCCCCTGCTCCCGCAGATGTACAGACAGAATTTCAGCGGCGTTTTCCGTATTACCGTATACTGAAGCATAAGCAATCATCACGCCGATTTCTTCGGGTTGATAGTGACTCCATTTGTCATATTTGTCCCGGATATCACTCAAATCCTGCCGCCAGACAAATCCATGAAGCGGGCAAATCATTTGGATATTGAGGTTTGCGGCTTTGCCCAGAAGCGTAGCAACCTGAGGGCCGTATTTGCCCACGATATTGGCATAATAACGTCTGGCTTCATCGAGATAATCACGCGAAAAATCGACTTCGTCGGCGAATAATGCGCCGTTTAATGCTCCGAAACTGCCAAATGCGTCGGCAGAAAACAAAATCCCATCAGTAGCATCATATGTGACCATTACCTCCGGCCAATGTACCATCGCTGCCATTATGAATTGAAGTTGATGCTTCCCGGTGACAAGTGTGTCATTTTCAGCGACAATGATTACACGAGAATCGATATCGAAATGATGAAATTGCTTGATAAAAGCCAAGGTCTTGGCGTTGCAAACGATTTTTAGCTCACGGTATTTCCCGGCAATTTCCTCAATGGATGCCGAGTGGTCAGGCTCCATGTGTTGGACGACCAGATAGTCAAGGATTCTGCCGTCAAGTGCGGCGGTGATATTTTCCATGAAGCGGTGTCGTACTGCTTTGTCTACGGTGTCAAAGAGAACGGTCTTTTCATCTAGCAAAAGATAGGAGTTGTATGACACGCCGGCGGGGACAGAATAAACCCCCTCGAACATCGCCAACCGTCTATCATTTGCGCCGACCCAGATGAGGTCAGCGGTTACATTTCTCATGCAATGCATTGGTGCGTATCTCCTTTCTTCTCAAAATTTGACCGGGAACGCAAATAATGCGCCCCCGGTCTTTTGTTGGGAATGAATGTTTATTGCTCGTGCAGGGCTATCATGCGTTCGAGGATGCGGTACTTGTCCTCGGCGGACTTGACGGCATCTACGAATAGCTGCTCGGCTGCTTCAGGATACTGGCGTACCAGGGAATCGTAGCGACCTTCGCTTCTGATGAACTCCTCGTATGAAGCCGTGGGTGCCTTGCTGTCGAGTTGGAATGGGTTTTTGCCCTCATTCTTTAGGCGTGGGTCAAAGCGGAAGTTGTGCCAATATCCGGCTTCAACGGCACGTTTGGCTTCGAGCATCGTGTTTGCCATGCCGCCGGGTATGCCGTGGGCGATACAAGGCGAGTAGGCGATGACGATGGACGGGCCGGGGAATGATTCTGCCTCGGTGATGGCTTTGATTGTTTGCGGGTAATCTGAACCCATTGCTACTTGGGCAACATATACATATCCGTATGACATCACGATTTGGGCAAGGTCTTTTTTGGCAGTACGCTTACCGGCAGCAGAGAACTGTGCCACCTGACCCAGTTGTGATGCTTTTGACATTTGCCCGCCTGTGTTGGAGTAGACCTCGGTATCGAAGACGAGGATGTTGACATCTTCGCCTGCCGCAAGGACATGGTCGAGACCGCCGAAGCCGATATCAAACGCCCAACCGTCACCACCGAAGACCCAGAATGACTTCTTCGTGAACGTGTCTTTCATGGCGAGCAGTTCTTTTGCCATCCCGCAGATGGAGGTGGTGCAATCGGAACAGTTTTTAGTCTCGCATACACCATTGGCGAGTGCCGCCGCCATCGCTTTGGATGTCTTCTTGGAAGCTTCACCATCGGCGAATGTTCCTAACCATGCTTCGATTGCTGCTTTGGCTTCAGGGACAACTCGGTTGTCAGCAACCAGTGCCGTTGCCAGTTCAGCAGCTTTTTGCCGCCGTTGGGTCATACCCAGATACATGCCATATCCATACTCGGCATTGTCCTCGAAGAGCGAGTTTGCCCATGTCGGTCCCTTACCTTCTTTATTGACAGTATAAGGGGTAGAGGGAGCAGAACCACCCCAGATAGAGGAGCAACCGGTGGCATTGGCGATATACATCCGATCGCCGTAGAGTTGGGTTATCAGCTTCGCATAAGGGGTTTCGCCACAGCCTGAACATGCGCCTGAGAACTCAAGCAATGGTTGCAGGAATTGACTGCCTTTGACAGAATCAATTTTATGAGTTTCCTTGTCAGTTACATTGGCAGCGGCATAGTCAAATACCTGCTGTTTGTCCACATGGGCATCGAGTGGCTCCATGACCAAGGCTTTTTCGCCTTTTTTGCCCAGACATACATTGGCGCAGACACCGCAACCCATACAGTCACGATATGATGCGGCAAGGGTGTACTGATAAGCTTCGCAACCCTTTCCTAGCATTGGCAGGGTTTCCAGTCCTGCGGGAGCTGCTGCCACTTCTTTTTCATCCAGTGCATAAGGGCGGATGATGGCATGGGGGCAAACATAGGAGCAAATGTTGCATTGGACACAGTTGTCAGGCTTCCATGCGGGGACATCCACGGCAATACTGCGTTTTTCGTATGCTGCCGAGCCCTGCGGGAAAGTGCCGTCTTCTACGCCTTTGAAAGTGGATACGGGCAACTGGTCGCCATGCTGACCGGTGATAGGCAGGAGGATATCCTTGACGAAACGTGCCATTTCGGGGCGATTGCTTTCGGCAACCTGTGCTTTTGCCGTACCGCCGTCGGTTGCTGTTGCCCATGCCGCCGGAACATCAATCTTTTTCACATTGGCGATACCGGCATCGATACATCTGAGATTGAGGTCTACGACCGCCTCGCCCTTACGTCCATAAGTGGCAACGGCGGCGTCTTTCATGTACTTCACAGCATCGTCAAGGGGGATGATATCCGCCAGTTTGAAGAAAGCGGCTTGGAGAATCAGGTTGACACCCAGACCGCGTTTGTTAATCTCGTGTGCGAGACCAATGGCATCGACAGCGTACAACTCGACGTTATTTTTGGCGATATAAGATTTCATCGCTGCCGGCAGACGGGTGGTCATTTCATCAATATCCCAAGCACAGCTGAGGAGGAACTTCCCGCCCGGACGGACATCTTTTACCATGTCATATTTGTCCACATAGCTGGGATTGTGGCAGGCGACGAAGTCAGCCATGCTGACGAAGTATGTTGACTTAATCGGTTTCTTGCCAAAACGCAGATGGGAAATAGTGACACCACCGGATTTCTTCGAGTCAAAAGCGAAATATGCTTGGACATTGAGGTCGGTGTGACCGCCAATAATCATGGTAGAATCCCTGTTCGCACCGACAGTACCATCCGCTCCCAAGCCCCAGAACTTGCATGAAACCGTTCCCTCAGGGGTGGAATCAACAGCACCCTTAATAGGTAATGACAGATATGTCACGTCATCATGGATACCGATGGTGAAACGCTTTTTGGGAGTGGGGGCTAAGAGATTGTCATACACGGCGACGATATTTGATGGCGGTACATCTTTTGAACCGAGACCATAACGTCCGCCGCAGACTTCAAAGGAAGTCTTCCCGGCTTCAGTGAGAGCGGTGATGACATCAACGAAAAGCGGCTCACCCAATGCACCCGGCTCTTTGGTGCGGTCGAGAACGGCGATTTTTTTGACGGTTGCCGGTAGTGCGGCGATGAATTTTTCGCTAACGAATGGACGGTAAAGACGGACTTTGACCAGACCGACCTTGCGCCCCTGTGAAAGCATATAATCAATTGTTTCTTCAATCGTATCACAGACACTACCCATGGCGACGATGACTTCCTCAGCATCGGACGCGCCGTAATAGTTGAACAACTGGTAATTCGTTCCGGCTACGGCATTGACCTTTGCCATGTTTGCTTCTACTACGGCCGGTAATGCATTGTAGAAAGGGTTACATGCTTCACGAGCTTGGAAGAAGATGTCAGGATTTTGTGCCGTACCCCGCAGGACAGGGTTTTCAGGATTGAGAGCCTTGTCACGGAAACGTTGGATAGCATCCATGTCTACCATGTTCTTTAGCTCATCATAATCCCAAGCGTCGATTTTTTGCATTTCGTGCGAGGTGCGGAATCCGTCAAAGAAGTGGAGGAACGGCACTCGCCCGGAGATTGCGGAGAGGTGCGCTACTGCTCCCAGATGCATGACTTCCTGGGGATTGGTAGCGGCGAGAAAGGCAAAGCCTGTTTGGCGGCATGACATGACATCAGAGTGATCGCCAAAAATCGAAAGTGCATGTGATGCCAACGCCCGTGCTGAACAATGAATGACACCGGGCAGTAATTCTCCGGCGATTTTGAACATATTGGGAATCATCAGCAGTAGCCCTTGTGAGGCAGTGTAAGTGGTGGTTAATGCTCCGGCAGCCAGTGAACCGTGGACTACCCCGGCGGCACCGCCCTCAGACTGCATTTCAACGACCCTTACTGTTTGTCCAAAAATGTTTTTCAACCCGTCAGCGGCCCATTTGTCTGTCAGTTCGGCCATTCCGGACGATGGAGTGATCGGGTATATACCCGCCACTTCCGTGAACGCATACGATACATGCGCGGCGGCGGTGTTGCCATCCATAGTAAGTTTCTTCACTTTTCTACCTCCTGCAAAATTATAGTTGCTTGTAGTGTAACATAGGTTTTATGTTTTGTATACTATGGGATTTTCGGTTTTGGGTGGGGTAGGAGCGGGGAAACAGTCGCAGTTTGACCAACTTTTCTTGCTTTTTCTGACATTATTGTTATAATATGACATACGACATACCACCAACAGGCAGATTAGGACAAACATGAAGACACTTTACATTTCTGACCTAGATGGAACACTTCTCAATCGCAACGCAGAAATCACCCCTTACACGATGGAAGTGATAAATAATTTCACGAAAAGGGGTGGTTACTTTACTGTGGCGACAGCTCGTTCGCTTGATACGGTGCTTCATATTTTGAGAGATGTCAAACTAAATATTCCTGTTATCTTGTTAAACGGTGTGTCGATATATGATACTGTCAAAGGTCAAACAGAAAGAATCGTGTCGATACCCCGCCCCAGCTTAGATGGTCTGTTTCAAACGCTGACAGAGTTTAACATGACTGGTTTTGCCTACACTTATGAAAACGATGATATAGCTCATTATTATGAAAATCTCGATAGTGAACACCGCAGGGAGTTTCATGACGACCGTTCAGGTCGCTTCGGAAGAGTATATAAAAAAGTAACCTCATTTACAGAACTCTCCAACCATGAGGTGGTCTACTTTTCCACTTGCGATGATTATGCACTTTTGAAACCCATATACGAGAAAATCCAGTCTGACCCGCTACTTCATGTCGAGTTTTACCAAGATATTTACCATGAATGTTTTTGGTATATGGAGGTCTGTTCCACTTACGCATCAAAGTATAATGCGGCTAAGTTTTTGCAAGAAAAATACGTTTTTGAGCGAATAATCTCATTTGGTGACAATATGAATGATTTGCCGCTATTTCGTGCCAGCGATGAGTGTTATGCAGTCGGCAATGCCAAAAGCGAGGTAAAAGAAAAAGCGACTGCTACGATCGGCGACAATGAAAATGACGGGGTTGCCGAATGGTTGGCAGTGAATGTTTTGGGGTAATGGTTGTTTAATTTTTGGAACGAATCTATCAAGCTAACGGGAGGATTATCCATGGAAACGAGAATAATGTTGCTATCTAAAGAAACGCTATTTTGTAAATATGCGATCAAGATTCTGGAGAGTTATTATCAAAAAAGCGAAATACACGTTGTAACGGGTACTGATGGTTCGCAGCTGGATGACGAGTTACATAATTATCAACCTGAATACCTAATATCATTTCTTTCACCTTGGATTATTCCGGGTTCACTATTAGCGATAGCACAAAAAGCGGCAATAAATTTTCACCCGGGGTGTCCAAGGTATCCGGGAAGTGGATGTTACAATTTTGCGATTTATGAGAAAGCAAAGCGATATGGTGTTACTTGTCATCATATGAAAGAAAAGGTTGATACAGGTAACATAATATTGACCTCACATTTCGATATTTCCCCATATGAAACAGTAGAATCATTAAAGCTAAAATCAATGAACCATTTGTTAATGATATTTGAAAGAATTATCAACTCTATTTATACAAGTGATTCTTTGCCGGTGTCAGATGAGAAATGGTTGTGTGTGCCATATACTAAAAAACAACTCAAAGAGCTATGCAGGATAGATCCTGCCTCTATGGATAATCAAGAAATGTTGCTAAGGATACGAGCAGCTGATTATTGCAGCAGGTATGATGGGGCTTACTTTGAAATTGACGGAAAGAAACTCACCCACAAATCCGCCATCGAAGAACCTATCGTTTAGTGAATGTGAAAATCCACTCATCTTCACATGTACTTTTGTAAATTTGCCAGCAGATACCCTCGTTTATTATGTTCAGGGTATTCAATGACATCATCGAGCATTGCCCGCAGTATCTGTCCGATTCGAGGACCTGAAGCAATACCGCCGTCGGTCAGGTCCTTTCCGTTTACGGCGAGTTCCTTTAAGGAGACACACTCATTTGCCGCCATTATCCGCTCATAAACCTGCCTTGCTCTTTCCATGTACGCCAGTTTTTCAGCTTGAAAATACTCGCTTTGGGCGCGGATATCAGCGATTTTGACATCTATGAACAGCGGGTAAAGGTCAGCACCAATCACCGACACGGCACGACGGACATAGCGGTCGGTTATCTTGAAATGGCGCAGGTCGATATCGGGATTGATGTCGATGTCATAATCATGATGATAAACAAGCCGATAAACACGGTCGATGGTATCGTTGTCGAATTTGAGGCGGCGCATGATTTTTTTGGCAATTTCCGCTCCTTGTTGCGGGTGTCCGTGGAAGCGGTCAAAGCCGGTTTTTTCATTGACCGATCTGGTCAACGGTTTGCCGATGTCATGTAGCATCATCGTAAGTCGAAGGCTTTTGTCAGCAGCGACATATTTCATCGACTCAAGGATATGCTCGCCCACGCTATAGCAGTGGTGGGGGTTATTTTGCTCGGTTTCCATACAGAGGTCGAATTCGGGGAAAAAGTGGGTAGTTAATCCCAAAGAGTAAAGCAAGCGCAGGAAGTGCGGATTAGGAGATAGGGCAAGTTTGACCAGTTCGTCCCGTACCCGTTCGGCACTGATATCTTTGATGGAAGCGGCATGGGAAGTAATGGCTTGCCGGGTGTTTTCCTCGATTTCATATCCCAACTGGGCAGCAAAACGCACGGCACGCATCATCCGCAGGGCATCTTCAGAGAAACGTTCATCGGCGCTGCCGACACAGCGTATCAGTTTTTGCTCGATATCAAGCAGACCACCGTGGGGGTCAACTAAGCCTTCACGCTCATTCATGGCGATAGCGTTGATGGTGAAGTCACGGCGGCGCAAATCCTCGGTAAGACTGGAAGTGAATGTTACTTCCTCGGGACGGCGTTTGTCCGTATAAGCACCATCGACACGGTAGGTGGTCACTTCGAAGCTTCCACCATCACTAAGGACAGTCACCGTTCCATGAGCGATACCGGTATCAAAGGTACGGCGAAATAGTTTTTTTACCATATCTGGGGTAGCAGAGGTGGTAATGTCCCAATCCTCAGGCTTGCGGTCGAGAATAAGGTCACGAACACAACCACCGACGGCATATGCCTCATGCCCGGCAGCTTCCAGGGTACGGATGATGTTATTTACTTTTTCCGGCAGATTGATGGTCATATTCAATACGCTTTTCCCCAATAAAGCATCATCGCCGCAGGTTCATCGCAGTAAATGCAAGTCTCCGCCAAATGTTCCTGTTGAAAAGGAATGCAGCGGCTCGTCACACCGAGGTCATCTTTGATTGCCATTTCACAAGGAAGTCCGCCACACCACATTGCTTTGACGAAGCCGATCTTTTCTTCAAAGATGCGGATGAACTCTGCTTTGTCATGAGCCGTAAAGGTGTTTGCCAGTAGATGTTCGGTTGCTCGTGCCAGCATTTCTTTCTGGATAGTGATAAGCAATGATTCAACGGTGGCGGTGATGTCATCGAGTAGACAATCAATCTTTTCTCTGGTGTCACGGCGGCATATCACGCATTTTCCGGCGGCAATGTCAGCAGGACCGATTTCTATCCGTAATGGGATGCCCCGCATTTCCTGCTCGGCAAATTTCCAACCCGGACTCTTATCGGAATCATCGACTTTGACCCGGAAATCACCAAGCTGCGTCTTTATTTTCTCGGCAGCCTCCAGAACCCCTTCTTTTTGCTGTCTGATGGGGACGACCATTACTTGCACGGGGGCGATTGCAGGCGGCAAAACCAGCCCCGAATCATCGCCGTGAACCATGATGATAGCACCGATGACACGAGTGGAAAGTCCCCATGAGGTTTGATGAACATATTGCAAGGTATTGTCACGGTCAGTATAGGTAATGTCAAAAGCGCGGGCAAAGCCATCGCCAAAGTCGTGAGATGTACCCGCTTGAAGTGCTTTACCATCATGCATGATTGCCTCGATGGCAAAGGTAGCATGAGCTCCCGCGAATTTTTCCTTGTCCGTTTTTTTACCTTTGACGACAGGAATTGCCAACACTTTTTCGCAAAGGTCGGCATAGACATCAAGCATTAGCTTGGTTCGCTCAGCGGCATCGGTGGCGGTAGCGTGGGCAGTATGCCCCTCCTGCCAAAGGAACTCACGTGAACGCAGGAATGGGCGGGTCTCTTTTTCCCAACGGACGACACTACACCATTGGTTATAAAGGCGGGGCAAATCACGGTATGAATGGATATCATGGGCATAAAAATCACAAAAGAGGGTCTCCGAAGTCGGGCGGATGCAAAGCCGCTCTGTTAGAGGCGTATCACCGCCATGCGTGACCCAAGCAACCTCAGGGGCAAAACCATCTACATGGTCTTTTTCCTTTTGTAAAAGGCTTTCAGGGATAAACATCGGCAAGTAGACATTTTCAACACCTGTTGCTTTGAACATATCATCCAGTTGCCGCTGGATAAGTTCCCATATCGCATAGCCCGCCGGCTTGATGACCATACAGCCTTTGACACTGGTGTAATCGATCAAATCCGCCTTTTTTACCACATCGGTATACCACTTAGCGAAATCGACAGCCATTGGGGTGATTGCTTCCACGAGTTTTTTGTCAGACATCGGTTCTCCTTTTGGATATAGTATATTACGCAACAGAACATTAACATGATTGTAGGGATAGATGGCGAATCTGTCAAGGAGAGTATGGAAGCGGTCGTGTTCATGACTCCTTTCTTGACTTTTTCTGCTTCCCTGCCTACAATCAATCCAAGGAGAGTATTATGGAAATGTTTGCGGCAAAAGAAATCACAGATAGATTGGTCAGTTGGCTAAAAGATTACTTCGAAAAAAATACGGAAGAGACGACAAAAGCCATAATTGGGATTAGTGGCGGCAAAGATAGTGCCATTGTTGCCGCTCTTTGTACTGCTGCCATCGGGCGTGAGCGGGTGTTGGGGGTTTTGCTGCCGCAGGGAAAACAAGCAGATATTGGGTTCGCTTATGATTTGTGTCATGAACTGGGAATAGAGTATTTGGAAATCAATATCGGCGAAGCGGTGGATAAGCTGCTGGAGGCGATCGAGACGAGCGGAGCGAATCCAAATGACGGTGCGATTATCAATACCCCTGCCCGCATCCGCATGACCACACTTTATGCCATCGCCGCAATTTGTGGCGGCAGGGTTGCCAACACAGGCAATCTGAGCGAGGACTGGGTGGGTTACAGCACCAAATATGGTGACATGGCGGGAGATTTTGCGCCGTTATCCCATTTTACGATGACCGAGGTGAAAGCCATCGGGCATGAGCTTGGTTTGTCCTCTCGCTTCATTGACAAGATTCCGGCGGATGGTCTGACCGGCAGGACTGATGAAGAAAATCTGGGTTTTTCCTATGAACTACTCGATAAATATATACGCACGGATGTGTGTGTTGATGAGCTGGTAAAAGAAAAAATAGACCGCCTTCATGCGATGAACTCACACAAAACACAGCCAATACCGACTTTTATTTATTCTCAGAGGGAGAAAACCCCATTTTGATAAATGGTGGAGGTCATCTAGTCATTGCGATTTTTGAACTGCAACCTCGCCAAGCTACTCGCACATCTGCAACATTAGAGCTGCACTTTAGCTTTCTTCGCTTTGATCCACCAAGGGATGAACATCAGCAAAATTACTGTAAATGTAATAAGCGCCAAGGGAATGAGATAGCCGGGGTTGCCGAAGATTTCATTGAGCGGTTCTAATAGCGTTCCCCGTGCCGGTCTGTTTATAAACAAATAATTAGTGTTCATTTTCGTATTGAATAAATAAACGAAAGTCGCATACCCACAAAGAGAAAGAATCGAAAGCGGGTACTTGCGGATATCCGGGACGAGTTCTCCCGATACCACCAGTAGGACAGGCAAGGCGACAACCCAGAAATGCCAAAGGAAATAAACCAACGGCATCCAACCAAAAGGATGATAAAGGGTCAAGGGGCGGTCAGGGGTAATAATCGCCATCATTGCTCCCGGCATAAGGATGGCATAGGAGATGTTGAGCAACAGCTTGTTGCGGGAAAAAACAGCAAGCGGTATGACAAAACCGCTGATAACACACAAATGAAGCGGGACGATGTCTAGATATGTGTAATTAGGCAAAAGCAGATAGAATAAATATGAGCGAATGAAATAGAAAGCCAAAAGTCCGATAGCCCCAACTCTGATAAACCGCATTGCCTGCTCACGGCTAAGTCTTTTGATTATTATTGATAAAACAATTACAACAACGATTCCTGCTATTATATAGTATAGGTGCGGTAACGAAAAAGACGCAAACCGCTGTTCCACAGGTAGCTGATGTGAAAAGAACCAATGGCTTCGCTCAATCATAGCTCACAATTCCTCACCGTGCGGGGAAAAGGCAGGACATCACGGATATTCCCCATTCCAGTCAGATACATCAAAAGGCGTTCAAAGCCAAGCCCGAACCCGGCATGACGAGTCGAACCAAAACGCCGTAAATCAAGATATGCGGTGTAATCATCACTATTCATTCCCAAGGTAATCATTCGTGTCCTTAGTTTATCATAATCATCTTCACGTTGACTACCGCCGATAATTTCACCGATGGCGGGAGCGAGTAAATCCATTGCCGCAACGGTTTCATTATCTTCATTCATTTTCATATAAAAAGCCTTGATTTGCGCAGGATAATCAGTAACAAAAACCGGACAGTTGAATTTTTGCTCGGTTAGATAACGTTCATGTTCGGTTTGCAAATCACAACCCCAGGTGACTTGGTACTCGAAGTGTTCATTTTGCTCTTTGAGGATGGCGATGGCTTCAGTATATGTCAAATGGACAAATGTTGAATTGACCACATGAGTCAATCGAGAAATCAACTCTTTGTCGATATGTTCATTAAGAAAAGCCATTTCTGCGACAGCATGGTCAAAAATATAGCGTATCACATATTTGAGCATATCCTCCGCTAATATCATGATATCGCCCAAATCAGCAAAAGCCATTTCCGGCTCAATCATCCAAAATTCGGCGGCATGGCGGGCAGTATGCGAGTTCTCGGCACGAAAGGTGGGACCGAAAGTATAAATATTCTTGAATGCCATCGCAAACATTTCTCCGTTTAACTGTCCGCTGACGGTTAGTGAAGCAGGTTTGCCAAAGAAATCCTCAGCAAAATCGGGTTGTCCGTCTGTCGTAAGCGGTATGGTGGCGAGGTCAAGACTAGTCACATGAAACATCTCCCCTGCCCCCTCGCAATCGCTGGCGGTAATAATGGGGGTATGGACATAGAGAAAATCACGCTCACGAAAGAACTGATGGATGGCAAATGAAGCCAGTGAGCGAATACGAAAAACCGCCTGAAAAGTATTGGCACGGGGGCGCAAGTGGGAGATAGTCCGCAGGTATTCAAAGGTGTGGCGTTTCTTTTGTAAGGGATAATCAGTTGCCGATTCCCCCTCAATGGCAATCGTGGTGGCGTGAAGCTCAAATGGCTGCGCCGCCTCAGGGGTCAGGATAAGTTGACCGCAGACAATGAGAGCCGACCCGACTTGAAGTTTTGCAATCACGGCAAAGTTCGGCAGCTTGTCATCATATACAATTTGCAGAGGGTGAAAGCAAGTGCCGTCGGCAAGAACCAAGAAACCAAAGGATTTGCCATCACGCTTGCTTTTCAGCCAACCACCAACAGAGATTTGCTTGGTGGTGAGGTCGTTGCTGTTGTTATCTTTTACTTGACGAAATATATCACAGATATTGATTGGTTGCATGGTGTTCTCCTGTGTGGTGGGTGGTAGGGTGTGTGAAATTATCTCTGCAAATTGCCATCCTGTGATAAAAACCTACACGCAACTCCGGATACAACCACTGTAGTTACGTTTTGCCAATTATGAAGCACCATGCCAATCAAGTCAAGCAAGAAGTGAAAGTAACAGACTTCATGTAACAGACTTGTCGATTTTACAAGTATTATACCCCGTCTAATTTGCCACTTCTACTCTATTGCGATATAATATAGAAAAGGAGTATGAAATTGAGAGGACAGGAAGAACAGCCGCGAAAGCAAATGAGATTACTGATAGTTGATGATGATACATTGGTAATTGATTGTGTGACGTTTGTGTTTGAAGATATTGGTTATCTGGTGTTTTCTGCAGTGGATGGAATGGATGCCCTCAAAAAGATATCAGCTTGTCAGCCGGATATAATTCTGCTTGATTTCCAGATGCCGCAAATGGACGGTATAAGCGTATGTAAACGTATTCGCGAACATATTACTTGCCCTATCTTATTCATAACTGCTTTTGCTGATGACGAGAGGAAGCTATTAATTTATGAAGCAGGAGCAGATGAGATTATCGAAAAACCGGTTAATTATGAGGTGCTAAAAGCACAGGTAAAAGCACATCTACGCAGGGAAGAACGCAAGCGGCGACAGATTATCAGTGTTCGATTTTTTGGGATGCTTGCTATTAATTATACAGATAGAATCTTGAAAATTGGCGATGGAGAGATTTTTTTCTCCAAAAAGGAGTTTGACATCATTGAGCTACTGTCAATAAATGAGGGTCAGGTTTTTGACAGGGAGAGAATCTATGAAACAATATGGGGATTCGATGGCGAGGGCAGCAGCGACACAGTAACTGAGCATATCAGTAATATCAGGACCAAGCTAAAAAAGCACACCCCATACGACTATATTGAAACAGCATGGGGTATCGGTTATAAATGGGTTAAATAAGGGATAAATCATAATAAAATCCGGTTAGAAAATTCTTTTCAAATTTCTTCAAAATATTTTTGAAACCTTAGACTTTCCTTAGAGTTGCATGATAAGCTAAACTTATCATCGGACAATAGAGGAGGGTAAATTATGTTGATGAAACGAAGGGCAAACAATATTGCAAGCGAAGCGTTAAGGCAATTGCGGAGTGTTCATAGTGATCGTTTGGTCAATTATGGAGGCTTGGGTTCGGATGCAGGGGTAGAAATGCTGGGCAGCAGATACGTAGCACAAAGAGTAGTGAGAAAAGCGCAAAGAGCAGCATATTGGCGGTGTTGGCTGTTGGTCATCCCCCGCTCTGTTATTGAAAATAGTGCATACAAAGCGGCAGTAGAAGTTGTTCGTGAGGCACGAAATGATGGGTTTATCCGTTTGCGGGACGGAACGAAAAGCGCAACGGTTGCGCTCGCTTACTCCATATCACTTCGTGATGCTTAGAAGAGTAATGAAAGGAAGCAGCGAAAATATATTTCATTATCCGAGGAGGGAAAAACATGAACAATAATACAGTTATAGAAAAACACAACTGCATAGAGCATTTGGACAAATACTGTAAATGTCAAATTTGTGGGCAGTATGATCACGATGTTGAAAGCGATGATGATATCGGCAAAGCGATGAGCGGTGATATAGTATCTTCAAGGTGTCGTAGGTGCAGGGCTTCGATGCGATGGAACTCTGCTACGGGTCATATATATAGTAATTCATTTCCTGAATATATGACAGAATCTGAAATAAAAGCAAAGCAAGAGAAAGAGGAATGGTTGCAGAACAATCAACCATCACGCCCATTGGCTGACTGTGAATTTCAAAGTTTCCGTATAATTGTAGAAAAGTATTCCTTAGAGGATGCAAATGAATTCATTGGTTTGGCTCGTTATTTAACTGATTCTAGGAGACTTATGGAGATTGCCACAAGTCTTGGCGAAGATGACGGGGATTCAACACGATTGTGGACATTTACTGAGCAAAAGATAGCACAGGAACTTACACAAGGCACTGATAACATCAGAGAAATAGCATTAAAAGCTGAGGATATCTTTATTCGTCTATTGGCTGCCAAAAGACTATATAGTGACAAAAAAAAGCAATTCGAGACAGAGTATGAGTTTCAATTACATAAAACTCTCTTACATGATGTTTCGGTTGTTTTCATCAATGACAGTTACTTTCCGCGTGAATACCGTTATCCGGAGGAGGAGTATAATGATATGTACTTTGATGCGATACATAATCTTAACGAAAATGATTATGATTTGCTAGTTAAGATTATAACGAAAAAAGCATGTCATACATGGCTTGGTATCGAGGAAGTGCCGAATGCCGCTATAGTCGCAATCACGAAACTGGTTAGTATTGCACATAAGCTTCCTCGTGATACTGTCGAGAAACTTCTCTTGGAGGTAGCCCTGAACGGTGAAATTCACTATAAGACAAGGATAAATGCAATTAAACGTATGAGTAAATCTAAAACCGTAAATAGCTTCATCGGTGATGATAAAGTGATTGAGCATGATGGAAAAGTGATTGACCTAATTGAAATTGCCCGCAATCACCGAAAAGATTTGAATGACGATGCTATTATGAGGTATGTGGAAGCAGAACACAATGCTACTTTTCATGAAGACGGAGGTTTTAAGGACTGATACGGAGTAAGAGGGGTGGGGTAGTTTTTAATGAGGTAGCTTACGCCTCATCCCTCCATCATAACGGCTTCGTTATTTCCTATTGTATCCTATCTCTATACCGTGGTTTCTCACCACCCTCGGCATAGTGACGTCTTTCGATTTCTGCGCCCATAGCTTTAACATAATCTACAAATGTCTCCAACTCACCACCATCCGGGCTTGCAAAGACTCCCTCACCAATCCTGCGCATAATCGTACCATCATCAAATAGTATACCGATTCGCCATGCGATAGATAGTGTTATAGGTAGAGTGTCGTAATCATCATACCTGTAATAAGCTTCTTCCCAGTTA
>JAITGA010000009.1 GCA_031280955.1 Lachnospiraceae bacterium
CAAATATCACATAACACACGATAAAAGCTGCACCGCCTTTCGATCGGCTCCGGGCTTGCAGTAGGCTAGGTCGGTCGCTTCGAACCGATGGTTCGCGCTCGCTCCCACGCCTCCTTCCAGCCACATTTTGCGGTTGCTGGTCTTGCTTCGCAAGCCCTTATACTCAACCGCAAAACGTCGTATACCTAGAACGTTATGCGAAATGTGGGCTAATTGGCTAAAAATGGATAAATTTAAGAAATACTGTTACAAATACCAGATAAATCTATTGAAATAATGGTTCAAATATAGTAAAATGTTTAAGTAATCTTGATTAGGAGATAAAATATTGAGAATTTATTTGGATTTATGTACCTTTAGTAGGCCATTTGATAACCAGAATCAATTGAAAATTAGGCTTGAAACTGAGGCAAAGCTATTTATTCAACAAGGTATAATAAATGGATCTTATGAATTGGTTTGGTCATATATTTTAGAATATGAAAATAATCAAAATAAATTTGATGATAGGCGTAATGCCATTTATGACTGGAAAAATATCGCAAAAATACATTGTGTTGAAATGATAAAATTATTGAATATGCGGAATTACTGTATAAGAATAATATTCGAACAAAGGATGCTTTACATATAGCATGTAGCGTATATACTGATTCAAGTTATTTTATTACCACTGATAAACATCTATTCAATTTAAAATTGGATGATATAAAGATAATAAATCCGTTAAATTTTCTTAATGAAGTGGAGGAATAATTATGAATGCAGAAATGGCATTACGCAATGAAGGAATGAGGGTTTTAATAAATAAGCTTGGGAATGTGGAGGCGGAACGTTTTATTAGTCTGATAATTAGAGAACCATTTGACTATACTGAATGGCAAAGAGGCTTGTTTGATGATATGTCTGTAAAAGAATTAAGTAATATAGCAATGAATGAATATAAAAGTAACTGAAAGTGCGCCCACACATCGTATGGCAAACGGTAACTGCCCACTTGCGAAGCAAGTATTGCTGTTTGCAAGTGTTACCTCACCTTTGGCGGCTTGAGCTTCGCCACATTCCGGTGATTGAATTGCAATGCTTCGCATTGTTTTTTGAAAGGTGTCCGGAACGTCGCATACCTAGAACGTTAGATGACATACCATATAATCAGCTGAAATAAATGAATCATATGTTATATTGACAATATTCAACATAAAGAGCTATAGTATTTCAGTAATCGTAAAGGAGTTTTATAAAACCTTAAAAACTTAATTAAATGTCTTGTTCTTTATAGAAAAATATCATTAAAAAGAAGGTATCCCCCCCCCGAAAGACAATATATGCAAAGTAGATAAGATTTTTATAATGATTATTACGGCGTATTTTGTATAGATGTTTACATTGATAAATTACATATGTTGATTAAAAACATTATAAAGACGTGTAGTTGCAAGGGGTAGCAAGATATGTTAGTGTATGTTGTAGCGTTTATTGGGTATGTGCAATTTTTCTTGAAATCTAGAAATCATTCAAGGAAAAAATACTCGGCACATAACATTCTAGGAGATGGTTATGGCGATATTGTTTTTGACGAATAATGACATTTCATTGTCTCTTTATCATTGGATAAAAGAAAAAGAGGAAAATGTTATTCTTTACGATGGAAAAGTAACTCCATCATATATTAAACAGAATAATGTTAGTTTTATAGTAAGTTACAATTACAGGATTATTATCAAGCCTGATATTGTTCAATTATTACCCCATAAAATTGTTAATTTACATACATCTTTTCTGCCTTATAACAAAGGAGCAAGCCCAAATATTTGGGGTTTTATTGAAGGGACACCCTGTGGAGTTACAATCCATGAAATTGATATTGTTGTTGATACAGGTGACATACTTGTTCAGGAAAAAATTGAATTTGACCATAAAACTGAAACATTATCAAGCAGTTACGTAAAGTCAAACCAAAAGATACAACATTTATTTAAGGAAAATTGGGGAAAAATAAAAACCAATAAAATAAAACCTCAAAAACAAATGGAAAAAGGAACATTTCATTTATCAAAAGAATTGGAACCATATAAGACGATACTTAACTATAATGATACAATAGAAGAATTTTTAAAGAAGGTTTATGAAATAAAATGTAGCAAGAAAAACGTCACATAACAAACGGAATATGCCCACTTGCGAAGCAAGTGTAATTGCGAAGCAAGTGTAATTGCGCAGCAAGTGTAATTGCGCAGCAAGTATTGCTGTTTGCAAGTGTAATTGCACAGCAAGTATTGCATTTGCTGGTCTTGCGTACCATGAATGGTGAACGCAAGCCCTGATTGCAACCACAAAACGTCAGTTACCTTGAACGTTAGGCGCAATAATATTTAAATTGGTTGGAATATATTGACAAAAATATTGATATATGGTGTAGTTATTTTCAAGGAGTAACATTATGATCAGCTATAAGACTTTAGAAGAACGTGTAATAAACTCATATTCAGAACAATCAGCTATAAAATTCATTAGGAATGATAAAAGTAAATTATCAGAAAAGGATCAAGAAATATTGTTTGATTTTACAAAAGGAATTTTCTTGTTATTGCAAAAATCTCCAGAATTGCTTTTTAGTGAGTTTCACAATGATGATGCACACCCTAATAGGTTTCATTTGTCCTCATATAATAAATCTGATTTAAAGAAACATATGAGAAAAGCATTTAAAGCAATAGACGATTTTATGTACATTATTTACTCAATCGGGTTAGATAACGAGATTAAAATTCCTAAAAAATATCTTGAGTTATATAGTGCTATTGAAATAGAGAACAATATAAAGATACATGATATATTAAAACAGTTTATCGGAAAAGAAAAGCTGCCATTTCATAATTTTATTAGATGTATGTATAACGAAAACTATCAATATTTTACTGAAATATTTGTACAATTTACAGAAGACTTAAAGGCATATAAGCGTCTTATAAAATGGCTAAAAGATAATGAATATACTTACATTCCATTTTTAGTTAATTCTGAAGTAAGAAACAGTGAAAGTTCTGGCATGGGGTTATATAAAAAAGTTAATGGTAATGTTGGAAATATGCCGTTCAGTATATACGACCATAGCATTATAGGTATGTTCATGGATTACAATGCTTTAATACAAGAACCAGCAGTATTTTCTTTGCGTGTTCAAAACATTAAAGAAATACTTAGAAATTTTAACGAATTGAATGAAAAACTAAAAGATTTCATCATCAATTATCATTCTCGTTGTAATGGCTGTAATTATTGTATCCAACGACACTTGAAAAGAACTAAGAACATTAAACCACTTGCAATATCTGTTGAATATAACAATAAAATATTTGTGTTATGCCCCATAAATTATGTTTATTCATATAGTTGGACTACATTAAATGATAAGATAGTTAATGGAGTAATTGCTTATTTAGATTTAATGGAAAAAGAACATAATATCTAAATAAAGCAAATATTAACTGCGCCTAACACACGGTATACACCCACTTGCGCAGCAAGTGTAATTGCGCAGCAAGTGTAATTGCGCAGCAAGTGTAATTGCGAAGTAAGTGTAATTGCGCAGCAAGTATTGCTGTTTGCAAGTATTGCTGCTTGCAAGTGTTGCCTCACCTATCGGTCACCTCCGGGATTCCAGTCGGCTAGGTCATTCTGCTTCGCTCGCTCCCACGCAAAACTCCGGCCACATTTTGCGGTTGCTGGTCTTGCGCACCATGAATAGTGAACGCAAGCTTTTATCCGCAATTGCAAAATGTCGTATACCTTGAGCGTTATGTGACATCAGAGCGAGTGCGTACGATATGCCTGACGTATTGACATTAGGCATATATTTGTGATACAATTCAATCAACAATAAAGAATGAGGAGATACTTATGTCTAATACAAGTATGAACATCCGCATGGATAGTAATGTAAAAAAACAAGCGCAAGAGTTGTTTTCACAGTTTGGGCTTGATATGACTACTGCCGTAAATATGTTTCTACGACAGTCTATCAGACAACGCGGTATTCCATTTGCAATACAGTTGGATCCATTTTACAGCGAACTTAATCAAGAACGGTTAATTAGAGCAGCAGAACGCATGGAAAAAACAGGCGGATTAGTTCGAGAATTAATTGAGGTGGAGGATGATTAAATCTTGGGACGATGAGGCATGGGATGATTATCTATACTGGCAGATGCAAGATAAGAAAACTTTGAAACGAATAAATTATGTTTTAAAGGACATTGATCGTCAACCGTATTCAGGAATTGGTAAACCAGAGCCGCTAACCGGAAACTTGAGTGGTTACTGGAGTCGAAAAATAGATGATTGTAATCGTATAGTTTACCGAGTTAAGGATGAAAGAGTAGAGATAATTCAATGCGGTTCTCATTATCGAGATAAGTAGATTAACCAATTTACGGAATAAACAAAAATAAAATGAACAAAAACGTAATAATACCGTTTACATAAAAAAGTTGGACAGTATAATTACCTTTTGTGAAAATGGAGTAACAGGTTTTCCACACAAAGGAACATATGGATAGGTCTTACGGAAACTCACGGAAACTCAAGGTATAATGAGTTTGACAACTGCACGACTTGTGATATAATTATTGAAACTAATGTTGTGGGGCTTCGTTAAAATCATTAGAATTACTCGGCGCAAAACTTGGTTATCAATTAGTCGGGACAAATTTAAATGGTGTAAATGCTTTTTTTGTAAAGGCGGAGTTGGCAAAAGATTTATTTATAGAACCGGCTACTGCTGAAAAAACATATAATCCAACTCGACCAGTACAGTATACAAGCAGACATCCATCGAAAAAATATATTGGCAAATAAATGAAAAACCACCTGCGTCTATACGGTCGGCTAACGCAGCAAAAACAACATTTAACACACGGTATACACCCACTTGCGCAGCAAGTGTAATTGCGCAGCAAGTGTAATTGCGCAGCAAGTGTAATTGCGCAGCAAGTATTGCTGTTTGCAAGTATTGCTGCTTGCAAGTGTTGCCGCCTACGGGCGGCTTCGGGTTTGCAGTCGGCTAGGTCATTCTGCTTCGCTCGCTCCCACGCAAAACTCCGGCCACATTTTGCGGTTGCTGGTCTTGCGCACCATGAGTGATGAACGCAAGCTCTTATCCGCAATTGCAGAATGTCGTATACCTTGAGCGTTATGTAACGTAAAAATCGCTTGATTTACTATATTTTCTTCTTTTTCTTATTTTCTCCGTTTCTAGATTTATTTCATCCCATTCTTTTATTAACAATAACCCAGCCTTTTCCATAACTCGTGCTGACCCTATATTATCATCAACACATTCACCACTAACAGTACTTGCGTTTAACTTATTGAACATATAATCAACACCGCAACTTAAAGCTTCTGTCATAATACCTTTACTCCAGTATTCAGGTAGTAATGAATAACCAAAGTCATATTCGCATTTTTCAAGATCATCTGTTCCCCATCCTATCCATCCAATTGCTTTTCCGCTATTCTTTAAAGTTATAGCCAAATCATATGCGAAACGAGGTTTTCGTTTATTGTGATTTATAGAATCTTCAACCCATTGTTCATAACCATTTTTCCCAAGAAACCATCGTTGATAATTTGTTATTTTTTCTTCAATACTCATATCATAGAATAACTGCAAATCATCAATTTCCAAGTCTCTCAAAACCAACCTCTTTGTTTCTAATTTAAACATATTAGTTCTCCAATGTATTAATTTAATGTTTGGTTCAATTATCTTTATTCTACAAATAAATATTATCTTTTGTCAATGTTTTCGATAATATCTTTAATTTGCCATATCTTCAATTTCTTTTCACATAACTGGACGTTACACGAAATAAAAGTTGAAATTATCAGATAGTGTATTCAAAATGTATTCAGAAAACTAAAAACTTGACATATTTATTTAAAGTTATTACTCTTGATAAATGGAGGTTTCCAAATTTTGGAAAACGACAGAAAAGCACCCATAAGAGCGTAAAAGCAGTATATTAACGATAACCATGGTAAAGGAGAAAATATATGTTTTGCAAAAAATGTAAAACCCCAATAGAAAAGGACGATAAGTTTTGCACCAACTGTGCTGCACCTTTTATTGCAGAACCTACTATCTTCTGTAAGCAGTGCAACAAAGAACTTAGATCTGAGGCAAAATATTGCAGCGCTTGCGCAGCACCTGTTTTTATTAAAACAAAATCCATCTACAAAAGCTTGTTGATAAAAGTTCTTTTAACCACCCTTGCAATATGCACCGCCGCAAGCATCGTCAGTATAATTATTGGCGGAGACCCCATGTGGAAATTTTTAGAGAAGGCATGGCTTACATACTTCCACATTGCCTCTTTTGGTCTTTTCACTTTTATCGCCATCCACGTCCATGAAAAACGAAAAATCGACTACCTTCTTTATGCTAATTTGATACTCATAGTCGGCGCATTGATATATTCTACTATTGACACATGGGTTTTGAATATAACATGGAGCAACAACCGTGATTTGTACAATCGTTTGTGGGATATCACATGGTCATTGTGGGTTGCCCGTGCGGGCTTTGCTCATATATCACTTATGCTTCTAATCAAAAACAAAATGCCAAAGGTACAATACTCTCTTATTGCGACTGTAGCTTTGCTTGCCATCACATATACTCTTGGTGTGCTGTTAATTATGACAGATGTTTCCGATGAAGGAACTGAAAGGTTGATGATTGCGATGTCTATTCTTTCGGCATTTGGTACGGTTGCCACTCCGCTCTTGAACAAAATAGTGAAGACAACCAACCAGTAAGGTATCCATCTTGTGAACCGTACCTAATAAGCAGAATTGTCTACAGAATGTGCTGATATTATTATTGAGTTGTTGAATAAACCGGAAAAACATACAGCATTCAAAATCCTTTGGGAACAGCGCGTAAATAAACAACCAAAAAAACAAGTAAAAAGAAACAAGCAAAGAAACAAGTAAAGAATGAAAAACTTGACAAATTGAATAAAAAAGAATAATATTGAAAGCAAGGAGATGAAAAATGGCTAAAACAATAACATTACGTATTGAAGATAATGTGTATAACACTTTAAAGAGAGCTGCAGATGGAGACAGGAGAAGTATTTCAAATTATGTTGAGTATGCAACAATAAATTACATTCTTAATAAAAATATTGTTGATGATAATGAAATGAATGAGATTATGTGTTTTGAAAATGATATGGATAAAGGTATGGAGGATGTAAAAAAAGGACGGTACAAGATAGTTGGATAACTACAAAATAGCAGAAACTGAAACTTTTTCAAAGAAAATCATTATTAAGAAATACACTCATTTGTATAACAAGATATTGAATGATGTATATCCAATTCTAAAAAATAATCCATACTTTAATGCTAACATAAAAAAATTAAAAGGAAAATATAGAGAAATTTATCGTTTTAGGATTGGGGATTATAGATTATTCTATAAAGTCGATGAATTAGAAAAAATAGTTTTTGTAATGAATATTGAGAATTGAAAAGACGCATACAAATGACGTAGACAATTTTGCTTTCGGAATGAAGATTAGGATGTGGGAGGATAGCATGACGCAAATATTTTTGTTGGGGACATTCCATTTTATGCAAAGCAATATTGATTTTTATACTCAAGACACACAACAACAACTTTGGAATATAAATGAGCAACTAAAAATGTTTAACCCAGATGCAATTGCGGTGGAAGTGGCAGCACATGCGCAAGCAGCTGTCGATTCAAGTTATCAAAGATTTTCACTCGACGATTTATCCAATTATGAAAAAATGCGCAATGAAACTTTAGGAACGATTTCTATGTTCGGCAACACATATCCCATCCCATACAACACCGAATCTGTTCAAATTTCTTATAGATTAGGCAAAACATTAGGCGTAGAAAAAGTTTATGCTATTGATAACGATACACTGCTTGAAGAAATTAATGAAGAAACACCCGAACGAATTAAATCTGCTTTTGAAAAGCATTGGGAGAAAATGCACGATATACATCACGATATAAAACACAAGACTATACTTGAAAGTTTAAAATATTGTAATTCTGACGAATGGTCTTATCATAATCAACAATTATATCTCGTGAAAAATGAAATCGGCGCAAGCGGTTCATATGAAGGAGCAAATTTTTTTGGTCAATGGTATATGCGAAACTTGAAAATATTCGCAAACCTACAAAAACTAAGTCAAAACCATGAGAGTGTATTTGTGTTGTATGGTTGTGGACATCTATATATTTTACGTGAATTAATTAATTTATGTGAAAATATGGAGCTTGTTGATTATCGGGATTATATAAACATACGTGAATAATTATTTTCTACGTTTTTTGTGTATGCAGATAATCACGTACTTTTGAAATGATTAAAAATGTTCATTTATATGTCTATATTTACTGTATAGTGGTATAGTGCAAAGGAGAACCATATGAATATCATCTTTAAAAACTATAATCCTGAACCGCTATTTAATGCTGATTACATAAAAATACGTAATTTTCTTATTCGAATAAATTCAGAAAAGCTTTACACGCCTAATTTCTTGTGGGGTGCATGGGAATGGGAAGTGACACATGGAGGACTTGATAGAAATAATCTTGATAAGTTTGGTTATTGGGAAAATGATGGTGAGATTGTAGCAATAGCTATTTATGAGATGCCCTTAGGAGACGGTCTTTTAATCGTAGATGAAGAACACCGATACTTAATACCCGATGTAATAACTTATGCCAAAAAGTATCTTCATGATAATGGAAAGTTGAGAATTTTAATCGCAAACGGTGATTATGAATTTTCAAAAGTGGCAATAGAACATGACTTTCGACCAACTCAGAACAGATGGAATAGTGCATCGTTGGATATTAACAAGCTCCAATCATATTCGTTACCTGAAGGTTTTAGTTTTATGAGTATGGCTGATGACTGGAATTGGCAACAATACAATCGTGTAATGTGGCGTGGTTTTAATAACGAAGGGAAAGCTGAGCATGATGAAAAGACTATCTCTGGTCGTAAAGAAATGCTTTCGAGTCCAATGATTAACCCGGAACTGGTAATTGTCGTAGTTGCGCCAGATGGCAATTATGTTTCTCATTGCGGTATGTGGTATCGCCCCGGTGACTTTTATTGTTATGTTGAACCGGTTGTAACTGATCCTGAATACCGCAAAATGGGCTTGGGTAAAGCGGTTGTATTAGAGGGAATAAGACGTTGCGGCAATTTAGGGGCAATGCAAGCAGTTGTAGGCTCTGACCAACAATTCTACTACAACATAGGATTTTACCCCATTTACACAGGAACATGGTGGGAATGGAAAACTATTAATTGCAACTAATTTGACATAAAGTTACCTTTTACATTTAGTTTAAAAGCAAGATTAGTCAAAAGATAAAGATTACTGGAAAAAGCAAAAACCAGCGCATAACAAACGGTATATACTCACTTGAAAAGCAAGTGTAATTGCGCAGTAAGTATTGCTGTTTGCAAGTATTGCTGTTTGCAAGTGTAGTTGCCATCAGTGGCGGCACGGAAAACTATTTGTAAGATTTCAATAATCTATTTATTGATAGAATTGACAGTATAATCTCAAACTACATTTGATAAAAACACTTAAACATCTATATGCAAAACACAGCATATAATGGAACAGATTTAATATTGTTTTCAAAACCGAAATTCTTTGAAGAAATACGAATCGAGTAAGCTGGTTTATATTTGGTCACGAACATATTCAGACTTTTCGATTTTGTGTTGGTGCCGGTCTTTACTTCTACCGCTATTATTTCGTCTCCTTTTTGTAATACGAAATCAAGCTCCGCCGTTCCCGCACTCGTCCAATAGTAAAGCCCGTAACGCTTAGTCGCCAACGCCTGCGCCACATAATTTTCTGTAACAAAGCCAATGAAATTATTTGGGGTTTCGCCCGAAGACAAAATAGCTTGTTGAGAAATACCGCTTTTCATTGATAATAACCCGACGTCGCTCAAGTATAGCTTAAAACTCGCCAAATCCCGATAGACAGAAATCGGCATAAATCCCTGTTCGACTCTCTCGCATTTCAACACTACACCGGCAAATTCTAACCATTCTATAGCCGCGCCGAATATGGTTGCGGTGCCTCCCCTTTGCGCCAGCTTATATTGAAACTTTTTATTTTCCTTGGCAAGTTGGACCGGAATTGAATCATATGCAGCGCGAATCTTAACGCTTTCAGCAGTGGTCGCATATTTTGCCATGTCCGCAATATAATCGTTCATGATTTTATTCTGTACATCAGGCACAGTCAAAAAGCTTTTAGTTTCTATATATTCCAAAATCGCCCGCGGCATTCCGCCCATGATAAGGTATTGCTTATATAAATCGAGAGCTTTCTCGTGTAAAGCGTAAGGTAACGCTTTGTTTATTTCATATGCGGATTTTATTTCATCACAGAGCCGTTCATGATTCAGTGCCCACAAAAACTCTTCAAAGTCAAGCGGAAACAATGTCATTGAATCCACGTTGCCGACCGGAAAGGAATACCTCTCACGGTTGACAGCGACACCCAGCAAACTGCCGGCGCAAACGATGTGATACTCAGGCACCTTTTCATTGAAGTATTTTAAGGAAGTCAATGCCCGCTCACAAGATTGGATTTCGTCAAATATGATAAGCGTGTCTCCCGGTATAATGCGCTCTTGTGATTCTGTTTCAAGAAAACGCAGAATACGTTCCGGTTCGATATTTTCTGCGAAATAAGAGCTGACTGTCTGATTGGTTTCTAGATTGAAATAAGCGGTGTTTTTATAGTATTTATCACCGAACTCACGTATGATAAAAGTCTTGCCAACTTGTCTCGCTCCGTATACCAAGAGCGGCATACGCTCGGACGGCTTGCTTTTCCAATGAACCAAACTTTCTGTTATTTTACGTTTCATTAATCAGCGACTCCTTTCCTCAAGATAAAGTCACTGTATCACATGATGACTTATATGTCAAGATAAATCAAAATATTATGATAAATGTTATGATAAATACAGGACAATGCAAAATACATAATATTAAGTTACTAAAAATGATAAAAAATGTTCATTTTCATATTTTTAGTTGTTGTATAGTAGTATAGTGTATCAAAAAGGATGAATAACTGATTTATAACATCTATACAATCGTTACATAAAATACGAGCTAAGATTATTGGAGTATAATAATCACATACTTAGAAAAATATTGAAAATGAGCAAAAAGTTCATTTTAGAAGAGATTTTCTTGTATAATTATTTTTATATGACATACTATTGTCATATTATGTTTATATGATTTTCAATAGCTTCTGTGTGGAAAGCTAAAACAAAAGAGTATCGGAGGATTGTAAAAATGACAACAATGTTAAAGGAAATGAGAAAAGCAAAGTATGGAATTTCTCAAAAAATTTTAGATGATTTTGAACACATTATTGAGAATTATAAAGGAAATGAGTGTGATGAGATGTTTATGAAAACCATGAACAAAGAACTCACTAAAGAGCAAAGATTCCATTTATATGAGACACAAGGTGGATGTAACGGTACAGGCTATGACAAACAGCGTAAAGCTTTTGCACACGAAAACGCTCATGTACCTCTTGCAAAAAGATTAGATCTTTTCGCAAAGACCTTCGGAAGATGTAAGCCTATATTAAATGACGACAACACACTGACTCTTAGTTTCAAATGTTCACATGGTTATTATAAACGTGCTAAAGAAGGGAAATTTACAACTCCGCCACCAAACATAGAAACATATTTTGAAAGATGTTCAGGTGGTAGGTTATATGAATTGCAAAAAGCGTTGGGGATAAAACTAAAAATAAAATCAGTTGATGTATCTTCGCTTAACGAAAACGTAGAAAATCCTGTTGTTTTCATATTTGAAATAGTGGAATAAACAATGGAATACGTCCGTACTTCATATAGCAAACGGCATATGCTCACTTGCGAAGCAAGTGTAATTACCCCAGAGCGATTCAGATTCCACCGCATGTTATCGGCTATACTTATAGTACAAAGCAAATAATTATTGACAATATAATTAAACTTCATAAAATAGAAGAACAAAACAAAGTAGAAAGTATATTTTGATATACTTGATGTAAAATAGAGAAAGACATATTGAATCATACTCGAAACTAAAAAAGAGGAAACCATCTAATGGAAATAAAGATAATCAATACTTTATGAATGCAAAAGAGTACCTCACCAACGCAAAAGAAAACAAAGATGATGCGATTAAGTTATGGACAAAGTATATGATAGAGCCATTTTGGAATGATATAGCCCTGTATGCACCCTTTGACCAAAGTTTTAAACAGCCAACTTGCATAAAAGAGTTTGAACATTTGGATAACCAACTTTCTATTCTTTCAAAATTCAATATTGCAGAGATGAAATCTATCTTTACTTTAGTAGCAAACGAACTGCCTTCAGATGATGATACCCCAATGCTAGTTGCCCTTTATCCTTTATGCAACAGCAATAAAATAGTTAAGGAACGGCAGAATGGTGTAGTGGGTACAAGTGTATTCGGTAACATAATTATCAACATTAACCCAATAGCAGAAGGTTGGAAAAAATGGATTCCTTTCGTATTTGCTCATGAATACCATCATAATATATGGGGATATAATTGGTATGTTGTGCGTGACGGAAAAGACCTTGATGGTAGTTTTCTGCAACATATGATTACCGAAGGACAAGCTGATTTGTTTGCGATGAGCTTGTTTCCCGATTTAGTACCAAAGTGGAACAAACCATTGGACTCTGAAAAAGAAAAAATGCTATGGGAGCAAATCATTCCAATCCTTTATAGTACAGACCCAACAACACATAGTAAATATATGTTTGGAGATTTAGAAAAAGACTTGCCTTGGTGTATAGGATATTCTTTTGGGAGAATGATTGTGGAGGACTTTCTAAAGAAACAATGGATATCATTTTCTGAACTGATTAATGTTCCTGCCAAACAAATTTTGAAAATGAGCAGATTTGCAGTATAATCGTAAGCGGGGTATATGATGAATACCTCAAATACTGTAAAATGATTATGTAAAGATAAAGTAAAAACGGAGCTTAGTATGAAACTGATATACGGCACTACAAATAAAGCGAAATTTAGTTTTATGCAGCGTTGTATTGGAGCGTTGAGCATAGAGATGTTAAGTCTTAATGATATTTCTGCGCCTAAACTCGACATATCCGAAAACGGTAACAGTCCGCTTGAAAATGCTAAAATTAAAGCATTAGCGTATTATAATGCTTTGAAAATGCCTGTGTTTTCCTGTGATAGCGGACTTTATATAGACGGTCTTGATGATGCCCGGCAACCGGGAATCAATGTCCGTGGGCAAGGTGATTACATGGATGATGACGAAGTTGTCCGGTATTATTCCGCTTTAGCGGCTGAACTAGGCGGAAGTATGACGGCACGGTACAAAAATGCTATTGTTCTTGTTATGGATGAAAATACTATATATGAACACATGGGGGATGATATAGTCAGCGAACCTTTCTTAATGGTATCAACGCCGCACAAAAACGGCGTTGTCGCGAAGGGATTCCCCCTTGATTGCTTGTCTGTACAAATTGAGAGTGGCAAGTATTATTATGACATTGAAGGATACATCGACAAATATCTTAATGTACAAGATGCCTTTGCAATGTTCTTCAAGCGAGTGATGGAGCAGTAAAATGAAAACAGGCAAACAGCAACAGTCACCTACGATGGGTACCCCTTCGAGGGGGCTATTATTTCGTCTCCTTTTTGCAAAACGGAATCAAGCTCCGCCGTTCCTGCGCTCGTCTAATGATAAAGCCCGTAACGTTTAGTCACCAACGCCTGCGCCACATAATTTTCTGTAACAAAACCAATGAAATTATTTGGGGTTTCGCCCGAAGACAGAATAGCTGCTGAGAAATACCGCTTTTCATTGATAATAACCCGACATCGCAATATTATGATAAGTGCAGGGTAACATAAATGTGTAATATCAAAATCAACAAAATGATTAATAATGTTCATTAATATGTTATTAGTTACTGTATAGTGGTATAGTATATCAAAAGGATGAGTGGTTGATTTATAGCGTTTATACAGTTGTTATCAACAATACTACATTTTAGGGAAACGACGGAAGAATACCCATTAAAGCGTGCAAGCGAAATCATCTATGGTATAATAAGATAAATAATGATAGGCGGTATCCTTTTTGAATATCACTTACAAAGAAAACACTCTGACAGTTGACGAGTATTTGTCGATTGAGAGTAAAATGGAAGATATGGATAAAACGACAAAGGAGCAGGCTGAAAGGTCGTTATCGAATCATGTTCATTCAATTTCCGCTTTCGTGGAAGATGAAATTATCGGCATCGGGAGATTGATTGGAGATGCGTCAATATATTGGTGCTTAGTTGATATTTGGGTTTTACCCGAACATCAAGGTCAAGGCATAGGTCGTGAAATAGTAAATAAATTGCTTCAACACATTAAAAATACTAGCATAAAAGGAACATCCGTATCTGTGTTTCTCATGTGCGCACAAGGCAAAGAAGGATTTTATAGAAAATTAGGATTCCGTTGCCGTCCGCATGAGTATGAGGGTTCTGGAATGGAACTAGAAATGGATATAGAATAAATTAGCAGTATCAGCATAATCTACAGTGCTTATAATTACGACGATTATGACATAAGCGAGTTCCCCGAATATTAAGCGGTTAATTGTGGTGGCTAAGCCGAAGTTCATACATACTAATCAAGCCTAACGCAATCCGTCCGTACTTCACATAACAAACGGTATACGCTGTGCCGTCAAAACATCGCATAACTTGAACATTAAGCGAAATGCCATTAACAACAATTGAAATATTGTGGTAAATAATTATCTGAAGAGAATATGAAAATAATTGCAAGTGGTGCATAAGCAGATGTTTATTGGGAAAATGGTAAAGCTATTAAATTATTCAAAAAGAATATTTCCAGAGACTCGGTAGAATATGAAGCAGAACTTCAAAAATGGCTTTTACTTAAATTTACCTGTTCCAGAAATTTATGATATTAAAGTAAAAATGGCATATTCAAATGTTCACATGGATGTTGTAAACGTGCAAAAGAAGGGATTACACCATCCCACCGTTAATATAGAGCAGAGTCTTTATTATTTATACAAACAAGTCTGCATGTGTTCCGGTTCTCGTAAGGTACAAGTAAAGGGTTTGCTCCCCTATCTTATATATGAGTAACCAGTCTGGTGTTATATGACATTCCCGACAACCTTTGTATTCACCTTTTAATGCGTGATCATGATATTTTTCCTCTAGTTGTTCACCTTTTGAAAGTTTGATAATTACATCTGTAAGCAAGTCAATGTTATAACCACGTTTTTCAATTATCTTAAGATCTTTTTTGAATCTTTTTGTAGGTTTTACATCATACATTACACAAGCAACTCCTTCATCATAAGCTTAACGTCAGTGTAAGATTTGCCTATTGAAGGATTTCTTTCCATTTCTTCTACTTCTGCAATTGCTTCTAATGTTTCTACATTTGGACGATTGATTCTTAAATCAAACGGGATGCCGCCATATCGAACAACCTGTTTGTAAAATAAATTAGTTGCAGCCGACATTGATAGACCCAACTCCAACAGTATACCTTCAGTATCACGCTTCAAGGTATCATCAACACGAATATTTACATTTGCCATAAAATCACCACCCTCTCTACTTTTATACAACATAAACCACGCAAATGTCAACACATATCTTTACATTCAACAATAGAAGAGTATAGGATAACAAGTGATTCTAAGAAAGAGAATGGTGTATTCATTGTATCAAACACTACAAATGATTAAAAATGTTAACTTTTATTTATTTGAATACAGTATATTTTTATCATATTTGAAAATATAGTTTTATGAAAGAAAGATTGATGATTGAATACAAAAATAAAGTATTCCATATTGATATATTCATTGGTAATATAGTGATGTAGTAGTAAAAAATTACGAGGGGGTAAAGATCATGGCTGAAATATGCAAGGTATATAAACAAAGAGTTGGAAATATGCGGTTTATTGGAAAGAAATACTTAAATAGTGACCGTGTAAACGGGATGTTCGGTGCAAAATGGGGTGAATGGTTTGAAAACGGTTGGTTCACTTTGCTTGAAAAACATGTCGATGGTAGTCTCAAAGATACCTATGAAGACGGTGACGCAACGATAGGGTTAATGCGTGAAGAAAACGGTTTCGATTCTTTTGAGTATTGGATTGGTTATTTTGTGCCGGAAAACACTAAAGTACCTGAAGGATTTACATATGTTGATTTTCCCGAGAGTGAATTAGGTGTGTGTTGGGTTTATGGCAAGGTGCATGAAGTGTTTGGCTTAGAGGGTATGTGCAGGGAACGCCTTGAGAAAGAGGGCTATGAAGTGACCTCTAATTGGTGTATTGAGCGTTATTCCTGTCCACGTTTTACCACACCTGATGAAAAAGGCAATGTCATTATTGATATTTGCTTCTTTGTAAAATAGTGAATAGAGGGAGAATATCATGGAGAAAATGGACAAGTTGACAGAGTTACTTAAAGATAACGCCTATTTCAGATGGGAGTGTGTTTCAATTGAGAAAGTGAAATCAATGTCAGAAGATATGTTGGTTTTATGCAATGAAAACGATGTTCATGAAATGCAAAAAGGCAATATTGCAGGTAGTATAAGAGCGATTGAACGATTGACAGGAATGCCGAAAAAGTATACATCTGTTTTGATTGGAGCATTACCACGTGGAGATGGTGACGCACGGTCGAGCGGGGGGATAAATGTCCAAAATGCTTTGGAAGAAGCAGGATTTGCCGCCAAACTGTACATATCTCTACCAATCAAGAGACTTGCCGTGTTGAGCGGGTTAGCTGAGTATGGCAGAAACAATGTGACGAGTGTTCAGGGGATTGGAAGTTGGGTGCAATATACGGTATTTTTAACAGATGCACCGTTTAACGATAGTAATTGGCGAGAGAAGCCGGTCATAGCAACGGAATGTGAAGATTGCGATATATGCATGGAGGCTTGTTCTAAAGGAGCTATCAGTAAGGAAAGGTTTTTACTTTATCGGGAAAAATGTAAGGGCTGTAATACGGAGTGTTATTGGTCGTGCCCTTTGAATATCAGAAGCTGAAAGTAATTCTACGTTTTTACAAAAGATTGGATAAGCTAATGACACGAACAAGAAATCACGCAAAAAGCAAAAAGCTAGTAACCATAATGCTAGTGTTTTTACTATTATATAGTGCTCATATGCAATTTGCCCTAAGCTGATTGGAACAATAGTTGACTAATACAAGATATAGTTAGATAAAATGTCCGAAAAAGCTCATTGTTTTTAACTATATGCTATAAAGTATCAATATCCATTTTGATGGATATCAAATTATGGGAGGTTATGAATGTATTTAAAGAAAATTGTTGGAAAAAAGTGTTATTTATCCCCAATTGATGAAAATGATTCAGAAAAATATGCTGAATGGTTAAACGACTTAGAGATGACTCAATATCTAGTTGGACTTGGTCCAATTAATGTAAATGTTGGAAATATGAGAGGGATTCTTGAAAGTGCTGCTCAAGGACATAATTATTCAATAATCGACATTGAAACAAATGAATTGCTTGGAGATTGTTGTTTTGAGGGTTTAAATCATTTGAATCAAACAAGTGAAGTAGGAATATACATTGGCAATAAAGAATATTGGGATAAAGGTTTTGGAACTGAAGCTTTGAGTTTGTTGTTAGATTATGGATTCAAAGTATTAAATCTACATTGTGTTTATCTACAGGTTGTTTCATTTAATGATAGAGCAATAAAATCGTATGAAAAGATTGGATTTGAAGTTGTTGGCAAAAAAAGAGAAGCCATATTAAAAGGCAAAGAAAGATATGACATGATTTATATGGATATTTTGCATAATGAATTTTATGAAGTATTTAATGAAAATTAAATGAAGCATGGTCGAAACGGGCAAATAATATATAGCACAACGTGAAATAACCCTGAATAACCCTGAATAATCATGAAAGATTGATAGGCTTTAAATAGTGCAATATAAAAAAACATGGAGAAATATATGGATACAGGCAAGGCTATTGATTTTCTTTTGGAACACGGAAGCGATATCATAAAGTATCGTTTATATAAAGAAATCTTAAAGGATAAGTCAGAAGAAGAACGTTTCCTTGAAAAAATATTAGAAACGCCTCGTTTTATTCTGGTCAACGAATATCAAAAGGAAAATGGTTATATAGGTATAAGTATGCATGGTATGGACAGTTTAAAGCAAACGCCGCTTCAAGATGGAGAAACAGCGGCAAGGCTTTTATGCAATTATTCCATACCTAAAGAATCAAGAATAGTTAGAAGGTTTATTGAAGCTCTAACTAATGAACAAATACTGGAAAAGGAATTTTCAACAAATAAACCTGAAACTGTAAGATTTAAGGAACGATTTGTTGGTAATGGCTGCGGTTGGGGTTTGCAGCTTCTTATAGACACATGTATAGCAATCATGGGGTACGGAGATGAATACTGCCAAAGCTTCATTGAAACTAGTTTGAAAGCATTTAATAATGTTTTGTCAGCGTCATCAATTATGGATATAGCGAAATATAATCCGGAATCAAAGAAAAAATACAACTATCCCTATTTAGAGCATGACCAATTATGGCCTTGCCTTTATCACCTTGAGACTCTTGCTTTTACACATTCATGGAGGAATGAAGAAGCAAAAAGTCAACTGGCAAATGCAATTAATCACCTTAACAAAATAACACCCAATAATAGCTCTCACCATATAAGGCTTGGCAGCCGTTATTATAGTCCATGTGGAGGTTTTAATTACCCATTAAAGCCATATAGTAATACATATCAAGAGCAAATTTGTTGTAACAGAAGGGTTTTAACCCATATAGCTCTTTGCGGAATTGGGAAAAATGTTGAAGTTGCAAAGCAAAATGCGGAGATATTAGATGGCTTTTTACGAAAGGATGGGATGATAAGCTATAAATTTAAGTCAAGTTACGAGAAAAGGGTTTTTAAGCAGAGTTTAATGTATACCGGGGCATATTGTGAGGCAGGTTTTTCATCGGGCGACTATAAAGAAGATATTGAGATTGTTGTAGACCTAACATTTTGGGCGGTGCATTTTCTGCATAATTATGAATAAAAATTATTGAAAATCAAAAGAGTAAAAGAAAAACAGGTTTTAACTTTCAAGGAGCAAGCCGACTGACTATTTTAAAGCCGGATGTTGGAGTCGCCGGCACTTAGGCAACAGACCCGCTCTTTGGGGCTGGGGTCTTAGTACCGCTGCGACGACACCATAGCGCAAGCGTCCGGCGATAAATACGTCAGCATAGGCTTGCGGTGTATCAAAAAGGTAAACAGTAATTTCCTGTTTTTAACAAAATATTTATGTTATTATACAAATAAGGAGTATAGCGGCAATGAAGAGCAAAATAATTATTGTTGGTGGTTGTTGCGCAACAGGCAAATCGACATTTGCTGAAAAAATGTCAGCGGAACTAAATATTCCGTGTTTCATAAAAGATAAAATCAAAGAAAATTTAGGTGATGGTTTTGGACCTGATAATGATATGGTGTTCAATAAAGGTAGTATGGCAACATTTTCACTTATGTTACATATAACGGAGCAATTCATCAAAAATGGTAAAGTATGTATTCTTGAAGGTAATTTTAAGTCAATAGAGATAGAAAAAATAGAGGCATTACTTGAGAAATATAATTGTGAGTGTATAACATATTTGTTCAAAGGAGATTTTGATATTTTGTTTAAAAGATACATGAAAAGAGACAAAGCCGGGAAAAGGCATTGGGTTCACCAAACTTCCGGAGAAACAATAGAAGATTTTGAAAAAGGGCATTTGCGTTGGAAAATGGGAGAAATAGGCTTAGGACAGATTATTACAGTAGATTCTACTGAATTTGAAAATATAGACTTTGAAAAACTGATAAACATAGGAAGAGAGTTCATAAGTAGTTAGTAATGAAAATGAGTAATTGGAGTAAACTAATTTGGCAAAGCATTTGGAGAGATGGTTTTTAGATACTATATATGTGAGTTATAGGATAAGGTGTATAGTAAATTTATACTAACAGGTGATTGAATGTTTAAGAATGTAAAACCAAAATGGTATATAGGCATATGTGCGTTTGTTCTTACTATTACATTTTTCATTTTTGCGGCATTTCCTTTACAATTAAAGTTTGGCATGTGGGGGTTGGCGATTACGCAACTGGGAATATTGTTCATTGCGTTAATTCCGGTATTTTTGTTTAGATGGAAAATAAGCGATGTAATGCCGATGAAAAAAGTAACGGCAAAGCAATTATTTGCGATGTTATTGTTATACATTGCTACGTTTTTTATTGTAAATACAGTTACAATTACAACGACTTATCTGTTCCCGGAATCTGTACAATTGAGTATGGATATAGCAGATTTTTTTACAACTGCACCTTTTTTAGCCTCGTTAATAATTATTAGCGTTATCACCGGAATTTGTGAAGAAGTCCTGCACAGGGGAGTTATCCAATATACATTCAAAGATTGTAAAAGCGAATTAGCGATAATGCTCTTTATGGCTGTTATTTTCGGTGCTTTCCATCTTAGCTTGTTTCGCTTTCTACCCACTGCCATTATAGGGTTCGTTTTGGCTTATTTAATGATAAAAACCAAGAATTTTCTCATACCGGTGCTTTATCATGCCGTTCATAATGCCGTTGGGTTTGTGATAAGCTATGGTGCGGATTCAAATCCAACTGTTTCGATGCCATTAGAATCAATAGGTGTATTCCTGATACTATCTTCATTATCACCGTTTTTGTTTTATACAGGTGTAAAATTACTGAACAAAGAAAAACCTAGCAAAAGAACGAAGTATGCTACGATTGCTTTAACTTTAGTTTTACCAATTTTGGGTATTGGCATATTTGCGCTATCGCACTCGCAAACAGAAACGTATGTTACTAACTTTTCAATGACACCCTCTGTAAACATCGAGACTCCGCCGGAAGTAGTTAAATTTACGATAGAAAAGGAAGGAACATACAACATATTTGTATCAATAAAAGATGAAACGCATACAGTTACAACCGGGGTTAGGATTGAGCATGAAGATGGTGAAATTGCTTGGGATGTGGGTGGTATTGATTTATTTGCAAATAGATTCACCAATCTAAAAATCGGAGTATATAACGTTATTTTTACTTTTGAAACGCAGAGTGAGCAGAAAACACCAGTTGACATTAGTTTCTCAATAGAGTGAGGTTAAATTATAATGGGCTATAGACGAAAATATCATTTGTTTTCCGCTTGCGGCTTAAATTGTGGATTATGCCCACGGTTTTATACAGATGGAGATTCTAAATGTCCCGGCTGTGGGGGAGAAGGTTTTACACAGATACATTGTTCATGTAGCGTTTTATCCTGCAATCAAAGAAAAGGACTTGAATTTTGTTACCTTTGTAATGAATTTCCGTGTAAAAAATACAACAAATGGGAAAAAGATTCATTCATAACACACAAAAACATGATGAAAGATTTTGAAAAAGTAAGAAACAATGGATTAAAAGTATACCAAAATGAGCTTAATGAAAAAATAGAGATACTAAATAATTTATTGGATAATTATAACGATGGCAGGAGAAAAAGTTTTTTCTGCCTTGCTGTTAATTTATTGGAACTTGATGATATAAAGATAGTAATGAAGCAACTAAAAAACGAAACTAATTCCAAAGAATTGAATATTAAAGAAAAAGCATTAATTGCAAGAAAATTATTTGAAACAATGGCAGAAGAACGAAAAATAGTATTGAAACTTGATAAATAATGTTGACATTAAGTAATTACCGTATTATTTTTAGTTAAAAGGAGACAAATAATGGATATTTTTGAATGTATACAGAAACGATATAGTTATCGTGGGTCTTATATGAAGACAGCTATTCCGCGTGAAAACTTGGAAAAAATAATTCGAGCCGGACTTTTAGCCCCATCCGGTTGTAATAAGCAGACAACATCAATTATTGGGATAGATGATCAACAGATTCTTGATTCTATAACAAGCCTGATAAATAAGAATGGTTTTACGGGTAAAACTGCTCCTGCGGGAATCTGTATATTGACACAAGAAATACCTGGTTATGCAGATGTATATTTCAATATTCAAGATTATAGTGCCGCCATTGAAAATATGCTGCTTGCTATTACAACTCTCGGCTATGCCAGTTGTTGGATAGAGGGGCAGATTACCGAATCTACAGAAACGCAAAAACAGATAGCAAACCTACTAAATATTCCCGCAGATTATATTGTTGTTGGATTTTTACCGATAGGGATACCGGAAAATGAAGGTAAACGCCCATCATACAAATCATTCTCCCAAAGAGCTTGGTATAATACTTATGGAAGTGATGAATAACATCTAGCTGCTATACGTTATGAAGAGGCGAAAAAATGAGAGAAGAAGTGAACACCAGAAACAAGAACATTATTACTATAGTTATAACATATGTTTTCGTACTCATTTCACTACTTGGTGTCGGTTTAATTAACCGCAATGTATTGCTCACGCTTTACACAACTTACTCATTCCGGTTGTTGTTGGGTTTTTCTTTTGACACATATTTCACTACACTCCGATAACTCTTTGAATACCTTCTTGTACTTCATTTAGCTTGTCAGACGTAACTGTACCAATTTTCTCAACGAAACGATTTTGCGATATCGATCTTATTTGAAAACAATCTATGGAAGATGTCTTTGAAAGCCCGGTTACTTCAGTCGGTTCAATCCTCACCATCCAAGGAGCTATACTGTAATGTTCTTTCCAACTGGTTATCGGTACTATTATTTTTAATGGCAGTTTACCAAGTCCGTTATCATTAACAATTAATGCAGGTCGCGATTTACTCATTTCTGCGCCGATAGTAGGTTCTAAATTGACAAGCCAAATTTCACCTTGGTTCATAGAACTCCTCGCAGTCTAGTTGAGTAAATGCCGTCAGTTCACTATCATTTTGGTAATCGTCAAATAGACGCTCGGCAGCAATTTCTAGCGTTTCCTCCATTTTTTCGCGACGGATAGAACGGATTATCTGCTCGACAATGAAGATGCGCTTGTATGTTGGTAAATTGTCTATTTCTTTAATGATTGCAACCGCTTCCATAAGCTTACCCTCCTCGCAAAATCACGTACTGCCACGACCTAAATATAACCGTTTTCTAAAGCTTTGTCAATTGACTTACTATCTGGAACACACGCTGGTACACACGCTTACCCCTCTCTTACCCCCCTCCAAAAATAACCCTTGCTCTTAGCTTGCTTTTGTGCTAGTATTGCAAATGTGGGTGTTTTCGCCACTAAATGGAGGATGTTATGACAGCGTTACGGATAGTTTTGACGTTAGTATTCATTTTGGTTTGCATGGCTTTGGTGGCATTGGTATTGTTACAAGAGGGAAAGTCCGCCGGGTTGGGTTCCATCAGCGGTGCGGCTGAGACTTACTGGGGCAAAAATAAAGGACGTTCGATGGAGGGAACATTGGTCAAAATCACCAAGTTCCTTGCCGGGGGATTCTTCCTTTTGGCGATAGTCCTGAATTTGACATTTATATAATGAAAGTAAACAAGGAAACTGCGGAAAGCTCGGGAATCGCGGATTCCCGGGCTTTGTTTATGAAGAATCAAAGGTTTACCGGCAATCAAGAAAGATGATGAAGGTATTGTTCCACCTACTAAACCTTCAGCAGACGGCGTAAGACTTAATGGGTGGAGCAATAGGATATCCGTGCAAAAACAGCACAAGGATTTATGAAAATGAGGTATGAAGTGAAATACAAAGCTACAAACAAACATCGGGGCAAAGGAGACAGGTACAAAGCGGCGGACAAGGAACGACCAGGTAGTACCAACAAAAATATCAATATCACCAAAAAAAGCTCCGTTGATTTGAACAAGAATATCAAGATCAAGAAGAACGCCAAAGGTAAAGCTGTCGCTATCATTGACCGCTCCGATGAACCGGGTAAGGATGTTGAAGCCATCATTGATTCTTACTCCCTCCCGGTAAGTTTTGGCGAAAAGGCATTACTGCAAGCAGAAGTGGCAGCAAGGGAAGTCACAGGGAGCAATCCGGGAAATCGCCGTGACTTACGCAATCTGACGATGTACACCATTGACGGCGCAGATGCCAAGGACTTGGATGATGCTGTCAGTCTGGAAAAAGAGGATGAAAACTACCGACTGGGTGTACATATTGCCGATGTCGCCGGTTTCGTGAGGGAAAACTCGGCACTTGACCGGGAAGCGCGGCGGCGGGGGACGAGTACATATTTGGCAGACCGTGTCATTCCCATGTTGCCGGAGGTTTTGTCGAATGGGGTTTGTTCATTAAATACAGGGTGTGACCGCTTGACGGTTTCTTGCTTGATGTTGGTATCACCGAATGGCGAGGTACTGGAGTATGAAATCGCCGAGACTTTAATCAACGTAGACAAACGCCTGACCTATGATATGGTCACGGCGATGCTGGCAAAGAGAGATGAAACTGATAACAAAGCCGCAGCTGACACGCACTGCGAATCAACAGCTAATAACGGCGGGTTATCGTCCGCTACTGATATAGAAGATAGTGCATTGCTAACGACCATCCTCATGATGGAGAGGTTGGCAATAATTTTACGAAAGAAACGCAAAAAGCGCGGGGCAATAGATTTTGAGTTTCCCGAATGTGTGATGGAATTAGATGATGCTGGTGTTCCTGTAGAGATAAGCGCGAAATGGCCGACCAATGCAACCAGAATCATTGAAGAGTTCATGCTCCTTGCCAATGAAACGGTTGCCGCCCACTTTAATCAATTGAAAGTTCCTTTTATCTACCGCACCCATGATGACCCCGATCCACAAAAGATAGAGGAGCTGCGGGTTAGCCTGGATGGGTTTAGTAATAAAGCAAATGGTGTGAAACCTACTTCCAAAAGGGAGAAAGAGAAACGGAAAAGAAGAAGACCGCTCAAGCGTGAAAGCGGGATAGTAAAGAGAATCAGACCTCGTGATGTTCAGGAAATACTGCGAAAGGCGGCGGGTACGCCATATGAAGCAACGGTCAACCTGATGACCTTGCGGAGTATGAAACGTGCTGAATATACGTGTGTACGTGGCAAAACCAGTCATTTTGGGCTCGCAAGCCCATGTTACTGCCATTTCACATCACCAATCAGACGCTACCCTGACTTGCAAATCCAGCGTATTATCAAAGAGCATTTGCATGGTAAACTAAGTCAAGGACGAAAGGAGCATTATCTATCAATACTTGGTGAGGTGGCGCAAAACTCCTCGGCTCGTGAACGGCGGGCAGAGGAAGCAGAGCGGGAAGTGGAAAAGATGAAAAAAGCGCATTACATGGAATCGCGTGTCGGTTCGGTGTATGATGGGGTCATCTCGGGAATTACCAAGTGGGGAATTTATGTGGAACTGGAAAACACGATCGAGGGTTTGGTGCATATTACGAATCTTGGAAATGACTATTATTACTTTGACGAAGGAGCTTGCCGCCTTGTCGGACGGCGTAGCGGCAGCATGTTCTGTCTCGGTCAGTCGGTCAGGATATGGGTTAAAAATGCTGACAAATGGCGGCAGATAATAGATTTTGAGTTGGCGAATTAAGGTAAAGAGATGAAAAAAGAACGCATGAAATTAGTAGCGAATAACAAAAAGGCTTATCATGATTACTTCATTGAAGAGAAGATGGAAGCCGGTATCGTCTTGCACGGAACTGAGGTGAAATCGCTCCGCATGGGAAAATGCAGTATCAAGGAAGCTTATATCAAAATTGAAAACGGTGAGGTATTTGCCCACGGAATGCACATCAGCCCCTATGAGAAAGGCAATATTTTCAACAAAGACCCGTTGCGGATAAAGAAGCTGCTCCTGCATAAGGCAGAAATCCGGCGATTGGCAGTCAGTATTGCTGAAAAGGGTTATACGGTCGTGCCGCTACAGGTATATTTCCGTGATGGTCTGGCAAAGGTGGAGATAGGTATTGCCAAAGGTAAGAAAAACTACGATAAACGCCATGACCTTGCCGCCAAGAGCCAGAAGCGAGAGGCCGAAAAAGAAATGAAAGTACGGTTACGGGTGTAAATCTCCCTATCCCGTCATTGCGAGGCGGTTTTACACGCCGAAGCAATCCATTGCAAACAACAGTGCAAAATGACGAGCTTTTCAACTAGACAGCGACAAAGGTTTCTTTTATAATAAGATAACAACAGCAGACACACTACGGCATCGTGGTGCATAGTCCGGAAAGAAGAGGTCAAAATGAAGAAAATTCTCATCATCGGTGATACGGTATCACCTTACCACCCGCTCAACTGTGTATTTCCGCTCAGTAAGTTGCTTAGTGAGTCGAAGCTCACCTTTACCAATGATTATGACTTTTTTACGAAGCTTACCGACTATGACTTGCTGATCGGCTTTGTGGATGCGTGGTTCAAGGAACTGGAAGCCGACCAAGCCAATGCTCTGCTTTCATATTTGGATAACGGCGGCAAAATCCTCAGTATTCACACCGGGATGTCGATTCAGGCAACAGAGGCACTTGCTCCTGTTCATGGGGCGAAGTTCATCGACCATCCGCCTTATTGCAGCTTGACGATCAACCTAAAGCAGGGACATCCGCTTACCGAGGGGATAGGGGATTTCACGATAAATGATGAACCGTACCAGTTTGAGGTCTATGATGAACTGGATATCTTCGCTTCGTATGAGTACGAGGGAACGGTTATCCCAGCTGCTTGGAGAAAAAACATCGGCCAGGGAGAGTTAGTCTATCTGATGCCGGGTCATGACGAGGCAGTTTTTGAAAATGAGGAATACCTGAAGCTGATCAAGAAGTGCGTGGAGTACCTGATATAAGATTTTCATGATGTCAGCCGAAATACTATTATATGTACCTTTACAATTTCATAAGGGATAGTCAAGGTTTCGACAGGGATTTTGCAGCTGGAGAAGCTATCCGTTCCCCTTGCCTTGCAAGGGGTGGCGATACGTTAATCGCAAACACTAAACACAAACGCTGAAGATAATTTAGCATACGCTGCTTAAAGCAGCCGTCCGCCCCGATGCACCTGCACGTCGGGAATCGGGCGTCGCCTATGTAGGAAACGACACAGGTTAAGCTTTGCCCCTGTGGGCGTATAATGAAGCTACCGAACTGACAAGGGTGTCACTTTCCCGGTCAGCGGGGGAATCCGGGTTCGCCCACAACAAGTGACTATGATAGTAGAAGGACAGGGAATGAGTTCTTGGACGCGGGTTCGATTCCCGCCTATTCCAGCACCTAAAAAAGCGAATCGGATTTTTCGATTCGCTTTTTGTGATAAATTTTTATTTACCTCTAAGACCATCACCCCTCTTGAATCTGCTCCCGCAGTTTCAAAAGTGCCGCCGCTGCCTTTTCAAACTCATAATCTTCGATGAACAGGATTAGCTCTTTTGCTCCGGGAATGATGTGGAGGGCGGCGAGCATTTCCACGCTCTCGGGATTGTTATTGGTGAGCATAGGTGCGAGCTTGTCAAGCAAGGAAAGTGACTGGGAGGCATCAAAGGTTTGCAGTTCATTACTGAGGGAAGCTTCATCGGCAAGCAGTTTCAGTTCGCCAAGTACATGCGTCAGTTCAGTTTTGAGAGCCCCCATCCGTTTTTCCCAAATGGACACAGAATCATCGCGTAGCATCGCTTCCACCTCCGAGGCGGCGAAACGAAGCCCGCTCATACCGATTAGCCCGGCATTACCTTTGAGGGTATGCGCCAGGCGATGTGCTAGTTTTGCATCACCGGCAACGACAGCTTCAGCGATTTCATCATGGATATTTTGATTATTATGGTAAAAGCTCAGGCGCAGCTTGCGCTGTTGTTCGTCATTGTCATGAATATCCGCACCAATAGGCTCACTACTTATCGGCACGAGGTACTGGAGGAGGATATGCCAAAGCTCCTGTGACGTGAATGGTTTGCCGAGGCAATGCACCATGCCTTGCGCTTTATATTTTTCCAGTTCACTGACCATTACATTTGCCGTCATCGCCACAATCGGCGTTCCGGTTTCCAGAGCCTGTATCTTGGCAGCGGCTTTCATACCGTCCATTATCGGCATATACATATCCATGAAAATCAGGTCAAAGGGCTTTTCATTTCGTTCCGCCCGTTCCTTGACGATATTGACACCCTCCCTGCCATTGTCGGCAGTCACGGTTAGTAGCCCGATATGGGAAAGATGAGCGCAAATGACCTGTTGGTTCATGGAATTGTCGTCACAGATAAGGATTAAGCCGTCAAAATGCGGTTTTTCGAGAAAATCCGTACTTGCTCGCTCTTGTACGCCTGCCGCTGATTGCGCCACATCAAAGGTCAGCTCAAAGTGGAAGGTACTGCCTTGCCCCGGTGAACTTTCGACCGTCAGCTTCCCGCCCATCAGTTCCACCATATTCCTAGCAATAGGAAGTCCCAGACCTGTTCCGCCAAAGTTGCGGGTGATACTGGAATCGGCTTGGACAAAGAGGGTAAAAATGCGGTCAACCTCTTCTTCGGTCATCCCGATACCGCTATCGATGACCTCAAAGGAAACAGTCGCTTGCCCCTCACTCGTATCTTTGATGGTGGAAGCGAGTTTGATAGTCCCTACCTCGGTGAACTTGACGGCATTGGAAAGCAGATTCATCAAAATCTGGTAGATTCTGACGGGATCACCCAAGAGTCTTTTCCCTTGTAAGGGTTCAGCATAAACGCTCAAATCCAGACCCTTTTCCCTTACATCCAGTAAGATGACGGACTGGCAGCGGGAGAAAACATCGCCCAAATCAAACGGTACATTCTCCAGTTCCATTTTTCCCGCTTCAATTTTGGAAAGATCGAGAATATCATTGATAATCCGCAAAAGCCACTTGGTACTGGAACTGATTTTGTCCAGGTAATCCTTTACCTGCGGTACGACTGCCATTTCCCGTGCCAACTCGGCAAAACCGACGATACTGTTCATTGGTGTGCGGATTTCATGGCTCATCTTCGCAAGAAATTCTGACTTGGCAAGGTTTGCCATCTCGGCACTTTGCAAACGCCACTGCGCCGTGACATCGAAGACATAACCTTCCAAGAGGTATGGTGTGCCGTCCAGATTCCATTCGAGGACACGAGAACGTTCCCAGACCCATTTGATCGTACCATCAGGCAGGAGCAAGCGTTGTGTGTTTTCATATAACAAACCCCGCCATAGGGTTTTCAATGCCAGTTCATTAACAGAATTGACATCATCAGGATGGCACATTGCCGTAAACATATTCTTCTTGTTGACCAGCTCCTCCGGAGTGTAACCAAGCAGTTCCTTTGAACCTTCGCTGACAAAAGTAAGCGTGTATTCGGGGCTATTACAAAGGCATTGATATGCCATACCCGGTAGATTGTTGATAATAGCGTCAATTCGTGCCATCATCCGTTCGTTATTCGCTTCCGCCAGTTTCTTTTCGCTGACATCAAGGGCTGCACCCACCGATCTGACGGGGAGGCCGGAGCTGTCCCGCTGCGTAGCACAGATGGCGTGGATGTGAAGAATCTCCTCGCAGTTTTTCTTCATGATACGGTATTCGATATTAAACGGTGTTTCGCCGCTATAGTCACTGAGATGGGCGGTGAAAGCCTCATGAACCCGAGAACTATCATCAGGATGCAGTTGCTTCTGCCAACTCCCCAGCACATCGGGGAAATCGTTTTCGTCGTCAAAACCAAGCATATTACGGAACTCTTGCGACCATGTCAGTTTATTGGCGGTGGAAAGGGGATTATTGGGGACGATTTCCATATCCCAAAAGGCGATGTTGAGGATATCATAAGCCAGTTCAAATTTGTGAACATCATATTTACTGGAGCGTACCTTCTCCAGTATCTTGATTTGATTGGCAATCCGAAGCTTTACTGAGCGCGGGGAAAAAGGCTTGTGAATATAGTCGGCAGCTCCGAGGGATAGTGCCTGCTCTTCATCAGTAATATTGTCAAGCTCAGTAATGATGATAATCGGGATATCAGCCGTTTTGGGTGAGCTTTTGAGCGTTTTCATGACAGCATAACCATCCATCACCGGCATTAGGATATCTAGCAGAACGATGTCGGGGGCGAACTTTTCCACCGCTGCAATCCCACTAATTCCGCTTTTGGCTACGTGGATGGTATACTCGTTTGACAGCGCATGGGTCAGTGTCAATATATTGGTATTTTCGTCGTCAATTATCAGCAAGCTGTACTTGGCGGTTTTACTCATAATTTTCCTGCTTTTCCAATAATTCCGATAGCTTCTTTCGTGTCCTTATCATAGCACGGAAAACTATATCCCGCAATCACTAATATATTTGTATATTTGTAAAGCCAATCGTGCAAAATATATAATGACAGTCAACCGTGTTTTGTGGTAAACTGTCGGTGAGGCGTTTTTGCCTACAAAGACATGGAGACTTTCATGAAGACGATATTTATTGTGGACGATAGCGAGCTTTTCCTGACATTAGCTAAGGAGGCTTTGGTTGAGCAATACGAAGTGATACCCCTTGCGTCGGCGAAACTGATGTTTGAGGAACTGGAAAAGACGAAGCCCGACATGATTTTACTCGATGTGGAAATGCCAGGCATGACCGGATTCGAGGCGATGAGCAAACTCAAAGCCGATGACTCGCCTTACCTTGATATCCCGGTGATTTTCCTGACAGGACTAAGCGATACCGCCAATGAAGCGCGGGGGATAGAGCTGGGAGCAGTAGATTTCATTAGCAAACCTTTTTCCAAAATTGTCCTCAATAACCGCATCAGAAACCATTTGGAAATTGATCAAATGATTCGGGAGAGGACTGAGTATCTCGAAAAACAAAAGGAAGAGTTGGAAGAACAGGCGGAGCAATTAGTCTGTGTCCAAACGGGACTGGTACAAACCTTTGCCGATGTCGTTGAAAGCCGTGACCCATGTACCGGCGGGCATATTGAGCGGACGGCAGCATATATGGATATCTTGATCAAAGCGATGTTGGAGCGTGAAATATATGCCGAAGAGATTCGTGGTTGGAACATTGATTCGGTTACATCGTCGGCACGTCTTCACGACGTAGGCAAAATCACCATTTCCAACAATATCCTCAATAAGCCGGAGCGTTTGACCGAGGAAGAGTTTGATATCATCAAAACTCATACAAAAGCAGGAGCGCAGATTATCAACGGAGCGATGAAACAGGCAAGTGGTGCCGAGGTACTTTGTAATGCCAGATTGATTGCCGCCCATCATCATGAACGCTGGGATGGCAGCGGTTATCCCAATGGGCTTGCCGGCGAAGACATTCCCTTGCAGGGGCGGTTGATGGCGATAGTAGATGTATATGATGCCTTGGTAAGTGAGCGTCCTTACAAAAAGCCTTTTCCCCATGATATTGCCATGAGTATCATCGTCAATGATTCCGGTCGTCATTTCGACCCCAACATTGTCACCGTCTTCAAAGAAGTAAGTGAACAGGTGGATGAACTGCGGTTGGCTTTTTCACAACAGAAGATGAATATAGACGAGTAATGGCGGGGGACGGAGAAGATGGCAAGCACGAAGCGCAGCAAAAAACTCAATATCAAAAAGTTCCTTGGTACACTCCTTGACCCTCAGGACATGGAAGTGTTCGTGGTGAGGGGTAAGGGTTGTTCAATCCTTTTTGCCAACGAAAAAGCAAGCTTTCGCTTTGATGACAGCATGGGTAAGTCACCGAGTTGCCGTGAGACCTTTGCCAAAAGCATCCCTGACCTATGTGATAACTGTCCATATGGCGGGGTCAATGTCAAGCTTGAATATCCTCCATGTGAAGTCAAGGAACAGGCAGGACGCACCCATATCGTGAAGTGTCATGCCGTCAATTGGGAAGACGGTCGCCCGGCGACAGTCTTTGTCCTGCGTGATATCACGGCAGAGGTGGAGACGAGACAGCACTTATACACGCTTGCTTATATAGACCATTTGACCAAGATACCCAACCGTCAGAAGCTAAAGGAAGACTTCACCGCCCTTGAAGACCGGATTATCAGCGGTCAGGCGGCAGGGGTGACGGCTCTCTTTGACCTCGACCGCTTCAAAGAAGTAAACGACCGCTACGGTCACAATTCCGGTGACTTGATGCTACGCCGTCTGAGTGAACACTTACAGGATGACAAGGCTTTCGCGGGACATCTGTATCGGCTTGGCGGTGATGAGTTCGTGCTTTTATTCGCTGACCCAATCGGGCGTTTTGCTGACGATGAGGAAATGAAGAAGCATTATCAGGAGCTTTTGTCTAGGGCTTTACGCTCATATACACTGCCCAACATCAATGTCTCCTGTACGATAAGCGTAGGTGTTGCCCTCTTTCCCCGTCATGGCAACAATTTCTCCGATATCCTTCGCAAAGCTGATATTGCTCTTTACCGTGCCAAGGAAGGCGGGCGTAATCAGGTAGCGTTTTTTGAAGATCAATATGAGGTGGCGCAGAAGTTCAAGGATTTGTTCATCAATATTCAACCGCTTTTGCTTGGCAGCGGCAAGACTTTCGGCTATGAGCTGATAGACCGCGGCAATACCGGGGAAGTCGATGAGCAGTTCGTCAATCTAAGCGGTTTCAATCGCACCGTTGATGCCCTTGGACTCAAAGACATAGAAAGCGATCAGTATTATTTCATTTCGTTTTCGGCACAGCTACTCAATCCTGCCATCGCCAAACTGCTTCCCAAGGAGAAGTTTGTCATTCAGATTACCCCCGGCGAGGCTTTTACCGCCGAAGATATCAAGATTTGTATGGAGCTACGCAAAAAGGGTTACAAACTCGCCATCAATGGACTTCACAGCAAGGCAGCGACAGCTGAGACGATGAAAATCGCCGATTATTTCAAGTTTGCCCCTGAGGACAAGGACTTTGATGCGCAAAAACGTTTGATTTCCGCCAATTCCCGTGTCCGCTTTATTGCTGTCAATGTCAATTCCGGTCATGATTTTCAAGTGGCAAAGGAACACGGTTTCAAGCTATATCAAGGGTTTTACTTCAATGAGGGAGTCGTCGAGACCAAGACCAAGGAGCTTAGCCCCTTGAAGGTAAATTACCTACGTCTGCTCCGTCTTTCCAGTACTGACGGGCCGATGGATTTCCAAGAAATCAGCGCCATTATTTCTGCTGATGTCACCCTTACTTACAAACTGCTCAGGATACTCAACTCGGCGGCAGTAGGTCTTCGCAATGTTTCCTCAATAGCAATGGCAGTCGCTTATCTGGGTGAGGAGAACCTGAAAAAGTGGATATCCGTCCTTGCGCTCCGTGGTATTGCCGAGGATCAACCGGTCGAAATATTCCGGATGTCACTTATCCGTGCCCGCTTTGGCGAGCTTTTGGCACTCAATTTCCGCATCAAGTTTGACCCAAAGAAGATATTTATGGTGGGAATGCTTTCCTTGCTCCATGTGGTACTGGAAATACCCAAGGAACAGCTGATGAAGGATATGCCGGTAGCTGATGATGTCAGGGAATCGCTACTCACCAAGAGCGGTATTTATGCGGGATTACTAAAGTTTTATGAAAACTATGAATATGCCAACTGGGATGATGTTTCGATTTTTATTGAAGAACATCGCTTAAACGCCCAGCATGTCAACGATACATATATCGAGGCAGTGAAATGGTATAATGACTTGATTCGTTCCTAGAGGATAACCAATGAACTATCGCACAGACCCCCGCAGCAAAAATCAACTTTCAATTCTTGGTTTTGGCTGTATGCGTCTTCCCCACCGCTTCAAGCAGAGCAGCAAATTTGACATCGACAAATCAGAAAAACTGATTATGGCGGCTATTGACGGCGGCATCAATTATTTCGATACTGCTTTCGCATATATGAACAGCGAAGAGGTACTCGGCGAGGTATGGCGGCGCAACCCGGGAACACGGGAAAAGATATATCTTGCCACCAAAATGCCTCATTCCCGCTGCCATCGTTATGAAGATTTTGACCGCTTCTTTGACATTCAACTCGCTCGGCTTGCCACTGATTATATAGATTACTATATGATACACAATATCGGGAGCAGTCAGGCACTCAAGCGGCTTTTGTCCTTGGGTGTCGATAAGTGGCTAACGGCGCAAAAGGAGAACGGACGAATCAAACAGGTTGGTTTCTCTTTTCATGGTGTCCAGCATGAGTTTTTGCAAATGCTTACGATGTATGACTGGGATTTTACGATGATCCAGTATAATTATATGAATGAAGACTATCAAGCGGGACGCATCGGGTTACAAAAGGCACATGAAATGGGTATTGCAGTCATGGTCATGGAACCGCTCTTAGGCGGGACTTTGGCAACAGGTCTGCCGAAAAAAGCACAGAAAATACTTGCGGATGCCAACAACTCGCTTTCCCCGGCGGGATGGGCGTTTGACTGGCTCTTTAGCCAACCGGAGCCAACGGTAGTACTGTCGGGTATGAATAATTTCGCACAGTTGGAAGAAAATATGGCGGTAGCCGCAAATGCCGCCTTGGAAAAGACAGATGGGGAAAAAGCCGCAGCTTTAGCGGCGATAGCAAAGGCAGTTGCCGTTTTCCGTGAGGCATACAAGATACCCTGTACCGAGTGTAATTATTGCTTACCTTGCCCCCAACACGTCAATATCCCTGCCAGCTTCACGGCTTACAATGTCTCTTATGCCGCCGGTTTCACAACAGGGATGATGCAGTACGTGGTCGGTACAGCGATGTTAAACACCAAGGCAAATTATAGTGGTCGCAATTGCAACCGCTGCGGTCAATGTGAAAAAAAATGCCCGCAAAAAATCGAAATCATCAAGTCGCTGGAAAAGGTGACGAAAAGAATGGAGCCGGCGATTATTCGCGCTCTGGTACATTTCAAAGGAAGACGGATGCGGTAACGCTCCCACAAGGAGGAAGATGATGGATAACAATGCCCTGTTCAAGATAGGTTACGGACTTTACTTACTTACTGCTCATGACGATGGACGTGATAATGGCTGTATTATCAACACAGTCATGCAAGTTACGAGCGTTGAGCCTCTGGTGGGGGTGATAGCCGTCAACAAGTTAAACCATACCCACGATATGATAGTGAAGTCAAAGAAGTTCAACATCTCGTGTCTTACGCAGAGTACCCCTTTTGCCCTCTTTACCCATTTCGGCTTTCAGTCAGGGGCAAAAACAGACAAGTTCAAAACGAGTGACTTTGCAACCACGAGAAGCGACAACGGGATTCTCTATCTAAGCGAACATGCAAATGCGTATATCTCGTTTGCGGTGGTGGATATGTTTGATTTCGGCTCACACACCGTTTTTAAGGCGATGATTACTGATGGCAGGGTTATCAATAGTAATCAAAGTGTCACCTATGATTATTATCAGCGTTTCATTAAGGCGAAGCCGAAAGTGGCAGAAAATGCGCCGAAGAAAGGTTACAAGTGTATAATTTGCGCCTATGTTTATGAGGGTGATGTTTTGCCCGCTGACTTTATTTGCCCGCTTTGTAAGCATGGCGCAAGTGACTTTATTTTACTCACAGATGTGAAGGAGGACAGAAAAATGAACGAACTCAAAGGAACAAAAACTGAAAAGAACCTGATGGAAGCTTTTGCCGGTGAGAGCCAGGCACGTAATAAGTATACCTATTTTGCTTCCAAAGCCAAAAAGGAAGGCTATGAGCAAGTGGCGGCGATTTTTGAAGAGACTGCCGGCAATGAGAGGGAACACGCCAAAATCTGGTTCAAACTCCTCTCAGGCGGTGATGTCCCTACCACCACCGACAACCTAAAGGCTGCCGCCGCCGGAGAAAACGGCGAATGGACACAGATGTACAAACGAATGGCAGCAGATGCACGTGAAGAAGGCTTCAATGATATTGCGTTTTTGTTTGATTATGTGGGCGGTATCGAAAAGGAGCATGAGGAACGTTATCTGAAATTACTCGAAAATATTGAAAATGGAGCAGTTTTCGCCGTCAAGGAGAAGTCAGATTGGATTTGTCGCAACTGCGGTTTCTCCGCCAACAGCGAGACCGCACCCAAGGTCTGCCCTGTATGTGTCCACCCCCAGGCGTATTTCGAGCTTCGCGCCGACAACTACTAAATTGATACTTTGAAAAATGAACAGGAGGTATATCATGAAAAATAACAAAAAATTCTTTAAGTGTGCCCATTGCGGCAATATAGCCGGACTGATTAGTGACAAAGGTGCGCCGCTGATGTGCTGCGGGGAAAAAATGCAAGAGTTGCTTGCCAACACCGTGGAGGCGAGTCAGGAGAAACATTTACCGAGTGTGACTTTGGCAGGTGATAAGCTGACAGTAGCGGTTGGCAGCGTCCATCATCCGATGGAAGCGGAACACTATATCACCTTCGTCTTCGTGGAGACGACGCAAGGCGGACAACGCAAGGATCTGGCGGCAGGAACTTTGCCGACGGCGACTTTTGCCTTTGCCGATGACAAGCCGCTTGCGGTCTATGCTTATTGCAATCTTCATGGATTATGGAAGACCGAGATATAAAATGATTAAAATGATGAAATGAAATAATTATTGACATTACCTTGTTTTACGGGTAAAATCGGGTTACATTCGTTTATACAAATAGGAGGAGTAACTATGAGTAAATTTACCATTAAGCAAATCGTTGGTACTGCTATCGGCGTGGCGCTATTTTTTCTCTTGGCGCGTTTCCTGTCAGTACCCGTCTTTGCCAACACCTACTTGACCCTGCAATATGCGGTTCTCGGCTTTTTCGCCGTCATCTTCGGACCGATATGCGGCCTTTTGATCGGACTCGTCGGTCATGCATTGGCTGACCTTAGCTGGGGTTGGGGCATCTGGTGGAGCTGGGTCATTGCCAGTGCCGCCGTGGGACTGCTCTCCGGTTTCGTCATCAAGACAGGCAAAATCGAAGACGGCAAGTTTGCCAATTCAGACATCGTCCGCTTCATCGCCGGTAGTTTCATCGCCCACGCAGTAGCATGGGGTGTGGTAGCTCCGCTTCTCGATATTCTGATATATGGCGAACCTCCCAACAAGGTGTTTACACAAGGACTGATCGCCGGAGCCGGCAACTTCGTACTTACTGCTATCGTCGGCACATTACTTCTGATCGGCTATGCCAAAACAAGAGTCAGTGCCGGCAGTCTTGAAGCAGAGGAAGAAGCAGACAGCGACGAATAATGAATGAACCCATTATCGAGTTTCGTAACTTTACCTTTCAATACCGGGCGCAAAAGAAACCTACTTTGATAGATATCAACCTGCGCGTGGCAAAGGGTGAAAAAATTCTCATTGCGGGACCGTCAGGCAGCGGCAAAAGTACGCTCGGCTGTTGCCTGAACGGTCTTATTCCATTTAACAATCCGGGAACTATCAGCGGCGAACTCTTAATCGGCGGCAAGAAGCCGGAGAGTGTTTTTGAGCTATCGAAAATGATAGGTACTGTCCTACAAGATACAGACGGGCAGTTCGTCGGACTGTCGAGTGGTGAGGATATCGCTTTCCTGCTTGAAAATCTGGCACGTCCCCAGGCGGAAATGATAGAAAGGGTCAAAGTGGCAGCAACATTGGTCGGGGCGGAGAGTTATCTCACCCATTCGCCACAACGGCTGTCAGGCGGGCAAAAGCAACGGGTCAGTATGGCAGGGGTATTGGTTGATGATGCCGAGATTTTGCTTTTTGATGAACCGTTGGCGGCACTCGACCCGCTCACCGGCAAGTTGGCAACAGCTCTCATTGACGATATCGCTACCCGCACCGGGGCGACGATAGTAATTATTGAGCATCGTCTAGAGGATGTTTTGTGGAAAAAGATAGATCGTGTCATCTTGATTGCCGAGGGACGGATTGTTGCCGATACGACTCCTGACCAAATCTGTGTTTCGCAGCAACTCACCGAGGTAGGTATCCGCCGCCCCCTTTATATCAATGCCTTGGCAAAAGCCGGAGTGACGAAAACGATGACTGACCGCCCGGGACAGTTGGCAACGCTGGCACTTACGGAAGCGGACAAAGAAAAGGTACGTGTTTTTGCAAAAGTGGGAGTAGGGGGAGAGGAAAAGACGACGGTAAGTGCGGCAAGTGAACAAACGGCGGTAACGCCTCTACTTGAAGTCAAAAATCTGGGTTTCACCTATCCCGAAACGAATCTGCGGGCATTGGAAGACGTGAGTTTCCGTCTTTTCCCCGGGGAGATGACAGCAATCGTCGGCGCAAACGGGGCAGGAAAAAGCACGTTGGCGAAGCTGATTGTCGGTTTTGAAGAGACGAAAACAGGAGCAGTCATCTACCGTGGTGAAGACATGTATGACCTCACCATTCCTGAACGTGCCGAACGCATCGGCTATGTGATGCAAAACCCCAATCAGATGATTTGTAAGCCGATGATTTATGATGAGGTAGCTCTTGGGCTCAGAATGAGGGGCATCGCTGAGTCAGAAATAGAGGAGCGAATTAGGTCAGTTCTCAAAGTTTGCGGTCTCAATCGGTTCATGAAATGGCCGATATCGGCACTTAGCTATGGACAAAAAAAGCGGGTAACGATTGCCGATGCCTTGGCACTTTCACCCGAGATACTGATACTCGATGAGCCGACAGCAGGGCAGGATTACCGTCATTATACTGATATTATGGAGTTTTTGCGTATCCTCAATCAGGAGGGGGTTACGGTACTTTTGATTACCCACGATATGCATCTTTGCCTGGAATATGCAAAACGGGCGCTGGTGTTTGCCGATGGACGCTTGATTGCTGATTGCCCGACTTATGAGGTTTTGTCCGACCCTATCCTTGCTGCCCGTGCCAGCCTCAAAGAAACCAGCCTCTACGAACTGGCAAATATCTGTGGGATAAGCGAAGCCAAGGACTTAGTTCGGGCATATCTTAAACCTCATAGTAGTGATTATGATATAGAGGAATGTAACGACTAAGGAGTGCTGCGCAATCTCACCCTTACAGAACAGGAGAAAACATGTTCGGTTACACCCCCCGCGACTCCGTCATTCACCGACTTACAGGAGCATCAAAGCTGATTATGACTTTGGCTCTCAGTATTGCGGCGATGATTACTTACGACACCCGCTTCATCCTCTTGGTGATTATCGTGTCGTGTTCACTTTTTACGACATCAAAGTTAAAGGTACGGGACATAAAAGGGCCGCTCATTCTTATCTGTGTGTTTTTGTTAATCAATAATATCGTCATTTTCTTGTTTGCACCTGATCATGGCGTGTCGATATACGGTACAAGGCATGAACTCTATCATCTCTACGGACGCTACTCTTTTTTCGCCGAGCAGCTGTTTTATCAATTGAATGTCACCCTCAAATACTTTGCTATCGTCCCTATTGCTATGATTTTCTTCCTGACTACCGAGCCCGGAGAGTTTGCCTCTTCGCTCAATACCATCAAGGTAAGCTACAAAGCAGCATATGCTGTATCACTTTCACTACGCTATATTCCCGATATCCAACGGGCTTACCGTGAGATATCAAAGGCACAGCAAGCACGAGGTGTGGATATTTCCAAGAAAGCACCGCTACGCCGCCGCCTGAGCGGGGTGCTGACGATTCTGTTCCCGCTCGTGTTTTCCAGCATGGACAAGATTGATCAAATCAGCAATGCCCTAGAATTGCGGGGATTTGGACGTTTACCCAAGCGAACATGGTACTCAGCAAGGAAGTTTGGTAAAGGCGATTATATCATTTGCGCCGCTTCACTCTTGATGATACTCCTCTCGGCTCTGACATTGGTACTCAATGGCGGGCGTTTTTTCAATCCTTTTGTTGGGTGAAATCCCCCTCTAAACCGTCACATCCATCATATCCCTTGCCAACACCACATCAGGCGATTCAGCGACGAACTCACAGTACTCACTCCATGATATCATCGGGTTTTGATGGATTAGATAAATCTTCGGAACTGTCCCGCCTTCATTTGCTGACTGCTTTAGCCACTCTCTTGCCGCCAGAATCTCTTGATAACTCGAATGACCGCTGCCGTCTTTTTCATCACTCCAACACTCATGAAAGAGTACTCGTACATCATTTGCCCATGAGAAAGTGGATTTATCGACGATGGTATCGGTAGCAAAGCAAACCAAATCATTAATTTTTACGGCAAAACTAGGGTTACTGTGAGTTTGTGCTTTGGTCTCAAGCCTCAAGTCACCTGCCATAAAAGCGGTGTTTCCTTCATATAATTTCACTTTGACTTCGGCAGCGAGCTTGCTGAGACTGATAGGAAAACTCTCAGTATTGTGCAGTAGCCCCAATACTTCTTCCCCATTCATCCCCCCTAAGGTGCGGGCAGGAACATGGAAGGTAATTTTTCTGTCCCTAAACCATCGCGGCAGAAAGCAAATTCCCATCGTATGATCCAAATGGTAATGTGACAAAAACACATGAAGCTCATCATATCTTTCCAGTATATCTTCATATGCTTGCAGATTTGCTACCCCTGTCCCTGCATCAAACAGTAGCAGGGTGCTTTCATTTCGTACCATAATCGATGTGGTCTGACGGTTATCAGACGGCATCCAACCCGCCGAACCGAGTATACTAATTTTCATGTGACCTCCTTGGTTTTTGATATAGTTTTCAAAGTGTGTAGTGTTTGTTGCTGAGATTTATAGTGCTACCCATAATCCCATTGTTGCTTTCTATTATTTGCAATCGTATGTTCATAGCAACTCTTTTGTTTTTCCGAATAACACATAATTACAGCTTATGACAAGACCATTTTACACATTTTTGCAACTATTTCAAGCCTCCTTCACACATAATTGCAACTTTTACACGACCTCTTTACACATTTTTGCAGAGAACTTCTGCAATAAGTTAGAACATGATGTTGTGTAGAACATAAGCTTAATGCAAATATAATGCAAATAGCATATAATGAGCTTGACAACTGCTCGATGTATGATAAAATTGTAGATATTAAACGAAAGAGTAGGTGTTAATTATGGCTAGAACAACGTCAAATGTAAGTTTTCGAATTGATAGCGATATTAAGAACCAAGCTGAAACACTATTCTTACAGCTTGGGCTTAACATGACCACAGCATTTAATATTTTTTTACGTCAATCGATACGAGAAGGCAGCATCCCTTTTTCAATTTCCGTAAACGCACCTAATAATACAACAATCGCTGCGATGTTAGAAGCGGAACGCATTATAAACGACCAATCAATGAAGCGTTACACAGATGTAGAGGAAGTGCTACGGGAGCTAAAAAGATGAGTCGTCATATATTATGGACATCGCAGTTTAAGAAAGACTATAAGTTGGCAACAAAAAGAGGTCTGCCAATCGAATTATTAGATGATACTATTCGCAAATTATCTAGGGGAGAAGCTTTACCACCGAGTTATCGCGATCATGAATTATCGGGGAATTGGAAAGATCATCGTGAATGTCATATACGCGGTGATTGGTTGCTGATTTATCGTATAGAAGGAAATGATTTAATCCTTGTTCTATCGAGAACCGGTAGTCATAGTGACCTATTTTAATTTGCGTGTATATAGAAATAATAGTTTGTTTAAATCCCAACAAATTCACCAGACCAAACTCCCCCAAAAATTCCTCTTGCAATTCGGAAACACTTGTGTTACCCTAACAATTGAGAAATCAAAGGACTTAGGTGTACCACCCGACGAAGCTCAAACTTCGCCGGGTAAGGTATGGTAATCACACTACCACACAATACAGAATACTGCGGTACACGCATTTCATTATATTGTATACATGCCTTGTTTACAATGACAACATGGAATGTGGACTGTGGATAAACGCTCTTCGGGCTTTCCCGAAGTCGGCTTCCATGACGCAGATTTTCTTCCTATCGAGCTTCGACGGGGTAAAAGTGTGGCTGCATACTTTTACCTCGTTTTTTGATTTCTCGCAAACCTGAGTCTGGCGGTTCACGGCTACTCCTAGTTGTCAACGAAGAAAACTAACCGCCGGATCGGGTTTTGTGGGGAATGATATGGGTCAGTAGCAGAGAAGCAAAGCAAGCAAAAGAGGGGAAGCAAAGAGAGGAGAAAGAAATGTTTTGTTCAAGTTGTGGGGGAAAACTCCAAGAGGGTGTTGCTTTTTGTTCGGGCTGTGGTGCAAAAGCCGGGGGAGGTGAAGCTGTAGTTCAGACCACTACAGTAGCAGCAGCACCGCAAACACAATCAACAATGGTGCGGGATTTCCGTTGTAATAGTTGCGGCTCACCGCTCAAAATTCCTACCAATGCCAGTGCCGCAGTCAAATGCCCTTCATGCAAAACCGAATGTCTGATAGAAAGAGCGATCAGAAACGCCGAGATTGCCGCCAAGGAGAATATCGAGAGTGGTATTCCGCTGACAGCGACTCCGGCGAAACTACATAGTATAGTTGCTAAACACGTGGCTAACATGCCTAACCTACCACTTGATGTATTTGACAAAATTGAGATAATACGTGAGGAGCGTTATTGTGTTCCCGCATTTATTTTTCATTGTAATGGTACAGAATCATTTAATTATGAAGCGGGAAACGAAAAAATAGAAAAATATCCTGTCGATAGAGGGACTTACGTAGAAGTTCGTACAAATAAACAAATGATTTGGACACCGAGTAGTGGGACAGCTTCAGTTAGAAAGGTTATCTTTGCAACCGGGAATAGAAAGTTACAAGAACAATTTAACAAACTGTATAAAAATATCGATGTAAAGAAATTGGTTGACATTGAGAATCTGATTTATCCGGTTGATGTAGATACAGTTAGTGCTGATATTCCTCAAACCACAGCTTTTAATGAATTTGCTGTTCCTATTATTGATAATGAGTTGGAGAAGAAAGCCAGAGCAGCAGTAGCCAAACAAACAGTATCGGGCTTTCAACTTGGAGGCTCAAACATACAAAAAGAAGTTACACGGATTTACTTGGGTATGTATTGTATTGTGTTTAAGTACAATGAAAAAGAGCATCGTGTATGGGTGAATGGTGATGGAAGTGAAAACTTTATGAACACGGTAATTCCCGCAGATAAAAGCCGTGAAAACACGGTGAAAAAGCATAAAGAAAAAATTGAGGAAATAGAGAAAGATTTAAGAGTTCTAAATAATAAGTTAAATGCCGTGGAAAACCGCGGTTTCGGATGCGGTTTTGGGTTTTTGGTGTTTGCGGGTATTGTAGGAATTATAGGAGGAATTACTTTAGTCGTTGATGCAGGAAACTATGAAGGAGGAGCAGCTCTTATTATTGTTTCTTTCCTTTTAACAGTAGCATTCATTATTCTCGGGGTTAATCGAAAAAATAGTGGTGAAAAGGAATGGATAAAAAGACGAAATGAAATCCGCCCTGCCATAGAAAATGCAGAAAAGGTTCTTCAAGAAGAAAAGAGAATATTAGAGAACTTTAGGCAACAAACCAATCCGATTAAGAAGTTCAAAAATCAAAAGAAAGCCATGCGTGGTATATACGAAAGCGTATCAGGTGATGCCTCGGCATTTGATTTTGATGTAGTTATTAACTGGGATGATGATGAAGCTATGGACGAGTTGTTTGATAGTTTGGAGCTTGAAGATTAGTAAAACATTGCTTACTATGGTTCATTCACATCAAAATTGAGTGTGATATTAGAAAGAGAAAATTTGCTACCCTCCTACGAAACACTAACCACCAACGAACGCATCGGTATCGCCGCCATCGAAATCACCGCCATCCCCCATGTATCAACCTTGCAGCAACGCTCAGCTGAGACAGCGAGCATCACCACTGAGTACAAGGAGGACATGGGGCGGCTCTTGGCGGAGGTTTATCAGCTGTACCGTGATTTTGCCGTTGGCGGTTGCGCCGATGTCGCCCTCGAAATCCTCTGGTCTACCCGGGAAGTGAAGAATCAACCCTACAAGGCGGCGATTACCTTACACCTCATCATCCGTGCTATCGGTGAGAGCGATACGGTTATCGGGGAATCTATTTCCTCACTCATGCGGATTTGCAAAGCGACCCTCGATTTTGGCAAGTATGAATACCGTGAGGTCAGTATTGATGAGCTGACATCACAGGTGAAAGCCATCAATGCCGGAGCGGTCAAGGCGGTGGTGAAAAGCGAAGAGTTGGCGAATCTGCAAAACCATTACCTACCTTTTTGCTTTACCTATGATCGCCTCCCCGTTACCGAAAACGATATGAGCCGTATCGTCAGCTCCCTCATCAACCATGCCGACTGTGCGGTGTCTTTCCAACTCATTCCTATGTCCTTGTCTCCCGAAGAGGCGGCGGCGATAGACGGCAACACTCAGATGCTTGACACGCTGACGAAAGGCATATCTGAGCAAGGCAGCGGCAATATCAGCTTCACTTTGGCAGAACGCCATGCAGAAACTTACAAGTATTATTCTTATCACAAGAACAACGCCCTCTTTGGTTTCAATATTCTCGTATATGGAAGTGAAAACGCCGCCGCCATCATCGCCGCCCGGATACTCACCCAGTTAAACAATAGCGGGGAGCTTCGTAGCATTTCTCTTTCATCATCGGATGTGGCAAAAGACGCCAACTTTTATCCCCTGCCCTGGGCAGTACATGAGCTAATCCTCGCTACTGACAGAAAGCCGTCGATTTGGCACACAGGGCAAGGACAAAAAGCCTTTTATGGTTTGCCATACATCATTACTGCCGAGGAAGCGGCAGAGTTTTTCCGTCTGCCGATAGGCAGCGATGCCATTCATGCCGGATTGAATGTCAATGAGACAGGCAAGACTAGTCGCACCTATGCTGCCAACGTGGTCGGCGGTGGGGATATCACCGTCGGGATGCTCAAATCCTCATCGCAGGGTGACAGTATCGGATTATCCCTGAATGACCTCACCAAGCACATGCTCGTAGTTGGCACTCCCGGTTCGGGCAAGACTACTTTCTCCGTCAGCTTGCTTGACCGCCTCTGGAAAAACCACGGCATCCCCTTTTTGGTCATAGAACCGGCGAAGAATGAGTATCGTGCCTTGGTACAGAGCATCCCTGACCTGCAGGTCTTCACCCCCGGCAAAAACTTCATTTCCCCGTTCATATTCAACCCTTTCATCCCACCCAGAAATGTTAAGCTGGAGACATATAAGTCAACTCTCAAAACCGCATTTGCGGCGGCAGTCTCCATGTCATCGCCGCTTGACAAAATCTTCGAGGAAACAGTGAACAATTGCTACTCTGATTTCCGCTGGTTAGACAGTTATACGAGTGATGACAAGGGTAAGATATTCAATATTGCTGATTTTCTCCATTGCTTTGAAAAGACTTTTGCCGAAATTGGCTATAGCGGTGATGCGCAAAACATCGGTCGTGCAGGGGTGGTTCGGCTCAAAAGTCTGATGAATCTGTTTGACAATTACCACTCGGTTCCTTTGGAGGATTTGCTGACCAAGCCAACGGTCATTGAGCTGGCGGCAATAGAAAACAGCGACCAGAAAGCTTTGATTATTGCCTTGCTTTTATTGTCAGTCTTGGCATATGTGAATAGTAATTACCTCGGTGAGGGTAGTTTGAAGAATGTGATTTTGCTCGAGGAAGCCCATGTTCTCCTTGATGCTGATGCCAACAAAGGTGAGGGTGAGGCAAATCCGAGTGCCATCGCCCAAGGCTTGGTGAAACGGATGCTCGCCGAAATCCGTTCATATGGCGTGGGAATAGTCATCGCTGATCAATCACCGCGCAAGGTGACGACTGATGTGGTAGCCCTTACCGATATCAAACTGGCGTTTCGTCTCGTGGAAGCCACGGACAGGCAAATCATCACCGATAGTGCCAACATGGACGAGACAAAGAAACAGCGACTATCAAGACTTAGACCCGGCGAAGCGTTTCTTTTCTTCGGTAAACTGGATGAACCGGAGGAAATCAAGACCGAAGATTATCGGATGGCGCAAAATATCAACATTACCCTCTCCGATGAGGGAATTAAGTCACTATCTACATATTGGGATAACCGCCGGGAACAGCTGCGTCCTTATCCCGAATGTGAGTATAGCTGTTTTTGTGTTGAGGACTGTGATTACCACAAGCGGATACTCGGACGGGAAATTGCCCGCCGGATTTATTATAAGTATTTTCGCCCCCATAGCTCTGAGATAGAGCAAGTGAAGAGAGTTTTTTCACAAATGAAGGAATTGATAATGTTTGAGCTCAATGATGAACAGTACGACAGTCATTTACTTGCCTGTGTTGAGATGCATTTGTTCCGAAAAATCAAGTATGAAACGAGGATAAACATTTCCGATGCGACCGTCATGGTGACTTTGTCAAATATAAAGGGTGATGTATAATGGGTAGTGAGTTCAGGTATAACAATGAATATAGTAATGATTATTCCTATGATACTTATCGTGGTAGTGGTGAAGTCGGCAGTTCTGAAAGTAGTGACAGCGGCATCGACCTTAATCAAACCAATGATTTCACCAACAATGAGATAAGGAACAGTCTTGATGGTAATAGTACGGACTATGGCAAAGATATCGGGATTGACCTAAATGACCAAAGCGGCGAACAGCTTGAACCGATACTGGAGAACTTCGATGATAGTAAATGGGCTGATTTGACCCTCGACGAACAGAAGCAGTCGATAACTGACTTGGCTGATTATGTTGCCGTCGATACGGGCAATGACAATCCCCCACAGATTTCATTCCGTGATGATATGGCTGATGGCTCATATGGTGGCTATAATCCCGAAACGAACACCATCGAAATCAACGAAAACATGCTTGATGATGCGATGGAAGCTGCTGATACCATCGCCCATGAGATGTGGCACGCCCATCAACAGCAAGCCGCCGATGACCCAAGCAACCCTCGTGCCTCGGAGTATCAAGAGGGTTTTGACAATTATATTAGTCCTGAATACGACTTTGAGGGTTATGAAAACCAAATGGTGGAGTCTGAAGCAAGGGATTATGCCCAGGGTTTCAAGGATAGGTTGGCAGGGTTGAAAGGAGCTTAGTATGGAAAAGATAGTAAATTATCTCGTCAATGAATGTAAGCAAAAAGAGGGTGTCGCCGTCAAATTGGCATCTCAAATAATCAAACATGACGATATCCGTATCGAACTGGAGAGTTGGATAGAAAAAAGGGAGTACCCTGCGGAAAATTCGTTGAATTGTCCGCTGGAAAATTCTACGAATTGTCCGCTGGAAAATCCGCCAAGCTTCCCTGTTACTATCGAGGGTTACACAGCGGCGGCGATATCTGCGCTTGCGCCTTTCATGGATGGGGTCGGTGTCTACAATTTCATGGTCACACTAAGGGAACGCCCCGACAATGCCAAGCGGATAATTGCGGAAGGGTTTGTGAGGAAGTAGGGAGCTATTATGTTATATGAAAGGAATGTACGATGAGGGAATACGGTTCTACCAATGATATAAGCTCTGATACCAAGCCCGACTCACGAAGCGATAGCAGGGTTGATAGTGAACTTTCAAGTGATGTGGGGATGGATTTGAATACTCAGGATTCCAAAGTGCTTTTGGAAAAGGGAAGCAAGGATATAATGGCCGGAAGTCTGGCGGGAATTGCTGCCATCACTGGCCCTTTTGCACCGTACCACGAGTGGTCTCAGCCAGAGAGCATCCTTGGACCCAGTACAGAACAAGTCCATGTGATGACAGATGAGGAAAACGAAAGACTCAGACCTCGTAGTCCACAAGAAATACTTGCAGAAATGGGGGCAACTATAAGTGAAGGAGAAACAGCTCCTGAATTTGAGGAGCTTGTCGGTGAAGATTACAATGCACATGAAGATGAGTCTTTGCCTGATGAAGCAGAAGATTATCAGGAAGAACCGGAATCTCTTCCTGACTCCGAACCCGAAGCGATAACAGATGACTCCGAACTACCAGAAGCCGAGCCGATGTTTGAAGAACCCGAACTGGTAACAGATGATTTTTCACCTGTAGAAGAAGCTTCTGAACCGATATTAGATACCCCTGAGCCGATAATAGATGATTTTTCACCGATACCCGATACCTCCGACTCGATAGCAGCTGAGCCTGAGATAATCGACGATGTTCCTGATTATGATGCGGCGGGTGATATAGACTAGTAGGATTAGCAAGGAGGATACCCCATGCCACTTTTCGGCAAGAATCCCAACGAAACTGCCTTTCATGGCGGCAAGAAGAACTGGGCGGAGGTCATCAAAAACTCCGGTCCCGGTCACTTACTTATTTGGCGGCAACCGGAAGAGGATTTCAACACCAACTCTACCCTCATCGTCATGCCCGGTGAGGAAGCTATCTTCATCAAAGGCGGGGTGATTGAACAAGTCTTTGACAATGGCACGTACAAGCTGAGTACGGAAAATTATCCCGTTGTCAGCCGCTTGCGTAATATGTATACAGGGGGAATCAGCACTTTTAGCTGTGTGGTCTACTTTGTCCGCAAAGCCCATAGCCCCGAAATCCTCTGGGGGACATCATCACCGATACAAGTACGTGACAAGCTCCTCGGTATCGCCACCAAGCTAAAGGGCAGGGGTGCGTATCGTATCTATATCGAGAATCCCCAGAAATTCCTCACCAAGATGATAGGCAACAATGTCTTCGTTGCCGACCAACAATCACTTTTTGATGATTGGTTTGCCAATGAATTTCAGAGCAAAATCAAATCCTCGATTACCCGTGCCCTCAATGAAACCAATACTGAGCTTTTGGGTATCGAAGCCCGGATTGACGAGTTTTCCCAAGTGGTGGAGCCGTTCCTTGCCGAGGTCTTCACCGATTACGGACTGGGGTTAGTGAAGTTTTCCATTGCTGCTCTTGATGTGGAAGATGACGAACTGCGCCGCCGCTATGATGAAATCGGTATGGATGCCATCGCCAAAGTCCGCAATGCCCATGCAGAGCGAAATACGTTTGATATCCTCGGTGATGACTGGGGCAGACTGCAAGCGGCAAATATATTGGGTACGGTGGCGGAAAATCCCGGCTCAGGCGGGATAGCTGCGACAGGAGCAGGACTGGGAATGGGGATGGCAGCAGGCGGTATTTTTGGCAACATGGCAAATCAAATGTTCTCGCCGATGGGTCAACCGCCGCCGCAAGCAGCTATTCCTGCCCCCACAGGGCGGTTTGTGCAAAAGTCCGCCGCGACAGAAGCGGTGAAAGAAAATGGCGATGACCCTGTCGCTACCCTCAAGAAGCTGAAAGACATGCTCGACCTTGACCTCATCACCCATGAGGAATATGACGAGAAAAAGGCGGAAATCATGAGCAGAATGTAGGAGAAACCCATGAAAAAGAAAGATATCCTAAAAATAGTATTACTACTGATATTCCCGGTTATTTTCAACATTTTCTTCTATGTTATAGGAGGAACACAGCACAATACCTCGGTATGGATTTCATATGTTTTCGTCCATATTGCTTATCTTTCGTTGATAATTGCCCCCAAGCTCATCAGCCAAGGGAAAAGTCAAGCAGTTTTCGGCTTTACGCTCTATGCGGTCACGACGGTTTACTTCATTATCGCCTTTGTTATCGCCGTTTTGTTTATCTTAATTGCTCCCGAAAAGCACACGGCAGCTCTTTTACTCCAACTTTTGCTCACGGCTATATACATAGCAGTTTTCATATCCAATATAATGTTCAATGAAAGAACGGCAACAGCAGAGGAAGCCCGGCAAGTGGAAATCGCCTATGTCAAGGATGCGGCGGCGAAGCTCAAGGAGTTAAAAGCGGGTATAAACGACAGAAACACAAAAAAAGCGGTCGAACGAGTCTATGATTCCGTCTATTCCAGTCCCGTCAAATCCCATCCCTCATTATCACAGTTGGAAAGTGATATCCTACAGTCGATAGATAGGTTGGCGAGTCTGAGTTTTACTGCGAATCCTGACGATATTATCAATTTGGCAAAAGATATCGAAAATATGGCAAATGAGAGAAACAGTCAGTTAAAGATGCTTAATTGATGAGTGGGTTGCGCTCCCATACTTGCGTAGCAAGTTGGGTTGCTCTGCTCGCAATGACGGTACTCACGTGTTTTTGTTCTCGCTATATCAATCCACATCTCCCGACATTATACTCCTTATATGCAATAACACCAAGTATATTTGCATGTCCCGTCATTTTATAGTATCATACTCTTTGTAAGGAGCTTCTTGGCGAGTACGGCTTTTGAAAGCTATATTTGCGTACCGCAACCCCACTCGCATAGCGAGTATGGCAATCCACCACCTATCACTAGGATGACCAACGATGGAAGCAACACTCAAGCCGATAGACGAAGCGGTTACGGACAAGGAACAAGTAGCGGCGGCAAATGCCGAATCAGCCAACAATGCCGCCAATACGAGTACCGCCGCCCGTGAGAAAGCCTTGGAAGAGAACGAAGAAAAGGCTCTGCTTTCGGTGAGCGGATATATTTTCAGTACCCCTGAGGATGCAGATTTGGCACGGCAGGAGGCGAAGAAGATAGAGTATCTGGATCACAAGATGAATTATCAGCAACCGGAAAATATCCTTGCCGTATATAACAAAGTCCTCGAAAACAAGATGTTGAAGACCCCACTCGGTCATGATTATCTGCGCCGGATGCAGGTGGCGATGTTAAAAGGGGGGATTGCACCTGAACGGATTACCCCGATTCCCATTATTCACAGTTACACCCCCAAAGTCTCGGGGGAAATCACTGAGGGTATTGCCAGACAAAGAATTGAACGACAACTCAAAAAAGAAAAAACCGAATCTGCCAAGCTGACGATACGCTTACGTACCGCAGTTTTGGCTTCGCTTTTTTTGGCAGTTTTGGTAATTGCTATGTTTTATATCACTATCCAAAGTGACAATCCCAATATCCTAAATTACGAAAATGCCCTGCTCAACAAATATGCGGGGTGGGAACAGGAGCTATGGCAACGGGAGATGGACATTCGCACCCGTGAACGTGAGATTGGTCTTGAATGAGGAGGGCTAACAGTCGATGAGCTTAGCAGATCAGGAAAAAGTTAATATCCGCAGTCGTATCCTATGCCTATGCGAGGAATCGTGCGATCCGCAGTTCGGGCAGTATCTCACCAAGCTGCTTGACGACCTTGATACCGGGCGGGCAGAACCGAGCCGTGTTGCCGCCGAGGCAGAGCGTGCCTACTCAATGTACTGTGAAAAAATGGGTATCACGGCGAGTGAGGACAAAGTCACCGCCACGGAAACCGCCGCGGATACCATCACCGCCGCCAAAGCGATGCCCGCTGCCGCAACTGCTGATTCACTACCAACTATAACTCCGGCAGCAGTCATTCCCCCTGCCAAGGACAAAAGTTCCCCCGGCAATGCAGAGTACGCGATTGGTGCTATAGTGCTTTGTGTTCTCGGCTCATTATTCTTGCTATCGGCATTTATTACTTTTGGGGTTTATGTCTTGGAGGGGCTATGGCAAGGATTATTCCTGTATTTAGTTTCATTTGCACTCATTGCCCTGTCAGAGTTTTTGGTGAAAAAGTGGATACCCAAGTTTGCCCATGCAATAACGGGACTGGGAATCGGCGCACTTTATGCCTCCACAGTTATCAATTACTCGTATTTAGAGACATTTAACAGCATTGTTTCTTTGTCAGTCACGATAGCCATTACCGGGTTTGCGATTTGGCTGGGCAAACGCCAGGATTCGATCGTCTTTCGCTTAGTCAGTATTTTTGGCGGTTATGTCAGCTTCTTGTTGATTGCCGGTTACCAAAGTAATAGCGACTACCTGATTGCCATTGCCATGATTATGATAGTAAATGCGGTCGGCATTTTCCTAGCGGAGCAAAAATATCAGACGGCTATTGAGTGTACCCTGCTTTGCGTGAACACGGTCTTTATCATTACTTTTTCATTGATAGCACGGCGTTTCGGTATCTTTTTACCCTTTATTATCTGGGGTATGATTCTTAATCTTGCTTTCATTTGTTTAATCCGTTGGCGGCAAGAAAAGACGAAGGTGACGATGATATTGTTCGCCGTTTGTCTGGGTGTCCTCGGTGGTTTCATCCTCGCACTTTCCGATTCCCTCTTTGATTATCCCGCTGTCCTTGTGCCGACTATCGACAGCTTTTTGACCGTTTTTTCTCCCTTTGTGCTGGTGGGTGCCGTTGCTTATTGGCTCAACAAGGACAACGCTTCGCGGACGATACTTTATTGTTTCATGATGATTTTCACCATGATTTGGACGCTTCTTACCCCGCTTGAAACTATTCAATCAGTTGCGTATTTGGTGCTTTTCATCATCAGTCTTTGCTTTAAGCGTTTTGAGCATGAGGGAATACGTTTAATAATGACTATAATTATCGGCAGCGGTCTTCTTACAATATTTGTTCTTCCGGAACCTTTTGGCACATGGATGGGGTGGGCTTACTTTGCAGTTTTACTTGTACAAATACCGCTTATCAGACGGTGGCGTCTCGTTTACCAGTATGCGACAACTTGGTTTGTGGTACTTTTCGTCGCCGCCAAGATGACGGCTATTCATCATAAAGATTGGTTTCGGCATTATGAGCTCCCGGTGGCGGCGGCAGTATTATTGTTGTTAATCCCGGTTTTTCACTATTTAGTCGCGAGAAAGCTTGCCGAGCAAGAGGGCAAAAAAGCAAGGGGAATGTCGAAAGCTTACAATATCAGCGTTATGATTGCGATTTTGATAGTCAGTTTAATGGCGGTGCAATCACTTTCGCAATGGGCGATTACCTTGACGGCTTTGGTCGGTGCGGTGGCAATCATCGTTATCCTGAGCGAGACGTACTTCCTCGCATTTGCAAAAAAATACTTGCTACTGGCGATATATTTACCATTTATGATGCTTTTCGTCCGCTTCCCCAGTCCGATTATCATCAATACGATTTTGATGGTCATTGCCATGGTGAGCGTTGCCGCAGGTTTTCGTTTCCGTGACAAGTCGCTTAGGATATGCGGTTTGACATTGACTATTTTCGTGTGTGCCAAAATTGCCATCTATGATTACCGCTTTGCTTTGCAAGTGGAGAGGATGATTGTCTTTATGGTCGTTGGCGCGATTGCCCTCTTTATTTCATTGCTATATATTTATGTGGAAAAGAAGTCAACTCAGGGTAAGGAAGAGTTGTCGGCAGCGGCTGATTTGCCGGAGACGAATGAAGCAACAGAGGAAAATGGATTGCCGCTGATGGAAATTTCGCCGGAAACTGAAGAATTGTCGCGTGGTGAAGAGGCTGATTCGAAGCAACTTTGAAGCAAACTTTGAAATTGCGGGTTTGTCTGGATTTTTTTATACAAATACTGTATAATGAAAAGGAACAGTTCGGTTTGGGATAGAGCTGATGATGAATAGTCCGTTAATGAAGATGTTCAAAAAGAGCGTGACATGGCTGATGTTGTTGCCGGTCTTGTTTCTGGTGGGCTGCGATGAGTTCCCCTTTGTCACCCCGGAACAGCACAGTCAGGTGGTCGAGTATACCACGAGTGTGCTTCTTCGACATGCTTATGGTTATGATTATGGCTTGGTGAAGCTGGAAGAAATTCCGGATGTGGACGTGGATATTCCGAGTGTTCCGCCGCCTCCTGATGATGATGGTAACGTGGACGATATCCCCGATGACCCATATCCCCCTTTTGTCCCCTTGGGTGCGGACGATGCCGACATGACGGAAATTGTCGGGATACCCGGGTTGGTGTTTGACTACGCCGGTTTCATGGTGGTAGATGAATATCCCGAAAATGTCATCTCCGATGATGTGTTCTTTATCACTTTTGCCTCAATGGGAGCGGAGCTTTTGGTCGTCAAGTTTACGGTGACGAATGAAAGCGATACCGATATCTTCCTCGATATGGTGGCTCGCGACTTTCGGATAGGTATCGGCTATAACGGAGCCAATACCACGGGAGCATTGATGACGATGTTGCCCAATGACCTCGCTTTGTTCCAAGGACGGATTCCGAACAGGTCAGATTCGGGTGAATTGCTGGAGTTGGTAGTCATATGTGAGGTACGATTGGAGGATGGTGATGACATCAACAGCGTGGAGTTGATTATCCGTACCGGTGATGATATGTTTCGCCTTGATTTTTAGTTCTAATTAGTGGTTGTGACAGTAAATGGTTTATGTTATAATTGGTCTGTTAATGGGTTGCGAAAATGATAAACGCCCATTATGTGCAAGCGGATTTGTGATTTAAGAGTAAAACTGACTTTGATGATAATATGAAAGGCGGGGAACACATATGGATACGAACATTTTACTTGAAAGTGGTTCAAATGAATTGGAGGTTTTGGAATTTTTGCTGGCCGGCAACTCATACGGCATCAATGTAGCAAAAATCAGGGAAATCATCGCATGGCAGGAGGTCACGCCGGTACCCAACTCACATCCCAGTGTCGAAGGGATTTTCATGCCCCGTGACAAGATGATTACATCTATCGACCTGCGCAACTGCTTACAACGAGGAATGTCGGAAAAAGACGGTCGTTTCATTATCACCAACTTCAACAAGCTCGATATCGCTTTCCATGTCGAGGAAGTGGTCGGTATCCACCGGGTATCATGGACAGACATCATCAAACCCGATTCGACGATGTCCTCCAGTGAAGCAGGGATATCAACGGGGATAGTCAAGGTCGATGACAAGCTCATCATTATCCTTGATTTTGAGAAAATAGTGTCTGACATTAACCCTGAGGCGGGACTCAAGGTTTCGGAGATTGAAGAGATGGGTAAGAGAAACAGAAGCAACGTACCGCTTATGATTTGCGAGGATTCACCACTTCTCAACAAGTTGATTGTAAATTGCCTCAAAGCTGCCGGGTATCACAATCTCATTCATACCGAAAACGGTCAGGAAGCGTATGATATCATCCAAGACTGTTTGATGAACAATACCTTGAATGATTATGTGAAATGTATCATCACCGATATTGAAATGCCGATAATGGACGGACACCGCTTGACCAAGTTGGTAAAATCCGATGCCCGCACCAGGGATATTCCGATTATCATTTTTTCATCGCTTATCAATGATGAAATGCGCCGCAAGGGTGAGTCTGTCGGTGCCAATGCTCAGCTCACCAAACCTGAGATTGCCAATCTGGTACGGACGATTGATGGCTTGGTAGGCACTAGTCAATAAGCAGTTGCCGTTTTGATGGCACTGGAGGAATTTTGAGGAACGGATAAAATCCGCCCTGCCCATGCGCATACGGGCTGGGCGGATTTGTGATATTTGTGAAGAATTGTCCGATGTATTATACGCTGTGTATACACGGACGGGGTAAATGCAAATGGCGTCTGAAGAAGAATATCTTGACAGCTTGCTGAAAAACATGATTGATAGTGAACCCGTGGCTGCTGAGGCGGATGAAATGGAGTCTGAGGCGGACTTGGGTTTTGAGTTGGATGAAATAGAGGACTTTGAAACGGCAAGCGAAGATGGATTGATGGACGATTCGGCTCTGGCGGCGATGGTAGATGCCCTCGATGAAGATATTGAGCCGGAAGAGGAAGAGGAGATTGCGGGTCAAGCCCGCAATGACGAGCTAATAGACGAACTAGCAGACGAGCTAATGGATGAAGCCGCCGCCGATGATGATTTCTTGTCTGACTTGTTTGGGGAAGAGGAGATTGCGGGTCAAGCCCGCAATGACGAGCTAATAGACGAAGAAATAGACGAAGCAGCTGATGATGATTTCTTGTCTGACTTGTTCGGGGAGGAAGAGATTGCGGGTCAAGCCCGCAATGACGAGCTGATAGACGAAGAAACAGACGAGCTAATGGATGAAGCCGCCGCCGATGATGATATCGACTTGTTTGGGGAGAGTGAACTTGGACAGGCATCAGCGGACGATATGGCGGCACTTTTTGGTGAAGTGGAATCAAGCGAGACAACATCATCTGATGATTTTGGCTCGATGCTCGATGGTGTTGATTTCGGCGGTGACAGCGATGACAGTTCCGGCAGTGGCGATGACCTGCTGACGATGCTTGATGGGATGCCCGGTTTGGATGGCTTCATGTATGATGATGCCGGTGAGGGCGGTGATGTCATGGCGATGCTTACTGAGGTAGGTGACGCACCGATAGCGGAGAAGAAGAAAAGCAAAAAGGCAAAAGGCAAAAAGAAAGATAAAGGAGCCGGTTTCGGTGATGATGAGCTGGTATTGTCGCCGGAGGAATTTGATGCTCATCTTTCGGGTGAGGGCAAAGTCAGTCTCATTTCCCGTATCATATCGGCTTTGACAGATGCTGACGATGAAACGGAAACACTGACGATATCAGGGGTAACGGCAGAGAACTTAGAAGAACTGGAAAAGCCGCCGGAAGAGGAAGAAGGCAAAAAAGAGAAGAAGAAAAAAGAAAAAAAGGTAAAAGAGGCGAAACCGCCCAAGGAGAAAAAGCCCAAAAAGGAAAAGCCGCCCAAGGAAGAAGAAAAACCAAGCAAAAGGCTTTCCAAAAAGAATGTTTTGATGGTATTTACTTTTTCACTTTCGTTTATGGCGGCGATGATTGCGCTGACACTAATCGTCCCCGATTATCTGGAACGGCAAGTGACGAAGTCTGCTTTTGAAGCAGGTGACAACCGCACACTTTTTCGGATGTTATATGCTAGAAATCGAAACACCCAAGATGAAATCATCTTCCGCCGTGCTGAAGCAGTACTTAGAATAAACCGCCGGGTGGAGTCTTACGCCAACTTCACGGCGATGGGACAACCGATAGAGGCACTCAATGCCCTGATCCTGGGTATTAGCCGTTATGATGAGATGATGGGTGAAGACCTATATGGGGCAGAAGCCGAGGTAATGGTTGTGTACCGGGAAATACTAGCGATACTGGCGGGAGAGTATGGTATCTCAGAAGCTGATGCCCGAGAGCTTCTCGACCTTTCAGGCGAGGAGTATACGATGGCAATTCATGAGTTGGTTAGGGTGAGAACTGAGCCCTAAAGAGCTTGCACTTACGATAGTATCTTTGCAAGAGAACAGGAGGGTCTATATGTTGGCATACAAGCGAATCATTCCCTGTTTGGATATAAAAGATGGCAGGGTGGTCAAAGGAGTGAACTTCGTTGACCTAAAAGATGCCGGTGATCCGGTGGAGATAGCCGCCGCATATATCGCCGCCGGAGCAGACGAACTGATGTTCCTCGACATTGCGGCAACCAGCGAGGACCGAACGGCAAAACTCGATGTGGTACGCAACCTAGCGACGGTGACTTCGTTCCCTTTCTCTGTCGGCGGCGGTCTGCGGTCAGTTGACGATGTCGAAGCTGTCCTTGATGCGGGAGCAACGAAAGTAGTTATCGGTTCTGCTGCCGTACTGAATCCCGAATTGGTGAGTGCCGTAACAGGAAAGTTTGGCAGTGAACGGATTATCGTCGCCATTGATGCCAGTCTCCGTTCTGATGAAAGCGGACACAATGTATACATCAACGGCGGTCGCAATGATAGCGGTATTGATGCGGTAACATGGGCAAAAGAAGCAGAGCAATTGGGAGTCGGAGAAATCCTGCTTACCAGTATCGGTCGTGATGGTACCAAAGCCGGGTACGACTTGGAACTCACAGCTTCGGTCACGAACAAAGTTTCCATCCCCGTCATCGCTTCCGGCGGAGCGGGTACACGCGAACATTTCCACGAGGTACTCACGCAGGGGCGGGCAGCGGCGGCTTTGGCAGCATCGCTGTTTCACTTCAAGGAAGTCACGATTGGTGAGGTCAAAGAGTATTTGGCGGCAAAAGGCGTACCGCTAAAGATTAGGTAAGCATGAAATGAGCAGTAGGATTTTTCCCAAGGGAAACTGATAAAACATAAGCCGAGACCGTAACAAGCAGGTTTCTGATCCAAACAATAGGTGAAAAATGGAGATGTTTGCTCGTGGATGGCAGGAAGCCATGCAGGATGAGTTTTCTAAGCCATACTACGATACACTAACAGGGTTCGTCAGGCAAGAGTACGAAAAAACCCGGGTTTTTCCCGCTTTTGATGATATCTACAATGCCTTTTCTCTGACACCGCCGGAAATAGTGAAGGTGGTCATCCTGGGACAAGACCCTTACCACAATGAGGGTGAGGCGCATGGTTTGGCATTTTCTGTCCTGCCCGACAAAAAGAAGATACCGCCGTCACTTCGGAATATTTACAAAGAACTTCATGATGACCTCGGGTGCGATATCCCCGCTCATGGTTCGTTGACGGCTTGGGCGAAGCAGGGGGTACTGTTACTCAACAGCGTTTTGACTGTCCGCGCCCTTGTTGCCGGTTCTCATCGGGGCAAAGGCTGGGAAGAGTTTACCGATGCGGTTATTAAGTTCATCAACAACGAAGACCGTCCGCTTGTATTCTTACTGTGGGGGCGTGATGCCGTGAACAAAAAACCCTTGTTGACTAATCCTGCTCATTTGGTTTTGGAATCTTCGCATCCGAGTCCTTTCTCGGCGTATAACGGATTTTTTGGCTGCCGTCATTTTAGCAAGGCAAATGAATTCTTAACTGCCAACGGCATTGATGCCATCGACTGGCAAATCAAGTAGGAGCATGACATGGACAAAGTACCTTTTCTCACATATGAACAGGCGCAGGAAATCGCAAAAACCTATCCCACCCCTTTTCATATCTATGACGAGGCGGGACTGCGCCGCAATGCCCGCGCCGTCCGTGAGGCATTTGCTTGGAATCCCGGTTTTCGTGAATATTTTGCCGTCAAGGCAAATCCCAACCCTCATATCCTCGCGATTATGCAGGAAGAGGGGTTTGGTGTTGATTGTGCGTCTTTTACCGAACTGTTGATTAGTGAGACCCTTGGTATCGTCGGTGAGATGATTATGTTTTCCGCCAATCAGACATCAGCGGCGGATTACCGCTATGCCCACCAACTGGGAGCTATCATCAATCTTGATGACATTACCCATATTGATTTTCTCGAAGATATCATCGGTACACTTCCTGAAACTATCAGTTGCCGCTACAATCCCGGCGGGGTGCTGTCCTTGGGCAATTCCATCATGAATAGCCCTGCCGAAGCAAAGTTCGGGATGACACAGGCGCAAATGTATGAGGCATTTACCATTTTGCAGGAAAAAGGGGTGAAAAATTTCGGGATTCACGCCTTTATCGCCAGCAACACCATCACCAATGATTATTATCCTTATTTGGCAAGGGAACTCTTTCAATTGGCGGTTTCGTTGCAGGAAAAGACAGGAGCGAAAGTAACATCGGTTAATCTCTCAGGCGGAGTGGGTGTGGCATACCATCCTGATGAGCAGGCTAATGACATCGCAGCAATAGGTGCGGGTGTCAGACGTGCTTTTGAAGAGATACTCGTACCTGCGGGGATGGGTGATGTGGCGATTTATGCGGAAATGGGACGTTTCATGACTGCTCCTTATGGCGGCTTGGTCACAAAAGCCATCCACGAGAAGAACACTTACAAACAATATATCGGTGTTGATGCCTGTGCCGTGGATATGCCCCGTCCGGCTATTTACAAGGCATATCATCATATTACCGTTTTGGGTAAAGAAAAAACATCACCCTCGATGCGTTATGACATCGTGGGTAGTTTGTGTGAGAGCAATGACCGCTTCGCCATTGACAGGGATTTGCCGCCGATTGAGCGTGGTGATTTGCTCTTTATCCATGATACCGGTGCCCACGGCTATGTGCTGGGCAATAATTACAATGGCAAGCTCAAATCCGCCGAGCTAATGCTTAGGGAAAACGGTGATGTGGAGTTGATTCGCCGTGCAGAAACACCCAGAGACTATCTGGCGACTTTTGATTGTTTCCCGATTTTTGCACAATTTGACTTTGACCAACGAGACGATGACCGATAACCGCTGTGCAAATTATTCGGGATTATTTATAGAAAGGATAATAAGACTATGACGAAGATAATCTATATTCCCCTCGATGACCGCCCCTGTAATTACCGCTATCCCCAACTACTTGCCGCCATCGCCGACGATATCACGATGCTGGTTCCCCCTCATGAGATGGTCGGGCGGCTCAAAGTGGCAGCAGATACTGATGCCCTCTGGCAATGGTTATTTGCCAATGCTGCCGCTGCTTATGCAGATGCTACCGCTGCTGATGAAACTGTTTATGCGATTTTGTCGGTGGATATGCTTATTTATGGTAATCTCGTCAATTCTCGCCTTCATCAGCGCAGTATGGATGAGATAAAGAAGAACCTCGCTCGCTTTGAGGAACTTAGGGAGGCTTTTCCCCGGCTTCATATCCACGCCAATAATCTCGTAACTCGTGTCGCTGCTTACAACAACAACTTTGAAGATCCCGAATACTGGAATGAGTATGGGTGGAAAATATGGCGTTATGGTTGGCTTCATGACCGTCGTGAACGGGGCTTGGCTGATGAAGCGGAAGTAACGGAAATGAAAGAGCTGCAAGCAGAAATCCCTGATGAAATCATGATCGACTTTTCCGGTCGTCGTGAGAAAAATGTCTATGTCAACAATCGCTGTATTGACTTCACCAATGACGGTGTTTTTGATACTTTGGTCATTCCCAAGGATGATACCGCTGAATATGGCTATGCCTCCACGGTACAGCAGGAAATTTATGAAAGAATCGTGGAAAACCGTTTATTTGACCGCATCATGGTCTATCCGGGAGCAGATGAAGTCGGCTCGGTGCTGTTGGCGCGGGTGTTTTGTCTTATCAAGAACTGGTCGCCGCGCATCCTGATTCGTTATTCCTCAACTCTCGGGCCGACAATAGTACCGCTTTATGAAGACCGCCCCTTGGCAGAATCACTAAAGGCGCAAATCACCTCGGCAGGCGGGGTAATCGTTGATACAGCGGCGGAATCGGATATGCTCTTTGCCGTCAACTCGCCGGGCAAAAAGATGATTGAATGTGGCAATCAATACGAAAAGGATATCTCTGCCGTAACCCATGTGTGTTACCATGAGTTCTTCAGATACATTGATTATTATGTCACGAATCACCAAAAGCCGTGTGCAATTGCCGATGTGGCGTATGCCAACGGTGCAGACCGGGATATGATGATGTTTGCCCGCTCCATCGGTATTTTTGAAAAAATCTCTGCATATGGCGGCTGGAATACGTCCGAGAACACCAACGGACTTTGCCTGGCTCATCTGATTATCCACAGTTACTATGCAAAGGAAGGGTTTACCCCCGCCAAGCTGAATCTCTCACGTACTTTCTTAGTACGCAAGATTTTGGAAGATTATGTTTATCAAGGAACGGCTCTTTATGAAATGCCTGATGAGTGGTATGATGAACTTCCCGAAGAGGCAGTGATTTTGCAAGAGGGAAAAGAACAGTTTTTTGCCACGTTGGAGCGGGAGTTTGGCTGGCACTTTGACGGGAAAAAAGTCAGCGTGGACAATTTCGCCATCGTTTGGGGGCATTTGGATTTCATCAGCTTTGACGTGGAACTGGAGTAAGACAGGAAGCAAAAAGAGGTGATAACTATGAACAAAAAAGCGTTTAGCACTCTACAGGCATTTTACCGTGACCAGTTGCTTGACGATTGTATCCCGTTTTGGCTTAATGGCGGTTTGCTTGATAAGTCGTGCGGCGGGTATATCACTTCACTTACCCGTGATGGCAAGCGTTATAATACCGACAAATCAGTCTGGTTTCAAGGACGGGGATTGTGGACGTTTTCGGCACTGTCAAGGCTCTATGGGGAAAAGGAAGCGTGGACGCATGCCGCCATTTCGGGCAAGGATTTTCTGGAAAAATACTGCTTTGACAGCGATGGACGGATGTTCTTTACCACCACCAAGGAGGGTTTGCCGCTTCGCAAACGCCGTTATATGTTTTCCGAAAGCTTCTATGTGGTGGGAATGGCAGAGTATGCAGCAGCATTTGCTAATCAGGAGGCTTTGGTGGAGGCTGAGGGTATCTTCACAAAGATGCTTGCCATTTATCGTGACCCCGCCGCCGATCCTTATAAGATAACGCCTAAGGAAATCGCCTCTACCAGGCAGGGTCAGGCGATTGCTGTACCGATGGTGTTAATCAGCATCGCACAGGTACTACTTCGAGCGAATCCGAAAAAGGCAGGGTATTACCAAGACCTTATTTCTGTTTTTGCCAAGGAAATGCTGCGCTTTGTTGACGAAGACAACAAATGTGTCCGTGAGTATATCTTGAGCGATGGCACTTTCCTTGATAATCCTGCGGGACGCACAGTTAATCCCGGACATAGCATTGAAAATGCTTGGTTTTTGATGAATGCAGGCATTGCCTTGAATGATGAGAAGCTAAAGAAGCAGGGGCTTGAGTTTCTTGACTGGTCGCTGGAAATTGGTTGGGACATCGAGCATGGGGGCATCTTATATTTTGTCGATGCTTGTGGTCATCCACCCGAGCAGTTGGAGCATGACATGAAACTTTGGTGGGTGCATTGTGAGGCTTTGGTCGCAACCTTGATGGCATATTCGCTGACACGACAGGAGCAGTACTGGGCTTGGTTTGCCAAGCTCCATCAGTATTGTGAAAGTCACTTCCATGATCGTGAATATGGTGAATGGTACGGATATCTACACCGTGACGGGACAGTTTCCCATACCCAAAAGGGATCACTTTGGAAAGGCCCTTATCATTTGCCGCGGGCGTTGATGTGTTGTGAGCGTATATTGGGGGCTTTGGCAGCAGGCGAGCCGCCGATTGCCGTACTGTGAGGGAAATAAAACAGTTTTGCAAACCACCTTTCTCTTGCCCTTTTTTGCAAAAAAAGTTATAATCCAGATAGTGAGGCGGAAAAAATACGTTGGCTTCATGAAAACTGTTTACCATATAAATCTGTCAGGTGGGGAGTGAAAGCCCATGTTTGGCTTGCACTCAACGGTAAAGATGAGTTACGGGGGTATCTCAATGAAAAAAACATGTGAAAAAGTATTTGAACTTTATCTGTGGCATATAATAGCGATAGCGATACTGGTGGTGGGAATGGCAATGGCCAGCATCAACTTTGCGGGAACGCACAAGGATATCAACCAGTTGATTATCGGTGCATGGGTGGTAGTGGCGATTCTGGTTGCGGCGCTATGTCATGTGATGATGAAAGGTGCGAAAGAGCAGGCTTTGACTGAGGAGCGCAATCAAGCCAAGAGCCGCTATGTTGCCCGCATCAGCTATGAAATGCGGACACCGATGAGTGCCATTATTGCGATGTCGGAAATTGCCCGCCAGAGTAACGACCCGGCGAAGATAGCATATTGTCTTGAGCAAATCAACGATGCTTCCCATTATTTATTTGATATTGTCAAAAATATCCTCGATATGTCACGTATCGAAACAGGCAAGATAACTGCCAACAATTCTGATTTTTCGGTTGCCGAGTTGATGAACCGTTCGGTAGCGGCACTGGCTTACAAGATAGCGGAAAAACATCAGGAACTGATTATTTATGTGGATGGAAAAGTGCCTAATGCAATCGTTACCGATATGCAATTGCTTACGCAAATCATTATCTATCTTCTCAGCAACTCACATGAATATACTCCGGCAGGAGGCAGAATCAGGATTTCCGTGGAGTCAACCAAGAAGAGTGGGGTCAGTCACACGCTGCGTTTTTCAGTTTCTGACAATGGCGTATGCCTTAATGAGGATTTGAAGGAGAAGATAGGCAAGAGTAATGCCGATGCCATCTACGGCAGAACCGGGCTTGGTCTTGATATTGCCCATCATATCGCCACATTACTGGGCGGCAAGATATGGGTCGAGCCGGAAGCGGCAGAATGTGGAAGCCGTTTCATATTTGAATTTGATGTAGATGAGGGTGAAAAAGAAGATATTATCACCATCAGAGTTCCTTATTACAAAAAGGCGATGGAGCAACCTTTACAGACCAGTTTCCCCGGCAAGAGGATTCTGTTTGCTGAGGATATTGAGGTCAACCGGGTGATTTTGCGGGAGTTGCTTGCTGATACAGGCGTGATGATTGAGATAGCTACCAATGGCAGGGAGGCGGTAGAGATGTTTACTGCCAATCCCGACAAGTATGATTTGATTTTCATGGATATTCAAATGCCGGAAATGGACGGTTATACCGCCACCCAAAAAATCCGCGAGTTAGGCACGGTTCAGGCAAGGAATATCCCGATTGTTGCCATGACCGCCAATGTTTTCAAAGAAGATGCCGAGCATTGTCTGCGCATCGGCATGAATGGACACCTCGGCAAGCCGATTGATAAGAGTGAGGTACTGCGGACAATGCAGGAGTTCTTCGTGAATCCATGAGCGGGAATAACACTTTCATGGATACGAAAGGAGAAGTATGCGTTTTATCAAAACTGATGATTATGAAGGAATGAGTAAAGCTGCCGCCGCCATTGTCACCGAGCAGATAAAGACAAAACCAAGTTCGGTACTGGGGTTGGCGACGGGGGGAACTCCGGTGCGGATGTATGAGCTTTTGATTAAAGCATATGAGAAAGGTGAACTTGATTTCAGTCAAATTAGCACCGTGAATCTCGATGAGTACAAAGGAATTACCCGTGATAATGAGCAAAGTTATTTTTATTATATGAATGAACGCTTGTGGAAACATACTAATATTGATCCGAAGCGTACCCATGTACCCGATGGTATGGTAGCAGATGCGGAGGCAGTTTGCCTAGCTTATGAGCAGACGATTAGCGATCTCGGAGGCATTGATTTACAAATACTGGGAATCGGACACAATGGACATATCGGCTTTAATGAACCGGGTGATGTGTTTGAAGACAGGTCGTTTTGCGTGGAGCTGTCACAGGCGACGATAAATGCCAACCAACGGTTCTTTGCTACCGCTGATGATGTACCCAAAGAGGCCTATACTGTCGGTATTGGCACGATTATGTCCGCTGCCAAGATAGTGGTAATGATAAGCGGTGAAGATAAGGCAGCCATCGTTAAGGAGGCTTTTACCGGACCTGTTACCCCGAAAGTTCCGGCATCGATACTCAGATTCCACCGTGATGTGACGGTGATTGGCGATGCGGCGGCTTTGGGACTTTTGCCGGAGTAACACTACACGGTCGGACAATTTACATTATGGATTGTAAACTGTTTACAAAGCAGATACCGGGTTACTTGGATAATTCGCTTGCCACAGATGAACTGGCGGCATTTTTGTTTCATATGGAAGCATGTTCTGAGTGTGAAGAGGAACTCGCGATTTATTATCTCGCCAATGAGGGACTATTGCGTTTGGAAGACGGCGGTACTTTTAATTTGAAGCAAGTAATGACTAGCCAAAAAGGGCGGGCGTTGAAATTACTGCGGGTACGGCGGGGGTTGCGTTGGCTGACATTTAGTTTACTTTTTCTCATTGCCGTGGCAATCAGTATTCTGTTTTACTTGGTGATATAGTAATATGGACAAAATCGTCTTACTGGATGGACATAGTATCTTAAACCGTGCCTTCTTCGGGATGCCGGAACTTACCAATTCCAAGGGTTTTCATACCAACGCCATCTATGGTTTCATGAATATCATGATGAGGATTTTGGAAGAAGAAAGACCGGGATATCTGGCAGTCGCTTTTGATGACCGTACCCCCACCTTTCGCCATACCATTTATCAGGACTACAAAGCGACCCGCAAACCAATGGCAGCGGAGCTTCGTGAGCAAGTTCCCGTGATGATGGAGCTGCTGGAGGCGATGAATGTCTGTGTGTTGGTGAAGCCGGGATTGGAGGCAGATGATATCCTGGGTACGATAGCGGTAAGTGCTGAAGCTAAAGGGATGGCGGTGTCGATAATCTCAGGTGACAAGGATTTGTTGCAAATTGCTTCTTCATTGGTAAAAATACGTATCCCCAAGACCAAGGGCGGGCGGGCTGTGATCGAGGATTACTACGCTGATGATGTGGAAAAAGCTTATCAAGTCACCCCGAAACAGTTCATTGATGTCAAGGCATTGATGGGTGATCCATCCGATAATATCCCCGGTGTACCCAAAATCGGGATCAAAACTGCTACTGAGCTGGTGGTTCGTTTCGGCTCACTCAAAGGAATCTATGAAAACCTTGATGATATCACCAAGGCAGCGGTCAAGGAGTCCCTCAGTGAGAACAAGGAACTGGCTTTTCTAAGTCAGGAACTGGCCACTATTGCCACTAGTGCTGAGGTTGAGTTTGATTATCAGAAAGCAAAGCATGGCAGTTTGTTCACCGACTCAGCGTTGCCTATCCTAAAGAAACTGGAGTTTAGTCATTATTTGGACAAATATAATACTACGGCGGCAGTCGCCAAGACAGAAGTAGCAGAGCAGCTGACCTTTGATTTCGGATAGGAAAAGATGCGTGTAATCGGCGTTACCGGCGGTATCGGGAGCGGGAAATCGACCTTGCTCACCCACATTGCCGCTTCACACAACTCAATTGTCATTAGTGCCGACAGCGTTGCTCGTCTCCTTTGTGAGCCGGGGCAAGTTTGTCATGTGCCGATGCTTACCTTGCTCGGTCGTGATATCCTCGATGACGAGGGTAAGTTCAAACGTCATCAGATGGCAAAATTGGTCTTTGGCAATCCAAAGTTGCGTAGTGAAGTAAATGCCATTATTCATCCGCAGGTAAAGGAGTATATTGAGACAATAATCGCCACAGAGGCAAAGAGAGCCGTCATCGACTTTCTTTTCATTGAGGCGGCATTGTTAATTGAAGACGAATATGATAAAATCGTGAATGAACTTTGGTATATATATGCAAGTGAGGCTACTCGTCGGCGGCGGGTAATGGAAAGCCGTGGATATAGCAGCGAAGCGGTAAGCTCGATTATCGAATGTCAGCTTTCGGAGCAAGAATTTAGGGAGCGTTGTCAGGTAGTGATAGACAACGAAGATGGTATAGAAAAGGCTTTATCACAAGTAGAAGCAAAGTTGAGGAAGTAAGCGGTGGCAGAAAGCAAAAAGTACCCGGGAAAAACAGTCTTTGGTCTTGATATCGGAACGCGAACTGTCGTCGGGACGGTAGGCTACAAGAAAGGCAATGAATTTTGTGTGATTGCCCAGCGTAGTGTTGCTCATGATTCGCGGGCGATGATAGACGGGCAAATCCACGATATAATCAAGGTCGGTGAGACGGTGGCAAAGGTGAGGCGTGTTTTGGAAGAGGCGACGACCCTTTCCCTTGATGAGGTGTGCATTGCCGCGGCAGGACGAGTCCTGCGGACGGTCACTTGCCATGTCGAATGGCCGTTTGTACCTGAACGTGAAGTTACCAAGGAAGATATTTATGCGCTTGCGTCAATGGGGGTAGAACAAGCCTATGCCGATTTTGAAGCCCCCGCTGACACCGAAGCCCGCTTCTTTTGTGTCGGACACAGCATCGTCCGCTATTATCTCAATGGCTATCAAATCGGCAATTTGGAGGGACACAAAGCAAAGGTAATCGGTGCTGATGTCATTGCCACCTTTTTGCCCGATGATGTTGTTAATGGTCTCTATCGTACTGTTGAGCAAGCCGAACTCGATATCGTCAGCATGACCCTTGAACCTATCGCCGCCATTCAAGTTGCCATACCTGAGAAGTATCGGATGCTCAATATCGCCCTCGTCGATGTCGGGGCAGGGACTAGTGATATCTCGATATCCAAAGACGGCAGTATCATTGCTTATGGGATGATTGCCAAAGCCGGTGATGCCTTGACCGAGGTTATCGCCGCCAGTTGTCTGGTTGATTTCGCTACTGCGGAGCAAATGAAGCACGATGCCGGGGAAATGGATGTCGTGACTTACAAGGATATCATGTTTTTGCCACAGGATATGCCCAAGGAAAAAGTCTTGGAAATGGTCGATGATGTCCTAAAAGAGATGGCGCGCGATGTTGCCGAAGCGATACGCAGTCTCAATGGCGGCAAGTCGGTAAGTGCGGTTTTCGTAGTCGGCGGCGGCGGTAAAATCCCCGGATATACCGCAGCTCTTGCTGATGAACTGGGGATAGCCCGTGAGCGTGTTGCCTTGCGGGGCGAAGAAGTGATGCAGGAGATAGTCTTTGAAGAAGTGGGGATGAAAAAGGATTCACTATTAGTGACACCGATTGGTATTTGCCTTAACTATTATGAGCAAAGCAACAATTTCATCTTCGTCAGTTTCAACGGACAACGCCTCAAAATATATGATAATAACCGTCTTTCGGTGGTCGATGCCGCGATTCAGGCGCAGTTTCCCAATGATGCTTTTTTCCCGCGCCGGGGGAAAGCGTTGGTGTTTCAACTGGACGGCAGTAGCCGCATGGTACGTGGTCAAGCGGGTGAAACAGCGGAAATCACCGTCAATGGTGAGGCGGCTGACATCCACACCCCCATCCATAGCAATGATGTGATAGTGGTCAAGGAATCGACGGCAGGGGAAGCAGGGAAGGCAACGCTTGCCAATATCAAAGAGTTGAAAGACAGTATCGTAGTAATCATCAATGGCACGGAGTATGAACTGCCACGCCCGGTGTGGGTAGGCGGTGAGTTGAAGCCGATGGAATATGAGATATCTGAGGGTGATGAAATAGAGTTGGCGTATTACTATACCGTGGGACAGATAGCGGGTCTGATGGGAGTAGCCCTGACGGTTGACGATGATATCCTTGTCAATGAAAAGGAAGCTGACCGCAAATCGCAGGTATATGACAATTTCACCGTGACATGGACACTTACCGAGGATAGTGATACCGGGGAAGCATCGGCATTTCTCCGCCGCGGCAAAGGACAGGCAAAAAACACCCGCAAGGCAAAGGGAGGCAGGAAAAGTACGGCAAATGCAGGAGAAGAAGCAACTTCATTGACCGTATCGGTCAATAGCTCATCAGTATTGCTTTCAGGGAAGTCAGATTATGTCTTCGTGGATGTCTTTGAGTACTTCGATTTTGACTTAAATGGAGCGAGGGGACGGCATATCATCACGAAACTCAATGGGCGGGTGGCACAGTTCATGGAGCCGTTGGCAGAGGGAGATGTGATTGATGTCTTCTGGGATGATTAGTTTACCGGTAAAGCGGATGGGGATTTTCCCATAAATATACGATTGGAAGTAAAACCTAAATGCAACTAATGAGCATTGCCAGCGGCAGCAGCGGCAATTGTATTTATATTGGCTCTGACAAAACCCATATCTTGATAGATGCGGGAATCAGCGGCAAACGGATCGAAGCAGGACTCAATTCTATCGGGATATCCGGTCATGATATTGATGCTATTTTTGTCACCCATGAACATAGTGACCATATCAACTGCCTGGGGGTAATGGCACGGCGGTATCACACCCCGATTATGGCTACAAAAGGGACGATGAAGACGATTAAAAGCGGCAGATGCGGGCGGGTTGATGATGATTTGCTCCATCTGATTAGCGCCGATGTCCCACTCAATATCAAGGACATAGTCATCAATCCACTAAGAATATCCCATGATGCGGCTGAACCGGTGGCGTACCGGGTCGGTGATGGAAAGACCCGAATCGGTATCGTTACTGATTTGGGGATATATGATGATTATACGATAAGCTCCATGCAAGATATGGATGTTTTGTTCTTAGAATCAAATCATGATGTGCGCATGTTGGAAGCCGGAAATTACCCATATTTTTTGAAGCAAAGAATCCTAAGCCAGCACGGTCATCTTTCCAATGAAACCGCAGGGAAACTACTCTGCCGTCTCCTGCACGGCGGCTTGAAAATGGTGATGCTCGGACATCTGAGTCAGGAAAACAACCTCCCCGAACTGGCATATGAAACGGTCAAGGTCGAGTTGGAAATGGGCAAAAGCGGTTTCCGGATTGACGATTTCCCGATCAAAATCGCCCCCCGCAGCATGTGTTCAGCGGTGGTGGAGGTGTAACTATTGCTACACCAATTAAACTTTGCCAAATTTAGTTGGAGGAGCATTACTCCATATTCTCTTTCATCAACGCCAGTAATTCGCCGTCAACCATGAAGCCGTCCATATCTCTAAATTTCGTGCCGGGGCGGTTATGTTCGACTATCCCGAACGGACCTTTGAAGTTCCAGAGTGCATAACCCCAACCAAATTCTTTGTAAACGGACAACAAATCTGAAAGCCAACGAATGGCGATATCGTTAGGTGTTTGGTTATAGCAACCGAACTCACCGATGATGATTTCGACACCTTGCTTTTCCACATCCCGCCACGGCTGATAAAACTCAATCAATGCATCCCGATCCCAGTACTGTTCATCATCTGATATACCGGGGTAAACCGGCTCAATCCACTCCATCTCATCGCCACACCATCCCGCTTGATTGTGACTGATTTGAAAGGGGGTGTAACCCCTGCCGCTGTGAATGACCCCTGCATCCGCCATTTCCGGCATTGCTTCATGCCCCCCGCCGACACCGTCGATGACTATCGGGCGGTCAGGGTCGATCGCTTTGATGGCAGCGATGGTAGGACGCATGATTTGTTGATGAATATCACGTGTAAAGCCATATTTGCCCACATCAGGCGGCTCATTCAAGAGGTCAAAGCTCATTTCCGTAGCGGATATACCCTGATACCGCCGTGCCAGCTTCTCCCATAAGAATACAAAAGCTTGGAAAGCCTCTTCATCTTTCCAGAGATTGTGCTTTTCCAGATGATTGGCATTGATGCAGTATCCCGGAGCACGGTGTAGATTGAGGCAGACATGCAGTCCGAACTTTTTGCACGTTTCATAATAATGGTCAATCAGAGCGAATTTTTCCTCAATCGGTTCAGTGTAGTTGAAGCCATCTGTCCAAAAACGATAATCCATCGGAATCCGGATGTAGTTGAAACCGTGCTTGGCGATGAAATCAAGCTCCCGTTCATTTATTGCCGCAGGATTGTCAGCGTAGGACTTGGAAAACATATAGAGCATATTAAAACCATGATATTTCATATGAGTATTACCTCCTGAGTGATTTGCTGTTTCCATCATACTACTTATGGAGAAAAGGAGCAAGTGGTGCGGGCAGTTTACAAAGCTCTCCCAATTACATATAATGAAACAATAGGAGTGGAAGCCAACATGAAAATCATCAAACACATTGCCAGAGTCTTTCTGATGACAGTCATAGTCTTGTTGTTGTCACTTTCCTATACAGACAAAGACCCGGTGATTCGTGAGGATTACCCTTTGGCAGAAGAGCCTTTGCCCATTCCCGAACCTGAACCCGCTCCTTTACCCGAACCTGAACCTGAGCCTGAACCCGAACCTGAGCCTGAACCCGAGCCATATCCTTGGGAGGTTTTTCATGCTTATCATATCGCCGAAAGCGACCCTGCCAATCTTTCGTTTGTTTATGATATCCGTATCGACGGTGAAAACGTGGAATCGTATCTAAGCCCCGATCCGATTGTATTCAAATTACCCGAGTACTATACCGAGATGGCAGGGGTTACGACTTTTCGCGGTAATAATTTCCGTGACAATGCTACTTGGGGGACGGCAGTAGTAGCCGAAGAGAAGCTGACAGAGGCATACCGATTATCAACCGGTAGTCTTGGACGTTGGACGGGGGTGGGGTGGTCAGGGCAACCGGCGATTATCGCCTGGGATTTTGATGTTCAGCAGCAGATGAATATCCTACCTGAGAAAAAGGACAAAGTAGGTTTAATCGAGGTAATCCAAGGAGCAATGGATGGTTATATTTACTTCTTTGACCTTGAAGACGGACAAGCGACACGAAATCGGCTGTGGTTCGGGCAACCGATCAAGGGCGGCGTGACGATTGACCCACGGGGATATCCGCTGCTTTACTTCGGACAAGGGGATGAAGTAGAGACTAATCGGATGGGTTTTTTCATTTACTCGCTGATTGATTTTACCCAGCTTCACTTCATCAATGGACGCAGTAATTTTGCTCATCGTGGTTGGGCAGCTTTTGACTCCAACCCGCTTTTCGATATCGACAATGACCGAATGTATCTGTGGGGTGAAAATGGGGTTTTTCATAATGTAAAACTCAACACTGACTATGACCGTAGTGAGGGAACAATCGCCATTGACCCGGAAATCATCCTTTATCGTTATCGTCCCGCAGGCGGCAGACAGCTGGGTGTCGAGGGTTCACCCTCGGCTTTTGCTCATTATATCTGGGCATCTGACAATAGCGGCATAATTCAATGTATCGACTTGATGACCATGTCTCCCGCATGGGTCTACGATGGTTTGGATGATACCGATTCCTCGGTGGTTTTGGAATGGGATGAAGAAGAGGAACGGCTCTTTCTTTATTCGGGAACAGAGGTCAAGAAGGCGAACGGATATGCTTATCTACGTAAGCTTTGCGCCGCTACCGGGGAAACCCAGTGGCAGCATCAATGGCCATGTCTAACCGATCTTGCCGTCACCGGCGGAGCGATTGCGACAGTCCTGGTCGGCAAGGGTGATATATCTGATATTGTCGTGTATTGGGTCGGCAAGCTCCGTGGCTATAGTTCCGGTGGGGTCATCGTCGCATATGACAAAAAAAGTGGTGAAGTGGTATGGGAGCAGTTTATGTCTACATACGGTTGGAGTTCGCCGCTCGCCATTTACAACGAAGACGGCACGTCGTATTTGATAATCAGTGATGCAGGAGGAACAATGTATTTGTTGCGGGGGACGACAGGTGAAATCCTTGACCGTATCAATCTCGGGGGAAATATTGAGGCTTCCCCTGCGGTTTGGAACAATATGATCGTCGTCGGTACACGCGGACAGCGGATATTTGGGATTGAGGTATCGTAAGGGATATAGAGCAGTAGATGATAAATGAAGCAATAACATAAGGGAAGCAAGCAAAGGAGGAAGCAAATGAAAATCTTTATCACCGGCGGGACCGGCTGTATCGGTCAGTATGTATCGGCACTTTCGGCGCAGCGGGGGCATGAGACGCTAGTATTGTCTCGTGAACCCAACAGTTATGCACCGATGGCACAAATGGAAAACATCACCTTGGTAAAAGGGGAAATGGCAGACTATGATTTGATGCGCCAATATGTCGCAGGTTGTGATGCCGTCATCCACATTGCCCTCGGTTGGGGATTGTCACCGTCTTTGATGATGCAAAATGACACTGCCATCACCGCCAATCTTATGGAAATATCAGAAAAAGCAGGGGTGAAGAAGTTTCTTTATACCAGCAGCGTAGCGGCGTTCGGTCATGCTCTGCCGGATATTGATGAAACTTATGCCTGTATGCCGATCGATATTTACGGAAGTACGAAAGCAGCCTCTGATGCTTATGTAATCGGCTTTTGTAAATACTACGGCGATGCCGACAACCCCGAAAAGCCCGTGACGATGAAACGTAATGTCATTCGTCCCGGCTATACCTTTGCCAATCCGCTTTATCCCGGAGCAACAGTACAAAAGGATACCCGCTTCCGTGATATCGCTAGCGCCGTGGTCAAAAATGAGCCAATTCACCTAATCAAGCATGACGGTACGCAGTTCATGTCGTCAGAGCAAATTGCCGAAGTATATCTGGCGATTATCGAAAGTGATCTCAATGAAGAAATCTTCATGGCACTGGCGACAAACTTCATGACTTGGGAGCAAATCGCCCGCATGACAATAGCTGAGTATCCGGAGACGAAAGCGGAGATAGTACTGGAGGATAAAGGGTGGAACTCTTCCCCGAATCTTTATAGTGTGGACAAAATTAAGCGTACCTTTGGGCTGGAGTATGACGGCACGGAGGAAGTGAAAAAGCACATTCGCTTCAGTCTCGAAGAGGCGATGCGCAAGTAAAACTTGATACTCAAGTAGAGAGTTGACTAAAACTACGAGTCTGCAAACTACGAGTTTGGAAACTACGAGTTTGGGAATCAAGAACTCGGGTAACTTGAGCAGTAGTTGTTTGTGTTTGGTATTTTGAGGTAAAAAGCCGTATGTCTATTTATAGACTTTTCAACCACACTTACAGGGATTATGTCGAAGACAGCGAGGTTTTACATCTGCTCAATGTCATAATCTTGTCGGTGGCAGTTGGCATGTTCTTATTCACAGCCCAAAGCGGAGTGGCATTTGCCGGATATGCTTCTGCTTTGGGTGCGGGTGAGTTCGCTTTTGGTCTTATTTCCGCCCTCCCGGTATTGGCAGGATTGTTGCAAATCCCCGCTTCTTACATGGCAGAAAAGACAGGCAAATATAAGAAGATGTTCATGGTGGGTGGGGTGATTCAACGCCTGTCATGGATTGCCGTGGCTTTCATTCCTTATCTATTCTCGGTCGGCGAGTCGGGGTTATGGGCGCTCATCGTCTTGGTGACGCTGGCGGCGATGAGTGGCTCATTTGTTGCCATTACCCATATTACCTTGATGGCAAGCGTGATCCCGGGAGCGATTAGAGGGCGGTATATTACCACTCGGCAGCGGGTATGTACGATTAGCTCGATGGTGGCAGGTCTTTTGATTGCCTTTGCCCTTGACTATATCCCCGGTTTTGCCGGATATACAGTCGTCTTTGCCATCGGCGGCGTGGCAGGTTTGATTGATATCCTAATGTATGCCCGCCTGCGTTTTCGTGATATTCCAAGTAAACCCAAGGATTTTTCCCTCCTCGATGGTATCAAATCCAGTTTCAAGATTCCCAAGACTCGTGATTTCTTGCTCTTTTGGGCGTTTTGGAGTTTTGCCGTCAATATCAGCGTTCCTTTTTTTAACAAATATGCCATCGATGTACTTTCTCTGTCATATATGAGCATGATCGTGTTCGGACAGATTGTGGCACAGATATTGACACTCATCATCCTTTCCCGGTGGGGGGTATTCCTTGACCGCTATGGAAGTGTGCCGGTAATGATGATTTCCGCTTGTGCTTCTACGGTGGGGATGGTGGTGTGGTTGTGGGCAGTTCCGGGCAATGTCTGGCCGCTGTTCCTCTTCAATTTCCTCGGCGGCTTGTTTTGGTGTGCCAACGAAGCTACGATGGTCAACATGCAGCTTTCCCATACGCCGAAGTATGGGCGTACTGCGGCATTGGCGGTGTATGCGGTGCTTACCTCGGGAGCGGCAGGGATAGCCTTTATCATCGGCGGGGCTTTGTTGGAAGCTCTTTCCCCGGTGGTGGCAGGTTGGGAGCTTACCTTTATGGGAACGCCGTTTGACCATTACAAGCTTCTCTTCATTATTACGATGTTGCTTCGTTTCATCGTAATTGCCATTTTTCTACCACGGGTCTGGAACGAAAAGGGATACGGACTGCGAAAGGCGTATACCCTCGCATATCAAGATATGGCTACACGGCTGCGCTATGAGTTATCGAGAATAAGTTTTCGGAAGCGGTGACCCGTTATTGCGGGCTCTGACTCGTCATTGCGGGCTTCGACCCGCAATCTCATCAACATAAATGAAGTAAGGATTAAAACTTATTCATTCCCAAAAGTTGCGCAAACAAAGTTTTCGTTATATAATTAAGACAAATTTTCACATTATTATGTAATTATATTTAGTTTTACTCAGGGAAAGGATGGTGCTTCCATGAAAATGATATTAGCGGTAATCGACAAGGATGATGCTTCACATGTTTCACAAAGCTTGATCAAAAGCGGCTTCAGCATCACCAGACTATCGACGACCGGCGGGTTTCTACGTGCCGGGAATGTGACCATGCTCGTTGGTGTCGATGACGAGAAAACCCAAGAAGCCATCGACATAATCAAAAAGAACGCCAGAAGCCGCAGTCAGCAAATGCCGGCTATCTCCGGGGATGGGATGGCGTATTCGTCAGCGATGCCGGTTGAAGTGCCGGTCGGGGGAGCGACGGTATTTGTACTCAATGTAGAACGATTTGAGAAGGTATAGCAAACATCGAGTTATACTAAGTTCGTGAAATACCTCACTAAGTATAACTAACGATGTCAGCAAGAATACTGCGTATTCTTGTAGCAAACATCGAGTTATACTAAGTTCGTGAAATACCTCACTAAGTATAACTAGCGATGTCAGCAAGAACGCAAGCGTTCTTGTACAGGCTTCCAAGTAACACAAAGCCTCGTCATTGCGAGCGAAGCGAAGCAATCCATGTAGCAAACATCGAGTTATACTAAACTCGTGAAATACCTCGTTAAGTATAACTAATGATGTCAGCATGAATACTGCGTATTCTTAAAAACAGAAGAGGAAACTCGTGGCAATTAGGAGTATCAGGACAATCGGAGACCCGATTCTCACCAAGAGAAGTAAGGAAGTCACGAAGATTACGAGTCGGACGAAGATATTGATAAGTGACATGCTTGATACAATGTATGATGTCGGCGGCATGGGGCTGTCTGCTTGTCAAGTCGGGGTTTTGAAGCGTATTTTTGTTGTTGATAATTTAGAAGAGCAAGCTCTCATCCTCATCAACCCCCGTATTATCGCGCAAAGCGGAGAAATTACCGACAACGAAGGTTGCCTTAGCGTACCCGGCAAACATGGGACGGTGACACGACCGGCATATGTCAAGGTCATGGCATATGATGAAGAGATGAAACCTTTTGAAATAGAAGCGACGCAGATGTTGGCAAGAGCGATGTGTCATGAAATCGACCATTTGGACGGACGTATTTATGTGGATTTGGTTGAGGGTGAACTTCATGATAACTATGACCTAGCGGAAGATGACCCCTACTAAAGAAGAGGATTGATTTTGAATATCATCTATATGGGTACGCCGGATTTTGCCGTAGAACCGCTCAGAGCTATCATTGCCGCCGGACATAGGGTAGTGGCAGTCGTCACCCAACCGGATCGGGGGCGGGGACGGGGGCGAAATATTACAATGTCGGCGGTCAAGGAAGATGCCTTACGCTATGGGATTCCTGTCTTGCAACCGCAAAAAATCAAATCATGCGAGGAGATGGCAGAACTACAGGATTACCTAAACATGGCTGACATCGGCGTAGTTGCCGCATATGGACAGATACTGCCGTCGGAAATCCTCGACCTACCCCGCTATGGCTTCATCAATATTCACGCTTCTTTGCTGCCACTTTACCGTGGTGCGGCACCGATGCAACAGGCGATTATCGATGGGGTCAAAGAGAGCGGTATCACTATTATGCAAATGGATAGTGGGATAGATACCGGTGATATCCTGTTACAAAGAGCGATACCACTTGCTGCTGATGAAAGCGGTGATTCATTAGAGACAAAACTCTCTTTGCTCGGCGCAGAATTGGTAACAGAGGCACTGACAGGAATAGAGGAAGGACTACTCACCCCCCGGAAGCAAGATGATTCCTTGTCTTCGTATGCGCCGATGCTGTCCGCTGACAGGGGAAAGATTGATTGGGGCAAACAGGCAAAAGAACTGGAGCGACTGGTACGCGGACTTTACTCACGCCCGGGTGCATATACATATTATAACGGCAAAAAGATGAAAATAACGAAGTCCTTAGAATGTTTTTCGGAAAACCAAGCAGCTCTTTTGCCGGGGACAATCGCCGCAGTATCGCCAGAGGGAATTTTAGTCATTTGCGGTTCGGGAAACCTCAGGATAACACGGTTACAAATCGAGGGCAAAAAGGAAATGACCGCCGCCGAGCACCTTTGTGGTAACAAAATGACGGTGGGAGAGAAGCTCGGTTGAGTGGTTTGATTTACCATATTTTACCCGTAAGTACGGTGTTAATTCTCGGTAGATAGAGGAACAGGGCAAGGAACAATTAAGGAGGAAGCATATGTTGTTTTGGGATACTACATACATACTCGTGTTGATAGGAGCGGTTCTTTGTATGGCTGCCAGCGGTTATCTGAAAAGTACATACAAGAAGTACTCAGGTGAACGCAGTCAAAGCGGTTTGACGGGCAAAGATGCTGCTTTGCGGATACTAAAACATGCAGGGATAAACGATGTCAAAGTGGAAAGGGTCAGTGGTAATCTGACTGACCATTATGACCCTCGCAGTAAAACCCTGCGCCTTTCGGAATCAGTCCATGATTCGGCATCGGTTGCCGCTCTCGGAGTTTCCGCCCATGAGTGCGGACATGCGATTCAGCATAACACCGGCTATGCTCCCCTACGTTTGCGCTCAGCACTTGTTCCTGTTGCCACTATCAGTTCACATCTGGGGATGCCGTTGGTTCTTCTGGGATTTCTGCTCGGATTTGATGTGCCGATTCCGGGAACGGAGTATGTGTTTAACCTTATTGATATCGGTATTTTGGTCTTCGGGGTGGCAATCCTGTTTCAACTGGTTACACTACCCGTGGAGTTCAATGCCTCCGTCCGTGCCAAAGCAGTACTTGGGAACTGCGGGATAATGGGTGGGACAGAGATGAAAAGTGCCCAACGGGTATTAAATGCTGCCGCCTTGACATATGTAGCGTCAGCCGCCGCCGCTTTGTTACAGCTTTTCCGCCTGATACTCTTGCGCGGCAGGCGTGGTTAATAAGATGACATATCAGCGGTCAAAAAGAGAACTTCGTGATATTATCCTCGATATGATGATACGGATAAATGATGGCGGTGAGTTTTGCCATCTGGTTTTGCGTGAGGTATTGGCACAACTTTCTCAAACTGACAGTAGTGTCACTACTCATGAGAAAGCATTGATTAAACGGATAGTCAATGGGACGCTGGAACGGCAATTGCAAATTGACTATTTTATAGATGGCATTGCCAATACCCCTGTCTCCAAGATGAGATCGACTATCGCCAACCTGATGCGTATCAGCGTATACCAGATTCTTTTTCTTGACGGTGTCCCTGACCACGCTGTTTGTGATGAAGCGGTCAAAATAGCAAAACGGCGTGGTTTTTCCTCACTTTCCGGTTTCGTCAATGCGGTGCTTCGCACTATCAGCAAAGAAAAAAGCCAACTTCCCTACCCTGATGAAAATGATGATAGTATCAAGGGGCTTTCGCTTCGTTTTGCGATGCCGGAGTGGATAGTGGGTAAGTGGTGTGCAGAAATGCCGGATGAAAGAGTCAAAATCCTGTTATCGGCTTTGTTAAAAGAAATGCCGCTGACACTTCGCCTCTGTGCTAATCTGAACAAAGATGAGAAAGCTGCTTGGCTCAGAGCGGTAAATGATAGCGGTAGTGATATTCAACCTCACAGCATTCTCGATTATGTCTATCAACTAAGAAAGGTTGATGATATTACCACTTTGCCTGGTTATAAAGAGGGAGTATTTGCCATCCAGGACTTTGGCTCGGTTTTGGTATGTGAAGCGGCGGGAATCAAGGAAGATGATGTCGTAATTGATGTGTGTGCCGCTCCCGGCGGCAAAAGCCTTCATGCTGCCGAAAAAGCAAAATTAGTCATAGCCCGTGATATCAATAAGCAAAAATGTCGTTTGATGAGCGAAAATGCTGCCAGACTAGGGCGCAGTAACTTGGATATTGTTGTTCATGATGCTTGTATCTTTGAGCCGAGTCTGGTTAATAAAGGTGATGTGTTGTTTGTCGATTTACCTTGTTCAGGTCTGGGGGTGATAGCGAGAAAACCGGATATCAAGCACAAACTGACATTAGCGGCTCTCGCAGACATCGAAAATCTTCAGCGGCAGATACTGGCGACAGTATGGCAGTATGTCAAACCGGGTGGGATCATGATTTATAGTACCTGCACGATTAGCAAAGGCGAAAATGAGGAGATGATGGATTGGTTCACCGCCAATTTCCCTTTCACGCAAGATTCATTTCCAAGTGATTCTCCGCTATCATACATAGCAAAGTTGACTGATTCAAAAGTCGCGGGTGAATGTCAACTTCTCCCGGGGATTCATGAAAGTGACGGATTTTACATTCGCCGCTTGCGGCGGATGGGGTAGGAGATACTCCTTTTCCTAAGTGGCAGGGGAAGAGGAGTTTTTTATTGTTAAAAAATTTATGAATGAAATTATTTCAGCCACAAAAAAAGGCTATCAAATTCAAAAAAAGGACGTAAATCGACTGGAAGTTAATATTTCATAATGATATTATTATGTTACAGGCTAGGAGAAAGAGGGTGAGTAGATGAGTTACCGAATCGACTATCAAGAAATGATAAGCTTTCATTATGCAATTCAAGGTTTTACCAACAACTATAAGGTAGGACTGGAAGAGTTAACCAAATCAGTCAGGGAGTTCATCTACATGGACTCCTTTAAAGGCACGACTGCCAAACAGGTAAAAGACTATATGAATGAAGTCAACCGCTTGGTTATAAAGGGGATGATGGTTTTGCATAATGAGCTAAGTAATGTCATCGGTGTATATATAGATGGATATCGTGAGAACATTGATCCTGACGAGAACACGGTAATCGATTGCAATAGTCTCGAGGAATTGATTTTTGATTTCCATTTATCACATCAGAAATTCATCGAACTGAATAATGAGTTAAACTACGAAGTAGACAGTAGTGTGATTAACTTGCCTCAACCTACCGGCGGTGCTATTAATGCTCTACACGAGAAGCTGATAAATGACTTGAAAGACCTACGTACCAGAGTGGGTGAACGTGAGATGGCGCATCAATCTGATTTGTCTGAGTTTTATCAGTTGGCAAGTTCACTCAATAACTTCATGGAAGCACACGCACAGTTCCATGAAGATGTCAGCAAGCTACCCTTTTCCATGCCTATGGACAGCATGTATGAAGCGATGGCAGAATCAATAGAGACAAAGGAACATTCATTTTTACTTCAGGAATTGACATCACTTATTATTGAGTTGGGGAGTAACCCCATGCGATGGTTGGCAATGGATGCGAAGCAGAAGAACGAAGTGTACCGCAAAATAATGAATACTGAGGCTCGGGAATGGAAAGTACTCGATGATGGACAAAAAGAAGTATTGCTCAGATTCAGGCGTGAGTATGCACTAATGAATGTAAACCCCGGCGTGTGTCCATATTTGATAAGCTCTTGGATGATGTCTGATTTCGGTTGGGAGGTTTCCTTTTTTGAATTATTACATATCAGGGATGTTCTCACCCGCTATAACATCACAAACATGAACAGTATCATGATGTTTATGGCGACATGTGCGCATGAAAGCGGAAGGGGGACACATAAAATAGAGTTATTAAATGAAGATGATACTACCGTAGGAGAGAATACTGTCGAAGCACGGGGAGCGAGTTACATACAGCTTACACATGAGGAAAATCATGAAGCATTTCTGGAGAAGATGGGAGACACATATAGCGAGGCTAATACAGCTGAACATATATCAGAGAATTATGACCCATGGGAAGTATCGGCATGGTATTGGAGTGAGTTTGAAACAAGCTTATCCACTAAATATATTAAAGACTATGTTATTCAATATGGAAATTCGTTAGGTGTCTTCTTCGTGACACAATCAATTGTAAATGGCTGGCCGTACCTTATAAAGGATGGAAAACCAGTTAGAAGGAAGGATGATTCACTAATATATATAGACAATGCCATAATGGTATCGATTAGAGATGGTGAATATTTTCCGATCATTAAAAAGAATGGTACATCAAGTAGTTTTGAATATACTAATGGGCAAACATACACAGCACCTCGGGGTTGGGATGAACGAGAGAAGCGTTACCATGAAGCAAACGAGATATTCAAGTAGAAAGCGAAGGTGGTGGTGATGAAGAAAGTGAGAAGCACAGTATTAATAACACTAATGATACTTTTATTTGGCTGTACTAATATTGATACTGATGACACAATTGATACACCCGATGAAGTAACTGGTGCACAAATTGATATAATTGACACACAAGAACAAGCTTGTGAGAACTGTGAAGAGTATAAACACAAATACTATAAACTCGTTGAATTAACAACTGAAAGTAGCAAGGAAAACACAGAGACACAAAATCAAGAAGATGATGTGATATGTACTACCTGTGAAGAAACAAGCAGTTTAGACAATGACCAACTTGTAGGGTCATCGAGTGAAGTTTCATATTTTACTACTATTACACAAGGTGATGTAGAAACACATTTAGGCATTAGAACAATCAGGTGGTTCGAAGTGGTTGAAATGACAGATGAAAGATTAATGATGCAAATCAATAGAGAACTAGGTAAAGCGGCAACATCGTGGATCAAGGGAGTGGTAGTTCCAGAAAATGTACGGGCTTCAGTACTTATATCTGCTAACAACCGTTTTTTGTCTATGAAGATGGGGTATGATACCGGTAATTATCAGCGAAAGCATTTATATTATGTGTATATAACAATAGATATACAATCCGGAAATCGTGTATTCCTAAATGATTTAATCAGGGTGGACAATGAGTTTGCGACCCTTTTCCACAGCGGCGATATAGTACAACCGGTATTTTATGCTCATGACGACTTTGACATTGATGGTCATACTGAAAATCTGGTGCAAGGTCTTTCCAGAATGACAAAAGTGGAAGTATTGGAAGTATTAGAGCAGTGTTCAATAGACAAAGCAGATAAGGAGTATAATGATCGTTCACGGGAGTTTTACAATTCTTCATTTTATGTTGAACCAGGTAAACTAATAATTGTTATTCCCAAAGGTGTAATTAGTTATCGCCTCGCCATCAACACCGATGACATTGAAGATTTCCTTTTAGTGCCGAAGTGGTAGGGGGAGGGAAGTGATTTGCAGCGTTACCATGAAGCAAACGAGATTTTCAAGTAGAAAAAGAGGTGGTTACAATGAAGAAGATAAGAAACGTAATATTTACTGCATTAGTGATTCTATCAATTGGTTGTGCTAATACTACTGTTACTGATGAAACGGTAGACATGCAAGATGAAGTGGTTGATACCTATAATGAAATAAGGGTTATACCTGATGTAATACTTGCAATTGATACTCAAAAAAAAGCCTTTGAACTATATGAAAAGCACATGTCTAATGGCACAGGAGACACTTTTGAGCTAGATGATGATTTAACATTACTCTTACTGTCAAAAGACGGTGAAAAAGTGTCATCAGAAACAAGCCACTATGAGTCATTGTTACAACAGTTTTTTGACGATGCTGATGTATCGGAAGCGGCACGCATACATTTAGTAGATGCAATTTCAGGACGTGAAGGGAGTATTTTACGATTACGCACCAATCATCACGATGAATTGAGTTACCTTGTGTATAAGCTTGGAACTGATAAAAAGAAAAATCTATTCGAAATCGGTATGGCGTATTACCACAGCAGCTTTAGAACATATGACGGTGATTTTCAAGACCGAGTAAAAGCCCTTGAATGGGCAAAAATGTCCGCTCACATGGGGTCTGTTACCGCTGCTTTATCCGCAGGAGATATGGTACGATACGGAGATGGAGTCCCGGTTGATGAGCAAATGGCTTATGAATTATATTCGTTAGCACACAGCACCAAACCGAGCGTTTTTACTTATGAGCGCTTGGGGTATTGTTATCTTTATGGAATTGGGGTTGCTATCGACAGGCAAAAAGCGTTTGATTATTTTTTGAAATGCACTTTTGAGGAACATATACCCGGATTGTTTATGTTGTCCGAATTCACAGAATATTTGGAGATTGACTTAACCGCATTATACAAAGCGTTCATTAGCAATATTTGGTCAGGTGATAATCATGGTGATTTAACAATGAGTAACTATGATTACGATTATCATGCTTTAAATAACGCAAGGCGTGATTCAATAAAAATTCTCTCAGATATATGGGAAAGCGAGCCTCATCCCATCGTACAACCTAATGCTAATTTTCCTGAAAAATTCGTAGATGAACTGATGAAGGTAGCACATACGCAAACGTATGGTGCCTTTATTGATGAATATATTTTACCTGCTAACCGGACACATGAAGATGCGCATAGATTTAACATCTATATAACAGATGATAAGTTAGGGTGGTCGAGTGTAGAGCAAGAGGCGATATCTCAGATGGGGTCGAAATATTATCCTTTCTATGAATACGATATCGATGGTTGCGGGGTTGATGAAATAGCTGTATACATATTAGGTTCTGTTGGCGGCTCGACTGCGAATAACTATTATGCTATTTTTAAGGAAAACAATGATGGGCTTTATGAGTTTTTTTCAATTAGTCCATTGACCTATACGCGTGATAATATGCATATTGTAAGTTATGACGACAAGATATACTTTGTATATAATCTACATGATGAAACAGGTAACGAGCCTCATGATATTTTCGCATATACAATAGACGCAAACGGCAGGGGGCACAAACTGAGCATCACTATAAAGGATTATTCACCACGGCATATTTTCACATATATAGACACAGCTTACACCTCTGACTACGACGAGCTTTTTTCAAACGTTGACAAACAGGTAGAGACAGCCTTGCAAGATGCAAGACACCAGCGAATATACAGTCCAGAGGGAGAAATACAACTGGTTCTTCAACCTGATGACGATTTATGGGATAACAGATATACAGATCGGTTGGCTGAGTCTTATTACGGACCCCCGCAAGATGTTTTCTTTGTTGCCGATATTGAGAATAATGGCATAGAAAATGTTATCCACAAAGGTCGCTCTTGGGATCATTGGAAGAGCTTTATTTACCAATCATGGTTTGAGGTATACAAAAATCGTAAGGACTTTGACAACGGGACGGTAGCTTTACGCAAACCGGAGTTTATTGATAGATATCATGGTTTGCAGTCGGCTGGTAATCTGCACGATATGCTGCCGATTGGAAACACTGTCTCACAATTTTGGACACACGAATATGACGGTGTAACTTATTGCGTGACATTAAATAGGTATGGATGGTATAAACTAATTTATGCGTTGCAAATTTTTGTTATTCAAAACGGAGAACCTCAAATTGTAAGCCAAAGTCTATTTTTCGATGAAGCACAAAAGATAGATTTATTGTTTCTATACTGATAGAGTACACTCTACCTCTAGAAATCAAGAATAGATAGCAAAAAAGACTGTCAGAAGACAAAGAAGACAATCAGCTACAAAAAAAGGAGGTAAAATTCAAAAAAAGGACATAAATCGACTTGAAGTCAATATTTCATAATGATATTATTAATAAGTCACAAGCAGGATAAAGCGGGAAAAGATATTCACAACATGCCAAAACGGCAGTGAAAGGAGCAACACATGGCAGAAAGAATAAGTATCAATGTAGAAGTGGCATCAGGTATTTACACTAGGTCTTTGAGCAAGATAGACCAACTACGTGAAGAGATTAGCTCACTCATGACAGAAATCGAACGTCTGGAAACGGACGGAGAATGGCGCGGTGCTTCAGCGTCTAAGTTCTTCGGACAACACTATGAGCTAAAACCCAAGTTCACATCAGAATTTCCTGATGCACTAACACAGCTGGCGGAAAACCTCAACACGAATCTGCAAAATCTGGTCACGGCGGATCAAGCGAACGCATGAGTCCATGTTGCTAAAGGATACACGAAGTATGTGTATCCTTTAGTTGTGACAGTATTTTGATTTATAACCCTTAGATATGGATTTATTGTTCACAAGATAGAGATATATGTAGGGGTATTGATTTTTAGCAAAGCAAAAGTGTGTTTTTTATAATCATACATAGTGTTAGTTTTAGTTGTTTGATTTTTTGGGAAGGGGGGATAAACACATGGCAGAAGACATTATTTCACTAGACACAAATGAGTACGACGAAGCGCAGATTAGTTACGACGAGCGTGTAGCTAGTCTAAGGTTTCTTACTGACAATTTCAATCATAAAGAAAGTGCTAGAGGTAACTCCAGATTACAGGCATATATTACCGCAGTGACGGTTCTCAAATCCACTCGAACTAACTTTGAGAACTTCCAATTACGGATAGTCACCCAACTGGGTGATGTTCGTAGCGGCTTTAGTGCGGCTGACGAAGCAGGAGCATGACACAGGAGAGTTATACCAGAATGTCAAAAGTAGCTAGTGGGTTTGTGGTGAAGGTCATTATAAATAGTATGTACCATGATAACAGGAGAGAAAGATGAATGAGAATATAGATGCCTTAAAAAGAGAACGAGAAAAGCTAAAAGAGCAAACTAACAGTTTAAATTGGAAACTAAATAGAATGATACCAATTAAGAATAGTTTAGAACTCAATATGGGTAAAATGAAAAATTTCAAGGTATTAAGCAATAGTTGGCGCGGACTAAGTGAAAAGAAACATGATACTACAACTTCGTCACTAGAAAGGGAATATACTACTTACATAAAACGAATTGAAGATATGGTATCACAAGTAAAGGAACAGATTAGTGCGAATGATATCAAAGTCAATTCCCTAACAAATGAAATAAATAAACAGGAAGCAGCGAATCTCATTTCCGGCACAGGAAATGTGTTTACATATTGATAACTGTAAGAGGGTGAGCAGACATGAGTTACCGAATCGACTATCTGGAAATGATAAGCTTCCATAATGAAGTTAGAGTTGCTTCCGACGATTATAAGAACGGTCTGGAAGAGCTAAGTAAATCAGTCAAGGAGTTCATCAACATGAACTCCTTTAAAGGCACGACTGCCAAACAGGTAAAAGACTATATGAGTGAAATCAATCTGGTGGTCATAAAGGGGATGATGGTTTTGCATGATGAGCTAAGTAATGTCATCAGTGCATATATAAATGGGTATCGTGAGAATATTGACCCTGACGAAGTCACAATAATCGATTGTAATAGTCTCGAGGAATTAATTTTTGATTTCCATGTGTCACATCAGAAATTCATCGAACTGAATAATGAGTTAAACTACGAAGTAGACAATAGTGTGCTTGACTTGCCTCAACCTGCCGGCGGTGCTGTTAATGCTCTGTTCGAGAAGACAATAAATGACTTGAAAGACCTACGTACCGGGGTAGGCGAACGTGAGTTAGCACATCAATCTGATTTGTCTGAGTTTAACATGATAATAGGTTTACTTAATGGTTTCATGGAAGCACACGCAAAGTTCCATGAGGATGTCAGCAAGCTACCCTTTTCTATGCCTGTCACTAGAATGTATGAATCGATGGCAGAGTTAGTAGAGACAAAGGAACACTCATTCTTGCTTCAAGAATTGACATCACTTATTACCGAGTTGGGGAGCAATCCCATGCGATGGTTGGCGATGGATGCGAAGCAAAAGAACGAAGTGTACCGCAAAATAATGAATACTGAGGCTCGGGAATGGAAAGTACTCGATGATGGACAAAAAGAAGTATTGCTCAGATTCAGGCAAGAGTATGCACTGATGAATGTAAACCCCGGCGTGTGTCCGTATTTGATAAGTTCTTGGATGATGTCTGATTTCGGTTGGGAGGTTTCTTTCGATGAATTATTATATATCAGGGATGTTCTCACCCGCTATAACATCACAAACATGAACAGTATCATGATGTTCATGGCAACATGTGCGCATGAAAGCGGAAGGGGGAGTGCTACCCTAGAAATATTACAAAATGGTAGACCCGTAGGGAGTAATACTGCTGAAGCGCGGGGAGCGAGTTATATACAGCTCACACATGAGTATAATCACAAAGCATTTCTGGAAAAGATGGGAGACACATATAGTGGAGTTAATACAGCTGTACATATATCAGAGAATTATAGCCCATGGGAAGTATCAGCATGGTTTTGGTGTATGGTAGAAAAATCACATATGAACAACATAAATAATTATGTGAATGAGTATGGGAACTCACTAGGTGTTTTCTTCGTAACACAATCTTATGTAAATGGTTGGCCAGAGGTCAAAGTGAATGGAGTGAAAATACAGTTTAAAAACAGTGAAATGATAAAGATAAGGGATGGTGAAATTATCCTGGATATCGATAAAAATAACAGATTTTATTGTGATGTTGATAAACTTAGATACCCGGCACCTCGTGGTTGGGATAAACGAGAGCAGCGTTACCATGAAGCAAACGGGATTTTTAAGTAGAGAGCGAAGGTGGTGGTGATGAAGAAAGTGAGAAGCACAGTACTAATTACACTAATGATACTTTTATTTGGCTGTACTAATATTGATACTAATGACACACTTAATACGCATGATGAAATAACTGGCGCACAAGTTGAAATACTCGGCTCACAAGAACAAGCTTGTGAGAACTGTGAAGAGTACAAATACAAATACTATAAACTTCTTGAATTAACAACTGAAAGTAGCAAGGAAAACACAGAAACGCAAAATCAAGAAAATGAAGTGATATGTACTACCTGTGAAGAAGCAAGTATAAATGAAGCAAGCACTATAGACAACAATCAATTATCAGGGTCATCAAGTGAAGTTTCATATTTTACTACTACTAGGCAAGATGATGTAGAAACACATTTAGGAATAAGCGCAGTTAGGTGGTTCGAAGTGGTTGAAATGACAGATGACAGATTAATGATGCAAATCAATAGAGAACTATGTAAAGCAGCAACATCTTGGATTAAAGGAGTAGTAAACCCTTCAAATATAATGTATCAGAATCTGGATCTTATATGTGCCAATGATCGGTTTTTATCTATGCGGATGGGGTATGACACCGATAATTATGTGTTTAAGCATTTATATTATGTGTATATAACAATAGATATACAATCCGGCAATCGTGTATTTCTAAATGATTTAATCAGAGTGGACAATGAGTTTGCAACCCTTTTCCACAGCGGTGATATAGTACAACCGGTATTTTATGCTCACCACGAGTTTGACATTGATGGTCATACTGAAAATCTGGTGAGAGGTCTTTCCAGAATGACAGTAGAGGAAGTATTGGAAGCGTTAGAGCAGTGTTCAATAGACAAAGCAGACAGGGAGTATAATGATCGTTTAGGGGAGTTCATCAGTCCTTCATTTTATGTTGAACCAGGCAAACTAATAATTGTCATTCCCCGAGGTGCTAATCTTGTTCGTTACGCCATCAACATCGATGACATTGAAGATTTCCTTTTAGTGCCGAAGTGGTAGGGGAAGGGAAGTGATTTACAGTGTTACCATGAAGCAAACGAGATTTTCAAGTAAAGAGCGAAGGTGGTGATGAAGAAAGTGAGAAGCACAGTACTAATTATTTTTCTAATTTTTATGGTTGGCTGTATAAATACTACTGTCAACGAAACGCATAATATGCTTGATGAAATAATTGGCGTACAAGTTGAAATAATTGACACACAAGAACCAACTTGTGAACTATGTGAAGAGTACAAATACAAATACCTAAAATTCCTTGAGTTCACGACTGAAAGCCGAACAGAAAACACAGAAACGCAAAATCAAGACGATGAAGTGATATGTGTTACATGTGAGGAAGCAAGTATAAATGAACTACTATTGATAGATAAAACTCAATTCACAGGTATCTCAGGTAAGGCTAATTATCTTCTTCACATTAGAAGAGATGATGTAGTAACAGAGCTAGGTGAAAGTGAACTTATGTGGTTCAATGTGATAGGTATTGAAGATAGTAGCCTTGAGAGTAAAATCAATAGAGAACTAGGAAAAGCGGCGACATCGTGGATTAAGGGAGGGATAAATCCAAAGAATGTGTATAGTACGTTTCTTATATGCAATAGTGATCGCTTTCTATCCGTGATGATGCAGCACGATAATGGCGAAGTAAGAATGATGATGGAGTTTTACTGTGTATATATAACTATAGATGTGCAGTCGGGCAACCGTGTGTTTCTCAATGAGTTAATAAGGGTAGATGAAGAGTTTGCAACTTTAATACATAATGGTGATAGAGTACACTCTACCTCACATGGGAGTGGACTTACAGCTAGTGGTTCAAACGAAATCCCCTCTCATTGGACAGTTGAAAAAGTGTTGGAGAAATTAGAGCAGTGTTCAATAGACAAAGCAGACAGGGAGTATAGTGATATGTTTGAATTTTTCAGTTCTTCTTTTTACGTTGAACATGGCAAGTTAGTGATAGTCCTCACAGGCGGAACTGAACAAATTCACCTCGCTATCAACACCGATGACATAGAGGATTTCCTTCTAGTTCCGAAGTGGTAGGGAGAACGGAAGAAACGTCAAATTCGCTGTAGCGGAGTTGACAGTAGTTTAATACTTTTTGTTGAAAACGAAGAATCACCGCTTAATCAATGTTGAAATCCACGAAAAATGCGCAAAAATACGTGGAAATAAACGATGACATTCTAGAAATAATGCTATATAATTACCTGCACGCATACTAGTATGCTTGCTAGCACGCATACCAGTATACTAGTAAACTGTAATTTTGAAGTAGCAATCGGTTGCTTGGCTTAGGTACATGAATAACGAGAGTAGGGGTTAATAAGGGGGTGTGTTGTCATGATTAACATAGCTATATGTGACAGTAAAAAAGAATATATAGATGATTTTGCTGATTTTCTTAGGGAGGAATATAGTAGAAATGGTGTTTCTCCTACTATTGATTCATATAAAACAAGAAAGGAATTGTATAAAAAACTTAAAACATGTGAATATGATATAATTGCCATAGATGCTAACAGAAATCATATGAGCAATATCAAGACTGTTGAAAAAATAAGGGGAACTGGCAGTAATGCTCGAATGGCGTTTATTAGTTCTTCTAGTGACTATGTGATAGAAGCATATAAAAGTGAACCGCATCGATGTTTGTTGAAGAGTGGATTAGGTGAAATACTGATAGAATATATGGCAGCAGCACAGGAGAAGAAAGATATTACTTTTCGCCATCTTTCTTACAAATTTTCAGAGGGGGGAAAAAATATAGTTCCGGCACAAATAGTTTATGTGGAGAGCAATGGGCATGTACTGACGTTTAATATGGAGGAGAGTGGTGTTTGTTATCATTTACTTTCCAAACTTGATATTGAAGAGACAGCTTTACAGCCATATGGTTTTCTTCGAATACACAAGAGTTTTTTAGTTAATGTGAAATTTGTGAAGGAGATAAGGTATAGGGAAATGGAGCTTACTATGGGGATAAAATTGCCTATACCGAAAACAAAATATGGTGCTGTAAAGAAGCAATTCGCAGAAATGAAGATGGCCTGTTCTTAATATTGCCCCACCAGAATTTTACGACAATCTTTGTGCATGATTTATTTGGTGGAGTAGTAACCAGTTTTATTTATGTAAAACACTCCTTTTCCTAAGTGGCAGGGGAAAAGGAGTTTTTTATTGTTAAAAAATTTATGAATGAAATTATTTCAGCCACAAAAAAAGGCTATCAAATTCAAAAAAAGGACGTAAATCGACTGGAAGTTAATATTTCATAATGATACTATTATGTTACAAGCTAGGAGAAAGAGGGTGAGTAGATGAGTTACCGAATAGACTATCAAGAAATGATAAGCTTCCATAATGAAGTTAATTGTAACGTTGATAAACTTAGATACCCGGCACCACGTGGTTGGGATAGTCGAGAGCAGCGTTACCATGAAGCAAACGAGATATTCAAGTAGAAAGCGAAGGTGGTGGTGATGAAGAAAGTGAGAAGCACAGTACTAATTATCTTTCTAGTTTTTATGGTTGGCTGTATAAATACTACTGTCAACGAAACGTTTGATGCGCCTGATGAAATAATTGGCGCACATGTTGAAATAATTGACAAACAAGAACCATCTTGTGAAAACTGTGAAGAGTACAAATACAAATACTATAAACTTCTTGAATTAACAACTGAAAGCCGCAAAGAAAACACAGAAACGCAAAATCAAGAAGATGAAGTGATATGTACTACCTGTGAAGAAGCAAGCAGTTTAGACAACGACCATCTTGTAGGGTCATCAAGTGAAGTTTCATATTTTACTACTATTACGCAAGATGATGTAGAAACACAATTAGGCATACGAACAGTCAGGTGGTTCAAAGTGGTTGAAATGACAGATGAAAGATTAATGATGCAAATCAATAGAGAACTAGGTAAAGCGGCAACATCGTGGATTAAGGGAGTGGTACATCCAGAAAACGTACGGTTTCCAACACTTATATCTGCTAACAACCGTTTTTTGTCTATGCGGATGGGGTATGATACCGAAGGTTATGTGTGGAAGGATTTATATTATGTGTATATAACAATAGATATACAATCCGGCAATCGTGTATTTCTAAATGATTTAATCAGGGTGGACGAAAAGTTTGCATCCCTTTTCCGCCACGGTGGTATAGTACAACCGGTACTTTATGCTGATAGTTTTGCCTATGGTTCTACTATTGAAAATCTAGAGGGGTTTCTTTCCAAAACGACAGTAAAAGAAGTATTGGAAAAGTTAGAGCAGTGTTCAATAGACAAAGCAGACAGGGAGTATAATGATCGTTTAAGGGAGTTCATTAGCCCTTCATTTTATGTCGAACCAGGCAAACTAATAGTTGTCATTCCCGGAGGTGCTAATCTTTTGCGTTTCGCCATCAACACCGAAGACATTGAAGATTTCCTTTTAGTGCCGAAGTGGTAGGGGGAGGGAAGGGATTTCTGATACTGTCAAACATAGAGTACAAGAAATCAAAAAGAAATCAAAAATATAACAAAAAGACAGTCAGATGACATATAAATTATATCAGCCACAAAAAACGGCTATCAAATTCAAAAAAAGGACGTAAATCGACTTGAAGTCAATTTTTCATAATGATACTATTAACTTTTAGTTATAAACTATATTTTGATTTATAACTTTTAGATACAGATTTATGGTTCGCATGAGAGAGGCTCAAGGATAGGTAGGGATATTTTTTTTGACTAAGCAATGAAGAGCTATAAAAATCCTTTGTTTAATGAAGCGGGAGAAAAATGTATATCACTATTACAATCAGAACGGAAAGTCAAGGCATAGATATCCGCATTGATTCCAGCCAGTACATAAGCGAAGGCTTCAAGGTGGCAATGGAACGTGGGTTACTTGGGTTGGATACAGAACCATATTGTTGCTTTTCGAAAATGAATGAAAGAATTGTAAGTTTATACAAGACATTTGCACAAGAGAATATATATAGTGGGGATTGTCTTAGTGTGATTACCAAATGATACTAAATTGATGAAATAATAACCAAAAGAAATGGATGATATCATGAAAAAAAGGATAGCAAATAGTGAGCTTAGGATAGCTAAAAATAAACGAGAATTTCTGACATATAACAATGAGTTTCTCGTTCCTTGTCGTCTGGAGGAAAAGACAGAGTATATAGAGCTTTTGTTCAACACAAGTGGTTTGGAGTACAGCGAACATCTCATCAACATACCATGGCATGAAAAACTAAGGTTTTTAATCAACTGCGCCCGCTTAGATGAACTGTTCAAAAGCTACGAAGCAGGGCTTTCGCCTGACAATATCATGGTTGACATAAACTTAAATCCCAGAATCATCATCCGTGACATCAAAGTAGAAGATGATGTGTTCTTAAAACGATACAAAGCTCTCATAGGGACTATGCTTTATGGACGCAGTTATAATGATTATTTGGAGTTGGGAAAAATCCTGTACCGTAAGAATGCATTGTTAAAGCAAGTATCAGCATGTGACACAACACAGGAAATCGTAGACATGCTTACGAAACATTATAATGACACAAGAGCGGATATCAGGAGAAAGAAAACACTGATTAATAAAAAGGAGATTCGTATAAGCCGCATTACCCTTTTCATTATGGCGATTGTATTAGTAGCAACGCTATTTTACTCATACATAAATATCTTCCAAACAATTCCATATCAAGAAAAAACAATAACAGCGTATGAAGCATACATTGAAGGAGATTTTTTGTCTGTTACTGCCGCTCTTTCATCGCTTGCGACTGAGCAAATGAACAACATGAGCAAATATATACTTTCACGCTCTTATGTCATAAGTGAAGGCCTTACTGCCGAACAGCGTGACAGTATCTTGCGTGGATTGACGATGAACACAGACCCCCTTGTTTTTGATTACTGGATATCCGTGGGCAGATTGGACTTTAACAAGGCAATTGATATAGCCGCTCGGCTTGGCGACCATGATTTTTTGTTGTTTGCATATATGAAACAAGAGATTGTAGTCAAGAATGATACGACTATGAGTGGCGATGAAAAAACGGCTCTATTAAATGAGCTAGAAACCAAGATAAAGTCTTTGTCGAATGTACGGTAGAAGAATAGGTGCTTATGAAAACACTGATTACATACACAAGTGATGAAGTGGTTACTTTCCCCTTACCATTTCCTGAAGAGCTAAACAAGACGGGTTTCATGAAAATCCATCATCTTTATGCAATCACAAAAGATGATGTCACATCAATAAATGAGCATGATATAACTGGAAATGAGCTTGTAAGCATAAGCAATAATATTAGGGCGATGATTTTTGACGATATTATTACTAGTTATTCTACAATTGGAATAGATGAACTTTATCTTGGTAATAATTATAGTGACCACATAAAACTGAAAAAAGCAGTTTTTGTTTTGTATAAGGATAAGATTACGGTAATAGATGATACTGATTTATACATAGGAGGGCTAAAAGTCTGCAAAGGAGATTATTCATTAAGATATGGATATTGCATTTGGGCAGGAAATGTACGAATCACACCACATAAAGATTATGTCGATATTGCTGGAGTTTATGTGACTACACTTAATAAATCCATGAGTGTTCCCGAGTATCCTTTGGAACATCCAATATATAAACGTTCCCCGCGGATGATACTGCGCGAACCGTCAGAGACAGTTGAGTTTGCTACACCACCAGAGAAAGAAGAGCGGAAGAAGGGTGAAGTTCTCAAGCTAATAATTCCCCCGCTTACGATGATGGCGGTCACAGTTACCATCGGTTTATTGATAGGTCGCGGGGTCATGATGCTGATGATGGTATCTATGACGCTTACAAGTACTGTTTTTTCAGTAACTACAAGTATTCGTGATAAAAAAGAGCGCAGAGCAAAAGAAGAAAAACGTTGCGGCGTATATAATGAATACCTTATCACACAAGGCAAAAAACTCAATGCCTTGGAGGCCATGCAAAAAGAATCTTTGCAATATCATTATTTGTCTCCCGATGAAATAGTGAAGGCTGTTGACACTTTCTCAAACAGGGTTTATGAACGTCATGATAATGACAATGATTTTTTGACTTTGTCACTTGGTTTATCAATCGTCGCCGCAAGTTATAAGATTAAAAGTCCTGACAGCAGGGTGGATGTATCAGAAGATACACTATCTAAGGATATGAGGGAAATAGTATCTTCGTACCAAATAATAGAGAAAATGCCGACGATTATAGATTTGAAAAACGCACACTTGGGTTTAGTTGGGAGTAAAGCTGACATCAAAAAAGTAGTAAGCTATACATTGTTACAGCTATGTTTCTTTCAGAGTTATCATGACATGGAGGTGATGATTTTTGTCGAAGAAGATGAGCGTAATGAGTTTGAATGGGCGAGATGGCTTCCTCATCTAAAAATCAAAAGTATCAACATGTCTGGTCTTATTTCCGGTGAAAACGAGCGTGATCAAGTATTGGGGAATATCTCGCAAATACTAAAAAAACGTAGACAAAAGCAAGACGAATCAAAGCAAGAAGGACGTTACCTTCCTCATTACATATTCATTATTGATTGCCCCAAGTTGGTTATAAATCATAGTGTGATGGAACATTTGCAAGCATTTGACACATCACTTGGTGTTTCATTGATATATACAACCAACATCATGGAGAATCTTCCGGAAAATGTGAAAACAGTTCTTAGGCTTGATGGTGGTGGTAAAGGAACTCTTTTGTTAAATGAAGGTACAGTGATATCTCGTGATATAGATCTTTATTCATTTGCGCATACTGACTTGATGAAAACTGCCAGGGGACTTGCGCCATTAGTACATGTACAGGGTGTATCCACACAAATTCCCGAAAGTGTCACGTTTTTTGAAATGTATGGGGTGAAAAAGCCTGATGAAGTACCGGTACTCAGTTTATGGTATAGTAATGCTTGCCATAAATCATTATCTGTTCCGCTGGGATTGCGTGGCAAAGATGACCTCGTCTACTTAAATTTACACGAAAGAGCACATGGGCCACATGGTTTGGTAGCAGGTACTACCGGTAGTGGCAAGTCGGAGATAGTACAATCATATATCCTCTCGCTGGCGGTAAACTTCCATCCACATGAGGTAGGCTTTTTGTTGATTGACTACAAAGGTGGTGGTATGGCGAATTTGTTTAGTTCACTTCCTCATCTACTTGGTACTATTACCAATCTCGACGGTAGCGAAAGTATGCGTGCTCTGGCTTCTATCAAGAGTGAACTAAAGCGGAGACAGCAAATATTTACTGATAATGGTGTTAATAGCATAAACCAATACAGCAAGGCGTTTCGGAACGGCACAGTAAAAGAACCGCTTCCACATCTATTTATTATCTCTGATGAGTTTGCTGAGTTAAAGAAGGAACAGCCTGAATTTATGTCGGAATTGGTTAGTGCAGCTCGGATTGGGCGTAGTCTGGGTATACATTTGATATTAGCAACTCAAAAGCCAACAGGTATTGTTGATGACCAAATTTGGAGTAACTCCAAGTTTAAGCTAGCCCTAAAGGTGCAAAATGAATCTGATAGTAACGAGATACTAAAAACACCAGATGCAGCTCGAATAACCCAACCGGGTAGGGCGTACTTACAAGTAGGTAATAATGAGATCTATGAACTCTTTCAATCGGCGTATTCAGGTGCAACATATAGTGAAGATATTGTCGAAAAGGGTTTTGACAACAGAATATACCTTATAAACAGAATGGGTCAAGGTGAATTGCTGAATGAGGATTTAAGTGACATGGGAGCAGAAACTGATGGAAAACTATCGCAGTTGGATGCGATGGTTTCCCATCTCAAAGATATTTATGACAATCTCGGTGTTGATATAGTGAAAAAGCCGTGGTTGCCGCCTCTGTCCCTGCAAATACTGAGTCCTCATATCAAAGCATCCGGCGATGTTGCTTTGATTGATGAATATGATCTAACTGTTCCCTTCGGCTTGTGTGATTTACCAGACATACAAAGCCAGGTTGAGTATATTCATGATTTTTTTGCAAATGGCAATCTGGCGATTCTAGGAGCTGCCGCATCTGGCAAGTCAATGGCTCTCATGAACATGATTTTATCACTAGCGGTGAAAAACTCACCCCAAAAGCTTAATTTCTACATCCTGGATTATGGTAATGCCGCACTTATTCCTTTGAAAACCCTACCCCATACGGCTGATTACCTAACCTTTGATGATGGAGAAAAATTAAGTAAGTTAATGAAGCTTCTCGATGAACAAGTCAAGCGTAGAAAACATTTGTTTGCCAGTACAAATGCGATGAATTTTCGCATGTATGGACAATTGGCAGCTGAATTGGATGACCCGGAAATCCCTCAAATACCGGCTATAATCTTAATAATTGACAACTATGATGTAGTGAAGGAGACAGGTGATGAAACGGAGAACTTCCTTGCGCGGCTGACTCGTGACGGAACAGGTCTGGGTATATACACGGTAATAAGTACTGTGCGACCGGCAGGCATACGTTATAGTGTAATCAACAATTTCAAGGACAAAATCGTCTTCCGTCTAAATGATGCTTCCGAAATGGCGGTAATGGCAGGTAGAAGTGATTTCCAATTACCAGACGTAAAGGGAAGAGCATACGTAAAAATGAACGGAACAAATGTAATGCAAGCGTATTTACCAGCTCCTTATACTGATGATATGTCATTCATCAGGACTGTAAGCGAATTAATTGAAAGTATAGCTTCACAAAATAGTGCGGCAGCGATTGAACGGATTCCGGTTCTGCCGGAGTTGCTTTCATATCGTGATTTGGAACCTCATATCAAATATGATTCAAAAGAGGCGTTAGTTGGACTTTCTATAGAAACCACGAAACCGATATATATGGATTTAACACACTCTCTATACTTGATAGGCGGGTCTCCGCAAACAGGTAAAACCAATGTCATCAGAATTATTTTGTCACAGTACAAAAAAAATATGTGCTACATTTTCGATTCACGGGCAGGTGAGTTAGTTGAATATAGCAAACGTAATAATATGCTGTATGCCGCCAGTGATGTGGATGAACTTATCACAATGATTACAAAAGCGGTTAAAGAGCGTGTTAAAGACTATGAAAAGAAAAAGAAGAACAAGACACTAAGTGAGTTTGTTGTATCAATGCCGCCGACATTGATAGTACTAAATGACTATGATGGATTTCTGACGGCGACGAAAGCAAAGCCGCCGACAGATTTGTTTGTATCAGCGATGGATTTGGGTTTTACGATTATTGCCGCAGGAAGGAACATTGGCTTCGATGGATTGGCAAAGGTATTTAAAGAAAAAGCAGCAAAAGGTATAGTCCTAGGGAAACCGGGTGAACAGCAATTACTACCTTCTGTAGCGCAAGCAGGTTACAAACCGACACCCAATATCGGAATCTTCATGACGGGTAAGGATGTGGAAAACATCAAGATACCTTATCTGAGGATAGGTCTTTCCGGAATGTGAATGAAGGAAGAGTAGTGTATTAGTGTTGCGATGAAAAGAGATGGGGGTGTTTTAATATGGGTTTTCACAAACGATTAAGAAATATTCTGTATATGTGGAGGTATATGACTATTAATTTCATATACTTTATAGTTATATCTACGACATCTTTAGTTGTATATGCGGCTGATGATACTGCATTACGAATCGATAGCAAGTTCTTACAAACAGATATAAGCCCAGCTTCAGCGATAACTGCCAGTCATGGCATTGAGCTGTTTACAGATGCACAAAACGAAATAAATGAGGAACGGCAACAGATAGCTAATACCGAGCGGTCTATTATCATGAGTACATTGTTTGTAATTGAAAGTGATAATAATGCTGAAGAAATTTTACACTTTTCACCAATTGCCCCGAAAATATCATTTGACAGTATTACATATATAAGCAGCACTGAACAAATGGAGGTCAATGAGTTGTCACCTATTTTTATAGCTATGTTACTAGCAGTATTTGCATTAAGTGGTTTTGGGTTGGCAGGTGCGTTGCGAAAGAAACGTTCTCATGTAGAAAGTAATTAGAGACGGAGGCAACCATGAAAAAGGGTTGGATAGTACTAGCGATATGTGTAATTGCCATAACATTTTTGGCAGGCTTGATTACTGGGGAAAGATATGAGAGGGAACGTATATCAAGCCATATGGCAGCTTCAAAGGCAATTACCAATACTATAGCAGTCATCAATATGGATATGGGAGCGCAAAACGGGGGTATACATGAAAATTATGCTTTCTCTATTATCCAAACCCTTGGCGAGCAATATACCTTAGTATCAGCCAACATGGCTTATAATGGTTATCAAAACGGAAGTTATGGTGCAGTGATTACATTCCCGGGTGATGTTTCAGAGAAAATACTGTCATTTAATTCTCATAATCCTGAAAGAGTAAGACTTGAATATTTGATAAACCCGAACATGCCAGAGGAGCAGTATATAGATACATATATGGAAATTATTAGCTTGCAACACTCAATCAATCGGGCGATATCTTATATGACCATAAATTCATTTTTTGCAGAATTACACGATTCCCAAGATGAAATAAGACATATTTTTGCGAATGACCTAAAAGATATGATGGCACTTGAAGAAATTCAACATGGAAATTTTACACAGCGGATAAACATGGATGAGATACCGAATGTGGAACTGGAAACAAAAAGCATCGATATGTCGCATTATGTAAATGGATTAAACTACTTCGCTGAGCAAGTATCAGAAAGTTATCTGCTTAGTTATGCGTATGCAAAAGACTATTATAACAAGTTGAAGACAGATATGGATAAAACCATTGCTAGTGCGGAAGAAACAGCGGAGCAATGGCTCAACATACTGATGGAATGGGTTATTACTTATGAAGCGAATGTATTGTTATATGAGTCAGAGCTTGCCACTTATAAAGAGGATTTAACCACATCGGTTTTCCATGCGGTCGCTTACAATGATGATTTGGAGAAATGGCACGTAGAGCTAGATGAATGGTATAACGAAGCAGGAATTTTGCATTATCAGTTAAGTGAGTGGTTTGATGAAGTGTTTAACTATTTTGATGAATATCTGTCAGAACATGACTTGGAACATGAAGATTTGCCATTATTTGAGTTTTCTCCGCCACTATTTAGTCTTACGCCACCGATGGGATATGATGGGACATCAGAGTTTGACAAAGATTATTTTGAAAGTATAACAGTTCCTGAATCATTAGAAGTCTTGGGATTACCTGTTTCTGCTGAGCCAGTTGAGTTGAAGGAATTACTGGTTAAACTTGATGAGCAACTTAACACATATGATATTGATAATTATCTGTCAGATGATGTCAGGTCAGAGGTTGGTGATATAATCGAGCAATATAGCCATTATCTAGAAAGTGTCAAACTCGATTTGAACCGACAGTATGATGAAAACCTGCTCCTTTTACAAGAAGCAAGCAATGAGTATAGTAATTATTTCCGGGAGTGGAAAGCAGCAGCTTTGGAAGCTCAGGAAGCAGAGCAAGTAATGCTTCAAGAAACTCTTGATGCTTTTTATACCATCAAAAGCGCAACTAGTAATGATAATATCGAGCGTCTTTTGTCTTTTTCTACACGGATGCCTGAAAGTCGCACATCAGCTGGCGTGAATCTTAGCGTGGTGGATTTTGCGATACAGCCGTTTGAGATAACCGCACCTACAGTTCGGAGCATGATTCGCACAGGAATGGACACAGGTGAAACCAATAGAGCAGGGAGAATGACTACTCTATATATCCTTATATGTATAATAGGTATAGTTTTACTGATGCAAACATGGATATTTATGAAGAAAACTACAAATGCAGATATTATCATTCATAGCGATACTGACTACGGTTGATAGTAAAGTAGTTAGTCTGTGTGGAAATATTAGGAGGAAGAAATATGGGTTGTAGAATCGTTTATAGTGAGATGATAAGTTTCCGTGATAATATCAAGTCTTTTACTACAGAATACATAGCAGGTTTGGATGATTTGAAAGAAGTGACGCACGAGTTCAGCGCGATGGACTCATTTCAAGGCAAAACTGCCACACGGGTAAAAGATTATATGCGTGATGTTAGCTTGGTCACGATCAAGGGGATGAGGTTTTTGCATGAGGAGTTTAGTAATATCATAGATGCTTATGTCAGGGGTTATCTGGAAAATATAGACCCCGCTACTGATACAATAATTGACTGCGACTGCTTGGAAGAACTAATAAATGATAATCATTCAGCACATCAGACATTCAAGGAAGTAAACGATGAAATCAATGCTATAATTGATGAAAGTTCGCTTGACCTGCCCGAGCCTAGCGGCGGAACTATTAATGCACTATATGAAAATATAACAAATAATTTAGTAGGTCTGCGTACCGCAGTAGGTGAATATGAGTATGCACATCGTAATGACATGGCGGAGTTATCCCAACTGGCAAATGCGCTAAGTAATTTTATGAAAGCACATGCCAAGTTCCATACTGATGTCAGCAATCTACCATTTTCAATACCAAAGGATAATTTTTACAATAGATTGAATGACATGGTTAAGGATAGGGAAGAAAGGAAGTCACAGCTGGCTGACGAGTCGGAACACATTGTTGAAGAAGCACCGACTACATTTATCGAGCTAAAAGCACAAATCATAATGCTAGGAAATGTTCCCATGCTATGGTGGCAGATGAGTTTGGTAAAAAGGGAAGAAGTGTATGGGGTAATTAAGCAGGCAACGCATGATGTGAGGATGCAGTTGAGTGCTGAACATCAGAGAATAATG
>JAITGA010000007.1 GCA_031280955.1 Lachnospiraceae bacterium
TGGTGTGATTTATTGAATGGGTTCTTGCAAAACGTCGGTTCTTAGGCGGTGTATAGACCCATGTTCTTTGGGTCTGCCGCCTTATGTACCGCTACGTTTTGGATGAAGCGAGAGCGTACCCATTGATAAATCAACACCATGGTAGATGCGGTTGAAGTATATGCGTATATTTCATCATATGGATTGCTTCGGCGTATGAAACCGCCTCGCAATGACGAAACTGTGGTATTTCATCTCTTAAGTAAAACAATAGATATGCAAACTAAATATACATTCAAATATACAATTCAAATATACAAATATACAATCAACATATGTATCTCTTCACCCTAGCCTACATCCGTCTCTTCTTTATCAAACTCGTATTGACTGCTCATCTTCTCATAATACTTATTGATTCCCAACACCATTTCGTGATCACCGGCGAAATTGTCGGGATGAAAGACCTTTAGCAAATCCTTATAGCGTTTTTTGAGAGCGATGGGATTACTTGTCCCACGGAACAAATACTCGACCGTATCGTAACGACCATAATCAACCTCACGGGCGATATTTTCCTTTTGTGCCAAAAAGCCGAGTCGCTCTTTTTCCAACTTTCGCTTGTCAGCATCCAGTTTGGCGAACCCATCCTTTAGAATTTCCATCTTTTTGTCAAAGAAAGCCGCTTCGCTTTTTTGCCGCTTCTTCTCCAAATCAAGATTTCGGGACAGATTCTTCATTTCCTCACGAAATTGCGAACGTTCCGAGATAAAACGAGCTTCCAACATCCTAAGTTCTTCAATGGCTTCTTCAATGCGAATACCCTCGGCAAAGAGCCATGTTTTCAGTTGATTAAGCTCATCCTTTGAACCACTCACCAGTACTTCATCAAAGGTCTTACCCGCAATCGGAATATTGGTCAGATTACTGTCTGTAGTAGCCATTTTTCTCCCTAGTAGGTGGTATCACTTGACGGGAAAGCAATATCAATAGCTTCATCGTCATCAATTATATCAGGCTTGGGATTGGCGTACTTGTCAATCAAATCCGGCAGCATATCAAGTATCTTCGTCAGCGAATCCTGATTGCGAATATTGACCAACTTCGTCATCCCGCCTTTGACCACCAGTACCGCACTGGGGCTTAACTTACCGCTGAAAGCACCCGCACCGCCGTTTTTCTTTTCCCCCGCACTTGCTCCTGCCGCCACACCAAAAGTCATATCCATAAATGGCAGGATGATGGTATCGCCGATTTTGGTCGGTTCGCCAACTATCGTTTTGGCGGACAAGACTGTGTTCATCCCCTTCATCAATGAATCAATTACGCCGTTAAAATTATTATCTGCCATGTTATCTCTTCCTTTCTATACACTTCATCTCTTCCCATTCCTTGTAAATCTGCCACGCCGCCCATGCTACCACGAAAACGGTGATTCGCCCCCGGATATAAACTGTTCCCTGAAAGACCTCACGGTCAAAATCAGGAGTAATGATAACCCTGCCTCTCGTAAATGGATAAAGAAGACTATGAAATTGTAAAACCTTGCCTGTCAGCGCCGGATCACCGAGACCGACTGTTAGCTTGACATCCACTTTGCGGGGACGGACATTCTTCCAAATCCGCCGTAGTTGTGTGGCAAAACGTGACAACATCTCCCGCAGCTTGGGATTTTCAAGTAGTGCCAGATACTCTTTTATTCGTTTCACAAAACCTTGATGCTTTATGTTTATCGTCTTTATCTTAGCACAAATTGCCTTAAATGTGTAGATGGTTTTACTTATTTTTGCCTTTACTTTTTCGCATAATTGCCTAATGCCTTTTCCTGAGACTGTTTTTTCATTTTCCGCTTTGCTTTCATCATCGCTTTCTTCTCTTTTTTGCTCATCTTCTCTTCTTTCCGCTTGAACTTCTTGCTTCTCCTCCAAAGCTTCATTCGCTTCTTTTTCTTCGCTTATCCTGCTTGAATCACTACTTTTTTCTGTTTTTTCTGTCCTCGCCGCAGTTATCACGGCTAAAGCCTTGCCCTGACTTTGCTTTGGTTTAGTTTTGCCGTGTTTTCTTTTCTTCTTTTTTCTTTTCTTTTTCTTTACTTTCTCATCACTTTGGTCAGTTCGGAAAAGGGTAAAGAATAGAAGCTTCAAGCATCCATAAGGACGCTCCGGATAAACAAAATCAAAACGGAGCAGACCAAAAAGCCAACTCATGCGGATATCGGCATGAACCGGGACTGTCATCCCCTCCTTGCGATGGGCGCGAATCTTGTATGTTATCGGCCAAAAAAGTACCAACAAAACCACTATCAGCAAAAAAGCCAATAGCAACAGTAATACGAGCCCGATTATCTTCAAAACAGTAAGAAACAATGTCTATACCTCTTTGTCCAACTGTAACTACTCACTACTCAATAAAAATTGCTTCAAATCAGCTGTTCCGGTCTTCGCCAAGCAATCAGCAGTGATATCTTCCACGATACCACACGCTTCATCATGGCTTCCGGCGATGCCGACGACATGAAGCGGTTTACCCTGCTTTAGATACAACTGCCGCAAACTCTTTTGCTTCAAATAAATACTGCGAAAAAACTCCAGTTGATCGTCACCATGCGCCAATATAATTATATAGATGTCAAAACGCCCGAACTTCCGCTTTAACTGCCGCTTTACCTTGCCGGGATTTTTGATTGACGCACCGATATAAAGGTTAGTGTGAAACTTCATTTTTTCCTCACTTAAAGTATTGCTCAAAAAGCCGTGCCGCAATCGGGACAGCATAATCCCCGCCCGTACCTGCACCCTCGATGATAATCGTCACCGCTATCTGCGGATTCTCCACGGGAGCAAAGCCGGTAAACCACGCATGACTTTCTCCCTTAGCAGCCCCGAACTCCGCTGAACCCGTCTTTCCTGCTGCCGTATACGATGAGTTTCTGAGCCGAGTCGCCGTTCCCATCAGGACGACCTCTGCCATCAGTTGGCGCATGGACTCCGCTTCGCTAATGCTCATCAACCGCAGGGTATCATTATTGCCAAAGGAACGGACAATCTCACCGTTTACATTTCTGACCTCCTCTAGCAAATACGGTTCTGCCAACACCCCATCATTGGCAATCGCACTCGTTATCATATGAAGATGTTGCGGTGTAACCAATGTTCTACCCTGTCCGATCATAATTTGCAAAAGTTCCGCATCCGTGGTCTCATCGTTAAGTTCTACACTGCTACGGTTGTAAACTAATGGTGATGGTTGTCCTACCCCGAACATCAGTTCGTTCAGGGTGATAGCGAACTGATCTTGGTCAAGGGAAATCCCGATATTGGCAAAAGAGGAATTACATGATTTGGCAAAAGAAAATGAAAAATCCTCATTGCCATGAGCGATACCGGCGAAACAATTTATCCGTTCCCCGAAAGCGGAGAAATAACCACGGCAATTGAAATGATAACTCTCAATATCAAGATTATTCTCCCGCAAATACTGTAATGCCGTCATAATTTTGAATGTTGAGCCGGGCGGGTATAGTCCTTGGGTGACACGGTTTAACAGTACCGAGGACTCAGTATCGGCAAGCAACCCGCTCCAGATGGCAGCGATTTGACCGGGGGCAAAATCAGGACGTGATACCATCGCCAGTATCTTTCCTGTCTGTGGCTCAGTTACGATGACCGCACCCCTGTAGCCGGCAAGAGCAGTATGGGCAATCTCTTGTAAATCGACCCTGAGTGTCGCATGAATACTATCCCCGGGATTTTTGACCCCATTAGTAGCGTTCCCCGCTCGTTCCGACAAGCTGATACTCGATTGAATCAGGTAATAATTGGCAATCGCCTCAATCCCCATTCTACCGTGAGTGGCAAACCCCACCGCATGAGCAAAGGTGTTCTCGTATGGATAGATGCGACTTTCACTACCGTTTGCATCTGTCTTCGTCTGCGCCAATACCTCACCATCGCTGGCATAGATTGTTCCGCGGGTGTTTTGTTCCATCAAAATGATTTGAATATCATTGAAGGTATTTTCCGCCATCTCCTGTTCATTGACCAAAGCATAAACGACAATATAACCTGCCATCACGATGAAGAGAGCAACGAAAAACCATGTCACCCCCATTATCTGCCGCTTGAATTGATTAGTTTTTTTCATTATCCTGCTTCCTCTTACCCCTTTCCTCTCTTTGGGTTTCATCGGCTCTTACGATATATAGACTAGCGACAATGGCAAAAATAATCGTCGAAACAAAAATCGAACTGCCGCCATAACTGATAAACGGTAATGTAAGCCCTGTCATAGGAATAAACCGTGTTCCCCCGCCAACTGCCAGAAAAATCTGGAAGATATACATTATTCCAAAACCAAAGGCAATCAATTGATAGAAACGGTCATTTAAGATAGCGGCGATATTCATAAACATCACAAATGAACTAAGGCAGACGAGTAAAATACATACAGCAAATATTAATCCCAACTCTTCGGCAATCGCCGAAAAGATGAAATCAGCTTCTACTATCGGTATCCCCGAGGGGCGACCTTGATAAAAACCAAGCCCAAACAAACCGCCATTGGCAATCGAAAACAGCGACTGGGTAATCTGATAACCCTGAGCATCAATAACACTCCAAGGATCCAAGAACGCTTGCACCCTCACCTGTACATGCCCAAACAAGTGATATGCGGTTATGGCAGCGACACTACCGCATACACCGCCGGCTAACAAATAAAGCCATTTCCCCGTTGCCAGATAGACCATGAAAACAAAGACAACGAAGAAAATCAAAGCCGTCCCCAAATCCCGTGAGGCGGCTAGAATTGCCACATGAACGGCGGCAATGGCAGTCGTTATGATTATATGGGAAAATTTGACCGACAGGAAAAAGGAAGCGGCAACAAAGAATACAAATAATATCTTCACTATCTCCGAGGGTTGAAAGGTAACTCCGGCGATGGTGAGGATACGGCGACTGCCATATATGAGAGGTCCGAACAAAAGTACAGTTGCGAGTGCTGTAATCCCGACGGCGGCATATATCCACCTGATTTTTCGCAACAGCTTTACCCGGCGAATGACAAGCGGTACGAACATCGCCAGGACTAACGAAGCCGTGGCAATAAAAAACTGACGCATCGCGCGTTCATAGGAAAGTCTGGTCAACACCGCAAAGCCGATGCTTAATAGCAAACACATATTATTGATTAACAGACGGTTAGCGAGGGGGTAAAGCAACTTAAACAACCTTATCGCCGCAAGCAATACAATTACCTGCATGATATAAAAGAACAAATACCTCATTTCTCCGGTAGCAAAGAAAATACTGACAAAGCACGATAAATGAATCAGAAGCATCAAGATGTTCTGACGGACAAAAATGTTTCCCTGCCGTCCTTCGTCAGTAATCCGAAAGACTGTAAAGGCCTCATACGCATAAAATGTAATCAATAGTGCGATTAAATATCTGGATATTTCCGTATAATAAACGATAAATGCTTGCATGGATGCTCCTTACTAGTTCCCTAGTTCTGCTTCCAGGCGGATGATTTTTTTGGTACTGTCACTCAACTCATTTTGAAGATTACGGACATTTTTTTCCATGTTCTCAAGTCTTATCTGAGTGGCAATCAGTTCATGCTTGATATCATATAGCTCTTTCTCCTTGGTTTTCACATCTTCATCCAATTCATCAACACGATACTTCGCTTTGAAATAATCATCGGCGATATTGATTTGCAAAAGTGTAGCCTGTCGTTCAAGCGGTTGCCGCCGGAAAGATTCTACTTTGTTATATTCGGCAATTTTGTTATTGATGTAAGATGCCACTTTTTGCAAATATTCTTCACTCTCATAACCGCTAAGGGTGAGTACCTTGCCGCCAATGATTACTTCTGTGTCTGTTTTTCCCGCCATAATTCACTCCTTTAAGTGAAAACCGTTGGTCTGTTGCTCTTCCTTATATCTTGCCTATACCCTCTGTCGCTGCCGCTTCCGCTTCTTCATAATAACCGCGCAAGACATTTTCCGCAATCAACTTGATGAGTTCGCTCGTTTCCCGTGACCAGGCATGTTGCCCCAACTCGGTGATGTTTCGCTTCGCTTCCTTGCGGTCATAAGTCGCACAAGCAGCTTTTATCAATGCCAACTTGTTGCGCAGCAAATCTTTATCTTCCTCATCACCGCTAATCGGTTGGTCAATTGCTGAGATTTCATCTTTCGCTGACTCAATCGCCGCCCGCAACATCGCTAGGAAAATCGGGGTTTCTGTTTCCAGCAAGACGATGTCTTCCTCATTGCCCGCCAACTCCAATTGCCGTGCCATACCTGACAAATCTATTTTGCCCGTATTGATGAGCGCACTCTTCATGCCATGTACAGCAGTAACATAATTCCCAATATCCTCTCCTGTATGATAACCGTTTTGATGCGATTTTTCTATCATAATAAATGCCGCTTCCGCATCAGTTACAAATGATGACAAAAGTTCCTTGGCATTATAAGCTGTAACTGCCGCTTTCTTGGTCGCAGTATCGGCTTCTTTTTGACGGCGGGCAGCTTCGATTACCTCTTGCGGTTGCGAGTCACGGACAAAGCGGTTGAGACAATCATTGAGGCGGCGGATGTCGATAGGCTTCGAGATGAAGTCATTGAAACCGTTTTCCAAGAACATTTCTGCCCTGCCGGCGAGGGCATTGGCAGTAAGAGCGACGATCGGTTTGTCATAATTAAGTGCCCTTATGTGTCCGGTTGCTTGCAAACCATTCATTTGCGGCATCAAGTGATCCATGAAGATAACATCATAGCTATTGCCGTCCTTGATTTTTTCGATTGCTGCCGGACCGCTTTTTACCGTATCAATAGTCAATCCATAAGGTGACAAAAACCCTTTGGCAACATAGAGATTCGTTTCCACATCATCTACCACCAAGACACTACCATAAGGCATATATTCACGGATGATATCGAGACCCTTTATCGCCCGTCCTTGGAAATCAAAGTCACGCAGCTTGTCCGCTGTTTCCTTGTCGATCGCTTCTGACCCATTATAGCCTTGCAAGAGATTGACGGTAAAGGTAGTGCCGGCATCCGGCTCACTCTCGATGAAAATCTCGCCATCCATCAAGCTTATCAGCCGCTGCACTATCGTCATCCCCAACCCGACTCCGTCTTCCTTATCCTTTTCTGTTTCCGTGAAACGGGCATATTCATCAAATATTTTTCCTATTTGCTCCTCACTCATGCCTTTACCCGTATCACTTATCTTGAAAATCAAATGAACATAACCCTCATTTTCCAGATGCTCGATACTGACGGATAATGATATCACTCCCCGCTCTGTATATTTGAAGGCGTTGGAAAGCAGATTGTTGAGTATTTGCTTGATGCGCATCGCATCACCAAATAATACTGATGGCAACTCATCGGTGATATCAAGCTTGAAATCAAGAGCTTTGCTGCCAAGGCGCATTATATTGAGCTGTACGGTCTCACTAATCATTCCCGCAACATTGTAATCATCAGCTCTAATCTCCATCTTCCCTGCTTCTATTTTCGACAAATCCAGCATATCGTTAATGATGTGAAGGAGGGTATATCCGGCATCATGAATCATTAACAAGCCTTCTTGAATACTGGGATAGAGCATTTCATCCTGCAACTGTATCTCGGTAATTCCGAGAATTGCATTCATCGGTGTGCGGATTTCGTGACTCATCGCCGCCAGGAATGAAGTCTTGGCTTTGTTGGCAGTTTCCGCATCAAAACGTTGGCTTTGCTCCGCCTTGACTCGGGCTATCATCGCTTTTTGCTCACGCAAATCACGGGAGTAACCAATAACTATCACATCATCGCCGAAAGGAACACGGACAAGGATTACCTCGCAAGGCAGGGGATCGGCTTCCATGCTCTGATGAAGCCACTCGAACCGTGAGTACCCATCCGCAAACGCTTCTTCCAACATCATCCGTGCTTTCTCGGTGGAAACGAATCCATCAGGTTGGTATTTCGGCGACAATCTTTCGATATTGGTCAGATACTCCTGTTTACTGGGTAAGTTAAAGAATCGTAGGGTCTCTAGGTTGCAATCAACCATCCTAAAGTCTTGATTCCATATCTCTGCTGACATCGGCATTGCATCAAGCATCACTTGGGTCTGTTTGTTGGCTTTGTTTTTGTTACGTGCTATTTGCACAATGATAATGCAAAGGACAAATGCCAGACTACCGCCGACCAAACCCAAAAACCACGCCATATTGCTGATACTTTGATAAAATGGTTCATAAGGGGTGATAATCCCCAGATACCAGCCATTAGACAGTCGTTTATAGAAAAGTGATGCCCGTTCATCCAGATATGATATCGCATCATATGAGCCGAACTCTTGTCCTGATAGGATATCAGCGGCTATTCTCTCACCATCATTCAAATCGTAAATGGACATCCCAATATATCGCTGATCGGGGTGGGCGATGACAATCAAGTTGGCATCCATTATCATCCCATAGCCATCATTAAAAGTTTCAATATTCACCACCCGGCTATTGATAGCCGCCATCATGACTTCGAGACAGATTATTCCCAAAGGTTCACCGGCGTTATCAAATATCATTCGCGAAAATGTGATTACCAGATAATCTTCATCAAGTTTGCGGAAAGGCTCACTAGCGACGATTTTACCCCCTGCATCCACACTCGGTTGATACCAGCGCAAATCAGAGGGGACGAAACCAAGGGGGACGAAACTGCCCGCACTGGAGAGATAACGATCATCATAACAATAGAAAATTCCATGAACACCAACGACATACGGCATCATATCATCATCTAGTTTGATACTATTGGTAATCTGTGTGATGTAATTACGGATTGTACCGTGCTCTTCACCGCCGAGTATCATCATGCGGACGGTATTGGCGATCACGTTGAGTACTGTTTGTGGCTTTTGTAAATCAGCCATAATATACATTTCTGTATTGGCAAGGACGTTTTCCGCCTCATTTTCTAAATGCTGACGGACTAATGAACTCGTATAGATATAACTAAGTGTCACCATCACTGTAAAAGCAAAGATGACAAATAATGCCAAACTGATACTCTCCATCCATTCAAGTATGATTTTTTTGAGTTTCATGAAATTCATATCCCCTTCCGGCATATTACTTTCACGTTAATTACTGAAACCTATCGGTACTGACTTAAACTTATCACGAATTTGGAAAAAGACTTCTACCAATACCGGATCAAAATGCACTCCCGAATCAGCCATGATAATCGCTTCCGCTTGCTCGGCGGGAAATGGTTCTTTGTAAGGACGGCGGGAAACCAAAGCATCATAAACATCAGCAATCGCCATAATTCGCCCCTGTAAGGGTGTTTCTTCCCCTTTTGTCCCCCGAGGATAACCGGTTCCGTCCCAACGTTCATGATGTGTTCCCGCAAAAATCAAAGCATTCCTAAAAAATGCCTCTTCCTTCGTTTCTGCCGCCATTTGATTGATAATCCGCTCACCCTCAACGGTGTGCATCTTGATATTGTCAAACTCTGCCAGTGATAACCTGCCCGGTTTGTTGAGAATCAAATCCGATACCGTGATTTTGCCGACATCATGAAGGCGTGAGGAAGATATGACCATATCATGATCCCATTCCTGCAAATCCTCCAGATAAATCCCCCGCTCCAACAAGGCATCAATCATCAGTTTCACGAAAACCGTCGTTCTTTCGATGTGACCGCCGGTAACGCTGTCACGGCTTTCCACCAACTCCGCCATTACGGAAATGATTCCTGTCTTCATCCGCCACAGCTGAGCAGAGCGTTCCCTAATAAGATTGTCGATATCCAGATGAGTGCGGATACGATTGAGTAACACCGTCGGTGAATAAGGTTTGGTAACGAAATCTATTGCTCCCAGTTCAAATCCCTTGGCGGCTTCTTCTGAGGTATCTGATACCCCTGTCAAAAACATGACGGCAATATCTTCGTAGAGCGGGTTTTTCTTCAAACGGCGCAGAGCCTCGATTCCATCCATGCCCGGCATTTTGACATCGAGCAAAATCAAGTCAGGCTTGATTTTCTCCAGCATCACAAACATTCGTGCAGCTGAAGACATCGTGAAAATTCGATGATGCTCCTCAAGCGCAGCTTCGGCTACGAGCAAGTTTGAGTCATTGTCATCAACCACGAAGATTGTTTTCGACATTACCCCCCTACCTCCATATGACTTCATCATTTTGACGAAGTCATTATAATACAGCTCATTTTATCTCATTTGACCGTATTGGTCAATAGTCTTTGGTACACTTTATCCATCAAGGCGATGTTGATATTCGCGGTTTTCCATCCCTAAGTGCTGATATGCCAAATCGGTGGCAACACGTCCCCGGGGAGTACGGTTAAGAAAACCGTTTTTGAGTAAATAAGGCTCACAAACATCTTCTATCGTTCCCGCATCCTCACCGATGGCAGCGGCAAGGGTGTCAAGTCCCACCGGACCGCCGCCGAACTTCTCGATTAGTGTCAATAAGAGATTGCGGTCAATATGGTCAAGCCCTAATTGATCCACATTCAACAAATCGAGGGCAGTAACTGCCACTTCACGGGTAATTACTCCGTCATGCTTCACTTGGGCAAAATCACGTACCCGTTTAAGGATACGATTGGCAAGGCGAGGCGTTCCCCGACTGCGCCGTGCCAGTTCCGTTGCTCCGTCACTATCTATCTCTGCCCGTAATATCCGAGCTGAATGTAAAATTATCGTCGTCAGCTCGGAAACTGAATAGAAATCCAAGCGGTGGATGACCCCGAAACGGTCACGGAGCGGAGCAGTCAACAGTCCCGCCCGGGTCGTTGCTCCCACCAAGGTAAATGGCGGCAGTTCAAGGCGTATCGAACGGGCGGCGGCTCCTTTGCCAATCATGATGTCAACGGCATAGTCCTCCATCGCCGGATAAAGCACCTCTTCCACCTGACGGTTAAGGCGGTGAATCTCATCTACAAACAAAAGGTCGCCGTGTTGCAGACTATTGAGGATCGCCACCATCTCCCCCGGTCTTTCAATCGCCGGGCCGCTGGTGACTTTCATATTGACCCCCATCTCATGGGCGATGATTCCTGCCAGGGTCGTTTTCCCAAGTCCGGGCGGCCCGTAGAAAAGGACGTGGTCTAAGGCTTCCTCCCGTTGTTGCGCCGCTGTCATCGAAATCTTAAGGTTCTCCTTGACACTCGTTTGCCCGATATAATCATCAAGGCGAATCGGTCGGAGCGTACCCTCGATTTTTTCATCTTCTTGCTTGATATTCGTTTCTATTATTCGTCCCGACATTGTTTATCCTTAGTATAACACTCGCAAAGCCGCCTTTAGTATTGCTTCTGTCTCCATTCCCTCATCGCTATCAACGCTTTTCACCGCTCGCATTGCCTCAGTTGCTCCGTACCCCAATGCTACCAAAGCCGCTACTGCTTCGTTTTTTGCACTACTTCCCATCACCGCCACGCCCAAATCGCCAACTGGTGTTTGCATTGTCTCCGCCAATCCTTTGTCAATTTCGACTTTGTCACGCAAATCAAGGATAATCCGCTCCGCCGTCCGCGCTCCTATCCCCGGAGCTTTGGTAATTGCCTTGGCATCAGCACTGACGATAGCAAAACAGAGGTCATCAACACTCATCACCGACAAAATCGCCTGTCCCCCTTTGGGACCGACCCCATTCACGGAAATCAGCTTTTGAAAAAGCTCTTTTTCATCCTGCGACAAGAAGCCGTAAAGCACAAATGCGTCTTCACGGATATGGGTATATGTATAAAGTCTTACCTCCTGTCCGACTCGTGGCAACGAGTTTGCGGTACTGGCAGAGATTTTTACCTCATAACCGATACTCCCCGCATCAATTACAACGCTCCCCTCGGTTATCATGAAAACCTCGCCTTTTACAAATGAAATCATCTTTTGTCTTTCTAAGCTCCCATAATTTTATCTAAATAACGGTCCGTATGCCGCACAGGCACGATAGTCCTGTCCCTCATAATCCATCCCAAATGCACTCCAAGAACTGGGACGGAAGATATCTTCCTCGTTTACATTGTGCATTGCCACCGGGATGCGGAGCATTGAGCAAAGGGTGATGATATCTGCGCCGATGTGTCCATAACTGATTGCGCCATGATTCGCTCCCCACTTGTTCATTACCTCATATGCACTCGCAAAAGCACCCCTCCCGGTTGTCCGTGGCACAAACCACGTCGAAGGCCAGGTGTAATCCGTCCGTTTCCAAATCAAATCAGCGACCTTTGCGGGTAGTTTTATCGTATGCCCCTCGGCAATCTGCATTACCGGCCCTATCCCTTTCACGAGATTGAGCCTAATCATTGTTACCGGTATTTCTACATCAGTAAGAAAGCGTGAGGAAAAACCACCACCGCGAAAATAACCATAATCGGCAGGATTCCACGTTGTTGCCGCCAGTATCGCTTCTTGATCCTCAGCCGTTACTTCATACCACGGCTTAATCGCCGCTGTCCCGCAAGGATATACCGCTGCTCCGCTCGCATCTATACACGCCGCCCCCGAGTTGATCAAATGAATAAACCCACCCGCTTCCTTTGCCTTACCCTCAAGCTCATAACCACTCGCCTCTTTGACTGCTTCACTGCTCCAGTAGGTACGGACATCGGCAAATATCTGGGCACGATTGGTGAGTAATTTCATGAACAACATCCCCATTCCATTGAGGACATCATTTTCGGTGGCGAGGATATAAGGCTCGCGATTGCCGTTCCAATCAAACGATGAATTGAGCATCGCCTCAGGAAAATCACAGTTCGGATAAAAATCAGTCCATTGCCGTTGTCCCTGAAACCCGGCGGCTATCGCATTGTGTCCCAAGCGTTCTTCGGCAAACTCATCAGCGAGGTTTTCATTGCCATTCATCAAATCCTTGATGATAATCATCATCTTGACAACAAACTGCCAGTCCTTTTCCTTTTCTGCGGCAGTCTTTCTGACTGCTTCAGGATTTTTATCAAAGCCCTCGATACAGTTTTTGCGTGTCCAAGAGTAAGCTTTCTCGTATTCACTTTTGTCATAAATGCCTTGTTCAATGCGGCGGACTACTTCCACTTGGTCAACCGACTCCACCCGCATTCCCAGATATTCTTCGATAAAAGCCGAATCAATGATTGAACCGCCGATTCCCATACAGATTGAGCCGATTTGCAAGTATGATTTTCCCCGCATCGTCGCCGCGGCTATCCCTGCTCTGGCAAAGCGCAGCAACTTCACGGTGACATCGAGGGGAATATCGCTTGCATCAGCTTCCTGCACGTCTCTTCCATATATCCCAAAAGCCGGCAACCCTTTTTGGGTATGGGTAGCCAGGACACTAGCCAGATAAACTGCACCGGGACGTTCCGTACCGTTGAACCCCCATACCCCCTTGATCGTGTGGGGATCCATGTCCATCGTCTCCGCTCCGTAACACCAACAAGGAGTAACCGTGAGGGTTACTGCTACCCCCGCACGGCGAAACTGCTCAGCACAAGCGGCAGCTTCCGGGACACGCCCGATAGTCGCATCGGCGATAACCACCCTGACCGGTTCGCCATTTGCATAAGTCAAGTTTTCTGTGAAAAGTGTAGCCACTGCTGCTGCCATTTTCATCGTTTGTGCTTCGAGGGATTCTCTGACCTTTAGGTATCCCCGCCGTCCGTCTATGGTAGGGCGGATACCGATCGCCGGATATTCACCGATGTAACGATTTACTGACATATGCTACCTCCCCCTTTGGTGCTTTAGTAACATTCATGTGGCTGATATTAGACCTCGGATTATCGACAAATCCTTTACCCTAATTATGTCACTTAGTATACCATGAAACATAAAGAAATGCAAAGAAAGCGGTTGGCAAAATGAGTAGCCTCGCTACCTGCCCCGCTACCTAGATCGCTATCCCCAACCTCACCTTGCGTTTGTAACGAGATAATGATAAGATAGCGAATGACAAACTCCGACATCGACATCGTAAAAGGATAGCCATGTACACCAAACTCGCCACGCTGGAAAAGAAGTACGGCAAATACGCAGTCAAAAATCTATCTCTATATCTGGTAATAGCACAGGTGATCGGAAATATTATCTACTACACGAATCCTGTTTGGCTTAACTATATCAGTATGAACCCCTATGCGATCTTGCACGGACAAATCTGGAGACTGGTCACATGGACTATTATTCCGATGTCGATTGGTAATAATCTTTTCTTTACCCTGATAATCCTCTTCGTCTTTTACAACTTTGGTTCCAATCTTGAACGGACGATGGGGACATTTACTTACAATCTTTATATATTTTCGGGAATGATTTTCACCGCTATTGGTGCTTTTGTGATGATGTTATATATCTATCTGTTTCAGTATGAATTGATTACCACCCCCGGCTTGGCTGAACTGGTGTTCATACAGCTGGGAATGTCATTTAGTACCTTTTATGTTTATATGTCGATTTTTTTGGCAATTGCTATCTATATTCCCGATATGATGATACTTTTGATGTTTGTTTTGCCGGTCAAAATGAAATATGTTGCCATTGTGTATGGGATTATCCTTGCTCTTTCTTTCTTCCAAGGCAATGTATACAATCGGATCGTCATCGCCGCATCGCTGCTCAACTTCCTCTTACTCTTCCTCTCATCACGTAATGTGAAGCGGGTCATGCCCAAGGAAACGATACGCCGTGCCGCCTATCAGCGTGAGCAAACCAAAGCCAAACGTGCTGTGCGTCACAAATGTGCCGTTTGCGGTGTGACTGACGAGGATGCACCGGAGCGGCAATTCCGTTATTGCTCCAAATGTCATGGCAATTATGAATACTGCGATGAACACCTTTATACCCATGCCCATGTTGCAGAAATAAAACTCAAACCCCCGCCAACTTGATAACCCCCTGTTTCATCGCCAATGCCTATATTTTCTTGCCGCTTCCAGTAAGGCGGCGGCATTATCAAGCGGAATCCCACAAGTAAGCTCGATATATATTGCAAACCCGCCCGCCGGCAAATAAAACGCCTCCACACATTCCCGTACATGCTCATCAAGCTCAGCCGGCGTGGCAAAAGGAAACAACTGCCGATCCAAATCCAGATGTACAGGTATCTTTCCCTTACAAACACGAACGAGATTTTGTAAACCATTGGCGCGAAACTGAGGGTTAATCATATCGACCCCACATTCTGCCAAATCAGGAATTATCTCGACGATATCACCGTCAGAGTGCATATATACTTTTTTTCCTGCTTCGTGTACGATACGATACATCTTTTGATAACAAGGTTTCAAATATTTTCGCCATTTGTCCGCACCGATCGCCATTCCTCTTTGCATACCCAAATCATCACCAAAGACCAGATAATCCGCATCCGCTGACTTCTTCAGTTTCACGGCAATCTGACGGCAGTTATAAGTCAGCACCTTGTCAATCAGAACCTGTAATTCCTCACATTCTTCCGCAAAATCTATCATCACTTCCATGAAACCACGCAAATCAAGTAAACGCATATACATGAATCCATGAGGAACATTGCCGCTGTCTCGGTCAGGTATTTGCAGACTCATGATATCCTCACGATTGGGAACAGGATGCCCTGTCACCAATGCCTCCATCCCCTCATGGACATTACTCCAGACACAGCCCCATTCATCAACTGTTTCTCCGAGACGGTATGACGGCGGCATGTAATCACTAAGCCTGTTGAGGTCAGGAATATCAGCGGCAGCAAAAAACTCCGGATACTCCCTCGCCAACCGTACCATTTCATTACCCTGCTCCATCCATATCGCCGGAGTCGCCCATACCGCCACAGGTATCTCCTCAGGATAGTTGTATGTCATCGCTTTCATCATTAGTGACATGGTGTTCTCCTTTTATGGTGTTGATTTGCTTTATTATATCAAATTTCTCCGCAAGTTGCAGATAATATAGAGATATTGCTTGCCCGATTAAACTTTGCCAAGCAATAATAGTGTGACCATACTGTGCCACAAAACTCCCATCTGTGACTAATTACCTATTTGCATTGCTCCCCTACTATGCTATACTGTTCAAGTCGCAATACGGTGAATTGCGGTAAAACATCAATTTATACATCAAACTACTGGCGTTCTTTGTAAAGTCAAGCGAGGAATCTTTGATTCTTGAGCTTTACTTTGATAGTTATGCGATGAAGGAGTTTCATGTACACCATCGGTATTGATATCGGTTCGACTACCATAAAGATTGCTGTCCTCGATGAAACAAAGAGGCACGATGAATCCTCGGGGATGAAAAGTGGCATCGTCTACTCTGCATACGAGAGGCATTTTGCCAATATCAAGGAAACCATGTGGCAAATGATGGAAAAAGCCTACCTTGCCCTTGGTGATATCACTCTCACCCCCATCATTACCGGCTCCGGCGGACTTACTATCTCGAAACATTTATCGATCCCTTTCGTCCAGGAAGTCATCGCCACCGCCGCTGCTCTGCGTGATTTGGCTCCGCATACTGATGTTGCCATCGAACTTGGCGGCGAAGATGCCAAAATCATCTACTTCGAGGGTGGTAATGTCGAACAACGGATGAATGGTATCTGTGCCGGCGGTACCGGTTCGTTCATTGACCAGATGGCATCTCTTTTACAAAGTGATGCCGAGGGACTCAATATTTATGCCAAGGATTTCAACTCACTCTATGCCATTGCCGCTCGTTGCGGCGTTTTTGCCAAATCCGATATCCAACCACTCATCAATGAAGGCGCGACCAAGGAAGACTTGTCAGCGTCTATTTTTCAGGCTGTCGTCAATCAGACCATCAGCGGTCTTGCTTGCGGCAAACCCATCCGTGGCAATGTGGCGTTCCTTGGCGGTCCGCTTTACTTCCTCTCGGAACTTCGGACTGCATTTATCCGTACCCTAAAGCTTACTAAGGAACAAATCGTAGACACGGGACTTTCTCATCTCTATGCCGCGATCGGTGCTGCTATGTATGCTGCCACAGATACCTCGACAACCCCCGCTTCCACGACTATGGGTGAGCTTAGGGACAAGCTTTTCGCACCTATCAAACTGGATTTTGAAGTAGAGCGAAGTGAACCGCTCTTTGCCAATGACAATGAATATAACATCTTCCTGCGCCGTCATTCCAAAGCCAAGGTCAAAAGAAGTGAACTAGAATCCTATCATGGCAATTGTTATCTGGGTATTGATGCCGGGTCAACGACGACCAAGCTTGCCTTGATAGCTGAAGATGGCACGCTGTTATCTTCCTTTTATGCCAACAATGACGGCAACCCGCTCCAAGCTGCCATTACCGCTCTGAAAGATATCTTCCGCCGTCTTCCTGCCGATGCTCACATCGTCCGTTCGTGTGCGACCGGTTACGGCGAGCAATTGATGAAAGCTGCTTTTTTGCTTGACTTCGGCGAAGTTGAAACGATAGCCCATTATTATGCCGCCGCCTTTTTCAATCCCGATGTCGAGTCAATACTCGATATTGGCGGCCAGGACATGAAATATATCGTCATCAAGGATCAAACCGTTGACAATGTCCTCCTCAATGAAGCTTGTTCCTCCGGCTGTGGTTCTTTCATCGAAACTTTTGCCAAGTCCCTCAATACCGATATTGAAAATTTTGCCCGCGATGCCTTGTTTGCCGAGCATCCCATCGACCTCGGCACTCGCTGTACTGTCTTCATGAACTCCAAGGTCAAGCAAGCGCAAAAAGAGGGAGCAACCGTTGCCGACATCTCTGCCGGTTTGGCATATTCGGTTATCAAAAACGCTTTGTTCAAAGTAATCAAATTGACTGATGCCAAGGACATGGGGGCAAATATCGTCGTTCAAGGTGGCACTTTTCACAATAACGCCGTGCTTAGGAGCTTTGAAAAAATCACCGGCAGGGAAGCTGTCCGCCCCGATATCGCCGGGATCATGGGCGCTTTCGGAGCAGCTCTAATCGCCCGTGAGCAATATCAAAACGAAGCCAAGCCCGAAGCTTCGACGATGATTTCCCGGAATAAAATCGAAACCCTCAACTATAAAAGTGACATGGCAAACTGTAAAGGTTGTACCAACAATTGCCGTCTTACCATCAGCAAGTTTACCGGCAACCGCCAGTATGTCTCCGGCAACCGCTGTGAACGGGGATTGGGTCTCGACAAAAACAAAGATCATATCCCCAACCTCTTTGCTTACAAAATGGAGCGGCTGTTTGCATATGAGCCGTTGCCTTTATGCGAAGCACCGTTAGGAACAGTCGGTATTCCCAGAGTCCTTAACATTTATGAAAACTACCCCTTTTGGCATACATTTTTCACCACCCTTGGATATCGTGTTGTCCTCTCTCCTGTTTCCAACCGTCAGCTCTATGAGTTGGGGATGGAATCAATTCCCAGTGAGTCGGTTTGTTATCCCGCCAAGCTAGTCCACGGGCATGTCAAATGGCTGATTGAAAAAGAGGTTGACTTCGTCTTCTTTCCCGCTATTTTTTATGAAAGAAATGAATTTCCCGATGCCAACAACCATTATAATTGCCCGATAGTCGTCTCATACTGTGAAAATATCAAAAATAACATGGAAGAGTTCGCCACCGGGAAAAGTAAGCTGAGAAAACCGTTCATGTCTTTTGCAGGGTTGGATACGGTAGTGAAATCGCTTGCTGCTGAGTTCCCGGAAATCCCTGCCCGTAAGCTACTGGCTGCCGCCCGCCTCGCATGGGATGAACAGGAAAATGCCAGACGGGATATGGAGTTAAAGGGTGAAGAAACCCTGCACTTCATGGAGGAAAACCATCTGCGGGGAATCGTGCTTGCCGGTCGCCCTTATCATATCGACCCTGAGATACATCACGGTATTCCCGAAATGATTACCTCATATGGGCTCTGTGTCCTTACTGAGGACAGTCTTTCCCATCTGGGCAAATATGAACGTCCGCTACTGGTAAGCGATCAATGGATGTATCACTCCCGCCTTTATGCCGCTGCCAGTTTTGTCAAAACACGCGCCGACCTCGACTTGATTCAACTCAATTCCTTTGGTTGCGGTCTTGATGCCGTTACCACTGACCAAGTCGCCGATATCCTAAATGAGCGGGGCAAATTGTTTGCCTGTCTCAAAATCGACGAGGTCAACAATCTGGGGTCGGCTAGGGTTCGTATCCGCTCGATGCTCTCCGCCATCAGGATGCGTGAACAAAGAAAAGATGAACAGCCGCTGCCACAGGAAGCAGTAGAATATCCTCTTTTCACTCCTGAGATGAAATCAACCCATACGATACTCTGCCCCCAGATGTCGCCGATACATTTTGAACTGTTGGAAACGGCTTTTTCTGCCAGCGGTTACAACTTCGTCGTCCTCACTAATGACAACAAACGCTCTATTGATGCCGGACTCAAATATGTAAATAATGATGCTTGCTATCCCTCAATGCTGGTAGTGGGGCAAATCATGGATGCACTGCTGTCCGGTGCTTATGATACTGAACGCACATCCGTAGTCATGACCCAGACCGGGGGTGGTTGCCGTGCCACCAATTACGTCAGCTTCATTCGCCGCGCCCTCATCAAAGCTGATTTGGGGCATGTTCCTGTCATTGCTCTCAATATGTCAGGTCTGGAAAGCTCGCCGGGGATGAAAGTAAATGTCCGCCTCTTGACCCGTTTATCGTATGCAATCCTCTTTGGCGACATTTTCATGCGCTGTGTCCACCGGATGCGCCCTTATGAAGTGTTGACTGGTTCGGTCAATGAACTTCATGCTCAGTGGTTGGCGAAATGTCAAAAATTCATGCGGCGAAAATCACTCGGTCTCTTTAGTTACCTCAAGTTCCGGCGAATGTCACGGCAGATAATCGCCGCTTTTGACCGCATCGAGATCAACAACCAAAAGAAACCACGAGTAGGCATCGTCGGCGAGATTTTGGTGAAATATGCGCCGATAGCCAATAATTTCCTCGTTGACCTCCTCGAGGAAGAGGGAGCAGAGGCACATGTACCAGATTTGATTGATTTTCTTCTTTATTGTTTTTATAATCAAATATACAAAGCCGAATATCTGGGAACCAGTAAGATGACTGCTTTCAAAAGTTGGGTGACGATTTGCGTCATCGAACATGTACGTGGGGCAGCAAGACAGGCATTTTTGAAGAGCAAGCACTTCACCCCGCCGGCGAAAATCACCGAGGTTGCCAAAGCAGCGAAAACCATCGTTTCCCTGGGTAATCAAACCGGCGAGGGTTGGTTTTTGACCGGAGAAATGGTGGTTTTGGTCAAAGAGGGTATCAGTAATATTGTCTGTACCCAGCCTTTTGCGTGTCTGCCCAACCATATTGTTGGTAAGGGTGTCATCAAGGAGCTAAGACGCATTTATCCGCTTGCCAATGTCGTTGCCATCGACTATGACCCCGGAGCCAGTGAGGTCAACCAACTTAACCGCATTAAACTAATGCTCTCGACTGCGAATATGTATCTAAGGAGGGAAGTCCATGAGTAAAGCTGATTTGAAAAGATGTCCTGTTTTGGTCAAACTGGGGGTAAATGATTATGAGGCGGCACTTGAGCAGTCTGATATAACCATTTTGCACTATGATATCAAAACCAAAACCCTGACTATTCCCAAAATAGCCACGACACTTCATAATGTCCCCACTACCATACCCAATGTACCTGAATCGCTAATCGATACGGGATTGATCGTGGGTGATGATGATACCTTGATAAGCTTCTTTGAGGAAATCCACGATGGCATCCCCCAGATTGAGGGCAGCACCAAGCTACGGACAAGCAGCGGTGAGGAAATGTGGGTACGTGTCGTTGCCACGACTTTCCTTGACAACGACAAAAAACCCTCCTATGCCATCTTCAATCTCATCAACGAAACCGCTCAGCGGCAACGAGCTTTTGAATACCAGAAATGGGAACCGACCATCCGTACCACCATTGCTTCTTGTCTTTACTTCCGTGATCAAAACCTCAGTACTGATACCTGCGAAATTGAAGGCGGGGCGAGTCCACATGACCTTCCCTTTGCCAGTTACTCGGGCTTCGATGAATATGTCCGTGCCGTTACCAATACACTCATCCATCCTGATGACCGTGATGATTATTTACGTGATTATAGCCTTGCCGCCATGACCGAGCATTACCATACCGGAGTAATGGAAACTCGGACTATCCACCGCCGCTTGCTTAATGATGGCAGCTATCTTTGGTGTGAGCGGATTGTCCAGCTCTTTACCGACCCTTATAGTTATGATATCCACGCTATGATTATGATACGTAAGCTTGATGATACCCTTGCCAAGATGCAACAGGAACTCACAGCGGGAGCGCATGAGCTAATCAGTGCCAGCGTACCCGGCGGTATCATCGGCATGTACAACAAACCGGGATACCCCATCTATTATATCAACGATCATATGCTGTCATTTCTGGATTATACTCACGATGAGTTTATGTCTACTACCGATGGGGAAATGAGTAGAATCATTCACCCTGATGATTATCAGCGCACGGGGCGGGCTATTGCCCAGGCAATCAGAAAGCAAGAATCATTTGAACTTCAAATCCGGATTATCAAAAGCGATGGTCAAATCGGTTGGGTTATTATCAGGGGTAAGAAAAATGAAAGCATTGACAGCAATATCAATCTCCTGATGTGTCATTTTACTGATATTACCCGGATGATTTCTTTGCAAGAGGAACTACAACAGGCTGCCGCCGCTGCCGCCGAGGCTTCAAAGATGAAGTCGGTTTTCCTTGCCAATATGAGCCATGAAATCAGAACCCCGATGAATGGGATACTAGGCTTCGTGGAATTGGCTCTTGCTGAACCGAATCTCAACGAAACTGTTCAGGATTATATGCAAAACGTAAAGACCAGTACCGTCGGTCTATTGGGAATAGTCAATGATATCCTCGATATCTCGAAAATTGAAGCCGGCAAAATGAGACTTGAACATGTCTCCTTTAGTCTGGATGACATCTTCACCCATTGCGAAAACATCAACAGCAAAAAAGCCAAGGAAAAACGCTTGGAACTCATCTTCACCTCCGATGCAGAAATATCCACCAAGCTGGTTGGCGATCCCAACAAACTCACGCAAATACTCATCAACTTACTTTCCAATGCCGTCAAATTCACCCACAAGGGCTTCGTCAGAGCCAGTGCCAAACAAATCAGCAGCATTGATAATATCGTCGAAGTCCAGTTCACCGTTGAAGACAGCGGTATCGGTATGAACCGTGAACAGCTAAACAGCGTCTTTGCTCCTTTCGTGCAAGCTGATCAATCAACCACCCGCAAATACGGCGGAACCGGGCTTGGGCTTACCATCTGCAATGATTTGGTGAAAATGATGGGCGGGACAATGAAGGTTGACAGCGAACTTGGCAAAGGGAGCAGCTTTTCTTTTACCCTGACCTTGGAAGCAACAGACGAGGAAGTGGTAAAACCGATGGTACAAAAAGGAACTTCACTAGGAAGACCACGTTTTTCCGGTCAAGTCTTGGTATGCGAAGACAACGTAATAAACCAGCAGGTCGTTGTTGCTCATCTTGCTCGTATCGGTCTCAAAACCACCATCGCTGCCAATGGTCAGGTTGCCGTTGATTTGGTTACAGAACAACTGAAACATGGTGGTTCTTATGATGTTATCCTCATGGATATCCATATGCCGATCATGGACGGAATCGAAGCTACCGTAAAACTCCTTTCCATGGGTATTACCACCCCTATCATTGCCATGACTGCCAATGCGATGAAACGTGACCGTGAGAGCTATCTGGCAATGGGAATGAGTGATTATATCTCGAAACCGTTCTTCGCCCAGGATTTGTGGGCGTGTCTGCTCAAATACCTTGACCCACTACCGAACGAGGAGGCGACCGCTGAAGAGATTGCCGAAGAAAAGAAAGAAACTCCTGCTGACATGGTAATCGATCACGAGTTGGGGTTAAAACACGCTGACAACGACGAAGAGCTTTATGGTCATTTGAAACAAAACTTTTTTGAAGAGAATAAGGAACGCTATCAGGAAATTATCAAAAAACATGAAGAGGGCGAAACATCCATCATGCAACGGATACTTCACTCACTAAAGAGTAATGCCGGTTGGATAGGGGCAACCAAACTCTCACAGATAGCAAGTGAGTTGGAGCTACATTTGAAAAATGAGCAGTCATTAACAGATGAACACTTAGAGCAACTAAAAACCGAATTTGACAAGGTCATAAGCGAGCTTAAACCCTGATGGGATTATAGCTATACGCCAAGCTATTCGCCAATAAAAGCCGCTTTACCGCTTCCATGCCCTCATCTTCTTTCATAAAAACCAAGTCTGATTGGCTTGCGATATCATATGAAGTGAGATACTCTTCTTCCATGGGTATCCACTTCGTCTGAAAATCATGATATCCATGAGTGCCATTACGAGCGATTATTCGTCTTTTTTGCTCTTCTGCATCTATATCAAAAAATAGCTTCAAATCGTAAATCTCCTGCCACAACGGCAGTAATGCATATGCTCCCTCGATGATGATAAGTGCTTTGCTTTCCACCTTTTGCTCACCGCAGTAGTCACCAAAAGCACAATCATAAATGCGATATGAAAATGAAGCCACTCCATCAACTGCCGAAAAAAGCGATAATCCCGTTACCACTTCCTCAGCAAAACGCTGATAATCAACATTGACATCCAGCTCCCGCTTTGCCTTGGTATCACGCAGCCAATGGGGAACAAAAAAGTGATCCATGCGAATAATACTTGCGTCATATACCGTATTTATCTTGTTAGCAAGTGTCGTCTTTCCTGCTCCCGCACGTCCGTCAATAGCAACCAGAAGTGGTTTGGTTTCCATTTATTCTTCCTTTTCCAATGCTGCACTCTTTTCAATATGCTTGTGAATGACCACATTTTTCCATTTCCCGGTCATGATGTAGGAAAGCAAAAAGAAAAAGCCGCTGAGTGATGATACCGGAATCGCCAGACCAATGCCACGCAGTCCCATATCCAGAGTTTGCGAAAAAATGATTGCTACCGGCATCCGCACGGCTATCGAGGTGATGAAAGTGTTAATCATCGTGATATGTGAATGACCGGCTCCGTTGACCAGTCCGAAAAAGCAAAAGAGGAACGGCACGATCAAATAATCCCACGAAAATGCGGTGATATAGATAGTCCCTGCCTTAACTACGGCTTCCGAGTTGGAAAAAATCCCCATTATCTGTGTCCCGAATAACTGAATGATGAAAAAGAGGGGAAAACCGATGGCAATACAAATAAATATTCCTGTCTTCATCGTTTTGAGGGCACGGTCATGACGGTTCGCCCCAAAGTTCTGGGCACACATCATCGCCACCGAGTTAGAGACGGCAATCATCGGCATAATCGCAAAACCCGAAAACCGTCCTGCCAACCCTGCGGCAGCGGCAACAGAAACCCCATATCCGTTGACCAATGTAGTCAATAGCAAAAACGATAGATTTACCGCAATTTGGGAAATTCCCGCCGGAATCCCAATACGCAGTATCAGCTTCAAACGGCTACGGTCGATAGTAAAACTACGAGGGCGAAAGTCAAACAAAAAACCACTGCGGGACAGATAAATTGCCGAAGCAAACACACTCCCCATCTGTGCTACCACCGTAGCAATCGCCACCCCCATTACCCCTATCCCCAATCCGGCAACCAATACCAAATCAAGAATAATGTTGGCGGCACAGGCACAGGCGATAAAATAGAGCGGGCGTTTGGAATCACCCAGACCACGCAGGACAGCAGCAATGGCATTATAGAGAAAGATAAACGGCAACCCGCTCATACAAATAACCAAATAAAGCCAAGCCTCACGGAAACTTTCCTCGGGAACTTGCATCAATCGCAAAAACACATTGCTGCCCACAATAAATATCGCCGAAAGTACGATCGAGCCAACCAGAAGACTGGTAAGCAAAGTGGCAGTCGTTTTCTTTACCTCGTCATACTTCTTTGCCCCATAAAACTGACCGATTACAATTGTCCCACCCACGGAAAAGCCAATGGCAATAGCTATTGCCAAAAATGTCAGCTGTGCCCCGTTATTGACGGCAGCGACTGCCGCCTCGTTGGCAAAGTAACTGACTATCAAAAGATCAGCCATGCTAAAACTTTGCTGTATCAACATCGACAACAAAAAAGGTGCTGAGAAGCGGATTAGCTGTCCTGCCACCCCACCTTGGGTTAAGTCATTTTGGAATTTTGCTTCTTTCACGTCATTCTATCCTTTTTGCTACAACCACGAAACGTCCTTCGGGGTCGATATCATCACAAGTCGATAAAGTCAAAAGCTGATCGCCAAATGTTGCCGTTACCCCCGTGTCATAATAAGACATTGCCGCCATCTCCTGCATATTGGAGTAAAACTCTTCTGCTGAGTTGACATCAAAAAACTGGTAGTATTTGAACACAATCTCATCTGTATTATATACCCGTGAACGGAATGTGTACATTACCTGATAAACACCCTTTTCATATATTGTATCAAAATGTATCAGCGGATGCTCTTCAAAATATGACTGGTTTTCATATCTTTGCAAATGCCCGAACATTTGCCCCGTCCGCATTCGGTGTCCGTAGATAATCAAATTGGTGGAACGAGGGTAAAGCGTGTTGCGGTAATCCATAAAAATACTGCCATTTCTGTTAAACTCCTGATAAAAATCGCGGTCAAGGTAGTATTCATTATTGACTGTCTGTAAGACGGGATAGTCAATCACCGTTCCTTCTATCCTAATCCAACCAATCATCCGCCGATTGCGGTTATAAAGGGTAAGATATTCGTCGAGTACCGGCGGCAGTTCGCCATCGGCAACACGGTGAATGGTCGTGTTCGGGGTAATATTTTGCATATTTCCGGGACGGTTATATGTATCGTCGCCAATCAATTGCATCAGTCCCGTGGTATCACTTGCCGTCCGTTCACGATGATATGAATAAAGACCATAACTGGAAAAGCTCGCTATCGCAACCAGGATACAAACCAAAGCTAAGAGTTTTTGCCTTTTTTGCGTCTTTTGCAGGTAAACCAGTGCTTGGGTATCAATATCACTTGCCGCCTGAACCTGCGGCTGCGGCTTGGCGGTGGTTTTATTATTGGCTTTCGGTTTCGGGGTTGACTTCATTATCTAAATACTCCTGTATCCGGAAAGCAGGGTGGGTATATTTGAATATGCTAGTCGCATATTTATAAAGCGAATATGCTAGTCGCATATTAACAAGGTGCTGATTTATCAATGGGTACGCTCTCGCTTCATACAAAACGTAGCGGTACATAAGGCGGCAGACCCACAGAACATGGGTCTATACGCCACCTAAGTACCGACGTTTTGCAAGAACCCATTCTATAAATCACACCTTGACATATGCGCCCAGCACACTACCTCACCACAATATTCACAATCCGCCCCGGCACATATATCTCTTTTACTATCGTACCCGCAAGCCGTTCTCCCAACTCCGCCTTAGCAATACTGATAACATCTGTAGCGGCAATATCCACGGCAACACGAATCACTTTTCTCGTCTTCCCATTTATCTGGACGGCGATATCTATTTCTTTTTCTGCCAACAATGCTTCATCGGCAATCGGCCAGCTATTCGCAAAAACACTACCGCTTCCTCCCAACTCCTGCCACAGTTCCTCGGCAATATGAGGGGCAAATGGTGCTATCAAGATAACGGCTGTCTGTAGCGTCTGCTTGTCAATGCCGCCGGTTCGGGCAATTGCCATCATCTTATTATTCGCTTCCATGAACCCGGAGACGACAGTATTAAAACTAAATGCCTCCAGACGGCGGGAAATCTCATATACCATCCAATTGCGGACACGAAGCATTTCTGCTGTTGCCTTTATATTCGTATCCTTATTTTCCATCACCAGACGATAAAACTTCGCCAAGAAACGATACACCCCATCAATCCCGCGATCGTCCCATTCAGAATCCTGTTCCGGCGGACCGACGAATAGTTCATATAATCTTAGCGAATCACAACCATATTTACTGACGAGTTCATCAGGTGAAACCGCATTCCCTTTTGACTTGCTCATCTTTGCGCCATTTTTGGTAAGCATACCCTGATTGAATAACTTCACAAACGGCTCATCAAAATCAAGATAACCTTGGTCATAAAGGAACTTCGTATAAAAGCGGGCATATAACAAATGCAAAATCGCATGTTCAACACCGCCAATATACATATCAACCGGCAGATACTTTGCTGCCTTAGCTTTGTCCACCAACACCGCTTCGTTGCGATTATCAATGAAACGGAGGAAATACCATGACGAACCCGCCCATTGCGGCATCGTGTTCGTCTCCCGCTTCGCTTCCTTTTTGCACTCAGGACACTTCGTATTTACCCAATTACTGACTGTTGCCAGCGGCGATTCACCCGTCCCACTTGGTACAAATGAATCTATCTGTGGCAGAAGTAGCGGTAACTCCGCTTCAGGAATGGGAACTGCACCGCAATCAGGACAATGAACTATCGGTATCGGCTCTCCCCAGTAACGCTGACGAGAAAAAATCCAATCACGAAGCTTATAGTTAACTGTCTTCTTGCCTAACCCTTTTTGCGAAAGCCATTCCGCTCCCTCTTCTCTGACTGCTACCGCATCACGACCGTTCCATTCCCCGGAATTGACCAAAATTCCCTCTGTTTCACAATAAGGCTCATTCATCACCTCGTCTGAAGTCCCATCAGCGGATATAACTTGAACGATCGGCAGTGAGAATTTGACGGCAAAAGCAAAATCGCGTTCATCGTGGGCAGGAACACTCATAATTGCTCCTGTTCCATAATCTGCGAGGACATAATCAGCCAACCAAATCGGTAATTTTGCGCCGCTGAGCGGATTGATGGCATATATCCCGGTAAAAACGCCGGTTTTGTCCTGCTCCTGCATTCTCTCAATGCTCGATTTGAGCGATGCTTCGTAAATATATGCCTCTACTGCTGCCTTGGTTGTTTCTGTATGCAAAGTGGCGGCAAGCGGATGTTCCGGAGCCAAGACCATAAAGGTTGCACCATAAAGAGTATCGACACGAGTAGTGAAAACCGTAATAGCCGCAGGTGAATTTTCAATTGCAAAATCAATTTCCGCACCATACGACTTGCCAATCCAATCAGACTGCATCTTAATAACCTTTTCCGGCCATTCCAGTTTTGCCAAGTCATCAAGCAGACGGTCAGCATAGGCGGTGATTTTTAACATCCATTGCTTCAACATCTTCTTCGTTGCGCTCTCGCCGCAACGTTCACAAGCACCGTTTACCACCTCTTCATTGGCAAGACCGGTTTTGCACGAGGGACACCAGTTAATTGGCATTTCTTTTTCGTATGCCAAACCTGCTTTCCACATCTTTATAAATATCCATTGTGTCCATTTATAGTAGTCGGGGTCGGTAGTGGAAAACTCCATCTCCCAGTCATAAAGGGCGGCGATATGCCCGATTTGTTCTTTGATACTGCCAATATTATCAGCGGTGGTCTTGGCAGGATGGATACCAACCTTGATAGCGTAGTTTTCTGCCGGCAAGCCAAAAGCATCCCAACCCATCGGATGAATGAGATAATAACCGCCAAGGAGCTTGTAACGACTCCAGACATCAGAGATAACATAACCACGCCAATGCCCTACATGAAGACCGCTGGCAGAGGGATAAGGAAACATATCCAGACAGTAATACTTGGGCTTCTTCCCATCATCAATATTGACAGGTTCGTCTGTCCATTTTTGCCGCCATTTCTTTTCAATTCCTCGATGCTCGTACTTCATTTGTCTCCTACCTTTTTTTACACACTTTAGCATTCCCATAGTTAGTTGTCAATGTGAAGAGCCGTCCGGAGGATTGACTGTAAAATTTTCTTGTCACCACTCTTATTTATATGATATCATAAAGTATGTTGTTTTGTTCATTCATGATATCAAAGATGAACCAACAGTTTGCATTTATCTGACTTCCCTAGATTTTACTTGGGATATCTTGCGGAGAACAATGTGGATAGTGTTATAGAGCAAAAAAAAGAACAAACTACTAGCAAGAGCAAGTCCAAACTGGGTGTGGTTATAACTATCAGTATAACTATATGTCTGTTGTTGGCTTTTGTTGCTATTTTCTATGTCCGTGTTGCCAACTACTATGAAGTCCGCTTTTTTCCTGATACCACAATCAACGGCTTTGACAGCGGCGACCTCACCCCCGCACAGGTCGTGGATTTAATCTACCGTCAAACTATGACCTACCGTATCGATATCTTTGATCAAGACGGAGTTTTAATTACCAGTATCAATGCGGCTGACATTGCTCTTCGCATTGATATTGAGGCAGAGGTTCTCTCTTTGCTGCACGCCCAGAATCATCAATTATGGCTTATCCACCATACCGAGCCGGAAAATCACTATCTTTCTTTTCCTGTCTATTTTGATTATCATTTGCTTGAATCCCATATTCGTAACCTCGGTATTTTCGTCGCTGCCAACATGGAAGTACCTGTGAACGCTTATATCAGCGATTATGACCCTGCCATCAAGGGATACCACATCATTCCTGAAACAAAGGGAAATATTATTAGTTTCCCGCTGGCGTATGAAGTAATCAAGACATCCATATACGAAGGAAAATCCGAAGTATACCTTGATGAGAGCTGTTATGTACGAGCAGAGGTCACTTCCCATAACCTTGCTTTGGTGCGGCGGGCGTGGAACCTAAACCGGCTGGCAGGGGCGAGCATCAGTTATGACTGGAATGGGAGTGAGTTTGTTCTCGACGGTGATATGATTCATCTTTGGATTGTTGAGCGTGGTCAGGAGTTTTCCCTTGACGAAGAGGCTGTTGCTGATTTCGTTGCCACCCATGCACGGGAAAACGATACCTGGGGCAGAAACCGCTCTTTTACTACCCAAGGCGGCAGGGTAGTATCTTTGCCCAATGGCGGTTATGGTTGGCGGACTGACAGGGCTGCCGAGACTGAGGCATTGACTGCGCTAATACTAAGCGGAACTGTAACCGAACGTGAACCCATCTTCCGTAATACCGGGTGGAACAAAGGTCAAGACGATATTGGTTCTTCATACGTGGAACTTGATTTGACCAATCAACATCTTTACTTTTTTATAGATGGCGAACTTATCACCGATGCCCCCTTGGTTTCCGGTGATATGAACCGTAATATGGCGACTCCACCGGGGTTATTCGGGATTACTTACCGAGAAAGAAATGCCATCCTCCGGGGAGCAACTTACACTACCCCGGTTACTTATTGGATGCCTTTTAACGGTAATATCGGGATGCACGATGCTACATGGCGGCGAGTTTTTGGCGGTACTCAATATATCAGCAATGGCTCACATGGCTGTATCAATCTGCCTTATCGTGCCGCCCGAACTGTCTTTGCTTACATGGAACCCGGCTTCCCGGTTATTTGTTATTATTAGTAATGTTCATGTTTTATTGGGATGAATTGATTTATAGAGCAGTTAAACCGGAAAAATGTCATGAGAAATCTCCAAAGGAGTTTTCCAAAGGAAAAATCCTTTTGGAAAACTCCTTTTTCAACACTACTATACCGTTACTCTAGTACTTTCCTGCATTAGCGGCTTCTTCCAACGATACGGCAACAGCAACCGTCATCCCGACCATCGGATTGTTACCCGCTCCTATCAGTCCCATCATTTCCACATGGGCAGGAACAGATGATGAACCGGCGAACTGGGCATCGGAGTGCATCCGTCCCATTGTGTCAGTCATCCCGTATGAAGCAGGACCGGCTGCCATATTGTCAGGGTGTAAGGTACGTCCTGTTCCCCCGCCTGAAGCCACGGAGAAGAAGCGTTTACCCTGTTCCAGACATTCTTTTTTGTAAGTTCCGGCAACAGGGTGTTGGAAACGAGTAGGATTGGTTGAGTTCCCGGTAATCGAGACATCGACTTTCTCCAGATGCATGACTGCTACACCCTCAATAACGTCATCGACACCATAACAATTGACCTTTGAACGCAGTCCGCTTGAATATGACTTGCGGAATTTTTCCTTTACCTCTCCTTTGGCATAATCAAATTCGGTCTCAACGTAGGTAAAACCATTGATGCGAGAGATAATCTGGGCAGCATCTTTCCCCAGACCGTTGAGGATGACCCTAAGCGGCTTCGTTCTTACCTTGTTGGCTTTTTCGGCAATACCGATAGCTCCCTCGGCGGCGGCAAATGACTCATGCCCTGCGAGAAAAGCGAAACATTCTGTTTCCTCTTCGAGCAGCATTTTCCCGAGATTGCCATGACCGATGCCGACCTTGCGTTGGTCTGCGACCGAACCGGGTATACAAAATGCCTGAATCCCCTCGCCGATAGCTGCTGCCGCTTCCGCTGCTTTACGGCAGTTTTTCTTGATTGCGATTGCGGCTCCGACCACATACGCCCATTTGGCATTTTCAAAGCAAATCGGTTGAATCGCCTCAACTTGCTTGTATACCTCCATCCCTGCATCCTTGGTGATTTGTTCCGCTTCTTCGATGGAAGAGATGCCATAACTATTAAGTACCCGGTTGATTTGCTCAATCCGTCTTTCATATGATTCAAATGTTACCACTTTGCCTCCTCCTCTCACTCTTTTCTGGGATCAATGATACGCACGGCATCAGCGACACGTCCATATTCACCCGAGGCTTTCTCCCAAGCTGTGTTGGGGTCATCGCCTTTTTGGATGAACTCTGTCATTCTACCCAGACTCACGAACTTGTAGCCAATGATTTCGTCATCAGCATCAAGGGCAATTCCCGTCACATATCCTTCCGCCATTTCCAGATAACGCGGTCCCTTCGCCAATGTGCCGTATACAGTTCCCACCTGACTGCGAAGCCCTTTGCCCAAATCTTCCAGTCCGGCACCAATCGGCAAGCCACCCTCGGAAAAAGCACTCTGGGTACGCCCATATGCAAGTTGCAAGAAAAGCTCACGCATTGCGGTATTGATGGCATCGCATACCAGATCAGTATTGAGAGCTTCAAGGATTGTCCTTCCGGGCATAATCTCCGCCGCCATCGCTGCCGAGTGGGTCATGCCGGAACAACCTATCGTCTCAATCAGGGTTTCTTCGATAATGCCGCTTTTTACGTTGATAGTCAGCTTACATGCACCCTGTTGTGGCGCACACCAACCGACACCATGAGTAAGCCCGGAAATATCGCTTACTTCCTTGGCACGAACCCAATTAGCCTCAATCGGAATCGGGGCTGACGCATGACACACGCCCTGTGCCACTTTGCACATTCCTTTTACTTCATGTGAATAAATCATGTATTTCTCCTTTCATTGCGATATATGGTATTTTCTCATACTTTGGGGTAGAAAGCAAACGAAAGTGAAATCAATATCGTCCATCAATATCGTACAATTAATATCGTATCATTGCCCCTGTTATTTGCCCTGATACCCATCCGCATGATAATCCAAAGCCAATGATTTCATTATTATCACAGTTTAGTATCGCAGCGTTATTAAGTGGTTGATTGCCGCAATTTCTGGTAAATCCCGGTCCTGTTCGATGGGCAGCATTATACCACGGCCGCTCATTTCTGCTGTGAGGACCGTCACAACTCGGCGCATGTCCCGTACCGGTAGGATTGTTGCCGACGCTGGTTGATGAACTCGCTGCTGTCCCACATGAACAAGCCCCCTGTTCCAAAATATAGACACATTGTCCTTCCCAACCTGAACCCCACCTGCCATTACAATAAGTAATCACTCTTTGCATCCGGCTACAAAGAGTGACTGCGTTGTCCGCAGCTCGTTGATTGCAACCCTGTCTGGTGGTTGTTCCTGCTACTGCAGGAGTATGGATATGGACAGTAAAGTGATAACAATCAGTTCCCGTCTCCTGTCCGATATGCAGATGGGTGACATCAGTATGAAAGCAACCACCCGGATTCACAAGGACTAACTCATCAGTAATAATCCCCTCATGATTTTCATGAAAATGATGAAAAAGCTCAATCTCACCTGCCATGTTGTTTAACTCAATTGACAGGGGAATATTTAGAATTGCTTCAAAAAATTGCTGAAAACCCACATGAGCAACATCATCTAAATCTGCGGCGACCGCCTGACCTTTCGTGAGTAATGCGGTCGCCAGGAGCTTTTTCCCATTACTCACAGATTGAAAAAGTTTGTTGAACTCTGCTTCGATTTTTTCGTTCAATACTGTAAATTTACTGTCGATAATAATTTCTTGATTGGTAAAACTTTCGTTGAACATGGCATCTAGTTCATTTAACCCATCGACGATATTATCGTCAAGCACCCCGATTCGCTCTGATACCCTCTCATCATGCATCCCGATACCCGTAATAATCAAACCTGCCAAATCGCTTATATCATCTCCTATTTTATCATTTATTCCAGATAGATGATTTTCGATTGTGGCTTGATTGGTGGAGGTAAGCTCCGTGAGTAACTCAAAAAGTTGCTCATTGTGAGTGATAGAATCAGAGATAGCCGTCATGAGGACTGTTAGATTGCCGGTATTGCCGTCTTCCATCTTTTCCACCATCCCTTGCAGAGCAATTTGCAAAGTATGATGATTGCCGTCGTTGGTCATGTTAATTTGCGAAAGCAAGGTCTTCACATCCTCATATGTGATTTCATATAGTTCCGTAGTAATGGCGATTGTTTCCGCAAGCTCATAAAAGTGACGGGTGACTTCCTCGCCGCTCATCAAGTTACTGCTTCCCCCTGCCACGTAAAGACTGGCAAGCAAGCCATCTAAGTAAGAGTTCGACTGTTCAATCCTTAGTAATAGTGAAGACAAGTTTCCTTGCAAAAATCCTACTTCCTCATCCCACTCACCACCTCCGAAATCTGCATTTATACCATTAGTCGTCTTCATATCAACCATCCCATCTCGGGTGAGAATGTTAAAGCTCCCGCTTATCGACTCCTCCAGTTGTGACAGATATTCCTTGGTCTTCACCAATTCATGAATTAGGGATTCATGGGTCACAAGGATGTCATCACTACTTTCCTCCGCCGATAATGTTCTTTGCGGCATCGTCACTGCCATTATCAATAGTACCACTGCAATAACCGTCACTATTATTCCCGGGATCAAAAGCAGCAGCTTTTTGTTACCAAAAAGTTTATTCCCAAGTAAATCACTATTTATCAGTCTCTCCAAATTCTCATTAAAAAAGCTATATGGTTTCATTTTTCCCCTTTCTTTGTTGTTTCTCTGTTGTTTAAGCTAAACACCTCTTCATTTTACCGCCCGGCAATAGTTCCCTGTTCCCATTTGCATCACCACCCCTTTAAGGCAAAGTTTAATCAATATCGACAAAAGAGCTTGATATCCTATCTGCGGACATAGTTCGGCGATAAAACCGAGGGAGCGAGGAGTATAATCAAGACCCGCCCAAACTGCTTGCTCATCGCTATTCATCGTGGTCAAAACCTCTTCATCCCCTTCAAATCCTAACGTTTCCTGTGAAAACAAAAGAGTATCATTATCGCTGTCAACCATTGTCCTATCCTCACTAGCTGTGTTCTTTGTCCCCCCTTTCGTCTGCCGCCTTTTTTTGAGTGAAATCACTTCACTCGAAAGCTTCCGCTTCGATTCCGAGAGTATTTCTGCCACAAACTCTTCTACCGAAACAACCGGGCTTGCACCTTGCTTGATTAGGCGGTTGCAACCCACACTAAGCGGATCGGTTGCCCGCCCCGGCAATGAATAAATATCCTTCCCCTGCTCCAAAGCCATATCGACGGTAATCATTGTGCCGCTTTTGTCCCTTGCTTCCACCACTATCACCGCATCCGCCAGACCGCTGATCAGACGGTTGCGAGGCGGAAAAAGTGCCGAGCGAGCTGCCGTACCGGGACTATACTCAGAAATAATACCGCCATTTTCAACTATTTGCCGATAAAGTGGCGCATTTTCTTCCGGATAGATCACATCAACCCCACAACCCAAAACTGCAAAAGTCCGCCCCCCTGTCTCGGATACTGCTTTTTGCCCGATACCGTCTATCCCCCTTGCCATGCCGCTAATCACCTCTATTTGCGCTTTGGCAAGAGCTAAACCCAGACGTTTTGCCATGCTTGCCCCATAACCTGAGCATTTGCGTGTCCCAATGAGGGCAACTGCCGGCAAAGTTGGGTCAGGAAGTGTACCCTTGATGTAAAGGGAGGCAGGCGGTGCGGAGAGATTTTTTAGTTTTTCGGGATACTTATTATCGCCGTAGGGAACAAAAGTGATTCCCTTTGCCTTTAGGCGGGCAAATTCCCCTGTAATATCCCAACTCCTGCGCTTTTGTTCCAGTTTCAACAGTTGACTCTCATTTAGAAACCATTTGAGTTCCTTTGCCGAAAGACGATAGACATCACTCGCTCTGCCAATATGGGAGCTTAGCAGGGTTATCGTCTTCATGCCTATCCCATCCACCGAATGAAGCCAGTATTGATACGCTTTTTCATTATCCATCTACCAATACCTCCCATCACCAAGACGAAAATGAACCGCTTCCATGATATGTTCCTCTTTAATCTCGCCGCTTTCATCGAGATCGGCAATAGTTCTAGCCACTCTGAGAATACGATGATAAGCCCGTGCCGTCAGGTTCATTTTTTGAAAAATCTCCTCCAGTAAAGCCGCTTCACTCACCCCCAAACGGCAAAAAACAGTGATATCCTTGACGGCAACGTCGGCATTGGTGCGGTATGGGGAAGCTTGATAACGCTGCGCTTGTGCTTGTCTGGCAATGTCTACTCCGTCACGCATTTCTGCGCTGGTCATCCCTGATTTACCATGCTTCAAGGCATCAATTGATGTCCGTGCCACCTCCGCACAAATATCAATACGATCAAGGATGGGTCCCGAGATCCGCGCCAGATAGCGTCTGACATCCCGCTCGGAACAGCTGCACTTGGATTGATCGGGAAAAAATCCGCAGAGACAAGGGTTCATCGCTCCTAGGAAAATGAAGTCAGCAGGATAAGTAAATGACCCTGAGGCTCTGGCAATACTGACCATCTTATCCTCAATGGGTTGGCGGAGGATTTCTATCACTTGACGGTTACATTCCGGCAATTCATCCATAAATAAAACCCCTCGATGAGCTAAGCTAACCACCCCGGGACGTGGTATCCTGCCGCCACCGGTCAATCCTTGTGCCGAGATAGTATAATGAGGATTGAGAAACGGACGCTCCCGCATAATCGCCTGTTCAGAACTTAACAACCCGGCAATACTGTAAATTGACGAGACTTCGAGACTTTCTTCCTCGGTAAGGGGTGGCATAATCGTGGAAATACGGCGGGCAATCATCGTCTTCCCCGTCCCCGGCGGTCCAATCAGCAAAAGATGATGAAACCCTGCCGCTGCTATCATTGCCGCTCGTTTGGCTTGCTCCTGCCCGGCAATGTCGGCGAAGTCAACGCTGGTGTCGTCCGTGGGTTCGTTCATTTGTTGCTTTGTTTTTTTATTTACTTTATTGTTAGATTTTTCATTGATGGTTGCTGTGACAGTCATTTCCCCCTTAGCTCCCATCACTCCGGGCTTAACCATGTCGGTGTTCTTTGGCGATTGGTTTTGACTCTTTAATCTCTCATCTTCTTCCCTATCAACGTCTTTTAGACAATCACCTGCCTCTTCGCCACGTAGTATTGTCATTACCTCTGCCAGAGATCTGACCCCATAAACCTTAACATGGGAGAAAACCTTGGCTTCATTGATGTTTTCTAACGGCACCATGAAGGTACAATAGCCTTTCTTAATCGCCTCCCTGACAATCGGCAACACCCCACATGTCTTCTTTACCGTCCCATCAAGCCCCAACTCACCAATTACTACCATTCCTGCGGCAGCATCATCCGGTAATTCATTGGCAGCTTTCATCACCGCAACAGCGATTGGCAAATCAAAGGCTGTTCCCTCTTTTTTGATATTGGCTGGTGATAAATTGACGGTGATGTGCATGGTAGGTATCTTGATGCCGGTATTCTTCATCGCTACCCTAACTCTTTCGGCGGCTTCCCGTACCTCTGCCGACAGTAAACCCACCATCGCAAAAGCCGGCATCCCGCCGCTTGCATTGACTTCTACCTCAACCAAATAACTATGAATCCCCAGAATCGCTCCTGAGATGATTTTTGCAAACATTCACTCTCCTTGAAAATTTTGACCTTAGTGTAAGAAATATCACTAAACTACCGAAATACTGATGACAGATAACTACTAGTACATAAAACTAAGAATTGTCCGATGGGACGTGTTCATTACTTTAACTCATTTACGGAAAAATTACAAGAGAAAAACTGCTAAAATAGTTCACAAAAATTCTAGGGTGTTTTTTGTGGAAAACTTACAAAAAAGAAAAATAACATGCTGTTCAAGATGGAATATTAGACACTAAAAAGAGATACAGTAAAGACCAAAAACCAAACTGCTTCTTTGTCACTATATTTATTCTAACTCATCAACGGTACGGGTAACGGTATCATACACTTCAATACGGCGGGAATCTTGTTCAGGCATACCGACAAAGAACGCTCCGTACTCAAACAAACCATCTTCCTTATCTGTATTCATATCACGGGTACTGCCGGAACGAGTAATCTGAATAAAGACATGAAGCACTTCCTGTGTCCATATCCGCATATCACCCTCATATACCGATCCGATTTCAAGGCTTGCCTCACATAAAAAGCCAACACCTGTTTTGGATAAATCTACTATCGCAATCTCTATCTCCCCGCTTGACTTGTTGCCAATCGGCCATATCACTACGTTTGTATCCAAACCCCTGCGAAAACCTTTTCTTCGTTCCTGCATAAGTCACTCCTTGATAGATATTTATGTCCTATGCCTAGTATAACACAGATAGGTAATTTATGTAAATTTGTAATTTAGTCCTATATAACCGTCCTATACATAAATAACTAACAAGCTCCCATCAATCGTCTAATCGTATCAATAGAGTAACCACGGCGGCAAAGAGAGGCAAAAACACGTTGTTTTTCCTTGATACTGGCGTTTTCATTTTCGTACCTTTGCTTTTCCAACCACTTAGATATTTGTGTTTGCTCCAGCTCTTCACGAACGATATCGTCATAGAGCGATGCATAGATGGTATTGGTCATTTCCCGTTCGATACCTTTTGCATAGAGTTTTTGTGTTATCTTTTCATGACTTTTAATTTGATGGTAATACTCAATATAATCACGGACATATTGCTCATCATCGAGATAGTTATATTGGCGCAGATACTCAATCGCTACTTCAATGACGGCAGGTGGGTACTCTGTGTTTTCTAGCTTTATCCTTATTTCTTTTTCCGTATAACGACGACTCTTTAACAGATGTAAGGCTCGTGATTTTGCCCGCTTCGGGAGGAGCTTTTCATGGATTTCTGTATACGCCGCCGCGGTAATCTCATCCCCGACAGCCAATTTATAGAGGACAAGCTCGCCCTTGTATAAAACAAAGGCGAACTCATCATTGATAAAGATACGAAAGCGGGAAGACTTGGTTACGGCTTTCGCAGAAGTGGTTATCGCAGGACGATTTTCAAAAAGCGGTACAATAGCCGTGACTATCATACTTTCCTCAAGACTATTGCTCGATAAGTGAAATCTCTCATCTTCGCCGTCATCCTTCCTCGATATCACTTCCCTTTCGTTCATGTAAACCAAAATGCTCCCTCACCTTTTCTTCCACCTCGGCACAAATAGCCGGGTTTTCCTTTAGATAATGCTTTGCATTCTCACGTCCCTGACCAATCTTGGTCCCTTCATATGAGTACCATGCACCACCCTTGGAAATAACATTAGCATTAGCGGCTAAATCAAGGATATCACCAGTTCTGGAAATACCCTCGCCGAAGACAATATCAAACTCCGCTTCCTTAAACGGCGGGGCTATCTTGTTCTTCACTACTTTCACCCGCGTACGGTTGCCGACGACATCACCGCTTTGCTTCAAAGCTTCAATACGGCGAACATCGAGACGGACTGATGAATAGAACTTGAGTGCTCGTCCTCCTGTCGTTGTTTCGGGATTGCCGAACATTACCCCCAGCTTTTCCCGTAGTTGGTTAATGAAAATCACGGTACAGTTCGACTTGGAAATAACCGCCGTCAACTTGCGCAGGGCTTGTGACATCAACCGTGCCTGTAATCCCATATGAGCATCACCCATGTCACCGTCTATCTCCTGACGAGGCACCAACGCCGCCACTGAGTCAACAACGACAATATCTATTGCCCCTGAACGTACCATCGTTTCGGCGATTTCCAATCCCTGCTCGCCGGTGTCGGGTTGTGATATATAAAGATTGTCCACATCAACACCGATGTTCCTCGCATATACAGGGTCAAGGGCGTGTTCTGCATCAATGAATCCGGCTATACCCCCGCGTTTTTGCACCTCGGCAATCATATGGAGGGTGACAGTAGTTTTCCCGCTTGCCTCCGGCCCGTATATCTCTACTATCCGTCCTTTGGGTATCCCCCCCAAACCAAGTGCGAGGTCAAGGCTAAGCGAACCCGTCGGAACAGTCTCAATGTTCATCTGCGCCGCCGGATCACCAAGCTTCATAACTGCGCCTTTGCCGAATTGCTTCTCAATTTGGCTCATCGCTGCTTCTAAAGCCTTTAATTTCTCTTCTCTTTCCATGATAATTTCCTTTCATGTCAGTTGCGAACACTTGTTCTTATATCAATATAAAACAAATGTTCGTATTTGTCAACAGTTATTTTCTTTTTTTTCAGATTATTTTCACACAGGTGAAACGAACTTCTTAATATAAAGATTATAGAGTTTATCAGCCTCATTGGATAGAGCATACCACAAATTACATCAAAAATCAATAAGCGATTTGAAAGGGGTAATGCGGGGATAATGCGGAAGTAAGTTGCTAGTCAGCTCCGAAACCACCAAGAGGAGCGTCCCAACTCTCTAATTCTCCGGTAACGGTGAATGCCACTTTAGCAACCAGTGTAACATCAGAACGCTCGCCATCCCAAGTATAAAGCCGTACCTCGTAACTGCCGCTTATCTGCGGGTTGAGTAATGTATGAGTAGAATTGCCCGGAGGCACCGTCGAAATTCTTGTCCCCGCAGATGTAGGATTACTGCTATGTGCTGCTCCCGACTCAAACATCAGCAATTCTGAATATTGATGTAATCCCGTTATTGTTACAATCATTTCTTCCTTTACATCGTATGTGAGCTTATCAAGCGTAAGCGTAACTTGTGCCGGCGAACCACCGGATGAAGCCGGGGGTAGTGTCGCTATAGGCGGTTGTGGTGTCACTGTAGTTGACGCTGTGGTAAATAATAGCGAATCATAGAATGCGTGGTCGAAATTTATATCGCCCGCACTATAGAGGCGCACTTCAAAACTTCCATCGTTTGTAGGCGCGGTTAATTCAAAAGAACCCGAACCGGGCATTGTAAAATTATGCACTTGATAGGGACTGTATGAATTATAAGGCGCACCCACATCATAAATAGCCACGAACGCTCCGTTGGCAACCCATTCTGATGTTATTTCTGTTACTGTCACCTGTATCGTTTCACCCACTTCGAAAGTGGATTTATCGAGAGACATAGATATCGTACCGTCTGATGGTGGCGTGACTGCGGCTGTTTGGGGGGTAATAGGGATTTGCCAATCATCATATATCTGCTCCGGGATATTCAAAATAATTATTTCTGCTTCTGTAACGTCAGCCCAATTAAAAGCCGTCTCGCTCGGAATATCGAATCCCCATATTATGGTCTGCCCCGATACTTGCGCCGAAGCATTTCCTAAAAACACATTATCATGCGGGAGTACATGAAACACGTTTGCGTCCATATAGTTAAATGTGATTTCGTTGTTTGACGCGAATTGCCCCTGCCCATTTGTCCATGTAACGCTTATCATAATATTGGCGGGTTTTAATTCAACCAACCACATATACATCAAATCATCAGCAGCGGGAATGGAATCCGATGTCGCGGGGTAAGAGGAGCGTAAGTGGGGGTCTGTCAATCTGATTTCGCCGGAGCGTTCTCCTGTTTGGATAACCTCAATATTATATCCGTCAGATAAGTTGTATGTACCTGATGTGTCTTGTGTTTGCAAAACAGTTGCTTGCGACGAAGAGTCCGATGGTGGCGGTTCGATGCCGTCTGGTAATATTGTTTTACCGCAAGCCGCCGTTGAAGTCATAAGTAAAGCTATGACATGAATAAGAATAAATATTTTCGCCTTTTTCATAGTGGGTTGCTCCTCTTTTGTAGATAACAACTCTGATTATATCATAATCGGAAACCTAGAACAATGGAGCGCATATTCCCGGACAGGACAAATTGTACACCTAAGCGCACTCCCCATAATCTGCCGTTCCCACTATTCAGACTGTCAAGGAGCGGGTAGTATTCTTCCGCAAAGTGCGGGAGGATATGGAGTTATAAAAGAGCAATGGAGTTCTGACCAAGTTGGCTAGAACTCCATTGGGATTAGGTAATGCAGATACTATATTAGCCGGGGCCGAGCAATGGCTTTTCGGGTGCTGGTTCGCCAGTAGTGGTGAATGGTACGCTCTTAACAAATGTGAAGACATTTGTAGAGCCATCGGGTTGGAGTACATAAGTATAAAGCCGCATTTCGTAACTGCCAGCCAAAGGTGCGGTAAGCGTTATAGTGAAACTACCTGTATTACGCCCAATGCCACTCTTGCCACCGCCATAAAGCTCATCATGTGATGCACCTGCATAAACAATTTGCACAAACGCTGAACCACCCACCATCTGCTCTGTTATTCCCGAAAGTGATACTACTATGTTTTCACCAAATTCATAAGAAGACTTATCAAGTGAGATACTCACATCTGTAAAATCTGGCATTGTTTGCGCAGGCGGTGCCGATAAAGTAAGAGGCGGAGTTGCGGGTGTTGATGAATCAGGGGGAGACGTAGCTGCAAGAGGTTCATAGCCGGGAATTATTGTTTCAGATTGAGATATAAGTCCGACCCCTTTATACCTAAAGTGCAAAGTATATGTTCCAACTTCATGAAGAGGAGAACTAAATTTTATGTTATAGTTTGTGTTACCTGTTCGGGTAACAAAAAGGTTTTCTATATCATTTTCAAAATATGAAGATGGTATAGCTGTTTTTATCCCGTCTTTTTCCAATGCAAAATCTGAAAGGTCACTCAAATTTATATCTTCTTGCTCTCCCTCAAAAACAATAGTAAATCCTAAGAATACTGTAAAACCATCATCAGAACCGTCACCAAAAAACAAAGTTCTTAAGTAATTATCAACTACAGAATTGTCTATGTCTTGTGTGGATTGCAAAACAGGGCTTTGCGGCGAGCCCGATGGCGGCGGTTCGATGCCATCTGGTAATATATTACCGCAAGCCGCCGTTGAAGTTATAAGTAAAGCTATGACAAGAATAAGTATTTTCGCCTTTTTCATAGTGGGTTATTCTCCTTTTGTATATAACAACTCTGATTATACCATAATCGGAAACCTAGAACAATGGAGCGTATAATCCGTCTTTACGACTATTCAAACCGTCTAGGAGCGAGTAGTATTCTTCCACAGAGGGAGCAGAATATAGAATGGAAAAGGCACGCTCCACATCAGAGCCATTTATCGCTAACCATCAAATTGCCCTCATGTAAATCGCCATGTATAAAACTTTGTGGACGGTTGGACAGCAGGTTTTAATTGCGTTCAAGAAGACACGCGAAGAAGCATATGCTGACCATCAGCGATTTTTATAGAGCTTTTCTTATCGTCCGACCAGCCTTTATAGATTAGTTCGATTTCCATAAATTTATCGTATCCGGGAATATCGTACATTTAATCGACATCCCTTGTTTTTATAACCCAATCACCATTCTTATCTGCGCCTTCACGGTCGATAAATTCGGTTTCTTTGAGTTTTTTTATGTTATTCCAAATGTTTCGCTCTGTGATACCTATTTCAACAGATAGCATTTCTGCGGTAATGCTTGGATTTTTAATCATCAAAGCGATTATCTTTTTTTGCGACTTGTTCAACTTGATATTTACCCTGTCGTTTACCCTGATGTTTACCCTGTCGTTTGCGATGACGTTTTCATCACTGTAAAACGTAACTCGCAGACCGTTACCCTCTCCGATAATTTCAAACTGCGGTTTCGGTTTCCCTGCATCCACATTAGAATTTACTATTTTTTCAATGCCGCGTCCCCATGCTTCGGTCATGCCGGAACGGAAAAACACCCTCGCAATTTCGGGATTATGCGGCGTTGAGGTACGTGTCGCAAGCAGTTTTTCAACCGTCCAATTTGCGGGAAAACTACTGCTGTTAAAAATTATAGTTTTATCGTCATATACTCTTATTTGAATAGGGTTGCCGGAAGCATAATCCTTGTGGACGATGGCGTTCAAAACTGCTTCGCGCATAGCATCACGATTGACAGGATAGGTTTCTATCCTTTGCAATCCTTGATAGCTGATAATGCCTTTGAAATATTTATCAAACAACATATCAACGACTTTATCGGGCATTGTTATCAACGGTCCGTTTATTTCGTCTTGGAACACCAAATCATCATCCGTTTTGAAATAGCCTATTTTTACATATGCACCTGTTACCCATTTTTCGGGGTCATCATGGAAACATAATATCGCCGCGCGTTTGAGATATTTGCCGTCAAATAATTTCAACATATCGACAAGCTGTTCATCGGTAATTTCCAAGTCCTCAGCGGTAAGCCTGTTACGCGCAAGAGCCTTTTTACGAAAATCACGGAACGCCACAATATCTAAATCGGGTGCGTTCACATGGGGTACAGGCGCAGAATCCCATGTGCGTCCGTATTTACGCATTATAAATTCGTCCAACGCTATGCCTGTTAATTCCTGCGTTGTACTGCCGGAACGGATATAATATTTCCCCCGATAACTAATGGGGTTAGGATATTGCATTACATCAATCGCTATAAAGGGCAAATTGTTTTCAAAGAGCAGGTTTACTTCGGGAATAATTCCCATCGTAGCCTTGATTTTATTGGGCAAGTCATCCAACAATTTATGAGGATTTGTAAGACCGATAACATTTCCGTTATCGTCTTTTCCGATTTCCAAACGTCCGCCCAGTGCGTTAGCAAAACCGCATATCCATTTCAAAAATTCATCATCCCATTTTGATTTCCAATCAATCACTTGATGTTCCATTGCGATTTGCCTCCTTTTCGCTTTCAATTTTCGGTTTTCGCCCGTTATTCTTTCTGCTATCAGACGGCTTTGGTGTGCCTTTCGGGATGAGCCAACCACGCTTCAACCTTACTACACCCTCTACTTACCCATTAGCACATAAGGCTTGCACTCGCCTGAATGTTTATGTAGTTCGCTTTTGCTGCACTAGTCACCGGGACCAAGTTCTGCGCCAGTATCAAACTGGATTTCGCCGGTTGTGGTGAATGGTACGGCCATGACGAATTTCATGTTATCACCACGCCCAATGTATAGACGCATCTCATAGCTGCCGCCCGGTGCAGCCTTAGACTCTCTGACAGTATCACCAAATGCAAGTTGTGTCATAGGATAATTAGTATCCCGAATATCATGACTCGCTTGAACATAAGCAAGCCACACACCATCTAATCTACTAAACTCTTCTCGTGTTGCAGGCATTCCTGATATTGTTACATAGATAGTGTCTCCCATAGTGTATGCAGATTTATCAAGTGAAATCCCAATTGCGTGTTGCGGTGCGGATGAAGCTGGCGGCTCAGACGTATCCGGAGGCGGTGGGGGGGGTGATGAAGCAGGGGGGGATGTTGGCGTTGAGTCCGGTTGCTGTGTAGTTAGTTCGGGGGCTTTTGCCGCCTCAACAAGCACATCACCCGACGGATAGGATATCGCAAAAAAGACTGTGCCATCTGTATTAACCAACTCGACAATAACAGCAGGGTCGGAAACCCCCATATATTCCAATATCGGTATAAATGTCATAAACTTATCAGGAAACAGCGGGATATAGTTTTGTGAAAACTGCTCGGCATATCTTAACCAACCCGCTTCATTATTGTCTGAAAGCATATCGGGTTTCATTGTAAAAGTATGTACCAAGCTATTGTTGCGAGCGGAAACGTCCCAATCACATGCCCCATCCATGACTATCAGGTTACGGATATTTTCCTTGCCATTGGTCTGGTCGATATAAGCATGTATTATCTCTTGGTCACTCATTCCGCTATAATCGGGCAGACTGCCATGTTGTGCAGGGATTTGATTCACGGTGGGTGGCGCGGAGGGTGTTTGCGATGACGGCGGTTCGATGCCGTCTAACGTCATTATATTACCGCAAGCCGCCGTTAATGTCACAAGTAAAGTTATGACAAGAACAAATATTTTTGCCTTTTTCATAGTGGGTTACTCTCCTTTTACAGATAATCAACTCTGATTATACTATAATCGGAAATCTAAAACAACGGAGTACATGCCAACGAGTTGAAAGGGTTTGTGTCATGACAACCGCAACATTCCTCTTCACGCATTTAAAATATCAGCCAGGGTGTTCCGCTTGTCCTTTTTGTCAGTAATGCCTAGTTTACGGTAGACACTGGAAAGACAGGTCTTGACACGGCTTTCTGACAAATAGACCTTGTCGGCTATATCCTTGTTGCTTAGCCCCTCGGCGGCATAAAGAGCAACCGACAACTCCTTTTCACTTAGCAAAGAAGATATGTTCACGGAAGACCTGCGCCGTGACTTCACCGAATCCACTAAGCGGATAAAACCCATTACCCGTGCTCGGAACTCATCAATATCATAAGGCTTGGAGATATAATCATTTCCTCCGGCAGTAAGCCCGGCAAGCACATCTTCCCGCTCTGTCTTTGCTGTCAAAAACAAGGCGGGAGCATCACAAACCTCTTGTAATTCCGCGAGAAAATCAAGCCCGCAGCCGTCAGGAAGCATGATATCCAAAACAGCGGCATCGGGAATAGCAATCTTGATGCGTTCCCTTGCTTCCTCGACAGTTTTCGCAGTGAGAACCATCAGACCCTCTTTTTCCAATAATCGTCGGTTGATATCCAGTATTTTGGGATTATCTTCCAAAAGCAATACTATTCCTCTTTCAACCACCGCCATAACCCTCCTCTTTCCCTTTTAGTGTCACGGTGACACGCACTCCGCCACCCTCCTCGTTGTCAATAGAAATATCTCCGTTATGGCGCAAGACTATATCACGGCAAATCGAAAGACCAATCCCGCTGCCGCCGTCCTTTCCGCCGATTCCCCAATCGAAAATACTCTGTAGCAAATCCGGGGAAATCCCCTTACCATCGTCTGTTACCATGATTTTGACTGCACCGCTATCAGCTTCGGCAACCAATTCGATATTTTGCACCGAATGGGTAACTGCATTTTGTAGGATGTTCCAAAGAAGTTGGGTCAACTCCCCGGCATCACCATGAATCTCAGGAATACCTGCTTTGATGGTCGTTGTAAGCTGCTTCCCTTTCCGCGCCGCAACAGGTTTTAGTAACTGTGTCAATCGTCCTGCCAAATCCCCCATGTCAACAGGGGTAGCTTCACGATCGTTTGACTCACCTCTTTCTACTCCTGACATCAACACCCGCAAGGTATTGTCTGCCAATTGGCTAAGGCGTTTCGCTTCCTCGCTGACTGTTGCCAGGTCAGAAAGCGTCTGTTCATCGTTTCCATGTTCCCTTATTTGCTCCACGGCAAACTGAGCATAAGCTGACACTACCGCCAATGGGGTGCGTATCTCATGGCTCATCCCCGCAAAAAGCTCACCTTTCATCTTGGCATACTCTTCTGCCTGTTTGCGGGCGGCTTCAAGCTCATTTTGCTGCTCGATATAACCTCTAATATGTAGTGACATCGTTATCCCAAGTACGATACTGACGATCAAAAATGAGATGAGGATATCGACCATCATATCTGTTTCGGTGTCAAAGTAGGTGATTTTGTCCGGATAAAAATATGCAAACAAGATAAGCGAGGAATATAACACCAACTCGCCAACCACTAACAGGCGCATCTTCGTTCCCTCTAACATAAAAACTGTGAAGAGAATCGCAAAAATAAAGTAAACCGGCATCCCGCTGTTATAACCACCGGCACTAAGGAAGAATGCGGGAAACAAGAAATAAAAAATCACCAGGATCGTCAATACATAACAACGCTGATAATTCCCGCTCGTAAGGGCATAGCGAAGTAACAAAATGGCAAAAACCAATATCGTAATATTGATAAGAAGATTGAATATCCCCGCATTGGTGAGTATCCCTGTGATACTGGCAATTACGCTGGCTACTATTCCCGCACACGCAAGGGTGTTAAAAAGCCTGATACGGAGTTCAAGATAATTTCCAAACAGCTTGACCTTGATTTTCTCAAGTGAAAACGACCGCATGGCTTCCTCCTTTATCCTGCAATAGATTGTTTTATCCTGTCTTCAATTCTACTTTGCTGTTTCCACAAAGTCAATCAAACGAAAGTATCATCAAATCAGGAGTGTTGATACCTCGCCGATACTTTTTTGATACTTCGCTGACACCTCATTGATACCTCATCGCCCTCTCTTTTGCTGTATTATGTAATGAGGATATTTCGTGAGGACAGGAAAATGTTAATTACGTATGATGAGGCAACCAAACTAATAAGGAGCGGAAAATTACTCCATCTCGCCGGTTCAGAATCTTTACTAAAAAAGCTACCCTGCGGCAACTGGATTGGCGGCTCAACTGAATATTTCCTAGTTGAAGACGGATATGAAGTCGCCGCTAATCTTGTTTTTATAACTGAACTTAAGTACAAAGATTTCACGGTAATCGCATATACAACCAATGAAATCAAAAATGTGGCGACAGATGCATATAAGAATGGCTTTTCGATCATAATTGTTCCCGGCAACAGCTCCGTGCATAAGGAATATACCCGCTGCATGGCAAGCCGGAGCATGACGGGACTTTACAAAAAATCATCGAAAAACATTTCCGGTTGGGTGGCAGGTATTCATAATGAAACATCTACACAACCGCCTATAGTCATAAATGGGATAACCAAAGAAATATATACGGACAAAGCCGTTGCCCTCCATCTTCAAAACCCCGTTAGTAAAGAAGCAAGTGTCGATATCACGAACATCTTTGAACAAGACAAATCAACAGCTGTAATCGAATTTCCCGATGAGGGTTTTAGCATAAACAAATGTTTTGTAGACGGTAAAGAGGTCGTCTTTGCTGATTATATAGATCAAAATAACATAGATATCATGCTCCCGCTTGTTGGCGATTATTCAGGCAATAGTGTGAATATTTCCTTCAAAACGATAGAAAATGGTACTGTGAATTTCTATGCTCCCGTTTTCCCCGGTGTCAAATACCATATGGCAAAAAGTATCTGTGATTATGAAAAAGAATTTAACAAACGGCTTAGCAAACACAAAAACGAAAACACGGCGTTTTCTGCAACCGCATACTCGATTTATTGTTGAAGTGGTATGTTATGTTTTTTCTAACTGATTAATTTCTACATTAAATAACCGAGCAAAGACTCATCGGGATGGTTTCTGTTCATTCACTCTACTACTTATTCATATCAATACGATTTCGCACCATGTATTCTACCATTGATACCAGCGTCAGGATGATGGCAATCCAGATTACCACCTCAGTCACCAACTTGATGGCGGCGATATCGGCGATTAACAAAGCAACCATGAGAATTTGCGCTATAGTCTTGAGCTTCCCCCATATCCCGGCGGCAATGACCGTCCCGCTGTCGGCGGCAACAAGGCGATAGCCACTGATGACAAACTCGCGGGCGATAATAATAATGACCATCCAGGCGGCTATCCGTCCCAGTTCCACCAAGGCTACCAAAGCTGCACATACCAACAGCTTGTCAGCGAGTGGGTCCATGAACTTGCCGAAGTTGGTTATCAAATCCAGTTTGCGAGCCAGCATCCCATCGAGCATATCGGTAAGACTGGCGGCAGTAAAGATAGAAAGAGCAATCCAGTTATGATAAGGGAGAGCAGGATTCAAGAGAAAAACCAAAAAAACAGGAATCATCAGCACCCTTAGGATAGTCAGTTTGTTGGCAATATTCATGGTTTTACCTCCTGTTAGTCATGTTAGTTCTTTGCCGATTAAATCATATCCCTGAGCGGCAATAACCGTTACCTCGGCGAAATCACCGCTTTCATACTCACGATTACTGGGGAAAAAGAGATATCCATCGATTTGGGGAGCATCACGGTAGGTGCGGGCGACATAGATTTTCTCGTCTTCCATTGGCACAAATGGCAGGGGTGGTGATTCATGTTCTGGATTTAATGTCCCTTCAACAAACACCGTCATTTTCCTGTCAATCAAGCTTTTATTGATATTGAAAGCCACTTTTTGCTGTGCTTTCATCAGTTGCTTGCGGCGGTACTCTTTTACCCTGTTGCTGACTTGTCCATGAAACCGGGCGGCAGGAGTATCCGCTTCAGCTGAATAAGCAAATACACCGAGACGGTCGAAGCATAGCTCCTTGACTAGACCCAGATTTACGCGGTGTTCGCTTACTTTTTCCCCGGGAAAACCAGTCATCAAGGTGGTTCGCAGACAAATACCGGGGACTTCCTGCCGTAACTTCATCACCAAGTTGTTGATGGCTTCCCTGTCAGTTTGCCGCCCCATCTGCTTCAATATCCGGTCGGCTCCATGTTGAATGGGGATATCCAGGTATTTGCATATTTTCTCTTCATCACGAATTGCTGCTATCAAATCATCATCTATCTCTTCGGGATAACAATAAAGTAACCGTATCCACTTAAGTCCCTCGATTTCGCAAAGTTTTCTTAACAGTTGCGGCAGCATTTTTTGCCCGTGTATATCTGTTCCGTATATAGTGGTCTCCTGAGCGACGAGAATCAACTCCTTGACCCCGCCTGCAACCAAATTGACCGATTCGGTCAATAGGGATTCCATCGTCCGCGAACGATAATGTCCCCTAATTTTCGGGATTATACAGAATGTGCAGTGTTTGTTGCAACCCTCGGCAATCTTTAGATAGGTATAATACCCACCGGTCGTGATGATTCGCTTCGGGGTTTCTTCATCATTTATATCCCCTGTATCAGGGAAATAATGACGGCAACCTGTCTCGCTTTTCTCCATGACAGCAGTAATGATGGCAGAAATCGCATTGACACCGACGAGGGCATCTACCTCGGGTAGCTCATTATTTATCTCATTGCGATAACGCTCCGCCAGACAACCGGCGACAACCAATGCCCGGCAACGGCTGCTTTCTTTGAGCTTGCCTAGCTTAATTATCGTCTCGATGCTCTCCATTTGCGCATCATGGACAAAGCAGCAGGTATTGACGACGGCAATATCCGCTGCTTCCTCATCATCAGTAAAACGATATCCTTTGTCCCATAGCCTCGCCAGCATCACTTCGGAATCCACCAGATTCTTGTCACATCCGAGCGATACGAAGTGTACCAATTCCGGTTTTTCACGCTTCATCTTCGTCTGCTGTAGCGGTATCGGTAGTTTCTTCCGCAATTTCAACTGCTTTGGCTTTCGCTGTAGTTTTGGCTGGAGTTTTAGTTTTCGCTTTAGCGGGAGCTTTAACTGCAACTTCAACTGCTGCCTCAGCTTCTTTCGCTACTTCTACTGCTTCCTCTGCTACTGCTTCTTCTTCGACAGCAGCTACTGCTTCTGCCTCGACAGCTACTATTGTTTCTTCGGCAGCTACTTCTGCTTCTGCAACTTCTGCTTCCAGAGCTTCTACTTCTACAGGTTCTGCTTCCCCGGCTTCATCAGTTGCTTCCTCAGCCACAGCTTCTGCTGTTGCTGTTGCTCCTGCTGCTTTTTTTGCCTCTGCTGTAGCAGCTGCTGCTGCCGCTTCCTCTTCTTTTATTTTCTCGTTTTGCGCTGCCAACAACGCTGCTGCCATCGCCTCACGGGCTTTGACGATTTCTCCCTCGGTCAAAATCTTGATTTTTCCTTGCCCCAGTTCATCGACTGCCATTGAAAGCGGCTTGATCTTACTCGTTTCAATCAGCGGTTCATCACCGGCGACTAGCTGCCTTGCCCGCTTCGAAGTCGCCATGACAATCGAATAACGGCTATTGACAATCGGAGCTTCGCCCGGCTCGACTTCGCTGTTGACTACCTTCATCAAATCTGAATACGATGGATGTAACATTTCTTACCTCTTCTTTCTATTAACACTCTAGCTCTAACAACTCTTCCTTGATAGTTTGGATGAAATCCTTGATGCGTGTGGGAGCAAAACGAGCGGCGGTGATGATTCCATGCAAATCCCGCACACATTCATCAAGGTCATCATTTATGACAATGAAATCATACTCCTCAACTCCGTCAACCTCTTCACAGGCACGGTGCAAGCGTTTTCTTACCACTTCTTCACTCTCAGTTCCCCGCTTAATAAGCCGCCGCTTGAGTTCGGTGACATTGGGCGGGGTAATAAATAAAAGCAAGGCCTCAGGACATTTCTTTTTGACCTGCAAAGCTCCTTGGATTTCGATTTCTAACAAAACATTTTTGCCGACAGCGAGCATTTTTTCCATATAATCGGTCGGCGTTCCATAATAGTTGCCGACATATGTGGCATGTTCCACGAAACCGGCGGCAGCTATTCTTTCCTCAAATTCATCACGAGAAACAAAATGATAATCACGACCATCTACCTCTCCCTCTCTTTTACTGCGTGTTGTCATTGAGACCGAGAGAGCGTAATTTTCGTGTTCTGCTATCAATTTTTTTAACAACGTCCCCTTGCCGGCTCCCGAGAAACCCGACACGACGACGAGAATGCCTTTTTTTACCACTATCGCTACCTACTTCTTTATGTTACCCTGTGTTTCCTTACTTATTTACATTTACTTCATTCCAAAATAAGTATTGCTTCATTGATTATACACTATTTCATTCAAAATCATAGAGCTTGTTTCCCTACTCACTCAATATTTTGGATTTGCTCCCTAATCTTTTCGATTCCGGTCTTTAACTCTATTGCTTTATTGATAACCTCAATATCATCTGTCTTTGAAGCAATCGTATTCGCTTCGCGATTCATCTCTTGGGCGATAAAATCCAGCTTACGCCCGACACTATCACTTTCATCAAGCGCCAAAGTCATTGTGTTTATATGACTGCGAAGCCGCACCAGTTCTTCGTTTAGGCAAGCGCGGTCGGCAAAAATCGCTACCTCAGTCAAAAGGCGGGACTCATCTACTTTTGCATCAGCTAAAAGGTTTTCCACCTTTTCCCTCAGTCTGCGGGTATAGTCTTCAACAATCTGCGGCATTCGCCCATCAATAAAATCAACATTATCCTGCATCGCCTGAAGCATCGCCGTGATATCACGATGTAATACGGCACCTTCATTGGTACGGCTTTCTACAAACTCTGCCGCTGCCCCTGTTATCGCTGCTTTGAGACCATCCCATACCTTGCTTTCATCAACAGGAAGCTCTGCCATCGTAAGCACTTCCGGGAAACGTGACAGAGACAGCACCCGCACATCCATCTCCAGCGCAAAGTCTTCTTGCAGCTGTTTGAGACCTTTCATGTACTCAGCCGCTACTTTTTCGTTATATTTGACCTCCAGTTCACCATCTGCCAAATCCACATAGCCAATGAAAACATCAACCTTACCACGTTTGGCGTAGCTTTTCATCAAGCCTTTGACCTTGGCTTCATAAAATCCGAACTTCCTTGGCATCTTGACACTTAGGTCTAAATGACGGTGGTTGACTGACCTGATTTCGGCAGTTATCCTGCGTTCACCGTCAGTTGTTTCATTTCGTCCATATCCGGTCATGCTCTTTATCATAAATCCTGCTTTCGTAGAGCGTATATTATTGTAGCTGCGCCTGTACTGCCGTTAGCGCAACAACACCGACAATATCCTCCCACGAGCAACCACGAGAAAGGTCATTGACCGGTTTGGCGATACCCTGGAGTATCGGACCGTATGCCTCGGCATTACCAAGTCGTTGGACGAGTTTATAAGCGATATTGCCACTATCAAGGTCAGGGAAAATGAGGATGTTGGCTTTTCCTGCCACCTCACTTCCCGGTGACTTGGTTTTGGCAATCGAGGGAACGAGTGCCGCATCCACTTGTAGTTCGCCGTCAAGCGTAAGGTGCGGATACTCTTCCTTGGCAATCCGGGTTGCCTCGATCACCTTGTCAACCAGCTCATGTTCTGCGCTGCCTTTGGTCGAATGTGACAGCATGGCAATAATCGGCTTCGTCCCTACCAAATTCCGGAAACTTTGCGCCGAAGTGTCAGCTATTGCTGCCAAATCTGCGGCACTTGGATTTTGAATCAAGCCGCAATCGGCAAAAAGTAAAGTCCCATCAGCACCATGAGTACTATTGGGACAACACATCAAGAAAAAAGTGGATATCAACTTTGCTCCCGGAGCGGTTTTTAGAAGCTGCAAAGCCGGGCGCAAGGTTTGGGCGGTAGAATGACAAGCTCCGGCAACCATCCCATCGGCATGGTCAGCCTTTACCATCATGACCCCGAATGTCACCGGGTCATTGAGTAATGTTTCACGGGCGAGTTCACGGGTCATGCCTTTATCTTTTCTTGCCCGATAAAGCAGTTCGGTATAATCCTCGGTAACATCGTTCATTTCCGGATTGATGATGGTCACGCCGTCCAAATCAATTTCCAACCAGACCGCTCCGTCTCGCACTTTTTCCTCATTGCCTACCATGATGATATCGGCAATGTTCTCATCAATAATGTGGGCGGCAGCAATCAAAGTCCGTTTGTCGGTTGTCTCAGGAAGGACAATGGTTTTGCGGTTCGCCCTTGCTTTTTGCTTGATAATCTCGATATACGACATGAATGTCTCCTTACGAGTATAGTTCGTGGCAGATAAGTTATCTTAACATATTTACTTATTCGTTTCAAGTAGTAATCATGCGCATTGCTTTGGCACATTGCTTTCAACTCCAAATCATGGTACATTGCCAGTATGAAAGTAATCGGGGTAATCGCTGAGTTTAATCCTTTCCATCGTGGTCATGAGTATCTGCTTGCCTATGCCAAAAAGGAAGCAAATGCAGATTTTGTCATCGTCGTAATGAGCGGCGATTTCGTCCAGCGCGGCTCTCCGGCGATACTTAATAAATTCACCCGCACGCAGATGGCATTAACCAACCATGTCGATTTGGTCATTGAGCTTCCCGCTGTTTATGCTACTGCCAGTGCTGAGTATTTTGCCCGTGGTGCGGTTGGTATCTTGGACAAACTGGGAGTGGTCGATGAACTTTTCTTTGGGAGTGAGTGCGGGGATACCGACAAACTTCATCTTGCTGCCATGGCAAAGGATGTTGAAACCGCTGCCTACCAAAGAGCTCTACGAGCAAATCTGAAAAGCGGGCTTTCTTATCCGCTTGCTCATAGTAATGCCCTAACAAGTGACAACAGCATCACCTTTGATAAAGCGATCATCACTAAACCAAATAATATCCTCGCCATTGAATATATCCGTGCTCTTGCTTTTTGGGAAAGCAGTATTAAACCAATGACCATCAAGCGGGTGGGTTGTGGTCATCATGACTCACAACTTTCAGAGGAGGGGTTTTGTTCGGCAACGGCATTACGGAAGCTCTTGCTTACAAAAGCAAGTGAATCTCATCAGGACAATCATTTGAATAGGAAAATAAATAGCAACCGGAATAGTCATGACACTTTGCTGCAAGGTATTATTCCTTTCATACCTGCCAACACTCTTCCCTTTTATCCGCCCGCTTCGCATTTCATCGCAGAAAACGATTTTTCCTCATTGCTTCATTATAAGCTGTTATCGAAAAGTGCCGCTGAGTTATCGTCGTACTTTGATGTTTCTTTTGACATTGCCAACAAGATTGTGAAGAATCTAGCAGGTTTCACCACTTTCCTTGATTTTGCCCAACTCATCAAAGCCAAAAACCTAACCTATGCCCGAGTGATGCGTGGCCTCATTCATATTTTGCTGGATATATATGATGACGATGTTACTTTCTATGCGGAGCAGGGTTACATATTCTATGCCCGAATCCTGGGGTTTGGGGAAAATGCGGGTGATTTATTAGCAGAAATCAAAATACGGTCAACCATACCGCTTATTTCCAAGCTGGCTGTTGCTGACCGTATACTTGATAGTGTCGGAATGAAAATGTTATCAAAAGATATTCACGCCGCCCACATATACCGAAGTACCCTTTACCACAAATCGGGGTTGCCGTTTAGGCACGAGTGTACTGTTCCGGTGGTGTTACCGTTCGTTCCTTACTGAATCTCATTCACATATATCTGGGCTCGGCTCTGGATAATTGTCACTACTTCCTGGACAGTTTTTTGTCCGGCGAAGAATGATGCTGCTTCTTCTTCGATTATTTCCAGAAGCTGATCGTTGAGCTCGGAAATCCCATTAACTGAATAGATATAATTTAGCAGCTTGTCCACTTCTGCCCGTGACATAGGCGGGATAATTACTTCGACCCCATCCACCATGTGAGTTTCATCATACTCATATCTATTACCATCGCCATCAGTCCAGAAGGGTTTTTTCATCGCTTCTTCGGCTCTTTGTTCAAGAATACGGCGATTAATCGGCAACAACCAAGCTTGTGATTCCTGATACTCGTCACTCAGATATTCACGGAGAAACTCCCATGCACCGTCTTGATTGCTTCCCCTTTGTGACATGGCAAAGGATACTGAATAAGTGTTGACGACTGCACCGATTCCGGCATCACTAGGAAAGCCAATTGCTGTCACCGTTTCCCCAAACATGCCTTTTTCATTACGATTATAGGCTTGGAAGTTATTGATACCCGTCATCATTAAGAGGACGCGATCCATACGATAATTACTATCCCAGTTCATCCAGTAATCGGGGTCATCCATAAGTGCGCTATAATCAATTGTCTCAGGAAAGCCCTTCAAAAACTCAAGTAAATGAATGAAGCCCGGCTCATTGAAGTGACATTCACCTTTGACCCAGTCAACATACTGGTTGCCGCCAAACGCAAGAGCGGCACGAAGCAGTGTTGCCCGATCTATGGTTAGGTCAAATAGTGATGTTCCCGATGGCATCCTTGCATGTAGTGCCATCGCCTCTTCCAGTGTCCACCCCGGTTCTGTGCCGACCAATGAAGCTTTGCCAATTACTGTTTCAATAACGAAATGCGGCATCAAACGGTACATTTTGCCATTTATCGAGTAAGCTTCCACGACATTGGGCAAAAGATCGGAAACTAATAGTTCCGGGTCTTTTTCAATATATGGCAGTAAATCCGCAAACAATCCCTTGGCGGCATAACTAGCTATCGGTAAATCCCAACTCACAATCAAGATATCCGGTATCCTTCCCGCCGCAATATCAGCATTGAGCCGGTTCGCTCCTGCCATCCAATCACTTGCCGTATTATACTGGGAACTATAATCAACAAGGACAATGCGGTATTGGTCGTTATTTCTGTTGAAGTTGACGACCCGCCCCCTCACATCCCAGTCAATTGATGTCCCCGCAAGGGTAATGGCAGTTTTGTCCTGTACATCCTTGGGGTCTACCTTGGTGAACATGGCAAAATAAGGACGCCAAGTAACATTGTCAAAAATCTGAGCCCAAAATAAATCAGGGCTAAAAGCAAGAAGATTGGAAATCGAATGAGTAATAACATCAGAATCAATATAGTTCATCAGCTTTACCAATTCCCCACCCAGATTATAGCCATATACATTATTGGAATCCGACACGAAAAAATCATAGCCGACACCCGGATGAAAGGTATAACCCCAAACATTACCGCTTAGCTCATACTCCCTGCCAAGACTTCCATCTGCGGGATTTAGTTCACGCAAAACCATGTTAGTACCATCGAATGAAAATGAAGTGGAAACAATACGTCCGTCACGAAGCGGTATAAGAGTGCCGCCGTAAGTGTTATCACCGAAATCAATGTTCATCAATCCCTGATAACTGCCATCAAATCCAAATATGGCATAGGCATCATTTACCCCCAACAGCAGCGTATCGTTAGGCAAAGTAATCAGTTGATTGACACTTATGTATCCATCCCTGACCCACTCCGAGTTATCGTTTAGCAAGGCAAGTTCCCGCTCGTTGCCATCTAAACCAAGTTCAACCAGATAATACATCATCATCCCGAAGTCGGGTACTCCATCCAGTTGTAACCGTGGTGTGACCGGTCTGCCAAAGTTATCATCCACATTAAAGTCATCATTAAAACTAGGACTGACTGACTTAATTGCAAAAATACGCCCATCGTTCGCTCCCGTGATACTGATGTAGTATGTATTACTATTCATAATATATTCTACTTGCTGAACGATATTACCATCATTGTCAAGACTGCTTAGCCGCATCGTTCGGTTAGAGTAGTTCGCATCCCATACTGAACCTTGCATATAAACCACATCCCCGGCAACGAAAACCTCCGCTCCATCAGGATACGCTGCCGAAGCAGGAAGTTCATTCAACCGAAAGACATAATCCTTGGAGGCGATCTCATCCCCCTTACTGCAACCTGCACAGCCTGCCATTACTGCCAATAACGAAATAGCGGCAATGATAAAAATAAGTTTTTTCTTACGCTTCATCTTTTTCCTCTTTCTTTCGCTTACGGATAAAAGCAAACGCCTGCCGTATTTGTTCAAATAGCCAAATGAAAATACTCCCCCATGTCCATTCCCGCCGTATGTAGAGCAGGAATAGCCACACGACTACTATCACTATTGTAACTGATAAAAACAATATTTCCAATATCTTCATAAATGAAAGTATATCTTCAATGCCACGTGCATAGTTTTCCCAATAAGGAAAGCGGATAGCGTATGACTGCATTGATCTGAGTCCTGTGTCTGCCAATACTGCCATCAACTGCCGCCACCCATAGCGAGCGGTATTCTCAATTATCATCACTCCGTCGTCACTACTGCCGATTGCCTCTGTCACTGCGCGATAAGCATAGCCGCTGACGGGATTGGGCATGACTATCTCATAACTGTTGACTCCGCTTGATTCTCCATTGAGTTCCAGTGATTCAAGGGACATATAAAGAAAGCCGCTGTCAAGTCCGGCGGCTTCCCATAACCGCCCTGACTCTCTCTTAATCACCCCGCTGACATAGTGGGGAATATTATTGATGAAAACCTCTTTGCCGGCGATATCGGACGAACCAAAAAGCTGCCACGCCGCTTCTTCATCAATAATGATGGAGTCTCTGTTGATTTCCGTTCCCGAAAAATACCTGCCGCTTACCAACTCCAGCGGATGAAAGTGGAAAAAATCGCCACTAACACCTATAGCCCGGGTATTGAGCGTCGCCCGGCTACTGACGACCGTAACCGTCCCGATTGATGAAAATGTATCAATATAAGAGCGGGCGTTTTCGTTTTCGGAAAGATATGATGATTGCCGTAGACTGTTGGTGATAGACTGGCGAATTGTCATGATACGATTGAAATCCACATCTTCATTATCAGCAAAAAAACTGCTGACTTGGGCAAATCCGCCGCTTTCGTCCCATCTTGAAGCCGCCAACTGGTCGTCAAGCGATGCTTTGATAGAGTACGCACCCAAAGCCAAAGCCGTATAAAGTAACAAAGAAATAACAGCCGTCAATGTCAGTATTATTTGTTTGCGGGTAAAGTGGTTTATAAGCATAGTTTCTTTCTAGGGTATCTAAAATACTTGTATCATCCTACCGCCCATTGGTAGGGTGTGATTCATAAAGCGGGCCATTGCTCAACGTCGGTACTTAGGCGGTTTTAGACCCGCTTTTGGGTCTACCGCCTTATGTACCGCTACGTTGAGTATTGAGCGAGAGCGCGCCCGATGATGAATCCACACCCTGCTTATGGGCTTAGCTACACCCCTCACTTAGCTTTCACGTCAATTTGACAATCTTATCTGTGTACCTGCCACCACCGGTTTCGTTGCCGTGGTGATAGTGTATTCATAAGGGAAGATGCCTGCTGAAATCGCTGAATTATTATCATCTTCAGCCAAAACCGTCACATCAACCCGTGAGGCATAATACCGATTACTAAGCGGTGTGCTTCTCGTTTCAACGATGAGGATAAACTTCCCATTGCTGTCTTCACGGACTGCCGAGTTCGGCACCGTCAGCTCAAAGTTGGCACTTCTTTGTCCGACTGACAAGTTAAGCTGCTGTCCCGGTTGGACATCAGAACCGGTAACGGTGAATACCAACAACCTGTTTTGTCCCGGATTGGCAGGGTCAGGCATGATGGCACTGAGAACAACGCTTAGGTCACTCCACCACCATCCGCTCGTTACCTCTGCCGGGTCACCGACCTGCACCCGACTGGCTTGCTCGTTACTAACGGAAAAACTGGTGGTAAAACCACGCCCTGCGGGACGAATAACGGCTATTGTATCTTCCTTTTTCATCGTCTCGCCTGCTGCCAGACTGAGGGAGGTAATCACCCCCGCAACCGGTGCCAGTACTGCGCCGCCGACGGCACTTTCCTTTAACTTCACGATTTCATCTTTCTTGGCATCAAGCTTATCCACTTGATTGGCAAAATTCAGCTCATCCATAATATTCCCGGTGGCATTACCGTAAGCTTCCTTTAGCGTTTCATGCCGCCTCTCGGCATCTGCCAGAGCGATAGTCGCCAATACCAGTTCGTTTTGCGCTATTTCAATCGCATTATTCAGGGCTTTTTCACGGTTCGCATACTGGTCTCGCAGGAAAATATAAGACTTGAACGAAGCTTCATGTTGTTCATTGGTCACCTTGCCCATATCAAAATACTTGTTGAGTGCCGCCAGAGTCCTTGTTTCCTCGAGGGCATTCTCAAAAGAGATAAATCCTGCAAACCTCGGATCATATGACTGCAATATTGAGTTGACCGACCTCAGGACATGATTGGCATAGTTTTCCAGTTCGATTAACAGTTCATCCTTTAGTGCCACTTGACTGCCGCTTGCCACTCCCAGGGAAACAAGTCGTCTATGTACTACTTCCTCGGCGATTTTGAGTGCTTCTATTGATTTAGTCGAGGCTTCCACCCTGCTCCCCAAGGAGGTAATCTGATCACGGAAATCATCAAAAGAGCGAAATTCACCGGAAACCACCTTTTGAATCACTTCGGGACTGACTCCGGCGGCAAACAACTGTTGATTGAAGGAAAGCTCCATCGCTACCAGTTCCTGCTCCGCTTTCTTTAGCTCCTCGCTGTCACCTTCTTCAAGCAAGTAGATGACATCATCCCTTTCCACCTCTTCACCGACCCGCACCGCTACACTGGCGATTACCCGTCCTTCTGCGGCAATGACATTGTATGGGTCAGTAGCTACGACTGTACCTGTCCCCCTGACCCGTGAGGCGATACTGCCCGGTTGGACGAAGACTGTTGCCACCTCCGGCAGGGAATAATTCATGATGGTATTGGAGAAGAATGTAAGTGCCAACAGTATTACCAAAAATACTATTGCCGCATTTTTGATCCACTCCCTGCGTTTAGTTGTTTTTTCGTTCATCATATCCTCCTTAAAGGCTGTCTCTCTCTTAGCCTTTTATCCCACCTTGGTAGGTAATCCCCTCTACCAGATAATCCTCACCGTACAAAAATACCAAAATCGGCGGAATCATGTAAATCGTCGCCACCGCAAATGCCAGACCTATTTCTGCTTCATTTATTTTGGACAAAAATACTGATAAAGGATGATAAAGTGAATCCGATATCAATATAAGTGGTTGTTCTACCATGTTCCAATAGTCGATGAAGACCAATATCGCTACTGAACCAATTGCCCCCTTGCAAAGCGGCAAGGCAATCCGCCAAAAAAGCTGCCACTCTCCTGCCCCGTCGATTTGTCCCGCCTCCATCAGCGAAGTGGGGATTTTGCGCATATATTTGGTCAAAAGAAAGACTGCAAACGGCGAAGCAATACCCGGTAGCCAGATAGCCCAACGGGTATCAAGCAGGTTAAGGAATTCTGATACGAGATAGTTCGGGACCAGTGTTACCTGATAAGGCATCAGCATCAGGATTATGTATAGGAAAAATATCATTTCCTTGATCCGTCCTTGATATCTGGTAAAACCATATGCCGCCAAACTGGCAATCGCCAATTGGAAAACCACTATCGGCACGACCAAAATCACCGAGTTCCAAAACTTAATCAAGTAATCGGGACTGCGAAGCAAAAATGTCTCGTACTGACTAAATGATACCATATCGGGGATGAATTTCAAGTTGACCCGCTCAGAAATAAAAACCCGTCCCCCCGAATCAGAAGTGGCAAAAACCTGTCCGTAGTTGGCAGAAATCTCTGATGCTGACATAAATGAGTTGGTTATCGTCAGGAAAATCGGCATCAAAAACAAAAATGCGAAAAACACTGCCACCGTTGTAAAAATCAGCATCCGTATTAGTGACACCCGCTTACGGTGGGTTGCCTTTTTTTTGACTGCTGCTTGCCATCTCTCCAGTGACTCTTCCTTGGTAAGCGGTCTTGTTTGTCTTCGCAATTTTGCCATTTTATCCTTCTATGTCACGTCCGAAATAATTTTCGGTCAAAAACATCACCCCGATGATTATTACCATCGCAATCGACATCATGATGGCGGCGGCTGATAACCGTTGATAGTCAAGGCGGCCAAACATATTGTTCATATAGTGCTGCAACATATATACGGAGTCAAACGGATAATCCCCGGTCAAAAGGTATATCTCACGAAACACCTTGAATGAGTTGATTAACGACATAATCGTCACAAACAAAATCGTTGCCGATAGGTAGCGTAACTTGACAAGCCAAAAAATCTGAAAGGGACGGGCACTTTCCATTGAAGCCACCTCAATGATTTCCTTGGGGATACTGGACAAAGCCGCCATAAACAATATCATATTGTACCCAAGCGTCTTCCACAGAAACAAGATGACGACCACTATCGGGGCATAATCAGACTTGAACCAATCTATTTTGGTCATATTTCCCAGAAGCATCATTTCATTGACAATACCGTTGAAATGAAAGAGTACCTGCCAAATAAGGACGATTGAAGCAATCGGTACCATCATCGGGGTCAGGAAAAAGGTACGAAACTGACTGCGAAACGGTATTCGGCTGTTTAACATTAGTGCCAGCATTAGTGCCAATATCACGGCGAGGGGTACAGCAATGCCTGAGAATTTGAGGGTGTTGGATGCCGCTTGTTGGAATGCGGCGTTACCGCTGACAATGGCAAAATTGTCCATGAAAACAAACTCGCGGTTGATGGGGTTATCAATCATCGAGTAGTAAATAACATAAAAGAAAGGAGCAATAAAAAAGAGAACCACACCAAAAACACTCGGCAAGAGACAAGCGATGGAAAATCGCTTGCCCCTTTCCTTGTGCTTTAATTCACTCTTTTTTCTTAACGAACGTAAGTTCTTTTTCATCTCTTAGGTCTAACGGTTTTCATTTACATACAAACGGACACGATTTTCGATGATTTCCGCTGCTGCCATCGCACTCTTAGAGCCGGCGAAGAAACTTTCTGCCTCTTCCTGAATGATGTTGATGATTTGCTCATCGTAGTCTTGCAGTTCATCTGCCGCCATAATCAAACGATAAAACTCATCCACGAACTCCTTGTTGCGGGAAGAAAATATCTCTACTGTGATATCATCATAACCCCAACTGGTTCGTGACCATTCTATCCCATCATTCATTTGCACATTGGTAGCCTCAGCAATTATTTCTTCTATCGCTGAGTGCTTGACGGGAATGAAGTACGAAAACGGATTCTTGCTCTTGCTTTGGAAATCATCAGATAAGAGATATTCGATGAACGCAAAAGCCCCATCCTTGTGTTTCGAACGATTGCTGATGCCAATGGCAGTACTGGGATTTATCATTATCCCGCTACCGTTTTCAACCGGGGCACCGATATATTTGGCATCACCATCAAACAGAGCATCGTTTAACTGCATCGATTCGAGACTGTAAAGATACCCATCAAGTAGTAAGTAGTGTCCGTCCCGGAATCCCTCATGAGTACCGATGCGATCAGGATTACCCCAATCATCCCATTGCTCGCCAAAGGTAGCGGCAAACTCCATGATACTGATAAACTCATTACCGGTAAAGTCAACCTCACCTGTTTCCCAGTTGATGAAACGATCAAGTGCCAAATATACCAGTGTATACATCAGCGAAGATGCCGTCGCCCGCATGAGTGTGGCTTCGGGAAAACTCTCTGCCCATGCTATCATTTCTGTGACATTCCATCTGTCGATTCCTGCCAGTTTTTCACCGTGTCCAATCAATGTGGTAATCGCAAAGCCGGGAATGATCGCATATAACTTGTCATCTTTGCTATAAGCATTGAGGATATTATCGAGATAATCAGCACGATTTATATTACTGTTGTCAATCAGGGGATTCAAATCCGCCAATACTCCCTTGTTTATCAATTGACTGACTCCCATACCAGCGAGATTGATGATGTCGGGGCTATTGTTCCCGGCTATATCAATCCGGAACTGGTTGACAGCTGCCTGATAATCATCACTAAAGCTATTAGCATAATCAACTATCTGGATTCTGTATCTGTCACTTCTTTTGTTAAAGTTGATAATCGCTGCTTTGATATCCTGTGATACCCACATTCCACCGTAGGTAAGATACTGACGCCGTGGCAGCTCGCCGTGGGTCGTTCGTTTCAGGGTCACTATCTCCATGCTACTGCCGCCTTGACTCATGTATGTTTGACTCATTAGCCAGATATCACCGTTTTCCAGTATCCCGAAGTTGCGGACATTATCGCCCAGGATATCGGCATCAATCCAATCCAGCAGTCTAAGCGTTTCCGTGCTTTCCAAATCAATTTCATATAATGTATTGCCGTCACTCAACAGTATTCCTGTGGTTCCGCCGCTGCCAAATGAGGTATTGCCATAAGGACTGATTTCACTAATTTCGATGTCAGAGCCAAAAGACCCCGTGGCAAAATCAGCCTTTTTCAGACCTCTCCCCATTGATCCCATCATTCTTGAAAAACCCATTATATACACATCGCCATCGGCAGAAATAAACAATGAATCTATGTAATCGCTGTATTCGATACGACCGATTAGTTCTCCTTCGCTGTTAAGTGCCACCAAATTATAAGTACCCATATTACTGCCAATAACAAAGACTAACATTCCTTGACCATTGCTGTTCATTCCCTGTAGCCAGCTATTATCGTCAAGCCCAAGAACATTACCAATATCAGAAGTCGAAACTATCTGTCCCTCAAGGGTGATTTCATAAAGGGCATGGGTGGAGGTATAAGAAAAATCATCAAACTCCCACGTACTTACGAGTAACAGCATATTTCCCTGCTGATTAAATGCCATATTACTGACATTCGCATTGTCCGGCAAGGCAAAAGCAGAGATATCAATTTCGGTGATTGCTCCCGTAGCAATCTCTACCTGGGAAAGCTTGCTGGAAGATTCCATTGTTGCCTCATCCCATGAGGAGGTATAGATATACAGGAAACCCTCATGTTCGACGATTGACTGTAGCCAAGTATTGTCACCAAATTCTATATCATGGTATATAGGCAAAAAAGCAATCGTATCAGGGTCAATGCCGGAATTATCACCGCGGCAAGCAGTCACGAGGGTAGCTTGCATAGTGATAATCAATATTATCGCTATCAATTTCTTTATCGTCTTGGAACGCATGGTTCTTCTCCTTTTATTTTCCTGTGGTTGCCCAGAAAGCATAGCACAGTAAGCAAGCTAAAACAAATTAAGATTTTCCTAAGCTTTTTTTAAGAAATCTCAAAGTCAAGGACTTAGCTAGTTCTTAGGAACTAGCTAAGTCTAGGAATCCCTCATACAAATTACACACTTCTACCGCATCCTGCGCACACGGCATCTCACAAAAAATCCTAAGCAACGGCTCTGTCCCCGAAAAACGCGCCAACACCCAACCGCCGTTTTGGAAATATACCTTGCTCCCGTCAAGATACGATACCCGCTCTACAGGCTCTGTCATCACCGGCAACTCACGCTTTTCCATCAAAGTCGTATAAATCTCCGCTCTTTTGCCCTGCGTGAACTTATAATCACGCTCCTCCATATGGATAGAACCATATTCCGCTTCGATATCGGCATAAATTCGGGAAATTTTTTGCCCGGTTACGGCAATCATCTCAACGAGGAGCATTGCCGCATAAATCCCATCTTTGCCCTTGATATGCCCTCTGATGGTCAAACCCCCTGATGATTCACCGCCCAGAACCGCATCAGCTTCAGCTATCTTTGCCGAAATATGCTTGAAACCGACGGGAACTTCATGACAAACCTGCCCGAAACTCTCTGCGACACGGTCAAGTTGATGGGTAGTGGCAATATTGCGTACCACTGCTCCCTCCATGTTGCGGTATTTTACCAGATAATAATAGAGCAGGACGAGGATATCATTGGGATGCAAAAAGCGTCCATTATCGTCAATTACACCGATGCGGTCGGCATCGCCGTCAGTTGCCAGTCCGATGTCACATTTGCCGTCAATGACCGCATTTTGCAAAGACCTGAGGGTTGCCGCCGACGGTGAGGGAAGCTTCCCGCCAAAAAGTGTGTCATGGCGTTCATGGATAGCGACTACCTCACAGCGAGCGGTATGGAGGATGGTATTGAGCGAGGTTTTGCTGACCCCGTACATCGGGTCAAAGGCAACCTTTAGGTTCGCCTCGCGGATTTTTACCATTCGGATAGCCGAGATAATGTTGTCGATATATTCATTGAGGGGATAGATTTCCTTGATTAGTCCTGCTTCCACAGCAGCTTCATATTCCATTTCCCGGACATCACCAGGCTCTACAGCGGCAATAAAACGCTCGATATCGGCGGTCTGTACCTCATCGGCATCACGCCCGCCGGCGGTAAATATCTTGATACCGTTATAAACCGCAGGATTGTGACTGGCTGTTACCATCATCCCATAGGGAAGATTATGTTGCATTACATAAAACATCAAGAGCGGTGTCGGTGCCGATTTATTGACCAGTTCAGTCAATATGCCTTCAGCGGCAAAGACCATCGCCGCCCACTGCATCGCTTCTTTTGCCAGAAAGCGGCGGTCGTAACCGATGACGATACCTTTACCTGCTACTCCCTCGGCTTTCATTTTATCGCAAAGTGCCTTAGCGAGTAGCTGGATATTGACCTTGGTGAAACCATCACCAATAATCGCCCGCCAACCGCCTGTACCAAAATTTATTCCCATTATATTCTCCTACTCCCCCATCACTATCTTCACTTCATTAACACTTCCTGCTGCCATCACGGGGATATATGCCACTTCTTCCCCATTCAGATACACCTTTCGCACCCCTTTCATCACACCATCGGGATTTTCGATACTGATATGGTAGTCTGCACCACGGAAGCGGCGGGTGACGGAAAAGTCACGCCAATCGGCGGGGACACAGGGGTCGATAGTCAGGCGGTCAAAGTCAGGGCGGATGCCGAGCATGTAGCGGGTAGCGGAAAAATATGCCCATCCGCCCGTCCCTGTCATAAAGGGATGCCGCGCCCGTCCGTGAGCCGTATGCTCTACACCCATGATGAATTGACAATATGAATATGGCTCTGCTTCACGGATTTCAATCATGTCATTTTGATGATAAGGGCATAGAGCATCATAAAACTTCATCGCCCTGTCGCCACGTCCAAGGATACACTCTGCCGCCCATGCCCAAGGATTGGGATGGGAAAAAACTGCGCCGTTTTCCTTGACCCCGGGATAAACACGCCCGATGAAACCCAGTTCATCATCAGGTTTGCGATACGATGGCGCGTTGAGCATTAGCCCATAGCGGGTAAAAAGGTGTTTGTCGATGCTGTCCATTGCCTTGATTCCCTTTTCATATGGTGCTGCCTCTGACAAAACTGCCCAAGCATTTGATTCCAAATGGATTTTGCCTTCTTTTTCCCCATCAGTACCGATTTTGCGCCCGCTGGCGGTAAACCCACGGATATACCAATCGCCGTCCCAGAGTTCACGCTCACAAACAGCCCGTACTTTTTTCCTCATTGCTTCATATTTCGTCACGTCCTCAGTTCGCCCAAGGAAACGTGCCAGATGAAGAAAATGTCCAAGAGCCCAATGATGGAGGAAGGAAACCATCGCACTTTCACCGCCGCCGAGATTGAGGCAATCGTTCCAATCAGCGCGAAGTCCCTTGCATATCCCTGTCGCTCCTACCTGCTCTGCGGAAAAATCAAGGATACTCGTTATATGCTCATATACACTACCCTCGCCGCCATCGGCATAGGGAACGACCAAGTCAGCAAAATCAAGTTCTCCCGTCTCCCTGATATATTCGACTATCGCCACCACCAACCAGAGAGCATCATCGGAACAGGCATCTTCGAGACCGTGGACATAGCTACTAGAGTCCATCATCGGAATTACTGTCGGTGATTTGAAGGTTTCTTTCTTCTCCTCACGAGGGGCAAACCATTCCGGTTGGAACAAATGGATGCCATAACCTTTCGACACCAAACCATTTAATAACTGTACGATTCGCTCCCGGCATTTTGTGGGGTTGGAATGAGGAATTGTCATCGCATCCTGTGCTGTATCACGAAAACCAAGCCCGGTACGCCCTCCAACCTCGATGAAAGAGGCGAAACGAGAAAACATGACATTGATTTCCGCTTGATAGAGCGTCCAAGTATTGAGCAAGGTATTCATCCCCGCATTGGGGGTAGTGATTTGCAAGCAAGCAAACTTCTTCTGCCAGTAATCGCCAAGAGCCTGATAAGCGGCATCAACAGCGTTCACATCACTGTATTTCGCCTTGACCCTTCTACCCTCACGGCGATCGCCCTCACCGAGCATAAAAATGAGCCGCACTTCCTCCCCGGGAGCGAGTAAAATATTCTTTTGCAAGGTGCCGCAATGATTTCCGGTCAGTTCATGCGAAGAGTGACACTTGCCGTTCTCCACGGCGATGGGGTTGTCCTCCGTCCGGTAAAGACCGAGGAACTTGTCCCGCAAGCAGTCAAAGCCATCAGGGGTGAAGTTTGCCGCCATGTATTGATATCCATCGGGCTCATAAAACAAGTCATATTCTATAATGCCGTTTTCCTCATCATATGCTGAACCGGCACAATAAAGGCTCATTTGGAAGTTCTGGTTATCAATCGGAATATTGTGGAACGAAAATTCACAATAATTGAAGACGCTCAAATCACGGGGGCGGTTTGAATTGTTTTTGATCTTCACGTCCCATAATAAAACCGCTTCGCCAAGGGGAACTGTCATCCGCTGCGATGCGGTGATACCATCATACTCACACTCATAAACCGTATAAGACATCCCATGACGGCAAAGATACTTTGCCCGACCCGGTTCATCTATCCCCGCTTCCGCCAGCGGTTTGCCGACCGGCTGCCAAGAAACGCTGAAATAATCAGCATTTTCATTGTCCCTGATATAAACGTAATGTCCGGGGCGGTCATTGGGAACGCCATTGGCGCGAAAACGAGTAATCCGATGGTATTCAGGCGATCGGTGGAACACATACCCACCTGCCGTATGGTTGATGACGGCGCAGGTCTCCTCCACGCCGAGGTAGTTGGTCCATGATGTCGGCAGGTCAATTCGGTCAATCACGTACTCACGGTTTTCATTGTCAAAATATCCATATTTCATGCCGTTTCTCCTTCTGCCCCCTCTACACTTAGCTGTCTAATAGTAGCATGAATGTGGATTTTCGTCAAGAAAAAGTGGGTGTTTTATCTATTAAGTAAATGGATTGCTTCGGCATAAAACTGCCTCGCAATGACGAAACCGGGGTATTCATCATATAAACAAATGGATTGCTTCGGCATAAAGCCGCCTCGCAATGACGAAACCGTGGTATTCATCTATTAAGTAAATGGATTGCTTCGGCATAAAACTGCCTCGCAATGACTGCACACGAACTTTGCCACGCATGTTTTGCAACGCAAAACTGCGTTACGAAGTTCTTAGTGCTGAAGAATGACAAGAAAGCGTGTCATTCTTCCGGCTTCGGTATTTTTCATAAGCCTCAGCAATCACGGTAAAGGTTGATTCCAGTTGTTCATCTCCATGAACTGTTTCAATTTTTCTTGATAATTCCACATATCGTCAAGCTCAAACCACCCTGTATCCCTATTATATGAACCATTAGGATTAAACATCATCATCGCATCGATTTTTTGGATGGACATATTACCTTCCTTGTCAAACCTCGCTCTTTCTTTACCCAATCCCAGATAAAGGGAACGCCCATACATATCAGAAATGAAATAAATGATAGTCGGTCTCACTATTGCAATATCTCCTTGAATCCATTCGTGAAATCGACGTGTTTCATCTTGGGTTAACGGGCCGTTACCTTTGTGGTCTGTTATTCTCACCTTTACACATTGGCTTAGGTCAATCTCCTTGCCCCAATCGTTTCTCCTCCTAAGCTCCAAGACTTCCTCTTCGTCAAATTCATCTGTTGATGACAAAATGAAGTTGAAATGCGGATAAAAATAAGCGAACTGCTCATCGCTTGCTTGACTGATATGTAAAGATGATCCTTGCAATCTGCTGGGAACTTCTCTGTAAGAAAATAGCTTCCGCCCGAAATCATCTTCATCCAATATGGTAATTTCTCTGGAAACATAATGCTCGCCATATCCATCTGCGGAAATCACCGAGCTGATGACAATAGAGTAAAGCTCCGGATAATCACCATAATATATCGACGGCCCACAACCGGTGCAGCCAGAAAACACTAAACACATCAGCAAAAACAACAGCAAAAATGTCTTCTTAAAATGTCCGCTAAATGTATCGGGATTGTTTTGCAAATGCATCTTCCTCTCCTTTGCAAACTATTGTTTCCTACTATAATATATTGTTCATACCATCCCAAAAATCAACGCCAATCGCATAAAGCGGCACATTCATTAACCAATCTTCCTTGCGGAAGTCTTTCATTGAGGTGCGAAGAGCATGAGGAGGGTTATATTTCCCGCAATATACCTTTAGGCTCTTGCTTTGCAGATTTTCCTCTGCTTTGACCTCAATCGGATATATATCTGAACCATGCTTAAATACAAAGTCTACTTCCGCTTTGCCGCTATTGCTCCAATAATAAAGTGATATTCCCTTGGCAATCATCTCTTGTTTTACGTATTGCTCTGTCAGCGCACCCTTGAACTCTGAAAAAATGCGATTCCCCTCCAAAAGTGTTTTGACATCAATTTCAGACATGCTACTAAGCAACCCCACGTCATGAATGAATATTTTGAAAAACCCGCTTACATAATTTTCGAGAGGAATACCCGGCTTATTTACCTGTTTAACCTTATATATAAGTCCGCAGTCCAAAAGCCATTGCAAGGCAATTTCATAATCGCCGAGTCGTGAACCTTTTTTGACCATCCCTGGCGAAAATTTTTTGTTCTCTCTGGCAAGTTGTGCAGGAATACTGCTCCAGATACTCCGAATACGAGGAATTTGCGTTATAGGGACATGCTTGGAAAAATCTTGTTCGTAAGAGAATAAAATCTGTTGATGGATCTTTCGCACCTCTGCGTAATCCCCATTTTCGGCATACTCATCCACAGCCTCAGGCATTCCACCTACATAGTAATACTTTCTCAAATAATCAATAAACTTCATCTTGAATGCCGTAACCAACTGCCAGTCCTTTTGGTTAAGTAACTTTACAAGGGCTTTTTCACCCATAGCTTCGAGGAACTCACAGAAACTGAGCGGATACAAACTACAAAAGTCAACCTTTCCTACTGGAAACGAAGTTCCTTTGTGAATCGCAACACCAAGTAGTGACCCGCCTGCTATTATCACATAATCGGGCGCATTTTCATAAAAATACTTTAGTGACGAAAGAGCTTTCGGTACTTCCTGTACCTCATCAAAGATAATTAACGTGCTATGCGGTTTGATTATTACTCCTGCTTCGATTTGTAATCCATCAATCAGACGTTGGATATGATAGTCGCCATCGAAGATAAATTGCATACGAGTATTGTTGTCGAAATTGATGTACGCCACATTCTCAAAGTATAGGCTGCCAAACTCCTTCATCAACCAAGTTTTGCCAACCTGACGTGCTCCTTTGATAATTAGTGGTTTACGCTTTTTTTTATCTTTCCATTCCACCAAATAATCCATCAAATACCGCTTCATAATCCACCGCCTTTGTTTCATTATAAAGCAATAAACAAAAACTGCAAGCACTTTTTGTAATATTTTACAAAACAAGGGACGACTTTTGGTGAAAGTGATAAATTTTGTCCATCATCTCCTTTCCATATCCTCTGTTCATTTTTTCCTTGTCTTTTCTCCTAAAATATAAGATGATATAGCTAGTGAGAGCGTTCTCAAAGCCACTTTTGTTCCTTTTGACCTATTACATCGACTATTTATAATACCAGCATACAGAAAGGACTAAGCATGAATCCACACCCGATATACCACCGTAGCAGCGACAATTACTGCTACCCGCTAAATGAAGACGTGATGGTGGTCAGTATCGAAACCGGGCTTGATGTAGACGAGGTTTATCTGCTGCACAATGACCCCTTTGCCTATGACCGCCAAAATCAGGGGCTTTTCCGAGGTTGGCCGGGAATCAGGGTCTTATTGGCGGACAAGAAACGCCTGAAAGACAAGCTCTGGTGGACTGTCACTATTAGCCCCCCTTACAAACGACTCAAATATTGCTTCGAGCTTCACGGCGGCGGGGAATGTCTTTACTTTTTTGAGGACGGTCTCCTAACTGAAGCGCAGATGTTGGTCAAAGACCGAAGCCGCCAGTATTTCATCTTCCCGTGGATGAATAAGATGGATATTGCCGTGACCCCTGCTTGGGTAGCAGAAACTGTCTGGTATCAGATTTTTCCCGAACGCTTTTGTAACGGTGACAAAAGCCTCAACCATCCCGACACGAAAGCGTGGATACCCGGAAAAGCCGTCCGCAATGACGAGTTATACGGCGGTGATTTGCCGGGGATAGAGAGCAAAATAGGGTATTTGGAAGAACTGGGGGTGACGGGAATTTATCTGACTCCCATCAATGAAGCCCCGTCAACGCACAAATATGATACCACCGATTATCTTCGGATCGACCCTTACTTCGGCACGAATGACGACTTTGCCCGCCTTGTAAAAAAGGCACATGAAAAAAATATCCGGGTGATGGTTGACGCTGTTTTCAATCATTCGGGACCTCGCTTCGCCCCTTGGCTCGATGTCATCGAAAAAGGCCCGCAATCAGAGTTCTTCGACTGGTTCATGGTTGATGAGTGGCCGTTTGATTTCCAAAAAGGAGCTGCCAGAAACGGTCAATTCATGAGTTTTGCCTTTGTTGACAATATGCCGAAACTCAACACCAACCATGCCGCCGTATGTGAGTATTTGATAAATGTCTGCTGTGAATGGGTAAAGGAATACGATATTGACGGTATCCGCATTGACGTTGCCAATGAAGTCTCCCACTTTTTCCTGCGGAAGCTGCGGGAGCGGGTAAAGGCTCTCAAACCCGATATCTACATCCTCGGTGAGGTCTGGCACAACGCTTTCCCTTGGCTTCGCGGTGATGAGTTTGATGCGGTGATGAATTATCCCCTTGCCGAAAGTATCAGGGATTTTTGGATTGACCCAAGCCTCACCACTTACAACTTGGAAGCAACTCTAAACCGTTGTCTGACTGCATATATGCGGCAAATGAATGATGTTTCGTTCAATCTCCTTGATTCACATGATACCAAAAGACTGCGGACGGCGGCAGGGAGTTTTGATATCTTTTGTCAACAACTCACCATCCTCTTTTTGATGCCCGGCAGTCCTTGTATTTATTATGGCACGGAAATTGCGATGATGGGTGAAAGTGACCCTGATTGCCGCCGTATCATGCCGTGGGATGAAATCGAAAGTGGTGTCCATGATGAGACAATCGCCTTTGTCCGTGACTTGATTCGCCTGCGCCGTGAAGAAACTCTGTTTCGCAGTCAGGATTTTCATTTTCATGAAGAGCAATTTTCACAACAAAATCTATCTTCGCAAAACGAAAACCCACGCTTGGTTTCTTTCCAAAAAAGCGACGATTCCCCATCTATAATTGAGGTCTTCATCAACTGCGGCGAAGCTGTTAATATCCCCGAAAATAACGACAAGGTTTTGCTGGCGCGAAAGTATCTGGATGGGACGCTTGCCACGGGTGGATTCCTAATCAGAAAGAGGTGACTTATGATTACATACGAAATCGAACAACCATATCCATGGCTATATCGCATCAAAGATCCACTTGATGTCTATTTCAGTCTCATTGTCGGCGATGAGAAAGCATTATTGTTCGATACCGGGCATGGTGTGGGTGATATCAAGAAAACGATACGGACGATAACTGACAAACCGGTGACGGTGGTACTTGGTCATTGCCACGTCGACCATGTCAATGGTGCGTATCAGTTTGGTGAAGCTTATCTTTGCGAGAGTGAGTTTCCTATCTGTCGTCTTCATACCAAGGCTTGGCTTCGGGAAAAGATGATATTAAATGAACTGGAAAACCGAGGTCTGGTATTGGGATTTGAAAAAGAGGCATGGTGTAGTGGCGGAGAAATCAATCTAAAGGCTCTGACGGCAGGGACGGTGTTCGCTCTCGGGAATCTCCATGCCGAGGTGGTGGATATGAAAGGACATACCGCCGGGACAGTCGGTCTTTTGATAAAGGAAAAACGGGTACTGCTTGAAAGTGACGGCGCAAACGGACATTGTTGGATGTTCCTCGAAGAATCCTTGTCCATCCGTGAATATATTGCCACCCTCGAGCGGGTTCTGGCGATGGAGTTCGATACCTTTTTTACCTCACATACTACGGAAGCGCATCCCAAAGCGCAAATGGAGAGATTCCTGCGGGTCGCGAAAAACATTACCATGGAAAAATCAACCCCATATGATGTATCTATCGAGCTTTTCAAGACGCTTTCTCCATATATCTATACAGAGACATTCGTTTCTGCTGAGACAAATACTTCTAATGAAATAAATGCTTCTGCTGAAAATAGCGTTTCTGTCGTTTTTAGCGAGCGAACCTTAAGCGGTTAGACCTCTATTTAAGGAAATCTGTAACCATCTTCGTCATCTCATCGATATCACAGACGGTGTGATGGCGGATGGGTGCGTGTGTCAGAGCCGATATCGCCGCCGGGATGGGTGTTTGGGAAATCTCGCTAAGACGACGGGTGGTTGTTTCGACATCACCCGCACCGTCTGCTCCCAACGCCCGCAGAACATCGCCGGCGAACTTGTAGGGACTGGCGGCAGCGGTGATTATCGTTTTTCGTCCGTCATCAGGTGTACCCGACAGACCAAATTGACTTTGATAGGCTTCGTATACATGGGCGGCAACCGCAGTATGCGGGTCGATGAGATATCCTGTCCGGTCGAATACATGTTTAATCGCTGCGGCAGTATCCGCCTCGGACGCAAAATCACCGTGGAAATCCGCCATCTTTTCCCTCATCATCGGTGAAATCGTGTACTTTTTGCTCTCTGTAAGTGAAAGCATCAGTTCCCTACATTTGTCCGCACTTTTGCCGCTGATATGATAAATGAAACGCTCCAGATTGCTGGAAATGAGGATATCCATCGAGGGCGATGTCGTGGTGACGAGGTTACGGTCACGGTTATAAGTCCCGGTAGTGAAGAAATCATAAAGAACCTTGTTTTCATTGGAAGCGCAAATCAACTTTGCCAGCGGCAAGCCTGTTTGCTTCGCATAATAGGCGGCAAGAATATTGCCAAAATTGCCTGTTGGTACGGCAACATCGACTGCTTCACCGCTTTTGATTACATTTGCTGCCAATAACCTGCCATAAGCATAGTAATAATACACAATCTGGGGGACGAGCCGCCCGATATTTATCGAGTTGGCAGAAGAAAACACGTAGCCCTTTTGCTTTAACTGCTCTTTTATCGCTTGATTGGCAAATATCTGTTTCACTCCCGTCTGGGTATCGTCAAAATTGCCGCGAACACCGACGACATGGGTATTTGCCCCTGTTTGCGTGACCATTTGCAACTCTTGTACTTGACTGACCCCATCTTTGGGATAAAAAACGATGATTTTCACCCCGGGGACATCAGCGAAACCCGCAAGGGCTGCTTTCCCCGTATCGCCGGAAGTCGCTGTCAGAATGACGATATCCTCTTCCAAACGGTTTTTCCTTACTGCCACTCCCATCAGATGAGGCAGAATCGCCAGTGCCATATCCTTGAAAGCAAGGGTCGCTCCATGAAAAAGCTCGAGGTAGGATACCTTATCCATGCCTTTTTGTTGCAAAATCTTAAGCGGGGCAATCTCTTTGCAGGCAAATTTGTCATCATAAGCCTTGTTGATACATTCCCACAGTTCATCATCACGATAATCAGCCAAATAAGGCTTCATCACCCGAAAAGCAACTTCCTGATAGGTCATCTTCGGCAACTCATCTAGGTCAATATCGAGGTCAGGTATCGTCTGCGGCACGAATAAACCGCCCTCGTTCGATATCCCCTGCAATATTGCCTGTGATGCCGTGACCTTTACTTGGTCATCCCTAGTACTTTTGTAATCAATATTCATGGTATGTCCTTTCGGTGTGGATAGATTGCTTCGGCGTAAAAACCGCCTCGCAATGACGGCACTGTGGTAATTTATGTATAGACATAATTCAACCACTCACTTGCCACTTTGCCCAACCGGGTCGTAAGTGCCGTCGTCGCCGGCTGATGCCCCGCATAGCGATAGCGGGGAACGAACCGCCCGATGTGCAGGGGAATATCGGGGTCAATAATGGCAATCCATTTCGCCAGTTCGGTGATATCCTCTTCGTTTTCACCGGGAATGACGAGGGTGGTCACTTCCAGATGGCAATGCTGATGAACCGCTTCTATCGTTCGTTTCACCATCGCCAAATCACCGCCGACATTTTGGTAAAACTCAGGTGAAAAAGCTTTCAAGTCGATATTCATTGCCGATATCAAAGGCAGAATTTGCTCCAACGGCTCTTTATTGATGAATCCATTGGTGACAAGGACATTTTGCAAGCCCGCCTTGGCGATGAGCTTTGCACAGTCGTTGATAAACTCATAACCGACCACCGGCTCATTATATGTGTAGGCTACACCGATATTGCCGTGACTGACTGATTGCTTGGCAAGCGCGAGGATTTGCTCCGGAGTCAACACCTCACCGTCACTACGTTCATACTCCAATGAAATAGAACTGTTTTGGCAATAAGGACAGCAAAAGTTGCAACCAAAACCGCCTACCGAGAGTATCTGCGAGCCGGGATGAAAGCGGCGGAGCGGTTTCTTTTCGATAGGGTCAAGGGCAAGCGATGAGACCAAGCCATAATGGGTGGCAAAAAGCGAACCACCGCTGTTTTCACGGCCGCCGCATATTCCCTTTTCATCTATTTCTATTTCGCAATTATGTGGACAAAGACGGCATTTAACCGTACTTCCATCAGTCTTTTCCCAGTAAAGTGCTGGATGCATATGTTTTACCTAACAATACCTAGTCACCTCAAACCGCTCTAATACTACCTTGTCCTTTTCGCCTATCCCGCCCTTACGGCGAGCAATCGCTACTTGCTCTTCCACCGTATCGATGCCATCGAGATTTGGCAAAAGCAGACCACGCTTGTTTCCACTGGTGACGATTACCCCATAACGTTTCACATCGAGCTGATCGAGACCGCTTATCTCTTCCGGTTGACCCAGTACATCGACACTATACACCAAATATGGCAGCTCTGCCGCTGTGATTTGGTCGAAACGAGTGTCATGGAGTCCTGCGGAAACGGCATTTCTGATAATTTCCTGCGCCAGACAATCAGTCACCGGCATGATTGTTCCGATACAGCCACGCAAACTCCCGTGCTTGTAAAGGGTAACAAACGCTCCCGCCTGTTTCAAAAGCAGTTCATCAGGCAAACCGTTGGGTAATGGTAATGCTTTCTTATTTTTTATCGTATATTCCAAGGACTTTCGTGCCAAAGTGCGGTATATATCTTCATTTTGTTGTAAATCCCGTGCTTTTTGCAAGATTTCCTGCATATATCGGTCAAGGAAATTGCGCTTTTCGTCACTTTCAAGCGGTTTGACATCAGCCACAGCATAACCGACCCCGAAAGGACCCTCATATGACAAAAGTTTCACTTCCACCAAAGTGCGGTCAAAAAGTCCTGCCATAATCAGCAGCGGACAATACCCGCACTCTCCCGCTTTTTCCCGCAGGTCTTCAGGAAGCGCAAGCAACTTGCCAAAATCGCCGCTTGCCATGACATCGGTAATGGCGGTATCAAATACCAACGCCTCCGGCTCATATCCATATGGAGCATCTGTGGTAAGCTTGTGCGACAAATCGCCACTGGCAACCACCACCACCCGCCGCTTCAATTGCTGAGCGGCTTGAGTAATCGACTGCCCCAAGCGATAGTAATACTCACGCTCAAGCCCTGCCGAGGCAATGCGTACTGCTTGATAATCACGGTACTGCTGATTGATATACCACATCGGTACGGTTACACCGTGGTCAAGGGCGGCATTGCGCTCACCCATCGTCCCCGCGGGAATACCATCCTTTTCCGCACTTGCAACGATGGCGGCAACCAGTTCTTGATCATAATTTAGCGAAAAACGCTCCTTGGCGCAACCAAACTGTGACAAATCACCAACCGCTCCCGCACCGGGGGAGATATGAATATAATCAGCGTAAGCCGTTCCATGTGGAGTAAGAAAGACAATCGTGTCAGGACAAATCCCGGCAATTTCCCGAGCTACGCTCGTCATTGCCGTCAGCGTATCCTTAATTTCCTCTTCACGCCCCCTCCCTATCGTCGGTATCGCCAGCGGCGGATGAGGAAGCACAAATGCACGTATTATTGACATTCCCGCTCCTTTCCCATATCACTCCACCACGATAATATTACCAAGGGCTTGGTTGGCAGAGCAATAGCTTACGACTATATTTTAACATATCATGGGGATTCATGAAAGATGGAAAATGGGAATATAGACCTAATTGAATTTTGTAACTATTTTCGTAAGTTTGACAACTATTCTAGTGAGTTTGACAACTAACTTGTCAAATTTTGGCAACTGTTGCTATTCTTGTTGTCATTCTTGTAAAGGTTTATGTCTCCTGTGACATTTGCTATCGCTTGCCCTTTCTTTGTTGTATGGATTGCTTCGCTCCGCTCGCAATGACGGTACTTACAGATTTTCGTTTTCCTCTACCATTTTGTGTCTTCATAGTTACCAACCAGAAGCTCCATCGTTTTGCTCGCAAAATATAGAGGAATGTTAGTGATATTGCCATTTACCAGATATTCGTTTGTTGAAAAGCGGATAGCAGTTTCAGGTTTATGCTTATCAATATAGTTCTTGAAACTGGTCGCACGTTTGTTTTTACCTGATTTCACTTCTACCGGGACTATTCTACTACCGCTTTGGATCACAAAGTCGATTTCCATTTCACGAAATGGTGAAAAATAGTTCGGCATAAAATCCATTTGTGGAACTAACTGTTGCAACACAAAGGTTTCGCTTAACTGCCCCTTGAAACTGAACGCTTCATCGATAATTATAGATTGATTTTCAATCCCTGCCATATATTTTGTTAGCCCCACATCAAGCAAGAACAGCTTGAATATTTTATCTTGACTGTAAGCATTAAGCGGATATTCGGGCGTTGACAGATTATTGACCTTCAAACCAATTCCACTCGTTACGAGCCATTCAATAGCTTCTTCGTAATCTTTGCCCCTTGCCCCTTCCCTAAGCACAGAATACACAAATTTCTCGGTGTTTTCTTTGGCAAGCTGAGGAACAATATTCCTAAAAACCGTTAACACCTTTGCCGCAGGAATTTTCTTGTTGTGCTGCGAAAAGTCGTTTTCGTATATTTCGACGAGCTCTCTTTGTATGTCCAGTATCTCATGTGGTTTTTGGTTTTCCTCCCAACTTTTGACACATTCGGGCATACCTCCAATAATCAAGTATTTGCGATACCATTCCAACATTCTTGTATGGAAAGCAGAAACATACTCACCCTCACCTTTAACAGTTAGGAAATATTTGTACATTCCCTCATCATTAACTGCCAGAAACTCATCAAAAGTCATCGGATAAATGTTGAGCAGATTAACTTTACCAACAGGGAAAGGGGTGTTTTTTGCCAAATATACACCCAGCAAAGAGCCTGCCGAAATTATATGTTGTTCGTTTGCATCTTCATTGAAATACTTGAGACTCGCAACTGCATTCGGGCAATCTTGAATTTCATCAAAAATAAGCAGAGTTTCACCTGCAATAATCTCTTCATTTGCAAACAGAGAAATACGCTCCAATAGCACCTTGGTGTCGATAGTATCTACAAAAAGTTTTTTTGCTGGCTCATTTTTGTAGAAAGTGATGTAGATGCTATTTTCATACTCGTTTTTTGCAAATTCCTTCATGAGCCAAGTTTTGCCCACTTGCCTCGCACCTTTCAAAATCAAAGGTTTTCTTCTGTTCGACTTCTTCCATTCGACTAGCTTTTGGTACGCATTTCTTTTCATATCCCATCACCTCAAACCAATTATGGAACATTTTTGCATACTTTGTCAAGTAGTTTTGGAACATTTTTGCATACTTTTTCAAGTAGTTTTGGAACGTTTTTGTAAGTTTTCCAAGCTAAAAAAGCACATTTTTGCAATTCTTGCAACGTAGTACGCCTCGTTTTCACAAAAACCGTAGTAGAGGAATAGTACAAACTCACACTTTCACATAAGTCTGCTTGGAGCTTTTCGGTTTGTCCGGCAAGCTCATACTCAGCAGTCCTTGCTCAATGAGGGGTTGGACGATACTATTCATGGTGTAGAAGCGTGACAAACCTGTGAACTCTATGATTTCCGCCCTTGTTTTCGCCACAGTACAAAAATGAAGCACATCTTCCTGCATGGTTTCTCCATTTTTCTTTGGCTTACCATCATATATATTGTTGAATATGGTCACTACGAACTCGCCACGTCGTACTTCAAAAACAGGTGTTAAAAGCCCTGCATTTCGACATTCACCCAGAATAGTTGGGATGCCTGAATAACGATTTTCTGTTACACCCAACAACTCAAGGATATTAGTAAGAGTAGCATTGCGAGTGTCAGGATGCACTTTTCCAAGGGAGTCTATGGTGATTTTTCCATATAACCCTCCGGGACTGATAATTTCTATCCTGTTTCGGTACATTTCTATGCGTATTGGTACATTTTGTGTATAAATACTATAATCACGGTGTACCAAAGCATTTAATATCGCTTCACGGACTGCTCTCATCGGATATTCTAGTTTGTCGCGCCGTTTGCCGTCATTATCAATGATTATACTGGTTCGGCTATTTCTTTTTACAAAATCTACCGCCAAATCAACCATCTCCGATATCACACCCGTCAGGCGTTGGTTGTCGATAAATCTCTCGTTATCATCACCTGTTTCACCCATTTCCATCCCCGGAATGGATACAGCAGTAATGCTTAGTTGAGGGAAATATGCTTGCGGATAGAGTGAGAAAGACATAACCCCTGCCAGCGTGGGAATCCCATCTGCAGTAATCCCCATCAGCTCCATTATTACATCATCTGAGACTCTCTCAGACAAGTTTCTCCGTTCATTTTTGACCGAATCCAGGTATTTGCTTATACCCTCACTATTAAATTGTGACCGCTTGGCATTGTTTACTTTTCGTAAATCATCTTGAATCCGTTTGCGAAAAGAATCATAACTATATATTTCGTATTCGCTCATCACTTCATTGGACTCACCAATACGAATGTATGAACCTTTGATTCTACCTACTCCTTTGTAATAAACAGGACGTTCTATAACATCTACACTAGGTATTTCAATGGAAACAACTACCTTACCCTCAATTTCAACCAAGGTAAACAAAGGGCGGACTGATGGTTCCATTTGCTTACATTGTTCCAAAACTCTCTTCTGTAAATCCTGTGGGTCATATACCCCTACAATCTCAAAACCGTTGTTTTCATCCATGCCAAGTAATATTGTTCCGCCGTCATCTTGATTGGAAAAGCTGGATAATGTCGGAAAAAGTCTAGTCGGACACCCCGCTTGTGCAGCTTTCACCTCAAGAGTTTGCGATTCATATTTATGTCTCTTAACAAATTCTACCAACGATACTAAGTCATCAGGTTGCATAATCGTACCTCCTATTTCGTAATTATAGCAACTATTCTTTAGTATGGCAAGTAGTTTGACAACTATTATAGCGAGTTTGACAACTATTCTGGTGAGTTTGACAACTATTCCGTGAGTTTGACAACTATTCTGGTGAGTTTGACAACTATTTTAGTGAGTTTGGCAACTAACTTGTCAAATTTTGGCAACTCATGGGGATTCATGAAAGATGGAAAATGTTAGTTCACCCTAATACATATCAAAATAAAACCTAAACGGCTTTGCAAAAGGCAAACCGACTATCGCCTCACCGACTCGCAAATCCATCATATCCCAGTCTTCCACCGTTTGTCCGTTTCGTTTTTCCTCTACCATTTGATTGTCGAGTCTTTGGTACTTCTCTAGGACGATATTTTTGCCGAATATCCCCGTCACATACTCCCGGGTCGCAGTATCATTCGAGCGAAAAGCATAAACAGACGAAAACCCCGCCGCAATATTGCGTCCTCGGCTCTGTCCATAAATTTCATAAAGCTGTTCGATACTTTGCACACCGGCGAAGACTTTTACTCCCAGACTACGCCCGAAATTGACCCCGTCATCGATATGTTGCAGATGCGGAAGGAGCTTAAACTCGTCACAAATCAAATAAACATTTCCCTGCGATTTGTTCCTCCCCAATGCTTCCTTTAAGGCAAGGTCAAACAAAAGACGATATACCGGGGTGAGCGAACTGCCGATAGCAAGGTCATATTCGATAAAAAGAGTCCGCTTTCCCTTATCACGGACAAACTCACGCATGGAAAACATTCCTCGCTTTGCAAACACACCGATCAGTATTTCCCTGATTATAGAATACATTTCCGCCAAAACCCCTTGCGACTGTGCGTGTTCGCCGCTAATATATGATTTGACCGCCATCGCATCAGGACTATCTACTAACAAATCCAACAACAACTGCGCATCGGACATGTCAAGCAACTCACGTAGCTTATCATTATAGAAAAACTCCTTCTTAATCTCGGTATCGACTTTTCCCATGCGGGTAATTGCCACGATCAGGGCTGCCAGCAAATCCCGGGCGGCACTAGGGAAAAAGGCGTTAGTTGTGTTTCTGGTACGCTCCTCAAACAGCGAACGACAAATCTCGTGAGCATTGGTAATGAAATCGCTCTCATCCCAACCATCTGCCAGGATTTCCCGATAAATATTCCAGTACTGAGAAACCTGCGCATATTGCTTCGAATTGCCGATGATGAAATCGCGTTTTCCGTCATAAAATTTGTCATGAAAATCTCCCTTACTGTCAAAGATAATCATCACATCATCGTCAGTCATGCTACTTTTGAGTTGATCTACGAAATGATAAAAAAGTGTCGTTTTCCCACAGCCTGTACCGCCAATCAACATCGTATGCTTGCTGAGTGTATCCATGTCAAGGGCAAATACGGACGGCTTGCCGCCAAAATCGCCAGTGAGCTTCACCAACGCCCCATTTGTCTGCTCGGGCGGTGAGTTCCTCGAGATACTATTGCCATAGAGTAAGCGTGTTGATACATTCATGTGTTACCTCCTTTGACCGCTGCTTTTTGCTTGTCCCTTGGGGGAACTGGTGTTCGCGCTTTTGTTTGTGTAGGCGCTCTTCATCGCCTTACTGCTTTGGATGCCAACGGGAGTAGATTTAGATGTGTTTGCCCGAGTACGATAACTTTCTATTCCCTTGTTTATTGTTTTCTTCGGATACGATGTACTTGTCTGCTTTCGGTTTCCACTTTGTTTTAGGGTGTTGATACTTTTGGTGGCGGAGGCTGTGTTTTGCTTTTTGCCCTCTGCCAAAGCCATCTTTATTTTCAATTGGTCAAGACTTCTGCCATCATTGGGGTTTTGGAAAGAAGCAGTACTGATTACCCCCTTGCCTACTCCTACTCCATAATGATATACCGCTTTTCCATATGAAGCCGCACCCGCCATGGTTGTGCGAAGAGCCAATATAGCCGCTGCCGCCCTGCTCTCGACCTTGCTGTTACCCGCTAACTCAATAAACTTATCTCGGCTTTTCCAGAAGCCGTCTTTAAGATATGCCCGGCCTTTTTCGTAATGCGAAATGTGTTCCAAGTTGGGGGAATTAGTGATATTTTTATTTTTTTGATTGCTCATGAAGTTTTATCCTTCATCCTCATCTACTTTGACCACCTTTTACCGCACCGCCGGAACTGCTATTCACAGAGCTATTCGCCGTGTTTCTCTCCGGTATCGAACCTGCTTGCTTATTTGCCGTTTTCTGATTAACCGTCTTCTCACGGATTGCCGCTATTCCTTTGTTCTCACTAGGTGACGAAGACAATTGTTGATTGCCGGCGGATTTCGTTTTGATACTTTCGATACCCTTATTAGTTGATGGCGGTGGGGGCTGCTGCGAGATCTCCGGTCGCTTTAGTGCCGTATTCAGCTCCTTGGTTTTGTTTCTTCTGTCTCTTGCCTCCTGTAATCCCAAGGCTACAGTTCCCATATCAGTACCCATGTTCATCGTATTCTCTAAATTTGACCGTGACGGTGTCAATTGACGGGTCAATGTCTCATTCGGCATGGATGCAATGAAACCTTTGCCATGCTTTTCGCTATTGCTATCATTTATTGCCGCTTGTCCCCAGCCTGTAAAGCGAGAGTTTTGTTCTGTGTTAATTACCTCGATTTGTACCGGAGTAGGTGGTAACGGCGGCGGCGGTGGCGGCGGGGGATAGATAAACATCTGCATTCTCCTGTTTGCTCATTTATTATGGAAAAGTTTGACAACTATTCCAGTGAGTTTGACAACTAACTTGTCAAATTTTGGCAACTGTTGCTATTCTTGTTGTTTCTTTATTTAACTTCCACCCCGTACATACACCGTCTCTGCCGCCAACTTGCAGCGCAAATGATATGTATGACCGTGACAAAGATGTCCCTGCGTGGAAGCTATGCTCCGCTTCACATCTTCTAGTTCTATTAAATGGTCATGATAATCTTGTGCCATCTTACGATATCGCCGCTTGATTTTTTTCTTACCGGCATTTCTCAGTTTCCTGATGACTTTCCCTGTATCAGTCAGGTAAAAATGCCACCCCAAGTAATCAACACCATTTTTGACGGGAAATATCTGGGTCTTTTCATTAAGCTCCAGTCCCAGTTCATTTTCACATATACTCCGTATTTCTATAAGGCACTTTCGCAAATAATCCTTGTCCTTGTGTAAAAGAACGAAATCATCCATATAGCGGGTGTAATACTTGATTTGCAGTTTTTCTTTTATCAATCGGTCTACACCATCGAGATAATAAAGGGCAAACCACTGGCTCGTCTGATTGCCAAGCGGCAACCCCACTCCCGGCGATTCTTCGTAACTTTTGATTATATGACAAAGCAGCTTGAACACCTCTTTGTCATCAAACACACGCTCTAGCTTTTTCATCAATACCTCATGGTTTATACTGGCAAAGTATTTTCTGATATCGCATTTCAGGAAATATCCGGCTGTGCCATGTAAGCGATGAAAGCGGCGCATGAAGTCTGACAGTCTATCCATGGAAAAGTGTGTCCCTTTCCCTATCCTGCAAGCGGCATTATCGTATATAAGCTTCGGTTCAAGCAAAGGAGCGACGATATTATCACACAAACAATGCTGTACGACTCTGTCAATATAACTGGGAGCAAAGATTTCCCTTTCCTTTGGTTCATAAATCTTGAAATGATGATACACCCCAAAACTGTATGACCTACTCTTTAGCTCTCTTTGCAAATCGCAAAGATTCTTTGCCAAATTCATTTCAAACTCGATGACTTCACTCTTGTTTCGTTTGTTCCTGCGTGCCGCCTTGTGGGCGGTATATAGTTTGGCAAAGTCGTACATCATCATATAATCATTCATTATTCATCATTCACCTTTTCGTTGACGGCAGGAATGGTAATCATATACCGCCTAACGCAATCACCATTCCCGAAGAGCGGGAAAACAAGTTCTCTTGCGTTCCTGCTCCCGTCAACATGTGTTTTTCTGCCTCATGGGGGACAACTATACTTCGTCATTGCGGCCTTCGAGCCGCAATCCCGTACTTACTACCCATGAAAGACAGAAAGGAATACAGTTCCTTTGCCCCGTGGCGCAGACCTGCTCCACATGGAACAAGGTATCAGGCTAAGGGGTGTGGAGCAAAGCGGGGCGCACACCATTATCATTGTTGACATTGTTGCCATTGACATTGACATTGCCGTCATTGTTGACATTCGCGGCATTATTACTATTGTTGCCGGGCGACCGCAGCCACCACCAACACGCCCATACAACTGTATCCCTAGGGAGAATAGAACGTTCTCACAAAGGAGAATAGTACATCTCCCTCCATAAAACCATGAACCATTTATCTTGATTCTTGGTGTTATTCGTTACTTTAGTACTTATCGAGGTGTAAATGCTAACGCTTTTTGTCACTATTGATCCATGCACCGAGTAGATACTGGCAATCGGTGGTAAGTTTGGCGATTTGTTCATATTGTTTGGGCAAAATGCAGTTGTTCGTCATCGCCAGTTCTGAAAAAAAGGCGAGTATTTTCAGGGACGTAAGGGCTTGATGCTGAAAATCAAGCCGCCTTTCTCGCTTGTCATGACCGCCTGTACCGATGAACACCTCATTAGCCCGATAAATATTCTCGATTACATCCATTGCCAGACTCTGCAAACGGCTCACGAACGTAAAGCGGAATTGTTTGGGGGATTTTTGGGTGACTGTCACTATGTAGGAGCATAAATCCTTTGCTTTCATGATTACAGTCAGTTCATTCTTCGCCAAAGTATGGGTAGTTCTCCTTTCTACTTCGTTTCGTCATGATGGTGTGGATTGCTTCGGGATGGTACTCCTCGCAATGACGGCACACAGATTTTGCTTTGCAAAGTTCGTGTGCTGAGTACGGAAGTTGATTGCCTCCCCACACCACTATTTCGCTTTGTTCAACAATTAGTTTTGCTACGCAAAACGATTAAAAGATTGCCGATTACAAATTCAACCACAAAGCGGGGCGCACACCAGGAGCATCGCTGACATGGCGGCCAGCGACACCGACATAGCCGTCACCGCCGACATCCGCGGCATAACTACTACGGCCGCCGGGCGACCGCAGCCACCACCAACACGCCTCTCCTTTCTTGTCTTTCGCTATCCGAGCAGAATTGAGTTTGTCATGAAGATAATAACCATCTGACGCTAATTCACCGTTGTACTTCTTCCTTTTCTTGTTCTTCAAATCACCGCTGTCACCGAAATACTTCACTACCTCATCGAGACTCAAGAGGAACACCTTATCAGTAGTGTTGCTTCCCCCTTTCGTCCCATACCAAGGATTGTTGGAGTTAATATTTCTCGTCTCTGCCACAGCTCCTTTCGCCGCACCGAGGCGGTTATAGAAATCATCATTTAGGTATTTGCGTAAGCTACATTTCTCCCAGGTGATGTCTCCGCCCTCTTTATGATATGGACGTTCTTCAAGAACTTTCTCGGAAATCAGCAATGCCTTCTCCTCCTCCATCGCCAGTACCAACCAGTCGATACCAGCCATCTTCACGTATACATGCTCACCTTTGATAGTGGCAGTCACATCAGCGGGTAGGGTAGGGGTAGTTTCATCTTTCAACTGACGAGGCGTAAATGCTTTTTGCTGCGGTTTCACCGGTTCGGGTGGCATGTTGTAGGGCATAACGGGTTCGGGCGGATAGTCGATATATCCCGGTGGCAGCGGTACGGTTATCGCTTCGTCTCCCTTGCGCTTACATTCCTTGCACGAGCCGAAGAAGCCGATTTTGCCGATGCCGCAGTGGGGGCAGAGTCTCTGTGATTTCCATGTCTCGGATTGGGTTTGAGCCGCAGCTACCTCTTCCTGCCATCTGCGATGCAGGGTATCATTTTCTGCCTTGATACGATTTACTTCAGCTTGCCATGAACTTAGTTTGGCATCATGTTCTGCTTTGACAGAGCCATTTTCAGTCACCCACTTCTCGTGATTTGCTTGATATTCATTTAATGAATGTTGATACTCTGCTTCATGAGCAGCTTTTGCTTTTTCGTTCTCTTCATCGAGCTGTGCCTGTGCCGCCTTGCGCCGCTCTCCTGCCTTGGCTTTGCCCTTATCGGTAAGACGCTCCAATAGTACTCCATACTTTTTCTTGAATTTGGTGATGACCTCCGCTTTCTTCTTCTCACCCTCTGCTATCTTCGCCTTTATCTGACTGCTGATATCCTGATAAGCAGTATCTATATTACCCAAGGCAGCGATGGCTTTGTCATAGTCAGCATGACTCTCGGCTTTGTCCATTATCTTAGAGGCACTATCATAAGCATCCTGTACCTGCTTCCGACGGGCGGCTTCTTCGGCGGCAGCACGCTTTCTTTCGGTTTCAACACGCTGTCTTTCGACTTCCGCATCGATACGGTCTTTGATGGTTTGGAGATAGTCGTCAAGGCGGGAATTAACGGCGGGGTCAGCGGCAGCACGTTTGTAATGCTTGTGGTTGGTGATATTGGCAGGGGATTTGATCTTTTCCAGATTCTTTTCCTTGGATACCCTAAGGTCTACACAAAGCAAACCCAGATATGCCATCGCATAGGTGGGTTCAGTATCCAGTACTCGATTGAAATATGTCGTGGCATCGTCCCAGTCGCCGTCTTCGGCAAAGAGCCAAGCGCG
>JAITGA010000037.1 GCA_031280955.1 Lachnospiraceae bacterium
AAATAACGCTCACTCAGCATATCTCGTTCAAGGACGAAGTCTCGGTTTATCTTTGGCAGCAAAAGGGAGAAGACAGTCTCGCCGTTCATGTCGGTGAGGAGTAGGGTTTCGCCGTGGCGTAGACTAAACGTAAGCGAAAAACCACCCAAAGCGTCGGCAGAGAGGTAATTGTTACCATATATTCTGAGTGTTGCTCCCGGCTTCAGGATGAATCCTGCCAAAGGCTGCTTGTAGGGATTGGCAGGGTTATCGCTGATGAAGAAGCGGTGGAGATTTATCTCGCTGCTATGGGGATTGTAGACTTCGATATAATCTTGATTTCCTCGGTGGTCTATTCTGGTGATGACAGGGATACCGTCTTCGGAACGCACCAGTTCCAGCTCGATGTCAATAATCCCACTAACGGCATCATCCTTGCCGACCGTCAGAGCTTCATGATATATTTCCCTGCCATTTACCAACCAATGTGAGAAACGATAGCCGACAGGAAGACGAAAGGAAAGTTCGAGAGTACTTACATCATAATAAAAACCGCTGAATTTCTCACCCTTTACCACACAAGTACTGAGCATGATTTCGGCGATTTCATGAGCGGCACAGTTGATGATGAAGCCATCGGGTGGGATGACGAGGTATTCTTCGATTTGCTTTCGCATTTCGGCGGGGCGGGCATGACCAAATTCGATGATACGATTGATTTCGTCAGATACATGTTCAAGAGTTGCCCATGTGTCCTTTAGCTGGGCTCCACCGAAATGGAAGTTGAAAGTTAACGCTCTTAGCCGCTCAGCTTCTTTTCGTCTCGTGGTTTTCTCTATCATTTGCGGTGAGAAGTGCTGATTCATCATATCACTGAGTATCGTTATGAAACGTGCTCGCATATCATCACGTTTGAGAATAGAAACGAGGAGCGGGGACATAACTCTATTTTCATAGAATCCGATGAAATATGCTAACATAGGAGTAGAAGCAGTTTCCCATTGGTAAAGACCGAAACTGTGGTCAAGATCAAATAAAAACCATCGCCATCTGCCGTCAGCAGTAGAAAAACCATCAAACATCATTGTTTCAGCATTTCCTTGATATCTATAAACCCGGTAATTATTCCATATGGAGTCGATGTTGCTTATATAGATATGAGTAGCAGTATATCGTAAAAAATTCTCTACATCCATTAGCTTATTTAGTTCATGAAAAATACTATCATCAGTCATATCCAGTTCATGCATAAGATACATGGTTTGATAATCCATGCGGTCATCGTTTATTTCATAACCATACACTTCACTTAACATATTTCCATGTGTACCACGAAGTATGACCCACTCACCATTCTTTATTTCGTTGTGATGGTCTAGGTAGCGGTCGTAGTACCTTTGCTGAAGCCAAACGAAACCGTAATATTCACCATTGATGAAAACAGCAGCGGGGCGATTGCTTAATGTGTCGGGTATAAATGTGTCGGCTAAATCTGCAACCAGTGCATTTCGTATGAAAGCGGTAGGATGTTCAAATGCGATATTATCATTAGCATTGTTTTGGAGTACTAGCTGACTGTAGTTTTCGATGGGATTTCCATAATATGTAAAGTCATCAGGGAAGAAATCGAAGTCAAAGTTCCCTTTCCCGGGTTCATATAACTGTCTGGCGATAAGCCGTAGTGATTTTTGGTCATATGCTCGTGATGTACCACCAAATACACGTACCCCGGCATTTTGTGCTAAGATTAGTTCACCATAGTGGTCGAATATTTCCACATATACAGGGCGTTCTGATTCACGTCCGCGCATATTGAAGTTGGCAGGACTTGTTGGGACGGGGTTTGCATTACCAGTTTCTGTAATATACTCATCTCGCAATCGTCCGGGAACAAGGATGCCGTGGTCATAATCATATAAATTATAAGGGTCAGTAGATAAAGAAAAAATCAAGGTGTCAAATCGGGAGAAAACATCATTACTAATAAAGTATGTATGAGTATAGACATCAGTAAAACTACCATCAGACCGCTCACCGCAAGCCTTGATAGTATAACTGCTGATTCGTACTTGGCTATATTGTAGCCTAATCCCACTCCGATACAAAATCCCCGCCTCGCCATTAGGCGGACTGCCATTATGGGTATAGTAGATATTCGTGATATCCTCACTGGCAGCAGTTAATGTGAGAACGATGGATTCTGTGTAGAAATGTTCACGATGCGAAAATAGGATTTCTGCTTCATGTGAATTTTTCAGGGGGGGGGGGGGTGGAATCAGGGATGATAGTTGAGGTCACAAGCGGCATCGACTCCACCCGCAAACCGAGACGGTCTGCGGTACTAAAGCCTACTGCTGTTACTATTATCAAGGCAAAGAAGATAATTGCCAGTATTATTTTTTTATCAGTAATTTTCATGGTGTGTTTATTAGTGGTGGCGAAGCGATAATGAAACATCATATACTTGAAACATTTACCAATTAAAACAATGACTAAACTCTATTTGCAAAGGAGCTACCATTGAGAGTCATTATATACGTTATTTAGTGGTTTCACAAGTGTGTTACTTAAGAAAAGTTATTTTCACCTGTTGACACCTCTATTTATCTGTGCTATTCTTAGTTAGTGAGTTACATCATTAACCGCACAACCAGACAACGAACCAATGTTATCAGCAAATTTACACGATAAACACTTTACAACAAATTTCGTCATTGCAAGGCGGTTTTACGCCGAAGCAATCCACAAATCATTTAATCCATGGATTTTTTCGTCGCAATAACATGTAAGAGTGAACAGTAACAGAACAATGAGGTGAACATGAACGACAGCTTGCCGGTATTTCAACAGATTATTGAGCTAATCGAGAATGATATTATCACAGGGGTTTATCAAACCGATGATTTGATAATCTCCACGACCCAGATTGCGAAGATATACTCGGTGAACCCGACTACCGCAGTCAAGGCAATCAGCAAAATGGCGGATGCGGGAATAATCTACAAAAAAAGAGGGATAGGCATGTGTGTGGCGAAAGGGGCGCAGGAAAACATCAAGGCGAGGCGTAAGCGGATTTTTATCCATAAATCAATCAACACATTGATGAAAGAGGCTACGATGTTGGGGATTTCCACAGATGAACTAATAAGTATAATCAAGGAAAAGGAAGGAGAAATGAATCATGATTGAATTTACAAACGTAACCAAGAGGTATGGGAGAAAGAGCACGAAAATAATAGCTATTGACGATGTTTCCCTAAGTGTATCGCAACCGGGGATTTACTGTCTGCTGGGTAGGAACGGAGCGGGTAAGACGACACTGATGAAACTGATGGCAGGGCATATAGCAGCGACAAAGGGGCAAATCACGGTGGATAACAGCAGCGTTTCCACCAGCCGGATGCCGGAGGGAGTCAACTATATTGAAAGTGGTGCGATTCAGTTCAACATCAAAGTGGCGGAATTGATAAAAGCCGCCGCTGATTTGCAGGATGGCTTTGACATGGAATTTGCAGAAAAAATGCTCACCATGTTTCGGCTTGATATGAAGAAGAACTTTAAGCAACTGTCCTTTGGCATGAAAACGATGCTGACGACCATCATTGCCCTTGCGAATCAATCGAAAATAATTTTACTCGATGAGCCAACCTTGGGATTCGATGCCATCATGCGCGACCAGTTCAACACCTTGTTATTGGAAAGTTATAACACTCATCCCCGTATTATTATCGTCTCCACACACCTCATTGACGAGATTGCCAAGATTACGGAGCGGTTGATAATCATTGATAACGGCGGTATTCTCTTGGAAGCGGAGATAAATGAAGTAGATGAGAGAGCCTATACATTGTCAGGTATGGTCAATTTGGTTTTGCCGCTGCTTGATGACCTCAACTGTATCGGAAAGACGACAATGGGAAGCGTGATGGCAGCGCATATTTTCGACCGCCGCATCGTGCCGCCGGAGGGAGTGGCGGTCAACCGCCTCAGTTTGCAGGATTTCTTTATTCAGATAGTGGGAGGACAAAACAATGCGTAAATCACTGGTCGTAGCAAAAATAAACCTACAAAACATAAAATTAGCGTATATTATCACAGCGATAACGATGTTGGTAATTGTGATTCAAGATATCGTGATGATTATTCTGGAAAAAGCAGGTGTTTTCCGCAATCCTCCCGGCAACATGACTGTCAGCTTCGGCAATTATCTCTTTTTGGCGGTTATCCTGGGAGCAATATTTATTCCCGCATGGAATTTTCGCAGAATCATGAATCTGGGGGGAAAACGCCGTGACTTCTTTTTGGGCTGTGCCGCAACCTATGTGATAATGACGGCGGCAGTATCGCTTATCTGCGTGATACTCTTTTATACTTATGACCGGTTGATGGTATCGTTGCTTTACCGTGGCGGAACGCTTGATATCATGTATTGGTTTGGTTGGATAAATAATGGGGTAATAGTTGCTTTCATACAACAGTTTGCCTTTTTGCTTTTGCTGGCGGTGGCAATTCATACGCTGTGGGCAGTACAGGACAAATGGTATGGATGGTGTGCGGACATCGCGATAGTGGCAATTATCAGCGTGTTTACACCGATTGCACCATTGCGGGCAGCGTTGGTTTGGTTTTTCAATCTCATCATTTTTCACCCCAATGCCTTTGTCCAAATTACTGCTTGTATGATACTGGCGGCAGCAATATACTCGCTCAATATGGCGATACTGGCGAGGAAAGCTATATAAAACTTAAAGCAGGGTATTACTTTCGCTCCAACTTGCGTATTATCCCCCTTTACGCTATATTGGACACATGAGAGATGTCCTTGTTTACCTAATATCATATCTCGTCCTCATCAATCTTGCCGGGTTCATCTTGATGGGTATCGACAAGATCAGGGCAAAGCGGCGGATTTTCCGCATCCCTGAAGCGACGATTTTTACAGCGGCTATATTTGGCGGCAGTATTGGTGCATGGTTGGGTGTTTATGTCTTTGACCACAAATCACGTCATTGGTATTTTACTTACGGTTTGCCGCTGATACTGCTCCTCCAGGTTATCGGTGTTTTGGCATTATTTTACTATATTGAACCATCGGTACTTTAGCTTTTGGTAACGATTACCTCCAAGGGATAACTACTATGCATATCGCTATCTGTGATGATAATATCGCTGACCGCAAGCAAACGGAACGGCTTTTGTCACGCGAGTCCGAGCGGCGAAAAGCAAGTTCCGGCGTTCTTTATGTCCGTTCCTATGGACGAGCGGAGGCTTTGCTGAAAGCACCGATGCAGTATGACCTCTTTCTGATTGACATGACCAAAAGTGATGAAAACGGTCTTCATCTGGCACTTACTCTTTGCAAAAGGGGAGTAACTGCCGAAATCTTGTTGCTGACTTCATCAATTGATTATCAAAAGCTATACTCACAGCTTTCAGAACCGCCGCCAAATCTCTCTTTTATCAGTAAACCTCTCAAAATTGCCGAGTTATCGCAGGAGGTTGAAGCTGCTTTGGAAAAGAGGTCGATGAAAACCCCTGCGATTGAGCTACGGACGATTACTGACACTCTTTACCTAAAGGAAGCAGATATAATCTACGGGGTCGGCAGTAGCAATTATACTACTGTTTCACTGGTTGACGGCTCTGTCATCACCACCAATGAACGCCTGTTATGGTTTTTCGAGCAGTTATGTATTTATCCATCCTTTTATCTTGTCAACAAAAAAACATTCGTCAATATCGACTATATTGACAAATGTTCTCTCTTTAAGCTATCACTAAAGTGCGGTCAACACTTCCTGCTCTCTCCCCTCGTCACCTTCGACTTGAAAAGGCTCATACCCCGATAACGACACCGCCGTCATTAGTATACATTGTACTTAACCCCTTGGTTTCGAGGATGAAAATTTCTTTGTATTTTGCCCGTTCTTCTATCATTTTCTTCACCGCTTGCGCTCGCTCCGGCGAGTTGCAATGAGCAATCAAAAGCCGTGAAGCCGCAGAGTCGGGTCGTTCCCTCAAGACAATATCGACCATCTTGGTCAATGCTTTTTTCGTGCCGATTGATTGACCCTTCTGGACAATAGCTCCTTTGACGGCGCTCATCACCGGTTTGATATTGAGAGTGGATACCACGAGGGCTTTTACTCCTGTCAAACGTCCATTCTTGCGTAGGGTTTCGAGATTATCAAGGACGAAATAAGTACGTACCTCATCACGGAAAGCTTCAAGCCGCTTCACCACCTGAGCAAATGGCAAACCTTGCTCTGCCAGTTCGATTGCCTTCAGTGCCAATTGTCCCTCACCGCTGACTGCCGCCTCGGAATCACAGACATGGATATTCTTGGTTTCGCTTTCCAGATACATATCCCGTCCCAGCAAAGCACTATTATAACTGCTGCTGAGTTTTGATGATATCGTCACTATATATACATCCTCCGCTTCTGTCTGGCAGGCTTCCATGTACCGTTCCGGTGACGGGCAAGCAGATTTGGGGCAGGTAGGACATTCGGCAATCCATTTTAGGAATTGTTTCTGATTAAATGTATGGTCATCGACAACCAGACGTTCGCCGACTTCCATCGTAAAGGGAACGACTTCAATCCGTGGGTCATCCTTATATTTTCCCGGCAGTTCACAGCAACTATCGACTACTATTTTAAAGCTTCTCATCTCTTCTATTACCCCCGCTCTTTTTTCTCCGCCAATAAATCACTTCGTAAGACTTAATTGGTAGAGCAATACCACTTTTCTCATGCTAGTATTGATAGCCTCGTCATGTAGTTTTCCATACTACGTATGTTAGCACAGAAATATTTCCTTGTAAAGCAAAATACATATCAGGAGAAAATCAAGGGAAAATCAGAGGAGCGGCTACTATCATTATTTAGTGTTTGACAGCAAAAGAATTTTGATTGAAAATAAAATAAAAACAATATTGCATAAATATAAACTTCGGTGTATAATAATGCAAGAAACCGCAAGTCCACCCCACCCCATCACTTCATAGGGAGCGATGGCAGCAACAACCAACAGGAGTCAATATGAAAAAAGAGCTTAGACTTATGACTATCAATGACTATGATGAAATATACGCCTTGTGGAGGAGTATCAAGGGTTTTTCCATGCGAAGTATGGATGATACCCGTGAGGGGGTAGCGGCATATTTGGCACGTAATCCCCATACCAGTGTCGTCTGTGAATCCGGCGGGCAGATAGTCGGCAGTATTCTTTGCGGGCATGATGGGCGGCGCGGATATCTTTACCATGTATCTGTCGCCAACAACGCTCGCAGACAGGGAATCGGCAAGGAGATGGTGGACTTTTGCCTGAAAGCATTGAAAGAGGAGGGGATTACCAAGGCTTCGCTTCTAACCTTTACCCACAATCAAGTCGGCAATGCTTTCTGGGGTAGTATGGGTTGGACGAAGTGTGATAATCTATTCCTCTATGAGCTGGCTCTCAACCCTGATAATATCATGACCATCAATGAGTGATGAGGTATAAAAAGAATAAACCCTGACAAGTGAAGACGAAAGGCAAAGAGATGAAAAACGAAACTACCATGAAACAAACGACTATTTTTCCGGCGAATAACGAAACTGACACTGCTGTCATAAGGCCCATTCACGGCGGTATCACCGCCCCGGCGGGGTTTGCGGCGGCAGGAGTGAAAGCAGGTATCAAATATCCCGATAGAAAAGATATGGCTTTGATTTATAGCGAAGTTCCGGCAGTCACGGCAGGAAGCTTTACTACTAATATCGTAAAGGCTGCCCCGGTGCTTTGGGATATGGAGATAGTGGAAAAGCAAGAAACCGCTCGCACTGTCATCATCAACGCCGGAATTGCCAATGCTTGCACGGGTCAAACAGGGATTGCCAATTGCCGCCAAACAGCGGCGATAGCCGCCGCCACCCTCGGGGTAGAAGAAAATGAGGTTTTGCTTGGCTCAACAGGGGTTATCGGCATGACCTTGCCGATGGAGAAGATAGAAGCGGGTGTCCATGCCCTTGCAAAGGAAAAGGCAGCAACCATCGCCGCCGGGACACAGGCAGCAGAAGCAATCATGACCACGGATACAGTAGTCAAGGAGGCGGCAGTAAGGCTAGTCATTGATGGCAAGCAAGTCACTATCGGGGGGATGGCGAAAGGGGCAGGGATGATATGCCCCAACATGGCAACACTACTGTCATATGTGACAACGGATGCAAACATCAGCAAAGAAGCATTGACTCAAGCGGTCAATGAAGTGGTTGCCGATACTTTTAACATGATAACCGTAGATGGCGATACATCGACCAACGATACTTGGCTGGTACTAGCCAACGGTCTTGCTGCCAATGTGATGATAACCCTGCCTGATGACAGCGGCAAAAATGAGGGTTACGAAATTTTCAAAGATGGGTTATACTATATTGGGAAAAAGCTTGCAAAAATGATTGCCGCTGACGGTGAGGGAGCAACGACCCTGATTAGTGTGAATGTGGCGGGTGCTGACAGTAAGCTTCACGCCGCCAAGTTGGCAAAGTCAGTAGCCGGTTCCAATCTGGTCAAGGCGGCTGTATATGGGCGTGATGCCAACTGGGGACGGATAATCTGTGCTCTTGGCTATGCGGGAGTGGATTTTGACCCCGAAAAGGTGAGACTTTCGTTTGCAGACCAAGCAGGGCAAGTGAATATATATGCAGACGGTTGTGGTCTTCCGTTTGACGAGGAGAAGGTGAAACAGCTATTATCCGCAGACGAAGTGGTCATCAATATTGACATGGGTAGTAGTTTCGCTACCTGTCAAGCGGCTAAGCCATCTGAAGAAGGGTGGGAAGCGGCGAAGTTCGCCGCTACCGCTTGGGGCTGTGACCTGACCGAGGATTATATCAAGATAAATGCTGATTACCGCTCGTAGAAGGAGAAAAAGGGATGATACCCCATCTTGAAGAGGTGCAAAAAAAAGCCGAGGTTTTGATCGAGGCACTTCCATATATCCGTGAGTTTAACCGCAAAATCATTGTTGTGAAGTATGGCGGCAGCGCAATGGAAGATGAAGAACTCCAAAAAAACGTCATCAAGGATGTTACTTTACTAAAGCTAGTTGGCTTCAAGCCGATCGTGGTTCATGGCGGCGGCAAGGAGATTAGCCGATTTATGAAGAAAGTCGGCAAAGAATCCGAGTTTGTCGGCGGTTTGCGGGTGACAGACGATGAAACGATGGAAATTGCCGAAATGGTACTCAACAAGGTAAACAAATCGCTGGTCAACATGGTTCAGGAGCTGGGGGTTTCTGCCGTTGGTATCTCCGGCAAGGACGGCGGGATGATAAAGGTACAAAAAAAATTAGTGAACGGCTGTGATATCGGGAATGTCGGCGAGATTGAGTCGGTCAATCCCAAGCTTCTTTATGATTTGATTGAGAATGACTTTTTGCCCATCATTGCCCCTGTCGGTGTCGATGACAATCATGTCACTTACAATATCAATGCTGATGATGCCGCCTGTGCGATAGCCAGAGCGGTTTCCGCTTATAAACTGGTGTTTTTGACTGATGTGGAGGGGTTATATCGTGATTTTGACGACAAAGAGACTTTCGTTTCCCGCATCAAGGCAAGTGATGCTGAGAAACTGTTGATGAGCGGGACGATAACTGACGGAATGTTGCCGAAACTTAGCAACTGTATTGATGCGATTAGAGGAGGGGTGGTCGGGCGTGTCCATATTCTTGACGGACGTATCCTGCACTGCCTTTTACTGGAAATTTTCACCAAAGAGGGAATCGGAACAATGATTATCCGTGATGAGGACGAAGAATGATGGAAAAAGACAACAAGACCTATATTGAGCTTGCGGAGAATCATATCTTCCATCTGGTCAACCGCTTTCCCATAGTCATCGAACGGGGCGAGGGTTGTCATCTGATTGATGTCGAGGGTCGCCGTTATCTTGATTTTTTTGCGGGAATCGCCGTCTGTTCGTTGGGATATGGCAATCAGGCTTATTTAGATGCCCTCAAAGAGCAAGTGGAGAGGATTACCCATACTTCCAACTGGGTTTATAATCGCCCCGCCATAACAGCGGCAGAACGGCTTACGCAGTTATCAGGAATGGCACGGGTGTTTTTTACCAATAGCGGCGCGGAAGCAGTCGAGGGAGCGATCAAAACCGCAAGAAAATACGCATATCAAAAAAAGGGTGCGGGCAAACATGGGATTATTGCGATGGAAGCGGGCTTCCATGGGCGGACGATGGGGGCTTTGTCGGTGACGGGAACGACTGCCTACCGCACTCCCTTTGAGCCAATGATTGGTCATGTCCGCTTTGCGGAAATGAATAATTATGATTCTATATTAAAGCATGTAGATGAAGATACCTGTGCGATTATTGTAGAAACCGTCCAGGGCGAGGGCGGGATTCATCCTGCTGATGGTGATTTCCTGCGAAAAGTCGGAAAACTTTGCCAAGAAAAAGGGATATTGCTCATCATTGATGAAATCCAGTGCGGAATCGGGCGGACGGGAACGATGTTTGCTTATCAGCAATATGAAATTGAACCCGACATCCTTGTCCTCGGCAAAGCCCTTAGTAATGGTATTCCCGTCGGTGCTTTCCTCGTCAGTGATGATGTGGCACAAAACTCACTCGTCCCCGGCGACCACGGGACTACATATGGCGGCAATCCCTTGGCAATGGCAGCTGTCAATGCTGTGCTTGAGCAAATTGAGGAGATGAATTTGATTGACCGAGTGAGTCAATTGGCAGCATATTTGACGGAAAAACTTGAGCAAATGGTGGCAAAACATGATTTCGTGGTGAGCCGCCGTGGTTTGGGTTTGATGCAAGGGATTGAGTGTAGCGGCGATGTGACTCCGATATTAAAGGAAGCTCTGGCAAGGGGGCTTTTGATTATTAGTGCCGGGGCAAATGTGATTCGCTTAATCCCCCCGCTCATTGTGACGATGAATGAAATAGACGAGATGATTGAAATACTGGATAGAGCATTGTGTTTAGGAACGGATAATGAAGATACTTAAACGTATAATTGCCGCTATAATAATAGTCGGACTGGCTGCCGTCATTATTTGCCTGGGTATCAGCGAGGAACACAGACTGTCCGCCTTACAGGCTTCTTTGGATGAGGAAGAAGTATATATAACCCGTGAGACAATCAGGATTTGGTATACGGACGAGGACTTGAATGAATACATAAATAGTGCCGCCGTTGCTTTTGCTTCTTTGCCGGAAAACAGTCATATCCGGGTCACGCCGGTGTTGGTGTCAGCGTTGGAATATCTGGAAAATATCAACTTTGCCTCTATTAACGGTGAGGGTCCCGACTTATATATCATCGGTCATGACAATCTGGAAAAAGCATATCTGGCGGGGTTGGCAACGGTGGTTGACGCTGATACGCTTACGCCGCTGATACCGCAGTACCCCGATATTGCCATCAGTGCCGTTAGTTATCACGGAAAAATCCTTGCATTCCCGTTCTATTTTGAAACTACTGCCCTTATCTACAACCGCAGTCATTTGGAAGAAATGGCGCGAGCCAAGATAATCAGCGATGCTGATTTCGCCGCCGCGGAACAGGCGATGCTTGATTTGGAAACCCATGGGCCGGAAGATGAGATACTGGAAGCAACAGACCATTTGACAGATATTGAGGCACTTTTAAACGATGATGAGTTCATCGAGTCACGTCTTTCATACCTGCGCCCGGCGAGTTTTGAGGACTTGAAGGATATTGCGATGGAATATGATGCCCCGCTGACGGTGGAGGCTCTCCTAGAGTGGGATGTCACTGATATCTTCTACAATTATTTCTTCATTGGCGATACAATTACGGTAGGCGGTGAATCAGGCGATAACACGGCTAATATCAATATTTATAACCGTAGTGCTTTTAATAGCTTGCGGATGTATCAGGAGTTGAACCAGTTCTTTGCTATCGAGGCGGGTAAAACGAATTACCGTGATATTGTCGAGAAGTTCATCAACGGCAAACTGGTTTATACGATTGCGACTACTGATATCGTCGCTGCCCTTGATGAAGCGGCGCGAGCAGAGATATTCACGGACGGTTTCGGGGTTTTGCCAACTCTGCATATAGATGATACGACACATACCCGTTCACTTTCGATGGTCGGTAGTGTTGTTATCAACGGTTATACGGACCAAAAAGCCGAAGCCAACCGCTTTGCTTCATTTCTTGTCGGCGAGTATGCCGGCAACCTATATGCTTATACGGGCAAAATTCCCGCCAATCACAGTGTTATCCCCGATGACCCGCGTTTGCTGGTATTCGCTGATGAGTTTGCCCGCTCGATTCCTTTGCCGAAGATGATTGAAACCAGTAACTTTTGGGTATTACTGGAGACGACCTTTGCCCACGTTTGGGGTGGTGCGAATGTCAATGAGGAATTGAGGCTTTTGTCCGAAAGGGTAATGTCACAAATAACCGGCACACTTTATCATGAAACGGCAATCGAAGACGATATCGTGAGATTTGAATTTGACTATCTGGATGAAGACGAGCTAATCCGTGAAGCCCAACAATGAGTGCACACGAACTCCACATTTTTCACTTGCATTTTCCTCTATTTTGTGGTACTATCAGCGCAGTAATCGGGTGTTTCCTTTTTGCAGGGTAGGACTTCGGAAGTAGATATTCCGAGACAATGTAGAAAGGAAAAAATGTACAAAAAATTGAGTATCACTTTGTTTTGTTGTCTGACTGTTTTGACCGTGGCTTGCGGTAAGAAACAATACGACATTGATTTACTGTCCCCCGTGGTCGAGGGGTCGTCGGCAACAACTAAGACCGAAGAGGTTGTTGACGAATTACCACTTGATGAAGCTTTAATGTTGAGTAATAGCACCACCGAAGCCGCCGATTTATCTAATCAAGAGCCAAATGGGACTTCTGGAAGCGGCAGTGATGAGGACTCAGTTTGCTTCGTTCATATCTGTGGAGCAGTTATGAATCCCGGGGTGTATGAAGTAGCAACAGGCAGCAGGATTTTTGAACTGTTGGAGTTGGCAGGAGGTTTTACAGCTGAAGCTTCCGTCGATACCGTCAATCTGGCGATGGTGGTTAGTGATGGTAGCCAAATCCAGATTCCCACCCGCTCCGAAGCGGCGGATACGGACAAGCTCTGGATAACAGGCGGCAACACCAACGGCAACAGCGATAATAAAGCGGCAACATCATTGACTGGCATGGTCAATATCAATACTGCTACCGCTGACTTACTGATGACCCTTCCGGGGATAGGACGGGCAAAGGCGGATAGCATCATTGAATACCGCAATGAACATGGATATTTTGCCAGAATCGAAGATATCATGAATATCACCGGTATCAAAGAAGGGGTTTTCGGCAATATCAAAGACATGATATGTGTTTAGCATAACAGGAGAAGAGCAGTGGCAAAAAGGGTTTTGGTGGTGGATGATGAGAAGCTGATTGTCAAGGGTATCCGTTTCAGTCTCGAACAGGACGGAATGGATGTGGATAGTGCTTATGACGGTGAGGAAGCCCTGCAACTTGCGGCGGCTAACGAATATGATTTGATTCTTCTCGATGTGATGTTACCCAAGCTCAACGGTTTTGAGGTCTGCCAGCAAATCCGTGATTTTTCCAATGTACCAATAGTAATGCTGACGGCAAAGGGCGAGGACATGGACAAAATCCTCGGTCTTGAGTATGGTGCTGATGATTATATCACCAAACCCTTCAATATTTTGGAAGTAAAAGCAAGACTCAAGGCAATCATGCGCCGTACCACCCCCGCCGGCGGCAAGCCAAAGCAGGCGGTCGTCATTGAAAGCGGTGATATCCGCCTCGACTGCGAAGACCGCCGTGCTTATATCCGCGGGACGGAGGTTAATCTGACTGCCAAGGAGTTTGAGGTTTTGGAGCTGTTACTTCACAATCCCGACAAGGTGTATAGTCGTGAGAGCTTGTTGAAGTTGATATGGGGGGCGGATTATCCCGGTGATGTCCGCACGGTGGATGTTCATATTCGCCGCTTGCGGGAAAAAATCGAAAGCAATCCCAGTGAGCCGTTATATGTCCGTACCAAATGGGGTGTTGGTTATTATTTCGTCTAAAATCGCCACTAATTTTCTCGTGAAGCAACTCGTGGAGCAACTCGTGGAGCAGTATATATGCGCAGGACGATAAGAAATGTCTTTTTCCGGTTTCGGTGGCTTAGGAGTTTGCGGGTTCGCTTATTCGTTGCCCTTTTGTTGATTGGTTTCATCCCCCTTGTCATCATGCGCCATGCGATAATCGCCAGTTATGAAGACCGTGGCATTGATGTTCGCCGTTTCGATGTCCAAAACCAACTGAAAATAATCGCCGACCATCTGATCAAGTATAACTACATGCTTGACCCTTCTTCGGAAATTGTCAATGCTGAGCTCAATCAAATCAGTAACCTCTATGACGGACGCATCCTTATCATCAATGGTACACTGCGTGTCATCAAGGACACATATATGCTGATAGAGGGGAGAACGGTTATCTCGGAAGAAGTAATCCGTGGTTTGCGGGGGACGGGGGATTTTCGTTATGACCATGTCAATCGCTTTATCGATATAATTGTTCCGATTGTCGAAACGGTAAGCGCCCAAAGTGCAACTCCCGAGATACCGGAGGGGACGGAGATTATTCATGGGGTTATACTCGCCAGCGTCTCCAGTGAAGCAATCAATACCACCCGTGAGATACTCGCAAACAAGGCACAAACAGTCGAAACCATCATCCTCATTTTCTTGTTGGTGATAGCGGCAGTTGCGGCGATATTGTTTACTTTGCCGATAAGTTATGTCAGCAATGCCATCAGCCGTATTAGAGATGGTTTTGCCGCTGAACCGATTCGTGCCAGTTATTATATGGAAACAGAGCATATCATCGAGACTTACAATCAGCTGCTACGGCGGATTGCGGTCATAGACGACTCACGCAATGAATTCGTTTCCAATGTCTCGCATGAGCTAAAGACACCGATTACTTCGATGAAAGTACTGGCGGAATCTCTGCTTTCTCAAAGAGATGCGCCGCAGGAGCTTTATCGTGAGTTTCTGCTGGATATTGCTGCGGAAATCGACAGGGAAGACAGGATAATCAACGATTTGCTGTCATTGGTCAAAATGGACAAAGCCGAAGCACAGCTAAGTATTGGCATCGTCGATATCAATACCTTGACCGAGGTGGTGCTCAAACGTCTGCGTCCGATTGCCCGCAAGCGTAATGTGGAACTGGTCTTCGAAAGCAAGCGTGAGGTGCTTGCTGAAGCCGATGAGGTCAAAATATCGCTGATTTTGACCAATTTAATTGAAAATGCCATCAAGTACAGCAGGGGGAGTGGCGTGGTCACGGTCACGGTCAATGCTGACCATCAGTTTTTTACCATTGAAATTGCTGACACAGGTGAGGGTATTGATGAAGATTCGATTGAGCTTATCTTTGAACGCTTCTATCGGGTCGATAAGTCACATTCCCGGGAAATAGGGGGGACGGGACTGGGGTTACCGATAGCCCAAAATGCAGTTTTGCTTCATAATGGGACAATCAATGTCGATAGTGTCGTTGGTGAGGGGACGAAATTTACGGTGATGATACCACTGCGTTCACGACAAAAGCTACCGTAGATTTTATCATGAAATAAGCGGAAGCTTGCGGTATAGAGGAAAAATGATAAGACTTTTGAGAAATAAAATAACATGCGTTATGTCGATATCAGTTTTACTGGTACTATTGTTGACGGCGTGTGGGGAAGAGCCGGAACCGACAGGGACGGTATATCGGGTTTATCATTTGCGCAACAATGATACCGGGATTATGGTGCGGGATTATGTAAGCGAAAATACGGATGCCGAGCAGCTTATCGAGGAACTTATCAGGGCAATGTCCGTACCGTCAGAGCGGTTTGATTATCGAAACGCCATTTCCGGTGATTTTCAGGTGTTGGCATATTCGCTTTTCCAAGGACAGGTGACTATTGAACTAAGTGAACATTATCGTGATTTGACGAGTATATCTGAGGTGTTGACACGAGCGGCGATAGTTCGCACCCTTACCCAAGTCGAGGAGGTAAATGTGGTGACAATGACGATACGCGGCGAGCCGCTGATTGATGGATCGGGTATGTTCGTCGGGGCAATGACGGCGGATATGTTTATTGACATCGTCGGCGGTGAACTGGATGCATACACGATGGTCAGTTTGCGCCTTTATTTTGGCTTGGAGGATGGGCTTTTTATGATTGACCGTCACGATGTCATCCATAGCAGCAATGTTGCCATCGAGCGTTTGATTGTCGAGAGTCTGATTGGCGGACCGCTTGATGGCGAAAATGTGATTGCCACCCTCAATCCTGATATCAGGTTGATTAGTATAACGACAACAGGGGGGATGTGTTATGTGAACTTTGATGAGCAGTTCACCCAACTTTTGCCCGATGTAAGCGTGGAAATGGCGATTTATTCTATCGTCAATTCCTTGGTCGAGCTATCCCATATAAGCCAGGTACGGATTTCCCTTGGCGGTGCAGCAACGGTAATCTTTGATTCCATCAACCTCGCCATGCCTTTTGAACGCAATCTTGATTTGGTCAAACAAAATAAATAAACATCATTTGTACTTGTCTATACGTTTGTACTTATCTCTACGTTCTGATTCATTTAGTTATTATTTTTCGAGGAGTTCATCTTGCGCAGAGTTTTGGCTTTCGTGTGTCTTGTTTTCGTCATCTTTACCTATCTCATCTTACTGATGGTTGATACGAAGCCACCTGATTTCAGTCATTTGGATGGTGAAGATATTACCGTTGTGGGTATCGTGGCGGGTAAGGAATATCGCTCTTATGAGTGGGGGGATATTCTGCTAATCAAACTGAAACCTGAGACAGGGGGTTTCATTTTGTGTTACCTTGCCGAACCCGATATCGTACCTCAGCTCGGTAGTACGGTACAGATGACAGGGAGGGTGAGGGTGTTTGAACTTGCCACCAATCCGGGGCAGTTTTCCGCCGCTCATTATTACCAAATCATGAAAACGGATTTTCGCCTGTATAATGCGGAAATTGTCGCTTACGGTGCAGACTACGACCGTTTCCGTGAATGGCTCTTTGGGATAAAAGCAAAAATGGGTGAAACTATCGACAGCTTCTTTGTCGCCGAAAAAGCTTCAGTCATGCGGGCAATGTTGTTGGGGGAGTCTGGACAGACCGACTCAGAGCTGAAAGCGATGTACCAGCGCAATGGAATAGTCCATATTCTCACAGTTTCCGGGCTTCATATTTCGATTATCGGACTGGGGTTATATAAGTTTCTGCGGCGAATTACAGTCCCGCTTTTATTAGCAGCTCCATTGGCAATAGCGGTGATGTATGGATATGGGGTGATGATTGACATGGGTGCGCCATCATTTCGGGCGATTGTGATGTTTGCCCTGCGGATGACGGCACATTTGGCGAAACGCAGCTATGACTTACTGACAGCTTTGGCAGTAGCAGCGGTTCTTATTTTAATAGAGCAACCGCTCTATCTGTTTCACAGTGGTTTTCTCTTTTCATTTACTGCCGTGCTTGCCATCGGCGTATTGATGCCGGCTATCTCTTACCAATTGGCGGACAAAAAGGCAAATCGCCCCAAGGTATTGAAGGTGAAGAGGAAAATCTCCCTTTCCTTGTTTGAGAAAGTCAAGCAATCATTCCTCACCACCCTCTTAATATCCATATCTACATTACCGATTTACTTTAGCTTTTATTATGAGTTTCCCCTATACTCCATCGTCCTCAATCTAGTCGTCATTCCCCCGATGACATTAGTGATGATTTGCGGCATTGTGACGGTAACATTGGGGATGGCAGTACCTATTTTGGGTAAAATAACTGCTGTTATCCCAAGTGTGATTTTGGATTTCTACTATTTTATGTGTGAACTGGCGGATCAAATGCCGCAAAGCCGCCTTATCATGGGTAAGCCGCTGACATGGCAAATAGCCGTATTTATCGCCTTGTTGCTTCTTATTGTCGTGACTCACCGTAAATTAAGAAAACTGCTGCGTTATCTACTCCTTTCCGTAGCGGTCTTGGTTATGTTATGGCGACCACCGCTCGGTTTGACAGTTACATTCCTCGATGTCGGTCAGGGTGATGCGGTTTTTGTCGCCACCCCCGACCGCCGCCATTATTTGATTGACGGTGGCTCCAATAGTGTAAGTAGTGTTGGTCAGTATCGGCTTTTGCCATTTCTCAAATCGCAGGGGGTGAGTCAAGTCGATGCCTGGATAATCACTCACGCCCACAATGACCATTATTCTGCTTTTCCGGAAATAATCGCCCAAATAAAAAGTGGCGGCGTGAAGATAGTCCATCTGATTTTGCCCGATATCTGCGAGACGGTACGGGATGGGAATTATCTGTTTTTGGTAGAAACAGCAAGGGAAGCGGGGATTGCAGTATCATATATGGGACGGGGTCAAAGTTTTTTGATGGACAAAGAAGGTGAAGTTGCCGTCAAGAGTCTACACCCTGAGGAGGGAGCGGTATGGGGGGAGGTCAATCATTCGTCATTGGTACTTTTGCTCGAGTTTCATCAATTTTCGTTGCTTTTGACGGGAGATATTGAGGGACGTGCCGAAGCGGAACTGGTGCGGTATCTGCGGGAGGAAGGGGAAGGAGGGGAGGTTACGGTTTTGAAAGTTGCTCATCATGGTTCACGGGGAGCCAGCAGCAAGGAGTTTTTGGCGTTGACATCACCCGATATTGCGATAATCTCTGCTGCGAGGGTGAACTCCTATGGACATCCCCATCAGGAGTCATTAGCGCGCCTTGCTGACGAAAATACGGTCATTTTCGCGACTGGCGATAGTGGAGCAATTACTATCGAGACAGACGGGATGAAGATGCGGCTCGATGAGTTTTTAAGGTGACGAAGACGCGCTATCAATAAAGTCGGTATGGCCGACTAACTCCGCTATGTTGGTTCATGCTTTTGCCTCTGTTCGGATAAAGAGGGTGCTTTGGCAGGGGAAAAAGAGGAAAAACCCTGCCAAAGCGGTCAAATATTGTCAATCCGCCGTACCTGTCGGAGGGGGGGATCTCCTTGGGTAGGGCAGAATTTACGCTATATTCATAAGTAGCTTCAAATCTTTTCATTGTTCACCTGTCATAATTATCTCTGATTGTCATATTCTGCGAATTTACGCTATATTCGTAAGTAGTTTCACAGAACGCTCGGTGGTTTCTGTTCGCCGCGGCGAATCTTTGGTTTGACCGCCGATACGCCGCTGGCTATGGGAATTGGATATCCACAACTTTATCCTTTTCATTCCTGGCTATCCTTACACCGATGATAGCCATGTGCTTATAATACCCAATATTTATACCTGTTTACATAGATTTGATTGACGAAAGTATGGATTATATTGTCCAAATTCAAACAAAAAACTTGACATCCGCTTCAGAGAAAACTATGCTGAGACAGAAGATGATATTCAGAGAGCAAAGGAGCGAGATTTGGAAAAAATAATTCGTCGCTATAGTGTCAAAACCAGACTGCTTGCAGCCTTGCTTTGTGTGTCAATCCTTCCCGCTGCTTTCATTGGTATTTTTGCATATCGTACTTACTACGAGTCAATGATTGCCGAACTGACAGAGTCATATATCCAGACTACCAAGCAAATAAACACCTCGCTGACATTGGAACTGGAGTGGTACAAAAGGATAATCGAAGATATCGCCATCCTCGATGAAATGCGGGGAATGATGGGTGATGAATGGCGCGAGGAATATATTTCCGATATCATTACGCGGCACATCAATGACCGTGGCAGTTACTTTCATTCGTTTCGTGTCGCTGATTCCGAGGGACGGGTGCTTTTGGAAAACAATCCCGTGATTCTGGAAAGTGAAGAAGAATGGCAAATGCTTTTGCGCCTTGCAGAAAGTGCGGGGGGAAGTGATATTTTCTATCATGTCGGTACGGAAGAGACTTATTACTTTGCGATTGGCCGCCGTGTTTTTTCTTTGCCCGAGGAGGGGGGACATGACGGTTATGTTTTTGCTTTCATATGTGCTACATTTCTCGAACAACACGTAATGAGTGATATCTCGATGAATGGCGGCGATGTAATCCTATTGGCAGCCGATGGGACGGTACTTTCCGGGGAATGGGTAGAACCGGGAACGATTTTGCCTGACCGCAGCCATTTCGAGCAGTTAAGAGCAATAGGAAATGACAGCGGCTCTTTCACCGCCAACTTCGAGGGCATCCTTACCCTAGTTGTCTATTGCCGCAATGACAAATACGATGTTTACCTAACGGCGGTGATTCCGATGTCGTCCATCCATGAAACAGCTACCCAAGTCAGATGGAGCTTTCTGATGACAGTAGTGGCGGCAGCAGGACTGGCGATTATTTTATCACTAGTGATTTATCACAGCGTGGCGACTCCGATTAGGGGTATCGTCACCAAGTGTCAAACAGGGGGAAAAGGGACAAATGACCAAGCTCCCGATGAAATTGGCTATCTTTCACGAACGATAGACCGCTATACTGCTGATTTGGAGCAACTTACGAAGATGCGTGAGCTTGATGACCGTCGCAAGCGGGAGTTGGAACTGGAGGCTCTGCAATATCAAATCAACCCTCATTTCCTGTTCAACACCCTCAATTCCCTACGTTGGGTGGCAGAGGCGGGTGAAGACCCAACCGCCGTGGCAGCAGGAATCAAGTCCCTTTCATCATTACTGCGGAACGTGCTTACCAGTCATGATGATATGCTCACCTTGCGTGAGGAACTGGAACAACTGGCGCATTACCTAACAATTATGCGAATCCGTCACGCTGATTGCTTTAAGGTCAAGTATGAGGTTGATGATGCTTTGATAGATAACCGTATTCCCCGCTTCATCGTCCAACCGCTTCTCGAAAATGCGATAATGCATGGCACGGAGGGTGGTATCCGCGAGGTTGAGATTGTGATTTCCTGCGAACTGAGCGAAGCAGGGGTAGTACTCCAAATAGCTGACAATGGCAGTGGTTTCGATGTCGAGGCATGTCGGGCGGCAGGAAGAAAACGCTTCCGGGGAATAGGACTGTCGAATGTCGATGAACGTTTGCGACTTAGCTATGGCGAGGAGCATGGTTTACAAATCACTAGTAGTGAAGCGGGAACGGTTTGCCGGATTCTCATTCCCGCAGTGGGTGATGAGGAGGAAAAAGAGAGGGTAAATGAAGATGAAGAAAATGAATAAATGCTATAATTATGAAAAGAGATAAAGGCAAAAAGATAAAAGACAAGAAGATAAAAGACAAGAAGATAAAAGACAAGAAGATAAAAGACAAGAAGATAAAAGACAAGAAGATAAAAGACAAGAAGATAAAAGACAAGAAGATAAAAGACAAGAAGATAAAGATAAGAAGATTAAAGACATAAAGATTAAAATCAAAAAGATAAGAGTGTTACAAAAAGTGTAAAATAGACAGCAATATACAGGGGGGACAAATGTATAATGTATTATTCGTTGAAGATGAAGCCGTCATGCGGATGGCGTTTCATCGGTTGTTAAACTGGGAGGAAGCGGGGTTTACACTGGCGACTGCCGCCAATGGCGGTGAAGCGATGAAGTATATCGCCGCCAATCCCGTAGATATTGTAGTGACCGATCTGGTGATGCCGGTAATGGATGGAATCAGTTTGATTTCGGCACTGCATGAGGAAAATTTCGCCGGGGTGATATATGTCCTCAGCAATTACAATGACTTCGAGCATGTCCGTCAGGCACTTACTAAAGGAGCGGCAGATTATATCTTGAAGCTTGATATCGACGGCGATGTTTTGCTGAAACACCTGCGCCGTGCCGAGGAAATCCTAAAAGAAAAACAAGCCATGTTTGCCGAGGACAAGGAAGAAACGAAAGCAGCGGTTACAGAAGCAGAAATTTGTCCATTTGACCCCGAAGCCTATCAGCATTGCCGCAAGGAAATACTCAGCGTCCTTTTCTTTATCCATCTTCATTACCGTGAAAAGCTCACCCTTGATGATATCGCTGACAGTGTCAACCTGAATCGCAGCTATATAAGCCGCCTTTTCAAACAAGAGACAGGTCAGGGCATTTTCACATATCTCAACGGTTTGCGAATGAAAAAAGCCGCCGCTCTGCTTGCCGAAGGCGGTACTTATGTCCGTGAGGTAGCCGCCGCCGTCGGAATTGATGACCAGTTTTATTTTACCCGCCTTTTTAAGAAACACTACAATGTAGCCCCGAGCGAGTACCAGGGGTAAGGGGGGATGTCACAGCTATTCGACCAAGTACCGTCCATATGTCCGTGCAGTTTCAATCAGGGCAAAGATGTTTTCATCAGGCGTGTCACGCCCACATTGGTCTCCGGTAGAAAGAATGAAACGCCCGCCTGCCGCCGCATCGTCGATAGCACGTTTAGAAGCGGCGATGACATTGGCGATACTGCCACGGAGCATGACCTCGGTGGTGTGGAGATTACCCTTGAGGACGATTTTATCACCATAAAGACGCTTGAGGGTGGCGAGGTCACAGTTCCCCATTGGCGGTATTTCCAGAGGGTCAATGACAGTCAAATCAGTTTCTTCTGCCATGATTTTTACCAACTCGGCTTGCGGACCGCATGAATGAACGTGTGAGGGAATACCGTGTTCCTTGCAAAGTCGGGTGATTTCCTTGGCAATCGGCAATCCTAACTTGCGAAAAATCGCCAGCGATTGGGTTGTCAGTGTACCTGATGAACCCGTACAGATGAAGTCAGGGCGAATGTCAAGCGACATCAGCTTATGGAAGCGTTTGACCGAATTAGCCAAAATTTCATCCCGCAAAGCATGAAAAGGAGCAGGGTCATCGTAATAGGCGTAGATATCTTCCTCGTTCTGTAAAAGTTTCGTCGTCCCGCAAAAAACCCCCACTAGTCCATGTTCACCCAACTCATCTTTGACCAGCCTTAGCAAAGCCTCACCTTGGGGAAACTCCTGCTGCCCGCTGACTTCCTCGAAGTGATTGGGAACGTTCCCAAAACCCAGCTTGCAGGCAGGGATATATGATGGCGGGTTGTCACGGTCATAAACAGTCACATTCCTATCCCAGAAATATTTGCCGGCGGCACGTTCGGCTCTTTGGGTGATGATGCGGTTTTCGTCACGGAAAATAATGTATTCTTTAAGGTCATGGTTGATTTCCCCCAATTCTTCAAAAAGAATCGGACAATAACCATCCATTAGCGAATCGAAGCCGAAGTACTTGACGCAGTCGATGTAAGCTCTCCATATCGGCGGGTCATTGTAAAGATAAAGCTCCCAAAAAGGTTTTCCTGTTAGACGGGCGGGAATCATGTTGGATGTATCGGGGGCAACAGGGACACAGTCCGGTATTTGTCCATTCAGGACGGTTTGCAGTCGCTTTCTGGAGGTCATGGGGACTCCTTTCGGTAGCGCAGTTACATTTATCAGCATCGGAAGAATGACATGTTTTTTGTCATTCTTCAGCACTAAGAACTTCGTAACGCAGTTTTGCGTTGCAAAACATGCGTGGCAAAGTTCGTGTGCACTATTCAGCAGCTTTGAAATTGTAAAGCGGTTTCACCGTGCTGATGATATCAACGGTTTCACCAATATTGGCAATGATTTCTGCCATCGGTTTGTAAGCAAACGGTGCTTCGTCAATAGTCTTGCGGCTGATGGAAGTCGAATAAATACCCTGCATCGACTTCTCATACTCCGTCAGGGTGATTTGCGCCTTGGCAGCAGTACGGCTCATGATACGTCCGGCACCGTGCGGAGCAGAAAAGTTCCAATCGGGGTTGCCTTTACCAAGACAAATCAAGCTGCCGTCACGCATATTGAGGGGAATTAAAACTCGCTCTCCCTTTTTTGCCGAAATCGCTCCTTTACGCAAAATCATCATTTCTAAGTCGATATAGTTGTGTACAGTAGAAAACTGTGCAGAAATCCGCAGCTTTACCCGCTTTTCCAGTTCACGGACGATCGCTTTGCGATTTATATCAGCATAATGCTGGACGATTGCCATATCATGGAGATAATCATCAAACGGTGTACCCTCCAGGTAAGCAAGGGTGCGGTCAATTATCTTCCCGCTTCCTTTGACCAGTTCCACGGCTTTTCTCTGGTAATATTCACAAACCTGCTTTCCCAGATTGCGGCTGCCTGAGTGAACAACGAGGAAAAGCGTGCCGCTTTCGTCAGCACCTAGTTCAATGAAGTGATTGCCACCGCCGAGAGTACCGATTGACAAGCCCGCCCGCCCCAAATCTACATGCTTCGCACAACGCAGGGTAGTCAAGTCGATATCATTTGCAAAATGATGACGTTCCTTTCTGACCTTGAAACCGGCAGGAATATGATGATGTATCGACTTGTCGAGCTTTTCCAACTCTATTCGCTTGTCCAAAAGCTCCACCGTCTCCATCCCGCAACCGATATCGACCCCGACCAGATTCGGCACGACCTTATCGGTAATCGTCATCGTCGTCCCGATGGTACAACCCATTCCCGCATGTGCATCAGGCATAATCCGGATTTGGCTACCCTTTGTGAACTCTTGATTCAAAAGCTGTTCAATTTGATTGATGGTCACTGCCTCAGCGGTGTCGGTGAAGAGCTTGGCAGTACTATAAGTTCCCTGTAATGTAATCATGGAATACCTCGTGGGTGGGGGTGAAATGCTACGGTTTCGTCATTGCAAGGCGGTTTTATATTTCTACAAAAACATTGCCATATAAAGGGGGAAACTGTCGATTCCCTTTGTTCCGCCTATATTTTTGGCAGAGAGTTTGATACCATAACGAATACCATACCTATTGAAAACCGCCTCCATTGATTTGGATTTGGTGTTGTCTGCGGCTTTAACCTCTACAGCTGTGGCAGTATTATTTCTGCGGATGAAAAAGTCTATTTCCAGTTTGTTGTTTTGCTCGAAGTAATACAGCTTCCTACCTGATTTGCCTAAGATGTCAGCGATGATGTTTTCGTAAATTGCCCCTTTGTATATACCAAGATTGCCGTTAATCACGTCTTCCTGAGAACCGTCTTCAAGCATAGCCATCAGCAAACCTGTGTCACGCATATATACTTTGAATACATCACTCTTTGCATTGCCTTCAAGCGGCAGTTCAGGGATTGATATGTTGTGACAGAAATTTATCACTCCGGCATCAAACAACCACATTAAACTACCGCCGTACTTCCGTGCTGTTCCGCCACGTTCAACAATGCTATATTGAAATTTTTTGTAGTCCTTTGAAAGATGCTTGGGTATAGACAAAAAACAAGCTCGTGCTTTCGCTTTTTCTGTTCCTTTTGCATATTTGGCAATATCATCCTCATAATCAGCAAGAATACCACGTTGAATTTTTAGCACATTCATAAAATTGTGAGTGTTTACGAACTCCAAAACAGCTCGCGGCATACCGCCAACTACGATGTATTCCTTGAAAAGTTCCATCATGCGTTCATGTATAGCAGATGGAACAGGTTTCCTTTTATCGAAGTAATCGTAAATATCTGCAATTGAAGCAGGCATTACACCATTAGCCCAAAGAAATTCCTCAAAACTAAGGGAGTGCATATCCAAATGGTCAACATATCCAACAGGATAAGATGGGACTTCATTGTAGTTAATTCCGGGCAAAGAGCCGGACGCAACCACATCAAACCGTCTATCTTGTGTAAAGAACTTCAAAGCAGCTCGGGCATTCGGACAGTCTTGTATTTCGTCAAGAAAAAGCAATGTTTCTCCGGGAACAAGCTGTGATTTGGGAACACGCAGAGAAATTTGCTTGATAAGTGTATCAATATCCAAATCCCCGTCAAAAATAGTTTTGTACGCAGGATTTTGGACAAAGTTGATTGTCGTATGATACCGATAATTATTGCGAGCAAATACCTCAATAATAAATGTCTTTCCGACTTGCCTTGCGCCTTTTACGATTAGGCATTGTTTATCATGTCGGGATTTCCAGTAGATAAGGTCATCATATATTTTTCGTTTGAGCATTTTTACCTCGATTCCGTTTCTGCGTTCATTATACTACCTATTTCAAGGCTTGACAACACCTAATGCAGATTTTCCCCACGAATAATACACCCCACTTGCAGATTTTCCCCACGAATAACACTCCCCACTTGCAGATTTTCCCCACGAATAATACCGTATTGCCATGTTTTATTTGGGGATTGCTTCGCTCATATTCCGCCACCCTTTTTCCCCTTGTCCGCACCCTGATTACATGATACTATTACTATACTATATGTTACGCACCAGAAAGGGGAAGACACATGAACTACGGTTATTTTGATGAAAAAAACAAGGAATACGTCATTACCAAACCCAACACCCCCTCGGCGTGGGCGAATTATCTGGGTTCACCTGAGTACGGGGCGATTATCTCCAACAATGCCGGGGGTTATAGCTTCGTGAAATCCGGCGCAAACGGACGGGTCATCCGCTACCGTTTTAACAGCGTGACCACCGACCAACCGGGGCGTTATGTGTATCTGCGTGACTGCCAAAGCGGCGATTATTGGTCAGCATCGTGGATGCCGATTGGCAAACCGCTTGATGAATACCAAAGTGAGTGCCGTCACGGCACCGGTTACACTTTCATCAATTCGGCGTACAAAGGCATTGCCACCGAATCACTTTATTATGTACCCAAGGATAAGACCTACGAAGTATGGCGTGTCCGTGTCACCAATCAGGGGCAGGAGGAAAGAAAACTGGCTGTTACCGGTTATGTTGAGTTCACCAATGAGGCGAACTACGAGCAAGATCAAGTCAATCTCCAATATACCCTTTTCATATCACGTACCTATTTTCAAGGCAAATTTATAAAACAGGTCTATAATGAGAACTTCGGCGACCCGAATAAGGAACGCTTCTTCGGACTGGCAGGGGCAAAAGTGGATGCTTACTGCGGCGACCGTGATGCTTTCGTGGGAACGTACCGTGGCTACCACAATCCCGCAGGGATTGAGAATGGCTTGGCAGGCAACCTAAACTATTGCGGCAACTCCTGCGGTGCGCTTGAATCCGAGATTAGCTTAAAACCGGGTGAGACGAAGGAATTTATCTATCTGCTTGGCGCAAAACCCGAAAGTGAAGCGGCGACTATTATTGCCCGTTATGAAACTGATGGGGTATGCGAGACAGAGCTTTTGGAGCTAAAGGAGTTTTGGCATGGGAAGCTTGGTAATCTGGAGGTCAACACGCCTGACAACAACTTCAACAATATGGTAAATGTCTGGAATTCATATCAGTGCTTCATCACTTTTACTTGGTCACGGGCGGCATCTTTCCAGTACTGCGGACAAAGAAACGGCTTTGGCTACCGTGACACGGTTCAGGATATTCAAGGGATAATCCACCTCGACCCTGAGATGGCAGCGGGGATGATTCGCTTCATGCTTTCGGCGCAGGTCAACAACGGAGCGGGACTGCCGTTGGTCAAATACCATCATAATCCCGGTCATGAGGATACCCCTGACGATGCTTCTTATGTCAAGGAAACCGGGCATCCCAGTTACCGTGCCGATGATGCCCTCTGGCTTTTCCCGACGATTTACAAGTATATCTCCGAAACCGGCAACGCTGCTTTCCTCGACGAAGTGATATCCTACGCCAACAATGGTGAAGCTGGTACTGTCTATGACCATTTACAACGGGCGATAGACTTTTCGATGAACAATCTCGGAGCACACGGGATGCCGGCGGGTCTTCACGCTGATTGGAATGATTGCTTGCGGCTGGGCAAAAAGGGTGAATCTACTTTTGTCGCTTTCCAGCTTTATTATGCGGTCAAAATCCTGCGTGTTTATGCACAGGAACGTGGCGATGGCGAGTATGTCAGTTATCTCGACGGAATTTTTGCCAAACTCGAAAAAATCATGAATGAGACCTGTTGGAATGGCGACCGCTGGATTCGTGGTTTCAAGGAAGATGGCGTGATAATCGGACAAAAAGGTGATGCTGAGGCTTCGATGTGGCTCAATCCTCAGTCATGGGGCATTATTTCCGGCTTTTCCACCCGGGAGCAGGCAGTCACTTCGATGGACAGCGTTTATCGTGAGCTAAGTACTCCTTATGGTATCATGGTCATGTATCCGGCTTACCAAAACCATGCCTTTGACGGGGCTTTGATGGTTTGTTTCAACAATGGTGTAAAGGAAAATGCGGGTATCTTCTCACAACCGCAAGGATGGGCGATTCTCGCCGAATCACTGCTGGGGCGTGGCAACCGTGCCTTTGAATACTGGAAGAACTCATCACCGGCTTATATGAACGATGATGCCGATAAGCGGGTTCTGGAACCTTATGTCCACGGTCAATTCACCGAAGGCAGACAATCACCATTTGCAGGGCGTTCACATGTTCATTGGCTGACAGGCACGGCTTCCACCGTCATGGTGGGAACAGTCGAGGGAATCTTGGGACTTAGACCGGAACTGAAAGGTTTGGTAATCAATCCTTCGATTCCGACTGAGTGGAAAGAGTTTTCGATGAAGAAAAGCTTCCGCGGCAAGAAATTGACTATATTGGTCAACAACCCTGACGGTGTCGAAAGCGGGGTCAAGAAGATGACCGTCAATGGCGTGGAAGTTGAGGGGGTATTAGTACCCGAAGCAATCATGAAAGACGAAAATGACATCGTCGTCACATTAGGATAATGCTAATATGAAGAGAGTACACCTCAATCAACTGGGGTATCGTCCCCAAGATATCAAGAAAGCGGCGGTGACAGTTGACACCGCCGTCTTTACCGTCATTCGTGTTGATGATGATGTCATTGACATAAATGATGGCAAAGTTGTCTTGCAAGGAGAGCTGAGTGAGCCGATTTGGGATTCAGCATCCGGTGATATGGTACGGAGTGCAGACTTTACTATTATTAAGGAAAAAGGAAAGTATGTTGTCTGTGCTATAGACTATTCTTTCCCTTTCATCATTTCTGACACACCATATCGGGACTTACGGCGAGCATTACTTGACTTTTTCCCCTATCAGAGCTGTGGGGTCGTTGTTGAAGCCGACAAATGGTCGCACCCTGCCTGTCATACCTCGCTTGCCACTATTTATGGCATACACGAGAAGAAAGACGTGAGCGGCGGTTGGCATGATGCCGGGGATTATGGACGCTATACTGTGCCGGCGGCAATGACGGTTGCTGATTTGTTACTGGCACATGAGTTGGCGGTTTCTGCCATTGATGAGGATTTACTCGATATCGTCTGGTTTGAGTTGGAATGGCTGCTAAAGATGCAGGATGAAACCGGCGGCGTTTACCACAAAGTTACTTGCCATGACTTCAATGCGCTTGATGAAATGCCGCATGATGAACACGAAGAACTCATTATAATCCCGCCTACAGCGGCGGCAACAGCTGATTTTGCTGCTGTAGTTGCCTTGGCATCGCGTTTTTATCCTGAGGAAAAAGAAAGACTACTGCGAGTGGCGGTACGGGCTTGGGAATGGTGTGTGGCGAATCCTCAAGCTCCGGCATACAAAAACCCCCCTGATATCCGCACCGGCCCATACGGTGATCACTTCAGGCGTGACGAGTTCTCTGTAAGCAAGCGTTTTTGGGCGGCGTGTGAACTTTATAATGCTACCAAGGACGAGAAATATCATGATTATATCAAGGAACTCTGGAAACCGCTCAGCGAAAACGAAAACTTGACAGGCGGTTTCGGTTGGTTTGACATGAGTGGTTACGGGATGTGGGCGTATTTGTATAGCCAAATGCAGAAAAATAAAGATATTGAGAAACTGATGTCAGACAGATTCCTAGCTGAATGTGAGGAAATCCTGCGGCTTTATGAAAGTGACGGTTATGGTGTTTCCTTGGCGGCTGATTATCGTTGGGGGAGCAACATGATAGTTGCCAATAATGCCCAAAAACTGCTAATGGGTGGTATCCTTTTCCCGGAACGTGCCTCGACTTACCGAGAAGCCGCACTTGCTCACTTTCATTATCTTTTGGGACACAATCCGCTTTCGCAAAGCTATATTACCGGTTTTGGGGCAAAACCTCCCCTTTTTCCCCATCATCGCCCCTCGGTTGCCGTTGGTGCGGCGATGCCGGGGATGGTGGTCGGCGGACCGAATATGTTTACCGAAGCTGACTCCGACCTCCACGCCGCTTGTAAGGGATTGCCGCCATCAAAGTGCTATGTGGATCACAGCGGCAGCTACTCTGCCAACGAAGTCACCATCTACTGGAACTCGCCGGTGTATTTCATGGCAGCGGTGTTGGGGTTTTAAGATTTACCCGGTTATCAAGCGGAAAAGCTCTGCGGTTGAATCGACAATCGCAGTCGCTCCGTGTGTTTCCAGTTCCTCGCGTGAGCCGTACCCCCATGTGATGCCGATACTGTCAATCCGGTTTCCCTCTGCTCCAAGCAAATCATGCTTGCGGTCGCCAATCATGACCGCCGCCATTTCCCGTTTCGGGTCAAGGGTGTCAAGGGCGATGGAGATAATCTTTTTTTTTCCGTTTCTGGTTAGGCTTCCGTCCATTTCATCCCCTGACACGAAATCGAAGAAATCTGAAAGGGCGAAGTGTTCCAGAATTTGTTTGCTATAGACGGTAACTTTGCTGGTGGCAACGGCTAGTATTATGCCGTGTTCTTTTAGCTTAGTAAGGGTTTCGATGATACCGGGATAAAGCACATTTTCAAAAAGTCCGGTTTGGGCAAAATATTCACGGAACTTGATTACTGCTTTTTCCGTATCCGCATCAGAAAAACGATAATAATCCCGAAATGTCTCACGAAGCGGCGGGCCAATGAACTTTGTCAAGTCGTCTGGTTTCTCATGAATACCAAAAGCTGACAAGGCATAGTCCAATGATTTGGTGATACCGACTTGGGGATCCAGCAAAGTTCCGTCGAGGTCAAACAAGCAAAGCTGATATTTCATTTTTCATCCTTTTGGTGTTGTATTGCTCCCCCAACTAAACTTTACCAAGTATTTACGATAATTTTTGCGTATAGCTACGTCAACTCCTTTTAATGTGCCTAAAGGCCGTGCCTTAAGGCACTAGTCATCGTCGTTTCCTTGCTCTACACAAAATTTCCTCGCAAATCCTTTGGCAAAGTATAATTGGGGGAGCAATATCGCAATTTCGCTACATTTACATTTTACCCCAAAAAGAATAAAAATCAATGAATTTTCTCCCTTGACAAGCCCAACACCATATTGTATATTTATACTTGCTTTACGATGTTGACGGTCAGTAGTATATAAACGCAACAAATCAAGGTAATATGCGCGAGTGGCTCAGTGGTGGAGCACGACCTTGCCAAGGTCGGGGTCGCGGGTTCGAGTCCCGTCTCGCGCTTGGGGAAACGAAAAATGCCTGGTGATAGGCATTTTTAATAGATTAAGAAAAGATTAGTAAAACCACCGTCAGTTAAGGAGCTTAGTCATGGTTTTACAGTAGATGAAATGCGTAAGCTTATAGAATAAAATGTCTTGAAAAAGAGGAAAGGTGAAATAATTGAGACAACACAACACAACACAACACAACACAACACAACACAACACAACACAACACAACACAACACAACACAACTTTATAGACTATACATGAGGCTTAGGAAATATTTACCTCGAAAAATGAGGTTAAGAATCCAGGATATTCATTACAAAATATATGGTAGGAAAATGCCTTGGTCACATCTACTATTTGAAGTGCATCTCACTGATAAATGTAGCTTGAATTGTTCAGGTTGTTTACATTTTTCATCACTTTGTAAAGATGAGCAATATTTATGTGTAGATGATTTTGAGGAAGATTGTAAAAGAATTTCTGTTCTAACCAATGGTATAATAACTGATATTAAACTTTTAGGTGGAGAACCACTTCTTCATCCAAATGTGAATGATATTATTACAATGACTAGAAAATACTTCCCGACTAAGGATGTATTAAATGATACCGGGGTAATAGAATTGGTTACAAATGGTATCTTACTACCTAAACAAGAAGATGAATTTTGGAAAAAATGTAGAGATAATGCCATAAGAATTGTAATATCTGATTATCCTATAAAAATAGAACGAAAACTAATAAAGGCAAAAGCAAAGCTATTTAATGTTGACTTAAAAATGTATTCTGATGAAATTAAGTATAAAGTGACTGGATCATCAAAACAATGGGCGAAAATTCCTATTGATACAAATGGTTTACAAGATTATAGAGAATCATTCGGAAAATGTTTTTTAGCAGGCAACTGCTTTCAGTTAGTTAAGGGTAAAATATTTAAATGTGCAAGAATTGCATATATTAACTATTTTAATACAATGTTTAATCAGCAACTTAAAATTGATGAAAATGATTATGTTGATATTTATAATGTAAATGATATAAATGAGATATTGTTTAAACTTTCAACACTAGCATTATTTTGTCGTTATTGCAAGACAAATGAAATTACTTGGTGTGATACTTGGAAGGTATCAAAAATGGAGATAAACGAATACATATAGGAATAAGCAATATCATTAATGTATTTTGCAAAAACCTAATCTTATAATTTTCTGTATTTTTCTTGTAACTTTAGCAAATATACGGCATAATAAACCAGAGGGACTTTATACTATTAAAATACACTACTGATGCAACCCACCCTGCCCTTCATGAGGAAGCCACGATGAGGATAGAAGAGGAAATCAAGAAAGGTGAACGTTTTAAGTTCGGTGAGAACTGGACGGAGTTTCTGGCGTTGATTGATGATGAGCGGATTGAGGTTGCCAAGGAATCATTGTTGGAAATGATGGGCATGTCTACGCTGGAGAGGAAGACATTTCTCGATGTCGGTTCCGGCAGCGGTCTTTTTAGCCTTGCCGCCCGCAGTCTGGGGGCAAAGGTGATATCATTTGATTATGACCCGCAATCGGTCGCTTGCGCCCACGAGCTAAAACGCCGTTATTTCCCTGATGACGACAACTGGACAATATCGGAGGGAAATATACTGGAGGAAGAGTTTTTGACGGCTCTGGATGAGTATGATATCGTCTATTCGTGGGGAGTTTTGCACCATACGGGAGCGATGTGGGATGCACTGGCAAATGTCGATGGACTGGTAAAAAGCGGCGGAATACTATTCATTTCAATATATAATGACCAAGGGTTTGCCAGTAAAAACTGGCGAAAAATCAAGAGGAGATATAACCGTGGCGGCAAATTCGTGAAGTGGCTGTTGACGTGTATGGTGGGATTTTATTTTAATCTGCGGCGGATAATAAGCGGGACTTTGGTATATCGGCATCCGTTTTATTATTGGCGACAAAAACAAAATAGGGGCATGTCCATCAAGCGTGATTTGATTGATTGGGTGGGCGGCTATCCCTTTGAAGTGGCGAAACCGGAAGAGATATTCGACTTTTTTCATCAAAGGGGTTACTACCTCACCAAGCTGTATACGGCAGGCAGCGGACATGCTTGTAATCAGTATGTGTTTGTCAAATATTTAACCTCCTTTACCAAATCATTTAATAAAGGTATAATTAGGGAGGAGGCATACTACCGTTCTGATATTTGACCTTTGGCGAGCGGAAGTATGGCAAGCTGCAAAGAAAGCAACATAAGCAACAAGATGGCGGGAGAGCCGCATGAAAGCAATTTTTAAGTTTTTCAATTCAGTACTGGGGATCCTCGCTGTGGTCGTTTGTCTGGCAGCAGTCGGGGTGATTGTATATGCAGTGGTACAGCCCGACATATCGGGCGTGATTGACCTGTTTGCAAAGGAAGAGGAAGATGTACCGTCCGCGCCTTTGCCGGAACCGCCACCACCCAATGGCAATGATCCCTCTCCGCCGCAAATACATTATCATCTATATAATGAAGAGGAAGACTTGGCAGCGACTTGCGTAACCGCCGGGCGGATGCTGGGTATTTGTGAGTGTGGTGACTTTTATTATGAAGAAATCGAAGCTACAGGGCATAGTCCCGGTGAATGGCAGCTGATACTTGCCCCGACGGAGACATCGCAGGGAGTGCGGATAATGGTTTGCGTGGTTTGTGCGGAAACAGTTGCTCGTGAGGTGTTGCCCGCTACTGCGCCGCTAGTCCCTGACCCGCCGCCCAATCCCAATCCCTCGCCGCCGGATCCGACAGATCCACCTGAGCCGCCACCGCCGCCGCATGTCCATGATTATACATCGGCAGTTACGGTTGAGCCTAGTTGTGTGGTTGCGGGAATACGCCGTTTCACCTGTGATTGTGGTTCGTTTTACCAAGAAAACATCCCTGCCATCGGACACATGGCTGCCGACTGGGTAGTTGTTCGTGAAGCAACCACGACCAGAACCGGTGTCAGACAACGACTTTGTAATGTCTGCCATATTTTGATTGATTCCCAACAAATTCCCCGTTTGCCGGTAAATGACCCTGATGTCGTTCCTCCGCCACCCCCGCCGCCGCATGAACATTCGTTCAAGTTCTATGTATACTTAGCGCCGACTTGTATCACGGTGGGTATCAGTACCGGGGACTGCTCGATTTGCGGAGCAGAGGAGAGCAGACCGATTCCGCTCGACCGCAACAATCATAGCTTCAACTCACGCGGTATTTGCACTCGCTGTGGTTTTGTCAGACCTACGGAAACGAATACCAATACCAATTAGTGCCAAAGCGAGAGTACCTGCGAAGCTATTTACCCATTACAGTGCGGTTTCGTCATTGCGAGGCGGGTATACACGCTGAAGCAATCCATTGCAAGCAACGGTGCAGAATGACGAGTTCCTTTATGCTATTTTAACATAGGGCTGAACAGTAACATTAGCCCGACCTGCGAGGTTATTGCTCCACCAACTAAACTTTGCCAAAAGATTTGCGAGGGATTTTTGTGTAGAGCAAGGAAACGACGATAACATGTACCTTTAAGGTACATTAAGAGGAGTTGACGTAGCTATACACTAAAATTATCGTAAATACTTGGCAAAGTTTAATTGGGGGAGCAATACATGTTTCAAGAACCGCTTGCATTTTACAAGCTCATCATCTTATACATGCTCGACCGCGTGGATTTTCCACTTACCAAAGCCCAGATTATGGATTTTATTTTGGCGCGTGAGTTCATCAGTTTTTTGACCTTACAGCAAGTGGTTGGTGAGTTAGTTGATGAGGATTTGATCAAAACGGAAGCAATTAGAAACCGTACCCATCTGATTATTACTGACGAGGGCAGGGACACACTTTCATACTTTCGCCATCGTATCGGTGAGGGAATGCGGACGGAGATTGATGACTTTTTTCGTCAAAACGAACTCAAAATGCGGAGCGAGGCATCAGTCTTATCTGATTATCACAAGTCAACCAGCGGCGAATACGAAGCACGTCTGATAGCCAAGGACAATGGTATTACTTTGATTGATCTCACGATATCAGTCCCGAATGAGGAAACAGCGGGGCAGATTTGCGACAATTGGCAACGCAAAAACCAAGAAGTTTACATGTATTTGATTGAAACGTTGTTTTGATTCTATCCTTTCCAAAACTTCCGCCCTAAGAGTGCATCGGGTAGATACTGTTGCTCAACGTAGTTGCCGGGTTTATAGGCAATTATGAGAAATTTTATCCTTTCCAAAACTTCCGCCCTAAGAGTGCATCGGGCAGATACTGTTGTTCAACATAGTTGCCGGAGTAGTCATGCGGGTATTTATAACCGGTACCACGCCCCAGTTGTTTTGCACCCTTATAGCTTGCATCCTGCAAATGCGGGGGGATAGGGAGGCTTCCGGTGGCAGCTACTTCTGCCATGGCGGCACCGATGGCGGCGACACAGGCATTGCTCTTCGGTGCTAAGGCAATATAAGCGGCGGCTTCTGCCAAGATGATTTGCGCTTCCGGCATCCCCACTCTTTCGACTGCCAACGATGCACTGACCGCCACGGTCAATGCCTGCGGGTCAGCCAAACCTACATCTTCAGCGGCATGAATTAGCAAACGTCTGGCGATATAAGTAACACTTTCACCGCCATAGAGCATCCGTGCCAGATAATAAATCGCCGCATCAGGATCTGAACCACGCATACTTTTGATGAAAGCCGAGATAGTGTCATAATGTTGGTCTTGCCCTTTATCATAGCGAACGGCACGTTTTTGGATACACTCCTCTGCCACGGCGAGGGTGATACGGATTTGACCGTCTTCTCCCCTTGCGGTAGTCATCACTCCCAGTTCCACGGCATTGAGGGCACGTCTGGCATCGCCGCCCGATAAGTCAGCAAGAAAATCAAGAGCATCATCGTCGATGATTGCCGCAAAAGCCCCCAACCCTCTTTCATGGTCGCTTAGTGCCCGGTTGATAAGCTCTTTGATGTCAGTCATCAAAAGCGGCTTTAGCTCAAAGATATTTGAGCGTGAAAGCAGCGCCCCGATTACCTCGAAAAAAGGGTTTTCCGTTGTTGCTCCAATCAAGATAATCGTGCCGTCTTCAACGAACGGCAGCAGATAATCTTGCTGTGCTTTGTTGAAACGATGGATTTCATCAATGAAGAGTATCGTCCGCTTGCCATACATCCCCAGGTTCTGTTTTGCCTCCCGCACGACCTCTTCCATGTCTTTCTTACCGGCAGCAGTAGCGTTTAGTTGTCGGAACTCTGCCTTGGTGGTAGCAGCGATGACCTTTGCCATAGTCGTCTTTCCGCTTCCCGGCGGACCATAAAATATGATTGATGTGATTTGGTCAGCTTTGATTGCTCGGTAAAGGAGCTTGTCCGTTCCGAGGATATGTTGTTGCCCGACCACCTCATCGAGGTTTTTCGGTCTGAGTCTTGCCGCCAGCGGCGACTCTTTTTCCATGTCACCATCACGCATATAGTCAAAGAGGTTCATTTCCCAGTTCTCCATGATTGTGTATTGCTCCAGTATAAATGATTTGGGGGTGGTATGCTAGTTGAATGTGTTGGGATAATGTAGATTCTGATACTAGTTACAGTCAAGGTTCATGATGAATGCCATAGTTTCGTCATTGCGAGGTGGTTTTATACGCCGAAGCAATCTATTATTTTTAGATTAGATTCTGATATTGTCCGGGCAAGGCGGGAAAACATCGCCAAATATCGCAGGAAAATATCGCCAAATACCACAGTATTTGACATAATAATTCCCTTGTGCTAGAATCGTCTAAGTCAGATGATGACGCTAAATCATATGCGCTTTCAGCGTCATTGATTTGCTCTCGTAACTCAGCAGGTAGAGTACTTCCTTGGTAAGGAAGAAGTCGGCAGTTCGAGTCTGCTCGAGAGCTTTCCAAACCCGCATGGATTAGACCTTGTGGGTTTTTTGTTATTTCATATAACTACATCCACCTCTTTTACAATTAAACCTTACTAAAATCATTTCACTCAAAAACTTTTCCCTCTAGCATTTATTCTTATATTATGCTATACTGCCATTAGGTGATTTGGATAGAGTTAGGCTAAGAAAATGATAGTGATGGATGAAGTGACTAATGAACGGCGAAAGCGGCGAAAACATATTCGCCGAGTACTCATAATTACCGTGCTTTTGGTCATCTTGCTTCCTGCGGTCATGAGTGTGATAGTACTGTTGCGGCTTGGAGATATGGAGCGGCGACTGGACGATTTGGAAGCACGACTTGCGGCACAGGAAGCGGCGATAGAGGAAATGTCGCTATCTGCTGTTCGAGAGTTTCAGGGCAGAGAACGGATAGACTCCAGCATTTTTTATACCGCATCACTTGAAGAGTCTAACCGCCAACCAATGGGGCGGGCTGGTGAGCTGAATGAAGCTACGCTCCCATCTGATGGAGCGGAGACCAATATAGCCGCCAATATTTACCTTACTTTTGATGACGGGCCTAGTAGTCATACAGGAAAGATACTAGACATTCTCGCTGAATATGATGTGAAAGCTACTTTTTTCGTTATTGGCAGGACTGATGAGCAGTCACTTCTCACATATCGGCGGATTGTAGATGAGGGGCATACATTGGGTATGCACTCATACAGTCATCGTTATCAGGAGATATATGAGTCTGTTGACGCATTTGCCGCTGACTTATTACGGTTACAGGAGCTTCTATATGAAACGACGGGAGTGTGGAGTCGCTTATACCGCTTCCCCGGCGGCAGTTCCAACGGCGTGAGCCGGGTCGATATGGGAGAGTTCATTGACTACCTGACGGCACAGGACATAGTCTATTTTGATTGGAATGTGGCTTCGGGCGATGCGGCGATAGGCGGGCTTGGAAGTCGCCGGATTATCGACAACTGCCTGACAGGACTAGCGGGGAAAAGTGAGGGTATTATTCTTCTTCACGATACTGCGGACAAAGTAAGTACCGTCACGGCATTACCAAGTATCATAGAAGGAATCTTAGCTGATGAAAACCGGAAGATACTGCCGATAACAGATACTACAGCACCAGTACAGCATATAATAGCAAATAGATAAGGGTTATTCACGAAAGGAGAGCAAATGGGTTTTTTTACGGATTTGAAAGAGGATTTGTCACAAGTAGTTGAGGATTTGCTGCCTGATGATGAACTGCAAGACGACTTGTTCGATGAACTGGCTGATGAAGAGTTTGATGAAAGTTTCGATGATATCGAAATGGATACCGAAGATGATATCGATGGGGATTTTACGGAAGCGGATATTAAACTTGTCGTAAGTGACGAGGAATCGCTCGAGGACGATTCAGAGTTTGAATATGAGTATATCTCTACGGATGATGAATTACAAATGGATGATGATGCCAATGAAACCAATACGATGAAAGAGGGTAATGAAACGATGAATGAAGAAGCTATTTTTGTGGCAACGACAGAAGCAGAAATGATGAAGAGCGATATCAGCAAACGGGCATCAGACGAAACAGCATTGATTACAATGGGGATGAATGTAGTCGGCGATATTACCTCCGAGGGGTCACTTGAGTTGGAAGGCAGTGTCGTGGGGAATGTTAATATCGTAGGCAAACTCAATATCACCGGAGTGATCAGCGGTGACTCCAAGGCGGCGGAAATTTTTGCCGACAATGCCAAGATAACCGGAGAAATCCGAAGCAACGGCAGCGTCAAAATCGGGCAAAGCACGGTAATAATCGGCAATATTTTTGCTAATAGCGCCGTAATCGCCGGTGCGGTCAAGGGTGACATCGATGTCCAAGGGCCGGTAATCCTCGATACCTCAGCAATAGTGATGGGCAATATCAAATCGAAATCCGTGCAAATCAACAATGGTGCCGTAATCGAGGGTATGTGCTCACAGTGCTATGCCGATGTGAACCCGACTTCATTCTTCGATGAAATCAAAAAAGGTAAAAAGTAAAGAGCGGGAAGGGTATCAATGAGAATACTGTTAAAATTATCCGGTGAGGCATTGGCGGGTGATAAAAAGAGCGGTTTTTGTGAAGAAACGGTGAGAAAAGTCGCCTTACAGGTGAAGATGTTGGTCGGTGGCGGTACGCAGATTGGGATTGTTATCGGCGGCGGCAACTTTTGGCGCGGACGTGCCAGTGAAAACATCGACCGTACCAAGGCCGATCAAATCGGGATGCTGGCAACAGTAATGAACTGTATCTATGTATCGGAAATGTTCCGCAGTACGGGTATGGAAACAAGCATTTTGACCCCTTTTGAGTGTGGCTCATTTACGCAGTTGTTTTCAAAGGACAGGGCAGTCAGACACTTTAACAATGGGATAGTTGTCTTTTTCGCCGGGGGAACAGGACATCCGTTTTTTTCGACGGACACGAGTGTTGTATTACGGGCAGCTGAGGTCGATGCCGATATGATTTTGCTGGCAAAGGCGGTTGATGGTATCTATAGCGATGACCCTCGCCGCAACCCCGAGGCAATCAAGTATGACTCGATTTCCATTGATGATGTCATTACCCAAAACCTGATGGCGGTGGACATGACAGCTTCCATTATGGTTAGGGAGCAAAAGCTTACGATGCGGGTCTTCGGACTCAATGCCGATTACAGTATCATAGACGCAGTCGGCGACAAGTTTACGGGGACACTGGTAACTGCCGGATCATAGAAATGAGGTTAATATGGAAGAAAGATTAGTGGTTTTTGAAAATAAAATGAAAAAAGCGGTGGAGTTTCTTGAGAATGATTTCGCGGGAATCCGGGCAGGACGTGCCAATCCCCGCGCTCTTGACAAGATTTCCGTTGATTATTACGGAACACAGACACCACTTCAACAAGTCAGCAATATCACCGTTCCCGAAGCACGGATGATAGTGATATCACCTTGGGAAAAGACATTGTTAAAGGATATAGAAAAAGCAATTTTGGCTTCGGATTTGGGAATCAATCCCACCAATGATGGTAACACGATACGACTTTTATTCCCTGAATTGACCGAAGAGAGGCGTCGCGATTTGGTCAAAGAAGTAAAAAAGAAGGGTGAAGAAAGTAAAGTGGCGGTTCGTAATGTCCGTCGCGAAGGCAACGATGCATTCAAGAAATTGGTCAAGGAGCTCTCCGAAGACGGGGTCAGACTGTTGGAGGATAAGCTTCAGAAATTGACGGACAAACACATCAAGGAAATTGACAGCACAGTCGAGCAGAAGTCACAAGAAATTTTGAAGGTGTAAAGCCTGCCAGCTTTACCCGCTAGTATCAGGCGTTTAGTTATCGGTTGTTTGCCGGGGTCTTTTTGTGTTGAAAAGGAGGGGGAACATGGATAGGATTTATTTGGAACCGGACAAATGTGTTGGTTGTAATGCTTGTGTACGGATTTGTCCCATTGATGATGCCAATGTAGCTGAGCTTGATGAAAATGGCAGGATGATTTTGCATGTCGATGATGACAGATGTATCAAATGTGGCGAATGTATCACCGGATGTACTCACGGAGCGAGGAACTATACCGATGATACCGAGCGGCTTTTTCAGGATTTGCGAGCCGGTCATGACATTGTCGCCATCGTTGCCCCGGCGATCAAAATCGCTTTCGACGGCAATTGGCGGCACGCGATGAAATGGCTTCGCACCAAGGGAATCAAGGGGATATATGATGTCGGCTATGGTGCGGATATCTGTACTTGGGCGCACTTGCGCCTTTTGCAGAGCAAACCGACGGCAAAAGTAATCACCCAGCCATGTGCAGCGATTGTCAACTATGTCCTAAAGCACAAGAATGAGGTAATCAAGTATATGTCGCCGATTCACAGTCCGATGATGTGTACGGCGGTGTATCTCAAAAAGTATCTGGGAATCAATTCCAAAATTGCTGTTATTTCCCCGTGTATTGCCAAAAAAGACGAGTATACGCAAACAGGGCTTGCGGAGTACAACGTGACCATGGCACGTCTTAAAGAGTACATTAACGCCAACAATGGTAAGCTGCCAACTAAGGTTCATTCCGACTTTGAGTTTGATGACCAACAAGGGCTTGAGGGTTCTATTTATCCCCGTCCCGGCGGTTTGCGTGACAATCTCCTGATTCATGCCCCTAATCTGATGGTGACGAACTCAGAGGGTATCCACAAGGTCTATGCGGAACTTGATGATTATGACAAATGTGATCCCCTTTATCGTCCCCAGGTGTTTGATGTCCTGAGCTGTGAATTTGGCTGTGACGGCGGGCCGGGAGTCGGGCAGGAGTACAAATGTTTCCAGATGAACTATATCATGCATGATGTCGAAACATATACACGGGGAAAACGCAAAAAGGACAATGCCGCAAAAAAGGTGAGCGCAAGAGGTGGCAAGAAAGAAGCGTGGGATGCCCAGTTTAATGCATTTGACAAACGCTTCAAGATAGAAGATTTCTTCCGTACCTACAAAGCCGAGCGTGTCTCCCGTCCGAGCCTATCCCAATCTGATATTGAGAAAGGTTTCATGGCTTTACTTAAACTCAGCAAGGAAGAGCGGGAATTTAATTGTCATTCCTGTGGCTTCAGCACATGTGAGATAATGGCGCGGGCGATAGCCTACGGTATCAATGTCCCCGAGAATTGCAGTCAGTATGCCATCAAGGTAGCCAAGGAAGAAAAGGAACATGTCGCGGGAATAAATACCGAAGTTGTCCGTCACATGGAAAATATCCGTGATATCTTCACGGCATTGATGGAAAACATCGGTGCTGCCAAAGACAAGGCTGCCCGCATTGAGGAATTGGGCGACACCAGTTACCAAGACATGGGAGCGACGGAAAAGCAAGTTGAGCAATTATCCCGCCTCAATCAAAGTATCGCCGAATCAGTCAGTATCATCAATGCCAATATTGAAAAATATAAAGAGATGACGGATGCGGTGCAATCTATCGCCAAGAGTATCAATCTCCTTGCCCTCAATGCGTCGATCGAGGCAGCCCGTGCCGGTACGGCAGGGCGCGGATTTGCAGTAGTGGCATCCAGTATCCGTGATTTGTCAGAGGAATCAAAAAATGCGGTTAGTAGTGCTGCTGATAATGAGGGTGATATCCGTCAGTCGATTGAGGAAATCAATCAAATCATTGCCGGACTCTCTGACGACATGAAGGAACTGTTGTTAATCATCGACTCTACCAAGTCTTCCGTTTCCCAGACCAAGGACGGTAGTGTCGATATCAGTGAGGCGATGAACGAAGTCGAAAACATCACCATGCAAGCAATGAAGTTGGTTGATGAAACAGTACGGGTGTTGTCGTAAAAATTTACAGTACGGGTGATGTCGGGTGATGTCGGGTGATGTCGCAAAAATTTATTTGACCGAGTGCAGGGAATTGTGTTATAATAAGCCTCGTGTCAGCAAATTTTTATATGGAGGAAAGAAACATGAAAAAGGTAGTAAGTGTTTTATTGGCTGTGAGTTTGGTGTTTTCATTGGCAGCTTGTGGCAATGACTCTGATGACTGGAAAATTGCGATTATTACCAATACCGTAGACCAGAGTGAAGAAGAGTACCGTTCCGCAGAAGCCCTACAGGCAAAGTACGGTGAGGACAAAATCGTTCATCGCACATGGCCTGTCAACTTCTCAACCGAAGGCGAGCAGATGATTACTGTATTACAGCAAATCGCTGCCGACCCTGCCATCAAGGCAGTAGTCATCAACCAGGCGGTCATCAACACCAATGCGGCTGTTGATAAACTGCTTGAACTTCGTGATGACATCTTTATTGCTTACTGTACCCCTGCCGAGCATCCCCCCGATGTTATGAACCGGGCGCACCTTGCCATCAATACCAACGATCCTCTTGTTGGTGATGTCATCGTTATGCAGGCAAAAGCTCAGGGAGCAGAGGTATTTGCCCATTATTCATTCCCAAGGCATATGTCGATTGCGACCTTGGCACTTCGCCGTGACAACATCATGGCTGCTTGTGAACGTGAAGGTATCCGCTTTGTTGATTTGACTGCCCCTGACCCGACTAGTGATGTCGGCATCCCGGGAGCGCAGCAGTTTATATTTGAAGATGTACCGAAGCAAATTGCTGAATTAGGACCAAACACGGCGTTCTTCTCTACCAACTGTGCCATGCAGATTCCGCTTATCACCAGAGTTATTGAGGGTGGAGCGATTTACCCGCAACCTTGTTGTCCTTCACCTTACCACGGCTTCCCATCCGCACTTGGAATTGAAGACATGGTTGGCACCGGTGAATTTGATGAAGATGGTGAAGAAATCATGCGTCTGCGTGATCTCGGTGAGCTGATTTCGGAAACGAGAGATGCTCTCGCCGCCAGAGGCGTAGCAGGCAGACTCTCCACTTGGCCGGCACCGGCAACGATGATGTGGACTACTGCTGCTACCATGTATGCAATCAAGTGGATCAATGGTGAAGTTCCTGCGGAAGGCATTGACTACGCAGTCCTTAACCAACTTTGTGCTGACTATAGCAAAGAACTCTCCGGAGACGCAGTTGGACTCATTTTGGAGCCGCTGGTTCTCGAAGGCGTTACTTACCACAATTATGTCATGGCTTTGATGGAGTATTTGACATACTAATCAACTGCTCATGAATGACGACAGTAATTATGACTACCGCAAGCAGAGCGAAAGCCTGTTTGCGGTAGCTTCTGCCGTGTTTGGCAGGTTTTACCTTGACTTTTGATGGGAGCTATATGGAACCGAGTCTTCTTTCTTTCAAGAATATATCCAAGGACTATGCGGGTAATCAAGTACTGAAAGATGTGAATATCGAAATAAAGAAGGGTGAAATCCATGCGCTGATTGGTGAAAACGGTGCGGGGAAATCTACCCTTATGAATATATTGTTCGGAATGTCGGTGATTCATAACACCGGCGGTTTCGAGGGAAGTATGGAAATAGATGGTGTGGAAACAGTAATCAAATCACCATTTGAAGCGATGGAACATGGTATCGGCATGGTACATCAAGAGTTCATGCTAATTCCCGGTTTTACCATCACCGAAAACATCAAAATCAACCGCGAAATACCCAAGAAAGCCATTTATAATGAGATAACGGGAAAATTATTCGGGAATCGGATGCGGACGCTTGATTTTCGTGCCATGAATCAAGATGCCAGAGCGGCACTTGACACGCTAGGTATGGATATCGAGGAATTTACCCTGTTAAGGGGTTTGCCGATTGGTTATATGCAGTTCATCGAGATTGCCCGGGAAATTGACAAAAAGGGTATCAAACTATTGGTGCTAGATGAACCTACGGCAGTACTGGCAGAATCGGAGGCAGATAATCTGCTGAAAGCGATGCGAAACCTTGCCTCACAGGGGATAGCGATTATTTTCATCAGTCACCGCCTCAACGAAATCATAAACGTTGCCGATATGGTGACAATCCTTCGTGACGGCGAGTTAGTGGTAACAAAGCCTGTCAGCGACACCAATGCGATAGAGATAGCCGAGTTGATGATCGGGCGCAGGGTGGTAATTGATAAGGAAGAAAGCACTCGTGAACTTAGTGATGACATTGCCCTAAGTGTCAAAGACCTGCATGTGGCAATGGCAGGTGAACGAGTACGGGGAATAGATTTATCGGTGAGAAGAGGGGAAATCTTCGGGATTGGCGGGCTTGCGGGACAGGGCAAACTGGGGATAGCCAATGGTATCATGGGAATATACTCTGCCAAGGGCGAAGTGAGTTTTGAGGGAAAAACCCTGCCGCTTAATAACACCAGAGCAGTCCTCAAATCTGGTGTGGGATATGTCAGCGAGGATAGAAAAGGGGTGGGACTTTTACTTGATGAGTCAATTGCTGATAATATCGTTTTTACGGACATGCAAATTCATGGCTCTTTCTTGAAAAAGTTTTTAGGTTTCATTTCTCTTAGTGATGGGAAAAACGTGCGTAAACATGCACGGCAGATGATAAAAGATTTGGATATCCGCTGTACATCAGAACTACAGCACACAGGACGACTGAGTGGGGGGAATCAACAAAAAGTATGTGTTGCCAGTGCCTTGACACAAAAGCCGCGACTGCTTTTCGTTTCTGAACCAACCCGCGGGATAGATATCGGTGCCAAGAAGCTGATACTCGATTTACTGCGTAAACTTAGTAATGAACAAGGGATGACGATTATCATTACATCATCGGAGCTGGTTGAGCTTTGCAGTATCTGCGATCGGATAGCGATAGTATGTGAGGGTCGTTTGGCGGGGATATTACCGCCCGATGCCACCCCGGTACAGTTTGGATTGATGATGTCAGGCATGGATATGGGGGAGTAAGTGACCAAAACAACAGCAGCTAGTTTCATCAAACGCTTACCGATACCGACTTTGATAATCGGTGGTTTTTGGGTTTTCATCCTTATCTTTGGCGTAACCCAAGGCTTGCCGCTGTCCTCGTTACTTACGGACACGGTGAGACGCTTCGGGATGTGGGGATTGTTGGTGCTTGCGATGGTGCCGTCGATACAATCAGGCACGGGACCCAACTTTGCCTTACCGGTCGGAGTCGTCTGTGGTTTACTAGCGATGGTATGTGCGATCGAATTCGGCTTCATGGGAGCGGGATGGTTAACCGCATCGGTGATCATGGCAATAGTTTTTGCCAGTATTTTGGGACTCGGATACGGCAAATTAATGAACGCCGTCAAAGGCTCAGAGATGACGATCGCCACCTACACCGGTTTCTCGATTACATATTTGTTTTGCATCCTTTGGATGACACTTCCTTTCACCAGTCCCAAGATGGGCTGGATGCTGGGTAGCGGTCTGCGCAATACCATTGAACTGGGAACAGTAAATGCCAATCAAATCATCAATAATTTTCTTGCCTTTGACCTGTTCGGGGTCAAAATCCCGACAGGGATGTTATTGGTAGTCTTTGGTAGTTGCTTTCTCGTGTGGCTGTTTTTCCGCTCCAAGACAGGGTCGGCAATTTCGGCAGGGGGTATGAACCCGATGTTTGCCAAAGCAGCGGGGCTCAATGTTGACCGCAGCAGAATCATTGCCAACATCATCTCAACTGCCCTGGGGGCTGTCGGTATTATCGTGTATTCCCAAAGCTTTGGCTTCACGGCATTATATGATGCCCCGCTGATGATGGCGTTCCAAGCAGTAGCGGCCATCCTCGTCGGTGGAGCAACAGCAGGACGGTCAAAGATCATCCATGTCATCATCGGCACGATGATTTTCCAAGGCTTACTGACAAACACGCCGCCGGTATTGGGGCGGGCATTCCCCGGTACTGACCTTACGGAAATCATGCGGTTGGTAGTCGGCAACGGTATCATCCTCTACGCTTTAGCACAAGTGAAAAGGGGGGACAAGTAATGTTGCGTGGATTAGACAAAAGCAAAGTAAAAGCCTTCCTTTTTGATAATATTGTCACAATTATATTCGTGGTGTTCATCATTGTTGGTATCATTGCTTCATCGGAACTGCCGCTTAGCTTCTATATCAATGAGTTGATGGCACGGTTTTTCCGCAACGCCTTTTTGGTACTGGCATTGATAATTCCCGTCATGGCAGGACTGGGGCTCAACTTCGGTATTGTCGTTGGTGCTTTGGCGGGGATGTTATCGATAATTGCCGTCCGCTTCTTTGATGGCGGCGGTATCGTCGGTTTGTTAATCTGTTTCCTCATCGCTTTACCGCTTGCTATTTTGTTCGGCTTTTTGACAGGCAAGCTGTTTAACAAAACCAGAGGACAGGAGATGATTGCCAGTCTGATAGTCGGGTATTTCGCTGATGGTGTCTATCAGTTCATCGTTTTGTTTGCTATCGGAGGCTTGATTACCGTAGCGGCAGGACACCCGATGATGATACCTGGCGGGGTCGGTATTTTGGCTACTTTTGATATGGGCGCACATGCAAGTCAGATATCAGAAATGTCTGACCAAGTCCCCGGTCTCAAGTATGCCCTCGACTGGATATGGCGACTGCCTTTTTCCCCGGCACTTATCGCTATTGCTGTTTGCATACTGATTTTTGTCATCGTTCAACAGATACTTGCCAAGCGCAATCCGGCGTGGACAGTGAAGAAACCTTGGGTCTTCTGGCTCAATATTGCCGTTTGTATCGCAATAATCTTGCTCGGTGTATATGGTATCTTGTTCCCCCGCGGCTTTTTGTGGGGTATTCGTGATGTGCCGATGGTAACGGGGATGGTTATCATTGCCCTTTGCCTTTTCACCCATTACTTCACCAAGACTAAGCTTGGTCAAGATTGCCGTAGTGTCGGTCAGAGTCAACATATTGCCACGGTTTCCGGAATCAATGTCGATCGCACCCGTATCATTGCCACTATTTTTTCCACAGTATTGGCAGCATGGGGAATGATAATTTTCTTGCAAAACATTGGTACGGTCAACACTTACGCCGCCCACCGTCAGATTGGGATGTTCTCAGTAGCGGCACTTTTGGTCGGCGGGGCGACAACGGCAAAAGCCAGTGTCAAAAATGCTTTGATCGGGGTGGTGTTATTTAATGCGATGTTCATCGTTTCCCCGGCGATTGGCAGGCTCTTTTCCGGCAATGAGGGTGTCGGCGAATATACCCGCTCATTTATGGTGTATGGGGTCATAGGTCTTTCGCTCGGTCTTTATATCTGGAAAGGCGTAAAAGCTGAAAGGGACAAAAATTTGCTTTGATAATGGAGGCATGGGATAATGACAATAGCTACCGAATCCCTGCGGATGCCTCGTCACGTTGCGATTATCCTTGATGGCAATGGGCGTTGGGCAAAAAAAAGGGGAATGCCGCGTAATTACGGTCATGTGGAAGGAGCAAAAACAGTAGAACTCATTTGTGAAGAAGCGTACAAGATGGGAATAAATCACCTGACTGTTTACGCTTTTTCCACGGAAAACTGGAATCGCCCCGCCGATGAGGTAGAAGCCTTGATGAGGCTTTTGCGTAACTACATGAAGACATGTTTGAAGACAGCGGCAAAGAACAAGATGTGTGTTCGGGTAATCGGCGACAAGAGCAGACTGGCTGCTGATATCCGTGATAGGATTGCCGAGTTGGAAGCGGCAACGAAAGACAATACCGGTCTCAAATTCCAAATCGCCCTCAATTACGGCGGTCGTGATGAGATAGTCAGGGTCATGAAAAAGTTGGGAGATGAAATCAAAGGCGGCAGCATCAAAACTGAGGATATAAGCGAAGAATGGATAAACAATCATTTGGACACGGCAGGGTTGCCTGAGCCTGATTTGTTGATTCGCACTTGCGGTGAACAGCGGTTATCGAATTTTTTGTTATGGCAGTTGGCATATACGGAGTTTTATTTTACAGATGTGTTGTGGCCGGATTTCTCCCGCGATGAGCTAATAAAAGCGGTGGTTGCTTTCAATCAGCGGGAGCGGCGATATGGACTGGTAACGGATTGAAACTGAATGAAAAATTTCTGGATTAGATTTGCAAGTAGTGCCGTTTTGGTGATAATGGTGATAATAGCAGTTGGGGTCGGCGGTTATTTTCTGGCGGCGGCTTTGTTGTTGGCTTCACTAACGGCATATCATGAACTGCTGTCATTGAAAAAAGGGGAAAAGAGCGATGTTTCCCTGGCTGATGACCATCCCTGCGGCAAGGATTCACATATTACCATCCTCGGAGTTAGCGGGCTTTTGACGATACTGGCATACTATCTGGTCTTGGTATGGGGAAATGACTGGCGTTATCTCTTTTTCGTAGCTATCCTTTCATTAGCATTTTTCATGGCAGGGTATGCTTTTTCCTTCCCGCGCCTTTCACGAAACGAGGTCATGGAGGCATTTGTTTATGTCCTTTATGCCCCGGTTATGATGTCATTTGTGTATCTGGCACGGGAGATGGAGCATGGCGTATATGTCGTTGCCCTTATCTTCATCTGTTCCTGGGTGTGTGATACCTGTGCATATTTGGTCGGTTTGCCGTTTGGTCGTCATCGCTTGGCACCGGAACTTAGTCCGAAGAAATCCATCGAGGGCGCAATCGGCGGTGTCGGCGGAGCGATGTTGGTCGGCGGCGTGTTGGGCTTTGTTTTTGCTAGGCAACAAGACTTGGGATGGGAGATAATATTCACATTTGTCCTCATTAGTGCAGTCGGAGCAGTAATAGCCCAAATCGGCGACTTGGCAGCTTCAGCAATCAAACGCAGTTACGGGGTCAAAGACTTTGGCAGGATAATCCCCGGACACGGCGGGATACTGGATCGTTTTGACAGCGTTTTGTTTGCGGCGCCGATGATATATGTTTTGGTAATACTGTTTGTGAAATTGTAGTTATAATTTGAAAGAACTCTATCGTAATAGCTAAATACTTATAAAGGCTTTGTTACCATGAAAAAAATCGCTATTTTGGGGTCAACCGGTTCTATTGGGACACAAACGCTTGAAATCGTGAGAAGTCATCCCGATGATTTGACGGTTACGGCTCTGGCTGCCAATACTAATATTGAGCAAATGGAAGCGCAAATCCGTGAGTTTGCTCCCGCATATGCAGCAATGGCTGATGAAAATGCCGCTCGTATTTTGCAGCAAAAGGTAGCAGATTTGCCGGTCAAGGTCTATGGCGGTATCGAGGGACTCATCGAACTGACGCAAATACCGCAGGTGGAGATGGTAGTGACTGCCATCGTCGGCATGATTGGACTAAGACCAACTATCGCCGCTATCCAAGCCGGGAAAGACATAGCTCTTGCCAACAAGGAAACCTTGGTAACGGCAGGACATATCATCATGCCGCTGGTCAAAAAGCATGGGGTACGTTTGTTGCCTGTTGATAGTGAGCATAGTGCCATATTCCAATCGCTGGGCGGGGAAAAGAGGGAAGATGTCGCCAAAATCATCCTGACGGCATCAGGGGGTCCGTTTCGGGGGATGAAAACAGCGGAACTTCAAAAGGTGACTGCTTCGGCGGCTCTTTGTCATCCGACATGGAAGATGGGGGCGAAGATTACGATTGACTCTGCTACTTTGGTCAACAAGGGTTTGGAGGTAATCGAGGCTCGATGGCTCTTTGATATCGAAGCTTCACAAATAGAGGTGGTAGTCCATCCCCAGAGTATCATTCACTCGATGGTGGAGTTCGTTGACGGTGCGGTTATTGCTCAATTGGGTCTGCCTGATATGAAACTGCCGATCAAATATGCCCTCTTTTATCCAAAGCGAAAGGCTCTACCGATGGGCGGTGTCGATTTTGCCGCATGGTCGGCTCTGACTTTCATGCCGCCTGATGCCGTGACTTTTCGGGGTTTGTCATTGGCATATGAGGCTTTGGCAGCAGGGGGGAGTATGCCGACGGTCTTTAACGCCGCCAATGAAAAAGTTGTTAGCTTGTTTTTGTCCGACAAGATAGGCTTTTTGCAAATATATGATATGATAGCAGGAGCGATGGCTTGCCATCGGGTAATCGAATCACCGACAATAGAAGAAATCCTGGAAACAGAAGTCATGACTCATCAGTATGTGATGAGGTCAATGAGGTGAAAAGAGGTAATTATGTCAACAATAATACTTTTCGTCCTTTTATTCGGGGTCATTGTCCTTGCCCATGAGCTGGGTCATTATCTGATAGGAAGAAAAAACGGTATTACCGTCACCGATTTCTTTATCGGGATGGGGCCGACGCTTTTTTCCTTTACCCGCAAAGGCACGAAGTTCTCCCTGAAGCTTTTGCCGCTTGGCGGGGCTTGTATTTTTGAGGGCGAAGTCGGCAATGAAGCCTTGGTCAAGGGTGGTCGTGATGAAGAGGAGCGGTGGGTTAACGATGAGCAGCAGGTAACGGATGATAATAAAGAGCTGTCCCCGGGTTCATTTCTGCGGGCAACGCCATTGGCACGGGCTTTAACCATCGCCGGAGGTTCACTTTTTAATTTTATCCTTGCCTATATAATAGGATTAGTGATTGTTGCCAATACGGGAATTGATTTGCCAATAGTGGGAGCAGTCACACCGGGAGGACAGGCAGAGGCGGCGGGGATAGTCGCCGGTGATGTCATCAAAAGGATAAACAATGAACGCATAGATGTTTATCGGCAGATATTTTTCATTTCCTATACCAATCGTGGGGAAACGCTGGTTATTACCTATGAACGCGGCGGTGAAACACATGTAACTACGGTAAATCCCGCATATGATGAGGAACTGGGGCGGTATTTAATCGGGGTCAATGCCGTTGGCAACTATGCCAAAAGTGAGGGAATAGAAATCCTGCGGGATGCGTACTATGAGGTCAAATTTGGCTTTGTTTCAACGATAAAGAGCTTGATGATGGCATTCCAAGGACGACTGGGGCTTGATGATGTCGCCGGACCGTTAGGAATCGCCACAATAGTCGGTGATACCTATGAAATGGCACGCCCTCACGGTGCTTTGGTGGTGGTCATGTCGCTTCTTAATATTGCTATGCTTTTGTCAGTGAATTTGGCAATCATCAATCTGTTGCCATTTCCGGCTCTTGATGGTGGGCGATTGTTGTTTATATTGATCGAAGTGGTACGCGGCAAACCTGTTCCGCCGGAGCGAGAGGGACTAGTACATCTGGTGGGGATGTCAGCTTTGATATTGTTGATGGTGATAATGCTATACAACGATTTGATGCGGATATTTACTTGAAATTTTGCAAAGCAAAATCTGTGTGCCGTCATTGCGTAAAACCTTAACCTAAGCCAGAAGAATGACATGCTTTTTTGTCATTCTTCAGCACTAAGGATTTTGCAAAGCAAAATCTGTGTGCCGTCATTGCGAGGAGTGAAACGACGAAGCAATCCATATAAGCCAACACTATCTTCGTCATCACGACTGGAGGCGGAGTTGATAATCGAAAACGCCAACTAGGAGGAATCACCATGACCAACATCATCGCCAAAACCCATGACCGCACCCTTCACTATTTCATGAAAATCAGCGAAATTCCCCGCCGCTCCGGTCAAGAGGAAGCAATCGCCGCCTACCTTTGCAGCTGGGCGGAAGAAAGAGGCATGAAGTGGCGGCGCACCAGTGACATCATCAACGGCAAGCAAACTGCCAATGTTGTGATTTTTAAGGCAGCAACCAAAGGCTTTGAGGCTGAAAATACAGTAATACTACAAGCACACATGGATATGGTTTGTCAAAAGACCAAGGATTCACAGCATGATTTTGAAAAAGACCCGCTCCGTATCATTATTGATCAGGAAAAAGGGCTGATGAGTGCCGAGGGAACTACCTTGGGTGCTGATAATGGAATCGGGGTCGCTTTCATATTGGCGATATTAGAAAGTGAGCAAATTAGCCATCCTGCCATCAATGCTCTCTTTACCAGTGATGAAGAAAATGGTATGAGTGGGGCGATGGCGATAAGTGAGGAGTTTCTCGAGGGGACGAAGGGAAAGTACTTGATCAATATTGACTCCGGCGAAGAGGGAAGTCTGTGTGTCGGTTGTGCGGGAGGAATTGATGCAGTTTTTCGTCTCCCGCTTGTCTATGAGATTACCAACGAAGAGATGTCACTTATTCGTTTCGAGATATCGGGATTGATAGGCGGTCATTCAGGAACGGCGATTCACAAAAAACGTGCCAATGCCCACAAACTGGCAGCACGGCTCATGCAAATGATTTTCCTAGCTTGTAAGGAAGCTAGGTTGGTGGACTTCATTGGTGGTGACAAGCAAAATGTCATCACTAAGGAGGCGGCTTTTACCGTGGCTTGCCTACCGAAAAGAGCAGGGGAAATCATCGGGATTGCCTCAGAAGCAAAGGCGATTTTTGCACATGAGTATGCAGGAATTGAACCATCACTAAAGCTCATAGCAACACAAACTGACAGTACTGTCACACAAGTACTCTCACAAGAATGCCGTGATCAATTCATGCGGGCTTTACTACTTATCCCCAATGATGTACAGGCGATGCATGGACAAATGGCAGGGATGGTGGAAACATCATGCAATCTCGGGATAGTTCGTATTGAAGCGTCACACATTTATTTTGTTTCATTTATCCGCAGTTTTCTTCGTAGTAAAAAGCTCTTCGTAGCTGCGCAAATGCGTTCATTGGCAGAACTTATCGGAGCTTCATTCAGTCTTGAAAATGATTTGCCCGGTTGGGAACCGCAGATGGATTCAAAGCTGCTTGCACGCTTTGAGTTAGCATATAATGAAGCCTTTGGCAGCTTGCCACAGGTGAAATCAGTCCATGCCGGCTTGGAGTGCGGTTATTTCTCCGAGAAATTCCCGACTATGGCGATGATATCATGCGGACCTAATATCAGCGGCGCACATTCACCCGATGAGACCTTGGATATCAAAAGCACGGTACGGGTAATGGAGCTATTGATAAGGGTGTTGGCGATGAGATAGTATTGGTAACTCTATAATTTAAGCAAATTCCACAATTTTCAAGGGTAATTTTTGGGTATTTGTTACCTTGTTTTAAGCTACGTTTTATAGTATGCTATTGTTACTTTAGTCATAGACCGTGAACAGTATCATACCAATCTGTTGTTTACTTGGGTATCTCTGAGAGAGATGCCCGCCTCTATAGGCAGAGTTAAACATCACGCAAACACCTAGATATCTCTGCAAATCTTTACCTGCGGGTTCAGACACACTGAACTCGATATCAGATTTGATATCAAGCTTTCATGAAGTGTAAGTATTACCCCATTTGTAGTGTTTTATCGAGTGTTTTACCAAAGGAGCTTTTAATTGTGAAAATTCTGTCCGCTGTGTCGTGGAGTAATAATGATGACGGAAATAACAATAGAGTCAATCGCACATCACTTTTGTTGCGACATACAGATTGCCGCCGTGGTTCATTGTTAGTAGCGATGTTATGTCACGGCGGTCAAAACGATGGGGGGATGGGTATTGAAGACCCGATGCTGATTGCCACCGGTTATTTAGTTGAACAAGTGAAGCTTTGGTATGAACATAATTATTTGCAAATTATTTATCGTAATAAACCGCTTAGTTATATCAAAAACAGTTTGTGTTCATTATTGAGAGTTACAGAACAAGATTTATGGGAATATCTACTGCATGAAAATACGAGGAGAGAGCAATGTGAGTTGGGGATAGGGTTCTCAATAATGATAATTTGGCGAAGAAAATACATTACTTTGCAATCTGGTGAAGCGAAAATACGCTTGTTCAAGTCACGACCTCGCAATTCTTTCGTTGACCGACTCAGTCAACTCAGCTCATCAAAACGCTCACGTTTGTTGACCATGAGGAAGAAAAAAGTGAAACGAGGTAGGCATATACTCACCCCAAACATCATCCACAAAGGAAGTCTGCGGCGGGGAGTGGGGTTCTTGATATCTGACAGCGGCTTTGGTAAGAGGCTAAGCCTCAACAAACTAGAAGAGGCATTAAATCCTGTCGAGCTAAGAAGTGAATCACAAATCAGTAAGCGTTTGGCAGCAATTGCCGCAGTCAGCAACGACAACACGGCGATATACCTCAAAGGGAGGTGACCCCACCTTTATTGGGGAGGGGTAGCTTTGCACTTTATCTTAGTAGAAGGTGATTTTCTTTTCTTTAGGTAGAAAGTTCGCTTGTTTAGAATTTCACATCGGAGAAAGACAGATTATGAGGAAAGTGGTACTTAGTAAGAGGTATGAGTTGATTCGGGAAATCGGGCGTGGTGGCTGTGGTCATGTCTATCTGGCTTATGACCGCCATCTTCGCCATCAAGTTGCAATCAAACAGATTACCGGCATGAACACCGAGGGAGGGACGATACTTTGGCATGAAACCAATGTTCTCAAGCGGCTGGAACATCACACTCTGCCGAAAGTATATGACTTTTTGACTGATGAAAGCGGCCAATACATGGTCATCGAATACGTGCGTGGCATCACGCTGGCAGATTACATCAAGGAAAAAGGAGTAATGTCGTACTCGGAGGCTTTGGTTTTACTAAATAAACTAATCGAGGCAGTTATTTATCTGCACTCGTTCATTCCCCCGATTGTCCACTCTGACTTGAAACCGGAGAACATCATCATAATGGGGGATGGACAAATCAAGTTGATAGATTTTGGTACTGCTTTTATCCGTTATGATAAAAGTGTACGCTCTTACATCGCAGGAACGCCGGGCTTTTCCGCTCCCGAGCTTATGAAAAGCCGGGGTATAGCTGAGGAAACAGCTGATATCTATAGTCTGGGAGCAATCTTTTACTTTATCTTAGGTGGTAAAAGAGGGACAAGAAAGAATGTCAGGAAATTCAGGAAAGATGGAGTAATAACGTGTCGGGAAATACCTCGAGGTATAATCAAAATTATTCGTCGGGCGATGATGAATGACAAAGATAAGCGATATCAGAGTATTCATGAATTGGCAAATGCTCTGAGGGATTTTCGTTTTCGTGAGAAACGACAGATTATCGGGCAAATAATACGGCAAATGGTGAGATTGGTCACACTATTGGTACTTTTTTTAGCAGGAGTGATGATGTTAAATAAAGGATTTCTAGATGTATCCCCCTTATTTGCCGGGACGAAACAGATATGGCAGCTTGGCGGTGATGAAGCTCTAAGCGACATGGCAGGTTTTATCTTGCAACTATCAGGACTATGTCTGATTCTGGCTTCACTCTACTTTTTTATGATTAGTGGCAAAAAGAGAAGGCAAAACATTAAATCTATTAAAAGCATTCACTTAACTGCTAAAAAAGCACAGGGATTATGGACAATTCTGTTGTTTGTCGCTGCACTTTTTGCAATGGCGATGGTGAAGAATGAGCTGCACGCACAGGCGGCAGAGTGGGATAGTACACAGATAGAAAATGAAGCGATTGAATTGCCGGTTTTCATCCGTGAGCATCATGGTGTAAAGGTTTTGGTGCAGGATGGTTCTGTTTACTATCCGGAACGTGATATCATCATCGAAATACCACTCGACCAGTTGCCAAGGAGCAAGGATATGACGTTAAGGGTGATGGTTGAATGTCATGAGGAAAGTCTGAGCAGTCGTGAGTTTATCATTCATGTTAAAGAAGGGAATTTTACGGAGTAATGGAATATGGATTAACAGAATATAGTAACAATATTGTATCTGTAAGCAAAGCGGGTTATAATTTGTTATTGAACACACTTTCAATGAAGGAAGATTTTGTGGGAAGAGTGTGTTAGTTTATAGGGCATGAGATAGTTGACAAAGGAGATGAAGATGGATTTTTCAAAAGTGACATATTACCTCGATTCGCTCGCCGATATCGGGATTGCAGGAACAGATTTAGCTATTTACCACAGGGGAGAGCCTGTTTATCGTCATCATACCGGCTTCGCAGATATTGAAACCCGCCGCCCCATTACTGCTGATACTCTCTATGCAATTTACTCAATGACCAAGATAGTGACTTGTGTAACGGCACTGCGTCTTTATGAAAGAGGAGCATTTTTGCTGAATGACCGCTTGGCGGATTATTTACCTGAGTTTGCAAAGATGATGATTAAATCGACGGGTGAGGACGGGGCTACAATAGAAGAGGAAGCCAAAAATCCGATACGGATTGTAGATCTCTTTACGATGTCATCAGGACATTCATATGATTTTTCTTCACATGTCGATGCCTTGGGAAAGAAGACCAAGGGTAATTATACTTTGCGGGAAATGGTGACGGAACTGGCAAAAGAACCGCTTCTCTTTGAGCCGGGAACGCACTGGAGTTATGGCGTGAGCCACGATATCCTCGGAGTGCTGGTTGAGGAGATATCGGGGAAGAGTTTGGGGGAATTATTCCATGAACAGATTTTTGCCCCCTTGGGAATGGAAGATACATTCTTCAAAATACCCAAGGATAAACAAGCGCGGTTGGCGAAGTGTTATACATTTGACGAGAAAACAAGGACACATCGCTTGGCAGAGTCGCTGATAGCTTATTTTGATTATGCGAGTGAGTACTATCTATCTGAAGATTTCGTTCACGAAAATGCGGGTGGCGGTTTGGTGTCGAGTGTGGATGATTATGCGATATTTGCAAATGCGCTTTGCAACGGCGGTACTGCCACCAACGGTTATAAGCTTCTGGGGAAAAGTACTGTTGATTTAATGCGAACTAACCATCTTGATGATGTCAGAGTAAAGGATTATAGCTGGGATGCGCACAGCGGATATGGCTATGGTCTGGGTGTCCGCACGATGATAGACCGTGCTTTCGGTGGCAGCAACAGCGCGATCGGTGAGTTCGGATGGTCGGGAATGTTGGGAACATACGTTCTTTGCGACCCTACTCATGAACTGACTTATGTATATGCACAGCAGCTTTTACCCAGTAAGGAAGAGATAGTCGCTCCGCGGCTTAGGAACATTATCTATGGGTGCTTGTGAGGGTATACGGATAATCCTTTCACTCCTCATGATGAAATGTCACGGTATCGTCATTGCGAGGAAGGAATGCAGTTTTTGCATTTCTGACGAAGCAATCCACGTATTACACTATTAGTGGATTGCTTCGGTATATAAAATCGCCTCGCAATGACGAGTAAGAGGGAACAGTTATCTTCAATAAAATGATAGGTAAATTGACTGGCAAATCCACTGGCAAATTCTCAAAACTTTCCCTTGATTTTTTCCTCGAAATATGGTATAAATAATTCCATAAGGTGCTATCTACAGCACGGACAATCTGTACCGGAAGGAGGGTAGTCTACAGTTCTAATAACAGCAGTTTCTATGACTATATTTGTTTAAGCTGCAGTTACAAAACCAAATAATCAATAACATTTCTTACATATTCTTTCTCTTGTTGTCGAGTGTTTATGGTTAGATAGTATAACCGATTAAATATTAGCGGCACATCTGACTATTCTGGTAAGAAGTCTTACAAGCATCTAATATATACGTATAATCGTTAATAGAAGATATAACGATGCCTTGTCATTGATTTTCGGTTTATAAATTCACACAGGTTTATCAGCACATATGTACATGTTCGTTGCATCTTTAGTTGTCATCTGCAAAAAAGCAGGCGATAACAACTTGGTTTTTGCAATAAAATTTTGGCAATTCCCACCAAAACAGTTTCTTTTTTCCTATAGTTAATTGCTATGTTTACAGAAGCTGTATTTGACATATATCACGGGAGCCTTTTGGTCAAACCGGGAATATGCCGGAAAGGAGGTTGTATGTCTGAAACTGACGAAAGAGCTTTGGTTATCATAGCGAACTTACAATCGTTCAGCGATAGGGGAATCACACTTTACCTAAACGGAAAAGAGTCAAATCCTGTTGAGATTGCTGAATGTTTTGTAAACGAAGATACAATGTATATGCCTGATTATGTCATTGATGAAACGGGAACAATCAGAGAAGTCAGATATGACAGGGTAGTTTATCAGTAAGTACTTTAGTATCGCTTTGCTCTACAATTTACTAATTGGTTGAGAAAAGAGGCTGTTCTTTAGCCTCTTTTCTTTTCATTTGGGTGTTGTATTAGGTGGGGTGAATAGAAAAGGCATTTAACATATCGAATGCAATTTTATCTATATCATTTTGAAAAGTTTCCCACTTGACTTCTTTTACCCATGCGATTTTATCAAATTCATGCCGTGGAAAGCTTTTAAGTATTTCCGCCACATAAACCAGTTCTATTCCTTCGTCTTTTTCCCGTGTTTCGCGTATTGTTTCTACCCAGTCAACATTGTTGTTTAACGTTATTTCGCGGATGTCGGCAATGTCCTTGGCTTCAAAACGAAAGATTGCCGAAAGTTTATTAGAAAGGATATTTCTTACACAGTCTGTGCGATGGAATAAATCAGTCCTAACAAGCGAACCGAAGCGAGGAACTGAATCATTGATAAAGTCCAGTTTAAGCAATGTGTTAGACTCTTTATATATCGACAAAGAAACAAAACGTTCAGAACGAAGAAAATTATTTACAGTATCCCATGTGTAACCTTCGCTTTTCAGCATATTGAGGATTTTATTTGTTTGAGCATCAAAAGAGTCAGGTGATGATTGGGTAACGAAAAAATCTAAATCGTCCGAATAACGGTGATTATAGTAAGCGCGGCTAATTGCCGTCCCCCCTGTCAGAAAAAAATCGGTGTCGCTCCGACGCATAAGGTCTAACACCCCATCTTGTAGGGGATACAGGCTCTCCTCGTAATACTGCGAGCGCAAAGTCATAATGTCTCCGCCTTTCTTTTGGCCATATACGGCTTGCTAGTTCTTCCGTATACAGTTCTTTTATGGTTTCAATGCCCCACAACATTACCAAAGAGTGCCAAGGCAAACGCTCCAATGAACGCACAAATAGCTTATCTCTTGTGAATGCACCGGAGTACTCAAGACGACCCTCGAGAACCTCGAGCATATCTTCATGGGAGTCGAGATAGTCCCAATTGAGCGTTCTCATGATTCCTATTTTTTCGTCATAAGATAGTTGCATTTAATACCCTGTGATTGAAATAAAGTAACATAATAATGATACTCTTTTCTGTTTCAAATATGACCTTATCTACATGATAATTATACCAAAAAACAAGCCACCGTCAATGTATTTCGCATTTTGAGCTCTTTACCAAGTTGTTTTTGGATATTGATATACCCGACCATGATGGGTTTGATGATGATTTCTTTAAGAATACCCACATTCATCAACATCATGGTTTGCATGATTGTTCATACGGTCTGTTAGTAACAACTTTCCGGGTAAGAACACTTGTTTTTGCTGAGTATATAAGGTACAATCTCCTTAGTATCAGGCTTTGCACTTTGGCAACTGTATATAGGTGGTTGCAGAGAAACTATTTGCGAAAACCAAACCACTCTTTCTTTGCGTAAAATATACAGTGTACTAAGTGGTTGAGGATTACGTTGTGAGCATTGTAAAGTTTTACCCGAGAGCATAGAGATGTGCAGACAGTTGGATATTGGCTTTTCGCATGAGGAAATCACGAAACTTATATTTTGAAAGGCGGTACAAACTATGTCAAAAGTAACATTCTACTATGAATACAAACTCAAAAAGGGTGCATCCGTAGAGGAATTCTTGGCGGCATCCGAAAAATTGAACAACGAGTACATCTCCAAACAGAAAGGTTATATTTCATGGAAGCAACTTAACGACAACGATATTTGGGTTGACCTTCTCACATTTGAAACAATGGATGATGTGAAAGCGTTCGAGGATAAATCTAACACTAATCCCAACGAACTCGCTCTGAGTTTCTATTCATATATCAATATGCTGAGTTGCAAGGTGCGTTATTTTAGCGTGGAAAAAAGCTATGGCATATAACACCGCCCTTAACATATACGAAACCCTCCACACCTATTACGGCAACCTTGACTGGTGGCCTGCCAAAACACCTTATGAAGTCATGGTCGGAGCGGTTCTGACACAAAACACGGCATGGAGTAACGTAGAAAAAGCAATCATCAATTTCACCGACTTATCACCGCAGTTTGTGCAGGATTGCGATATCGCCAAGCTTGCCGAGATTATCCGCCCCGCCGGTTTTTTCAATCAAAAAGCGGGGTATCTCAAAGCGGTGACGGCGTGGTTTGAAAATTATAATTTTGATGTACCCACTGTACAGCGTGAGTCGCTGGAAAAGCTCCGTCCGGAACTCCTCTCCGTCAAAGGCATAGGAAAAGAGACCGCTGACTCGATTTTATTGTACGCTTTCGGTTTTCCAACTTTCGTTGTGGATGCGTACACCGTGCGGCTCTGTGAACGGTATCCGCTGGAAATCAGCAAAAGCTATGACACAGTCAAGGCTCATTTCGAGGACAAGTTACCTCGTGATGCGGATTTGTACAACAACTACCACGCTATGATTGTGATTAACGCAAAAGAGCATTGCAAGAAGAGCAAGCCACTATGTGGGGAGTGTCCACTTGCGGATGCTTGTAAGAAACAAAATATTTAAGACGAGGTTTGATTTATAATTACACCATGCATTCACTTTCGAGGAAGTTGCGATGAGACAATAAATTTTTCTTACAATTTTCAAAAATTTTTTCATTAATTTCACAAAATCATATTTACAAGTAATTCTCATGTGGTATAATCAAATTTCTTCTAAATGTAGTATATCGGAAACGATATCCTCCATCACGGAGAAGACAGGGCAAAAGACATGACAAACAACCGAAAATAGCAGTAGAAAGGCGGTGTATTATGTATCGATTCGCATTCTGTGGCTATGACGAAACATTTTCCAGAAGCTTTCGCCATCACTTTACCCAATGGAAGAAACAACAGCCCCAAAACATCAAAGCTAACTTCTTTTCTTGCTATGATGAATTTTTGCAAGAGGTGGAATGTCAAGGGCAGTACCAAGTGGTTTTTTTGGATATTGATATGCCGGAACATAATGGGTTTGATGATTACTTCCATGAGAATATCGGCAATCATCAGCATCGTGGTTTATATGATTGTTCATACAGTCTGACAGTAGCGGCAGAAATTGAGAGGCATTGTCCCGGCACAATGATAGTGATTATCTCCGCTTTTCTTCTTCCACGTGATTTTAATGATTACATCCATCCATATCATTGCTTTACCAAAAATGATTGCTTTGGTCTATTGTCAAGTGTCCTCGATTCGGTTTTATTCAAGATTAACTTGCGTTATCATAACTTTTGTTTTTGTGTCAACAAAGTGAAACTTGTCGTCTCGTTAAATGATGTAATCTATTTTTACAGCGCAGGGCGCAAGGTTTTTATCGTATGCACGGAACATGAATATAGTTTTAATAACAAACTGGATATAATTGATGCACAAATAAGTGATGGGATTGACTATTTCCTACGCATCCACAAATCGTACATCATTAACAAGAGGTATCTGCGCTCTTACAAGTGTGACTGTGTCGAAATGTCCAACCACGACCAGTTGCAAATCAGCCGCTCCCATCAAAAGGATGTAAAATGTGTCCTCGATAATTACCAGCCGGGTGTTCATATGATGGAGGAGATGTGAGGGAAACCAACCGTTCAATAACCAACCTCTCCATGTTTTTCAATTTTTTGGTCATTCCAATATAGTGTAGATGAACTTGGCCAAACTCCCCTCGTAGGAGCTTGTATTCTAATCAATATATAGTCATCAGTGGTACTCTCATTATCATTGCTAGTTACAAAGAGATTAACCTCTGAGCCCTCAATATTAAACTTTAGTTCGTTGTTGCCGAAGATGCTATTTCCATGGGAATAATAAATGTACATATCCCACGAATCGGGGTCAGAAGCTATATACTGATAGTACTCTTCCGATGGTTCACAGGAAACCACCCAATCTTTGATTCTCTCAACGTTCAACTCGTCTTTGTTATAAAAAGCAGCTTTATATCCATTGGCGGTTTCCTCATAGTGCTTTGATGTTATCTCGCTATATTTTGAATCACTCCACCATATATTGGTTTGATTATCCGAGTCTTCGTCAATTTGCATTTGCACAATGAATCGGACAACTAAATAGATGAAAGCGATAATACATAACAGTATTGGTAGCCCGATGAGAAGGTAGCGTTTTTTCATGATCTCATCCTTTCCTTGCTCTAAACAAAATTCCTCGTAAATCTTTTGGCAAAGTTTAATTGGTAAAGCAATTTGCTTTAAGCAATTTGCTTGAAGCAACACCCGACGGTTGACTAAAACACAATCTGATTCACCCTAAGAGTACCACAAACATACTGGAATCACCACTATTTTCCGCTGATAGTGGATTGCTTCGGCGCATAAAACCGCCTCGCAATGACGAAACAAGGGCATTTATCTACTTTTACATAAGTTAATTGAGTTGTCGGAGGATATGGAGCTTGTCGATTATCAGGATTATTTGTAACATAAACAAACGACGATAATTTCAAAGACAAACAAACCTTTCCTTGTCTTAACAAAAATTTTACACAAAATCATATTAAATTGTTGCTTAGGTGTTGCGCCATCTTCACTATAGCTGTATCATAGTGATAATAGCGTGAAAAGCTTATTTAGTTGGTTTCACTTGGCGTAATGCCAAGTTAATATTTTATTCGCCATTTGCCATTCTTGCTACTGTTGATGTGCATTAAAACAAGAAGCAGAAAAACTACAGGCAGATAATGGAGGGATTCATGAAAAAAATGAAATTGTCAATGAAGCTGCTGCTCAGTTTCCTGCTTATGATTTTTCTGATTACACAGATATTTATGTTTGGCTATGTCGGTATGCTGCGCCTAAATCAGATTACCGACAAGATGTACGATGATTTCATTGCTACGGTTTCCGACCAGGCAGTACTGCAAGTAGCTCTTGACAACAAAATCCTGTCAGATCACTACTTTGGAATAATAACTACAGTCTTTATCATTGTTGTCTTTATTTCTGTGGTAGCGGGAATAATCATAGTTAGTTACTTATCAGGAATCATTAGCAAACCAATTACGGCACTTTCTAATATTATCCAAAAAGCAAGCATGAACAATGATACAGTGGATGCAGTTGAAGAACTGGAGGTTCTGGAGCGATTCCGAGGTGATGGGAATGAAATAAGCAAATTGATTACCCACTTCGATGAGTTTAGAAGTTACAAAAACGCTATGGAAGCGGAAGTGGAAAAACAAAACAGAAAATTACTGGAGCAGTCCCATTGGTACATGTCTATCCTCGATGCCACCCCACTTCCAATTACTGTTACCGACTTAGATATGAACTGGTCATTTGTCAACAAAGCCGTTGAAGACTTTCTCGACATGAAGCGTGAGGATATGATTGGTTTGCCTTGCTCCAATTTGAACGCTCCAATCTGTAACACTGATGATTGCAGCATTGCTTGCGTTAAGCGTGGGTTAAAACAGGCATTTTTCACCCGTCGTGGTTCATCTTATCAGGTCGATATTGAGATATTAGAAGATATGAAAGGGGAAACAGCAGGTTATATTGAAGTGGTACAGGATGTAACATTGGTTGAAACTTTGGCAAAGCAAAAGGCAGAAGCAGAAAGTCAAGCTAAGTCCAGATTTTTGGCGACGATGAGCCATGAAATCCGTACACCGATGAATGCAGTAATCGGGATGACGACGATCGGCAAACTGGCAGATGATTTCCAGAAGAAAAACGATGCTTTTGATAAAATTGAGGTAGCCTCCAAGCATCTGCTCGCTATTATCAACGATATTCTAGATTTTTCCAAAATCGAATCGGGTAAATTTGAACTTTCAAATACCTGTTTTGATTTTGAAAAGATGTTACAAAAGGTTGCTGATATCATCAATCTACGTGTCGATGAACGGCGGCAGAAGTTTTATGTAAATATCTGCAACAAAATCCCGCGCCTCCTCGTAGGTGACGACCAAAGGCTTTCACAGGTCATAACCAACCTTTTGGCAAATGCGGTCAAATTCACGCCTGAGGAAGGCACGATTCGCCTTGAAGCACAGCTCATAGCGGAAGAAAACGGGGTATGCCATATACAAATCAGCGTTGAGGATACAGGTATCGGTATCGTTGGCGGGCAGAAAGAACGCCTCTTCAAAGCCTTTGAACAAGCTGAGTCGGGGACATCACGTGCTTATGGCGGTACAGGACTGGGACTGCCTATCTCCAAACACATAATCGACTTAATGGGTGGAGATATATGGATGGAATCAGAACCGGGCAAAGGCACCAAGTTTACTATTGCCGTGTCACTAGAGCGGGGTACAGATGAGAAAAAACGAAAACTCGATGAAAATGTTAATTGGGACAATGTTCGTATTTTCGTTGTCGATGACGAGCCGGAGATTCGTGAGTTTTTTACCGTAGTGTCTGAAGAACTCGGTATTTTTTGTACGGTATCGGCAAATGCTGAGGAAGCACTTGAAATACTGGAAGAAAATGACGATTACAGCATTTACTTTATTGACTGGAAGCTCCCCGGTCTTAATGGTTGTGAACTAGCACGGCTGATACAGGATAAAGCAGGGCAAAACTCTATCGTTATCATCTTTTCCTCGATAGATTGGAGTGTTATAGAAGATGAAGCACGAGAAGCCAAAGTGGATAAATTCCTCCCCAAACCGCTATTCCCATCGGTAATTTATGACATAATCAATGAGTGCATGGGAAAGGAAAACGATGCAAACCAAGGCTTTAGTTCTGATTATACAGATGATTTCTCGGGGTTCAAGATACTGTTGGTAGAGGATATAGAGATAAATCGTGAGATAGTCCAGTCATTACTTGAACCTACGGGTTTGACTCTCGAATATGCGGAAAACGGAGTATATGCAGTTGATATGTTCACAGCCGCTGCCGGAAATTACGACATGATTCTGATGGATTTGCAAATGCCGGAAATGGATGGTTATGAAGCAACGCTAAAAATCAGGGCACTAGATGTTCCGAATGCGAAAACCGTCCCGATTGTTGCCATGACAGCCAATGTTTTTCTAGAAGATATCGAAAAATGTCTTGAAGTAGGCATGAACGGTCATATGGGTAAGCCTATCAATATTGATGAGCTGTTCAATCAAGTCAGACGATATTATCTATTACTCCGTCAGTTAAATCATGGGCAAAAATTGTCGTGAAATTTAGCCGGGAAACACCCCTTCACCGTATCAGCTCCTCCGCTTCCTTCATATTCGCGATAATCTCTACCCCAAACGGACAACGGCTTTCGCATGAACCGCAGGAGGTACAGTCACCTCCTTTGGCGGAAAGGGCGTGGTAATGCGAACGGATTGAGGGGGCGATGTTCGCCGGGTCAAGGCGAGCGATATCGAGATACTTGATGACGGCGGCGATGTCGATTTCTGCGGGACAGGGTTGGCAATGACTGCAATAGACACAGCTACCGCGAAAATCGTTGCGAGCATCACTAATTACTTGCGAATAGTTCTTTTCTTCATCGCCGGCTTCGAGATAACTTACCGCTTCCTTTACCTCGGCGGCAGTACGACTACCTGCCATGACACTGGCAACAGCAGGACGAGTCAGGGCATAATGGATACACTGTTTGACTGAAAGCGGAGTAGCATAAGGGCTATGGTCAGGTGAAAGCAGCTTACCGGCACCAAAGGCTTTCATTACTGTGATTCCGATTTCTTTTTGTTCACAAAGCTTGTATAACTTCGCCCGAATCGGGTCGATACCACGGAAATGTTCACCGCCGAAACGGTCTTCATCACCGAAATAGTCAAAGACATAGCGGTCGGAGGGGAGCATGTCAAAGGCGGGGTTGACGCTAAACATCATCATTTCGGGAAGCCCGGTTTCAATCGCCTTAATTGCCATTTGCGGATTGTGGGAACTGAAACCGATATGGCGAATGTCACCGTTTTTCTTTAGTTGCTCGGCATATGCGGCAAATTCAGTTTCAAACACATTGCGGTAATCGTCTTCCGAATCAATGAAAAATAACATTCCGAAATCTATATAGCCGAATAATGAGAGCAGTTCTTCAAAAAACTTTTTGACGGTCGGCATGTCACGGCTGATATCATATTGTTGGTTGACATTGCTTGCACCGATATGCCCTTGAATCATTACTTGGTCTCGCCTTTCCCCCAAGGCTTTGGCAATATGCCCTCGAACCTCAGTACCGGGCATGAACACATCGATGATATTAATGCCATACTCTAGCCCGGCATCAACCGTCTCTTTTACTTGTTCATATGGTTTAAAATCCACGTTTTCAAGCCCCAGTCCGATGATACTTACACTTTTACCGGTTTTGCCCAGTTCACGAAATTTCATTTATTTTCTCCTTTTTAACTAAGTTTTATCCACACCAAGGATTTCTCTGGCTGCCAATACCAAAAACATATAATGCGAAGAACCGCCGCCCATCACATATTCCGTCTGCTGCCAAAGGAAAGGGAAATCTAGCAATTCGGGGAAGTCAGGGCGGATAAGTGCCGTTCCCGAAATGACACCGCCGGGGATAAACGACCAATCAGCACGGTTAATTCCGTATGCGGCGGCAGCTGACTTGGCGCCGACACCGGAGGCAAAGGAGCAATTGTTCGCTCCGGGATGACAGCCGAGAACGAAGTTCAGGGAACTCATGATGAGCTCAGGGTCAAACAGCTCCGGCCATGCTTTATGGATGAAGTAATATTGGAAGCCCAAACGCTGGATACCCCAACCTGCACCCCAGATATGGGGGCGGTAGGGGATGCCGTATGGTGTTTCCTTGTTTTGGGCGGTGATAGTTTCCCTTAATGTTGGCAGGGCTTTTTGTATCAGAGAGCGAAATCCTACGTCTTCAAGCATATGCCATGCCCGCGCCATCATCCATGCGGTGTTTTCGATTTCCTCGGCGATGAAGTCAGCTTCGGCAAGCAGGAAATCCCGATATTTACCTTCCTCTGTTGCCAGTAAGAGTTCGGAAGCGGCATGAACCTTGGCTATTTTTACAAAGGCGGCATTGGCGATTGGTATCCCGCTTTTTTTGGCGGCTTTATCATAATCACCATCGGGCAAGGTCACGTCCCAAAGCTCCTGTGCCGCCGCCAGTGTATCAGCTGCCAGTTCATCATTGAAACCTCTGAGTGCCTTTGCTATCCCCGCCAATCGCCCCGCAGTCATCAGCTCCCGCCAGGGATTGTCCTCGGTGAAAACCCAACGGTCATCGGCATTGCCGCAGATACCGTCAGTCATAGCCGCGGCATCTCCCAACAGGACATATTGGCGTAAGTCACTTTCGATAATTCCCCGATAAAGCCGTCCCAAGGCACGATAAGCACCGACAACAGAAAGTGCGCCATGTTCGATTTGTTGCAAAATATCGTTTTTGCCGTCAGGTTGATGAATCTCCACAAGCCGTGTCTTTTGGCAGATGGAAGTGACATCATAATCAACTCCAAAAGCCTCATATGCCATGGCGAGGATATATGCCTCACCCGCCTGTGATTCGACCCGCAGGTCATAATCCCCGGCATCATGCCATCCGCCGACATTGAGGCCGGGGACGGTATCGCCGGGTGAGAATTGGGTCAAAGTAGATGCCCCCTGCACGTAGCCGTCGAAGTGATTGTGATTGATAGGAGCCATCCGGGCGTCGTCTTGATGGCAAAGACCATGCCAGATACGGTATTTTTCCCGCACCAGCATATGACACATCTGCACAGGAAGGTAGTATTCGAGTACCGGCTGCCATACCCCACGCTCATAAATATCAGCGGCGATACGGAAAATTGATGATTTGGCTTCTCCATATCTGATTTGGTATAAGCCCTCGGTGGTAATGTCAGAAAAATCAAATTGCAAATAGCGATAACGGAGAAAAGTCCCCCATTCAACGCCATCAACCGTGCGGATATGCGTAGAACCTTGGTCAGTAATATGGAAAAGTGACGGTTTACAGCGTTCATTTTCCCGCATATCAAGTTCAATGACCGCTATCTTCGTTTGAGCGGGGTGGTAGCCCACTTGCGAACACTGCACTACAGGCGGATAGAGCCAATCAGCCAGAGCATTCGGGGTAATCGTCCAGACGATGGCATTTTCGGTCACTCCCTGGGGAATCTCACCGCTGACGACGAACCAACCATTGTTGTGGTTCATTCGTCCGTCATAGAGTTTCAGCGTTCCTGTTTTTGCCTCAATGCGCAAACGGCGGCTATCATCATCGGGACGGACCGTTAGACACTTGCCAACCGCATACGGCAAAGCGATGAGGTCATCGGCAATAATGGGATTGTAGTCGAACATGCGTCCGGAGTCGCTCTTTTTGTCATTCTCGTTGCCCGTGAGGGGGGAGTTGGTGGTTTCCGAAGCCGAAAAACCCGCAGGTAGCGATACACCGCCCAGATGGCGGGGGTCAGCTTTGGGGGTACTCTCATCAGCTTGGTTGCTTTGATATTCACCCGCAAACTGATGGTTAGGCGATTGGGAAAGAATCGGTCCGTTGGGTTGTAAAGGAAAAATACCGTGACTTTCATCCATCATCCACGGATGACCAAACAATGCCCCGGGGAAAAGTTCGAGGTTGAAGCATAGTTTACCTGCGAAACGCTCAGGAATGGGTTGTTTTAGATTTACAGTAACGACAACTGCCGCTCCCTCTCCCTTGACGCTGACAGTATAATCAAATGCAAAATCAGGGTAAATCATCGGGTTCATGCCCTGTAGATGACGGTCGTGGTCAGGGTAGCTAAGCGAGGCTTTGATTTCATTGTTATCAGTATCAAGTTGGCGATTCGTGAGCTTTGATACCGGTTGCCATTGCCCCGGTGTAGGTTCAAAACGGATGTCACCGTTGGTAGCCACGCGGTTGCCGTGCATGATGATACTGACCCCGCCTTGATGTCCCTCAGGGTATATATCATCGAAAACAATCACATCTACCCCGTGATGGCGGAAATAGCCGACGGTTTCATCAAGGGAAAAACCTGCTTCTTTGGTATTATTCATGCGCCTTCGCTCTCCTTTACCGATATGATGTAATTCTATCATTTTTTCGGTTATTATGCAAAAGCACCATCGTCGGACTTTTGGATGCTGCTTTATGCCTTATTGCTTTGCAAATCTCGCAAATTCGGCGAGCAGGGCTTTCGCTTCCGCAGATAACTCCGGCAATTTATCATTGTTGCTTTCATTTTGGGCATAAAAATCTCCTGACCAAAATCCATTAGCTTCGATATAGTTTGGCTCATCCTCATCCATGAAGATGAAGTTATATACCATATCATCATAAGGCAAAACTGATACCAGAGCTACTTCACAGATACCACCGGGAGTCATCAGGCGGTCGCCGGGTTTTAGTTTGGCGGCAATCACCCTGACCCCGTCTGACACCACAGCATCATCCATTTTCATGGCATGACCATTAGAGACCTTGATATTCCTACCATCAGTAGTGGTAATGCTCAGTATCTCGGTATCATTTCCCGTCAGGATATCAGCGATGGTGAGGGTTTTGCCTCCATATACCGACAGTTGATCACCGATGCGGATGTTATCAGCACGTTTTTGGCTTCCGTCTGCCATCATGATAAGGGTGTCAGCTGCATGACAACCCCAGTAGATAAGGATGGGAGGGATGTAGACAGTAGTACTTCCTGTCGCTCCTACGAAGAACTGCGACTGTGAGGCGGGTGGCTTATCATCACTAAAGATATTAATGCCATATGTGGAGGTGGTGCTTCCCAATCGTGGCTTGTGTTCAATACTTAACACAAAGCAACCACACAAATAACACTTATGGGAGCTATTGTCCAAAAAGCCGCCGCTAATATTACATTCCCAGTCATAAGGGCTCATGTCGCTTGTTTTTGGCGGCAGTTTTAAATCGAAACTGACGCTGGTGTCAGCAGTATTAAACACGACGGCTTTATTTTTTTCTAATGCCTCCCCTAGTTTATCCTTCCCCAAATCGGGGCGATGGGTAGCGATAGTCTTGCGACTACTACTGACATTATATTCCAGAAAAGACGGATCAAAATGACCTTCACTACTCTTATATGGCTCAATCTTTGCTCCTACGATTTCAAATTTATCGTGATTGACTAAGGTTATTTTGCCGGTAATCGGCATAATGGTACGCAGTTTACCACCATCAAATTTATTTTTGAGATAATCACCGCCGTGATAATCGGCACTCTCATACGACTTCAAGGTATTGGTGTGCCTGCCATATAGGAACATGATTTCACCGCCTTTTTTACTGCCTTTCCAGCGGGGGTCATTGATGGTGATTTGATTAAGGTATGATACATGGGCGGCTTTCTCAACGATGATATTGTTGGAGGTCATGCTTGCCGTGCGGAGAGAACCATCAGCCATCTCATAAGTTATCATCGCTGATATATAGTATGTTTTTCCGGCAATTTTTTGATATGGATATACGTCTGTTTCGATGAAATCGAGACTGCGCCAATCACCTTTATCACCAAAATGGGTGACTTTATGAAGTAATGCTTCAGTTTTGACTTCTTTCATCGAGGCGATAATCATGTATCCAATCGGCTCTAAAGCAGTAGCTTCCTCAGTAACGACTGTTGATGAGTTCACGATAGTCGTATGGATGGTGGCATTGAAGCTATAATGATTGAAAATGGTATCAAGATTATTACTATCCACATTAATGTTACCTACTCCCCTCGCTTCCACCTGCGATATTCTCCCGGTTATGGTTTCATTTGCCGTATCGCTTTTCTTTTTCCTTGACTGTTCCCTCGTCTTTTTGATACTTTCGCGGATATGCGGAAAGTTGCGCAGATTATGTTCGCCGCCCAGACCTTTTAGATAAATACGCAAATCACGGTCACATCCTAGGTCAAGCATTGTGATTCCGACTAACGACCCTTGATAGTCTTGTTCGATGTTGTTGATGCAAATACCGCCGTCGGGATGAAAAATAGTGATAGAACCCGGTTTACCATTTATACCGCCGTCGCCGCCATCGCCATATTTGGCTCCTTTAGTTCCGCTTGCTTCACTTTCACCACCACTGCCATGAGTACCGGTACATTTACCGCCGCTACCGCCTTTGCCGCCGAAACCACCCTCGTTCGAGTGAAAGAAAGCATAGCTCCATGAACCCCGGTCTTCTCTGTGATAATGAAACTCGACGATAGCACCGTCGCCGCCATTGCCGCCGTTACCACCATCGCCGCCATTTTCCCCGTTGCTTCCTTTGCCGCCGCTGCCACCGATACCGCCGCTGGCTTTGATGTGTACATCCCCGATCAGATTACTGACAGTTATTTTCACTTTGCCGCCTGCTTCGCCGTCTTCACCGTTTTCATCTGAACCATAACCCGCATCCTCACCATCTTTTCCTGTTACCAAAAACTCAAAATCAGTCCGGCAGGGATACTGCTTGTTGTTGATAAGTTTGTTGATAGTCAGCTCGCTCATGTCAGTTGGAATAACCAAATGACCATTTTCCTGCAGTTCGATACAATCGAGATCCGTTGCCACCGTAAAACGTCCCGTAATAATAGTTGTCCCCATTTTCTTCCCTCCTATTGACTCAAAAACGATACTTCCATACATTTGCCGCTGTTCCTACCCGATACACTCCCACTAGTGTTTCTGTATCCAAACTGCCGGTAATAGGACGTACCAGTCGGTTATGCTCGGGAGCAAAATTACTGTCGCTGAATTTCCCCCTGTCACTCACCTCGTACACATAACCATTTATGATGATATAAATAGCGTTTGACTTCACCAAACTGATATCATCGCCGTTCATGTCAGGACATTCAAAGATATTATTACGAAAATCATCGCTGAGATCATAAAAGTAAAGCCGATTTTGTTTGTTGGGCATAGTATTGCTATATACAGCAATGTAGTTCCTGTTCTTGTCGGTCATGACATCGATCGCTTTAATGTTGATATCATCAGGCAAGTCCATATATCTGTCGTTCATCAGCTGCCCATTTAACAAATCAAACAAGCCAATATCATTTCCCGCACACAGGACGATGACGGTATGACCGGTATCTGCGTGAAGTGAAAAAGCGTAGTCGAGACCACTTCTGGAGAAATCATACCTCTTCCATTCATTAGTACCGAAATGGTACTCGCAATAGGTGAAAAGAGTATCACTTAGATAACATACCCCGACTTTTCCCTCGATAAAGGTAGCGGAATAAAACTTGTAGTCAGCAGGAGCAAGATTGTTTACAGAACATACGTTCCATGTCGTGAAATCATTACTCTTAAAAAGTTGGGGATGGATGTAAAGATGGTAAATACCCCCATAACTACGAAAAAACCTAAAACGTCCCTTGGCATCTGTTGGCGGGAGCGTGGATGGCGCAGGACTTTCATCACCCCAAAGTGTCCGATGGACAGTCAGGGTTTTGGTTACTGAGCAAAAGTCATTATAGGCTACGAGGGTGAATCTTTCATCATCGTTGATAACTGCATGATAAGGTGGGAGATTAGCGATAATATTACCGTTTTTGTCGTAAAGAAATGCGGAAGCGTTTTCGTTTTCCTCGATTTTCCAGGAAATGAAGCAGGAGTTTCCCTTGCGGATAGAGCTAACGGGGACAGTTGATTTTTCGTTGGGATATGCGCCAAACTCCTCGATATAAACGGCAAATCCTCTTTCGAGGCTGATATTATAGGTGATTTCGCTATCCATGTCAGCGAAAAAGAAATCAAAGCCGTCGATGATGACCGTTAGTGTCACCGGGTTGGCAATTTCGGGGATGTTCGTAAAAGCGCATTTTTCTGACAGTCTGATTTTTTGTGAAAAATCAAGCGGCAATGTATCCGCTGTCACGCTGATGACGGCACATTTTTCTTCGGTATCCCTGAATCTGCCATAACTGGTCGTCCAGTCATTATTATCACTGCTATTAAACTTTCTAAAGAACGCCTCCAGTTGATCATCTTGTCTGATGTCGGAAAAAAGCTTCTCAAAGCCTTTGATATAGATGGTCGGGTAAGCTTCACCACCTTTGATAGGTTTCGTTTGGCGACTTTTTGCTTCTGTGGATTCAGTTTTGAAAATCGTAAAGTGAAAGTCATTTTTTACCACATATGAAAGTGGGTCATTGGAAAAGAAAATTTTGTCAGGGGTTTTAATACTTATTCCTTTCATCCATTCCTCCTTATTGCTCCGGGTTTCGTTTGACGATCAAACCATCGCTTATGATGGTATTACCGATTGTTTCTATCAATGTGGTTGGAGTTACAATGCTCACTTCTTCATAAACAGTAACCCCATCATTTATGCGCGGATAAAACCTGTCAAATTGTGCTCCGTGTGTGAAATCGGGTAGCTCCGCTTCTTTTTCACCGTGAATAACATTGTCAAGCTGTGCTGACATAAGCGAAAAACCGGAAAAATCCAGATGCGCTGTATCAAGTTCCAGTTGCTTAACCGGTAGTAAAGCGGTATTGATGGTTACTTTCAACATCGGGTCAAAAAGCAGGGTGACATTACGGATGCTGTCTTGGGAACTAATCATCAGCGGATTGGCAGATAAATACCTAGCGTGTGCATCAGATATTCCAAAAGCAGCAAAACCACGCTCAAATCCATCAGAAAAGCCACAGCAAACACCATCCATTACTCGGTCTTTGTCACCAAACATCACCGGGAATGACTGATTTGAGAGTCCGAGGTCATCTTCCTTACCGATGTCCAAATCTCTTTTTGACCATTCCGGTAAGCCGAAGTACTCTAGTTCAACGGCTATTTCCGCGAGAACAAGGACACGTCCGAAGATGAAATCGTTTGCGGAAAGCGGGAGTGTTGCTTCTATTTTGGTGTCGATAACAGCCATCAGTTCGGCGAAGTTGGTATTGTCCTTGGTGAGTGCGGAAATGAAATTAGTGATACGGTCGTCGATAACAGGCGGTGTAAGTGGCGACCTTAAAAATCTGCCAACTGCGGTTTTTTTGCCGGAAATTTTTCGATAAGCAGTTTTTAGAACCCCGATACTCTCGCCCTGACGAGTGAAGAGATTGAGATTGCGATTAAGCATATCGGGCATCAAAATTGCAATCACAGGTGTGGAATCAAGGAAAGGAGATGATGGTAGCAGATGGTTATCGGCGGCGACAAAGGATGCCGAAAGCCGGGCGGGGGAAGTCAAAGCGAGGGGGAAGAAGCATAGCTCATCCTTGATTGGTTCCAGGTTTTCGGAAAAGTATCTCTTCCCCTTAAACGAAAGCTCATCATCTAGTAGTCGTCGCTGGATACCAAAAGAAGTGAGCAATGCCAGTTTGGAGAGGGAGAAAAACCCTTCCCGCAGGGGATGGATAGCGGTATTACCGCGAACTGCCAGTCGCTCGATTTCAGCTTCGGCGAACTGCGGACTAGCCGGTCTGAGGCAAAGGGCAACACTCTCAGAAAAACGGTCATTGGGAGCGATGTCGATTGGGAACTGGAAAGCATGGCGAAGAGCTACCAGGCTTGCGCCAAAACCGCCGAGGTTTTGGGAGATAGCGGCAAGATTTTTGATTTGCCCGACCAAAGCGGCGATGTCAGGAGTATCAGTATAAAGTTCCAGATACTTCCGCAGTTTTTCTTCAAGATTGTAGATACCGTGTGGTGTCAGCACGGCGAACCCCTCACAGGCGACTTTGGTATCCTTACGCTCACCATAATATATGTAATCGGTGTTTCCATGCAAAAAATGACTTTGGGCGGGATGGGAATCATCATAATCAGGGTAAAAGTCAGTTTCCCATTGCAGCAAGAGTGTTACTTGCTCCACTGGGTTGCCGTTATATAAGATAGGTGAATGTTTTTCTTTTATTGTCGGTTTCAAATTGAGGGCGGGTAAGAGGTTTTGGCTGTCTAGCAGGAGGGCAGAAACAGCAAACATAGCAGAAAATGCGATAGTATTTGCTACTTTATCTGCTTCGGCATATACTCTAATGTCTTCAATTTTATCCGAAAGAAGGTCAAGGTCATGGAAATAGGAGAGTAGTTCAGCAGTAGTGATATCCGATGTAAGCGGCGCAGTCAGACAAAACAAAGTCTCATCGGTTTCAAAACGTCCCTCTTCACCAAAGGCATAAGTCCTGTTCATTCCGCTGCCAAAAAGTACCGCTACCGGATCTTTGGCAAGAAAAAACGCTTCGCTTGCGGTCTCTTCTAGGCAAGCTCCTTTTTCTTGAAGTGCAGTTTGAAGTGAAGCTCTTTCTCTTTCAGCTGCTTTAATCTTTTCAAATATATCTTTACGGAGGTCTTCGATTTCTGTCATCAGTCTCTCCAAAAATGGTTTGATGACTTTTTTCTTGGTACTGGCGGCATCTTCATGGATTTCCCACAAATAGTATAGCGAATTTTTTTTGTATTCCAGTAAACGCCTCATTTGACCAAGCTCACGCTCATGACAACAAAGGGTGTCATATCGTTCGCCAAACCCGTCGAAAGCCACGCTTTTTGGCAGTTTGGGAGTATATGCTTTCTCGATGGCATCTATAAGAGTAAAACCGCGGTTATGGATATCATCGTCAATCCTAAAGTTGCCATCAGGTTGGGAAGCCTCGGCAGCAGTATCATATTGAATTGAGCTGAGGAAACGCTCTATATCCGGCTTGTCTTGGTAGTATATGCCTTTGATGATGGCAGAAAGAGCCTCGGCGGAGCTTTTGCCGATACCGATGTTGATTTCACCCAAAGGCGGCGGGTAGTTTTCCTTTAGGTCAAGACCGCCGACGATTCCGAACAAGATACTGGAATTGGCAATATCCGTTTGGTTTTCGATTGACAAGCTGTACTCGGCAAGGGTTTGTTGCATATCGGAGATGTTTTGGACTTTGGCAAAAATATCATTCACAGGGTTGGAATAGTGACCGGTTACGCAGTAGGTCAAAACCGCATTTGCGGGAACTCCCGCCAAGTCATCATGAAAGCCGAAGACACTCATACAGCTGGGATAGTATGCGGAAAAGAGCGGGTCGCCTGCTCCGACGGCAGTAATGCGGTCAAAGTAGCCATATTCACCGAGTGGAGGCGGAGGAGGAGCGATAGCTGTAAATGAAGTACGGTATGTCCGTCCCAGATAGCGGAAGCGATGCCTCGTTCGCAGGTCATCAAATTTGGGAATGGTAATACTATCTTGATAGGAACTATCAAGCGAATAGAAGTTACTCTCCACTACATGGCAGTCGGTGAGGATTTTACCATTCGCCTCATACATTCTCGTTATCGTGAAGCGGTCAGGGACACATGGATAGTCAAAGACAAGTTCACCGTGTTCATCTAATGTTTCTGTCCCTCTTTTCATGGCAGACGGCAAAATGAAATGTAAATGAACGCCCTTTTTTAACAAACTGTTCTTGTTAAAAGCCGCCGGGGTTGAATCCTTACCCAGATAGGATTGGAGGGCAGTCTTGTAATTGGGGCTAATCGACGGCACCTGTAGGGCAGTTTTCAAGCGATGGGCGAGTATTATCATGGGAATGATTATTTGCTTAGCCATGTTGCTTCTCCTTGGTACTATCTTGCTTGTTCAGTGTTGCGAATCGCACCCTGTTCCATGAACAGGGCGCGATTCGCAACGGCAATCATTTCAAAGGCAAAGCGAGATGGGGTGATTTTATCTACTCCCAGTTTTTGGTGCTGTTTCAGCTTTTCCTCGATGGCAACTGCCAAATCACGGGCATGTAAGCGACCGTTTTCATCTGTATAGCGGTCAATACAAAAAGACTCAATCCGTTTGCCGATATCAGGGCTTTCAAGGGTAGAACGAAGGTCAATCCTCCGGGAAACATTTCCGCCTTTATCATCGACAGTTGAAACCCCAAAGCAAAGCCCCATTTGTGGTTCGGAAATCATAATTTCATGTACCCGTCCGGCAAACAGGCATAACATGATATCATCAGCTACCAGATCCATCCGCAGGATAGGAAGCGGAGTCCCCTCATCATCAGCGGTTGGCGCTCCGGCGGCATCGAAACCATGAAGATGCAGTCCTTTCATTCTTTTGACCAGTTCTGAACGCAGGATGAAGCCGCTTACGATTTGAAAATCCACGTCCGCGTTTGCCGTAGGATTGGCAACAGGCTTGTGGTTGGGGTGCATCCGTTTCATCCGCGGTGTGTGCTGGTATTCACGGCTCTTACTGACTGCCGCCAATGCCAATTGATCAGAAGCGATATCCCGCATACACACCCTGCCAAGTGAAAAAGCCCCATCCAGTAATGAATCAGTCCAGTTGACATCGAGGACGAAAAAGCGGATGCTTTCCGCACTCAGCGAAGCCGGGTCAGCGAGCAAATATGTGAGGGGAATCCCTTTTAATAAACGCAGCTCATCGGCATAATCACGTAAATCTTCGGGTATGTCGTTGGGAACATATGTTCCCGCATTGGCAGGGGTTTCATTTAGACATCGTCGTTTCATAATAATTGCCCCTCCGTCAGATTCTTGCATAGTTCTTCCAAATCAACCGTTGCTATGCCAATAAATGAATCGAGCTTCGTCAAATGCTCATTCATGGCTTGGTTTTTTCGCCATGTCGAGATTTTCTCCGCTTCGCTTCGTCTGCTCAGGGTCATCAGTTTACCGAGATTGAATGCCGCCGCATAGCTGATGTCGAAAAGTCCGGTTTCGCCATCGAAAATCAATCTACCGTCAGCGGTATATTTCTCCTCACCATTGATATTATCATAACGCTGTGAATGAAACGGCAGTAGCGGTGAATGGTAAAATGAGTAACTTTTTTCGCCGCTACGCAAATAATGAGGTTTGAGTGCTTTTTCATTTATTTCACCCTTGTTTTGGTTGAGACCGTCTATCAAAGAGACGAATGAACGATCCTCAACTTGTTCGGAATAAACATCCCAGTGATATAATGATATCATTCGCACTCGGTCACAGTCGGCAGGAATGGCAGTATCCAGATAGCCATCAACGGCAATTAGATGAACGCTGCACTTCTTCGCCTCTTCCTTTCCTGATGGCAGGAAGCGATTGGCAATAATCGTAGAAAACCAACCGTCCTGTTCTGCCAACTCGTCTTCGGAAGCGGCGAGATTGACGAACTTGGCATGAGTAAGCCATGCCAAATCAGCTTTCTCCGGCATAATCGCATGATAGGTATCTTTGGTAATCGTAAACACCCTAATCATGTCATCGTCCTTGCATGACTCGATGACAGGACGGGTAAAAGGAAAGAAAACACCATCTTCCGTATATTGAACGAGAGTACTATATTTCACCTCCGCTTCGTCATGCTTTTCTGCGGCAGTCACTACTACCAACGCCAACCATGGCACAGGAAGACCATTGATGTCATTAGTCCAGCACTTGAGCCAAGGGTACTCGGGATTGTTTAACACCATGAATGGCAGTGTCCCCGTGAAATCACCTTGTTGTTCAGGAGCAGGATAAACGCTGAAAATATCAGCGGCAGCGAGGTGGGTGATATTAGCTGACACATGAAAATCGGTGGTGACAGTAAATGTCTCATTGACAGGCATGGTGAGTTTCTGCGTCCCCGTAACTTTATAACTTCCCTCGGAAAGAATGGGACGGTAATGGTCAGCGAGCTTGAAATCTTTTTCGTGTGAGGTCATGTTCATAAGGTTCCTTTTTTCGGTTTATGCGGTGCGATGTATTATATCTTCACTAAACCAATCCTCGGCATCCATGGCGAGAAGAGCGATATCGACATCCGCCGTGATGCCTTGGGTTGACAGATATTCACGCCGCCGCTGTTTCATAGCGGAACTGTTGGCAGTCTGGCTGAAGCGGGGGAGCGAATCATCGTCACATAGCACCATTTTTTTCTCAGGGGCAAAGACAAAACTATCGCTAAGTATCATGGTATTATTTTTGTAAAGCTCAAGCAAAGAAATATAACGGGATACAGGGAAAAGCGGCGGTGGGTCAGCTGCTTGGTTCAAGGTAAAAGTTAATCCACATACGGCATTATTCAGTAAACGTTCTTCTTTTAACCGCTCTGAGGAGGCAGGTGCTTTCTTCCACAACGCTGCGGGAAGATTTTGCGTAAGCGTGTTTTTCATGAATTTGTCATTTATGGCAACGCCGTTTCTTTCTACCTTTAATTCTATCCGGGAACTAAGGGGGGCGTTGTTTACCGGACGGATATTTCCTGATTCGGGTATTTTCGATGAGAGCGAGATGACCAACCCATAAGGTGAGATGATATCAGTACCATCACGGGTTTTGCCTATCAAACCCGCCATCGTCAAACTCAGGATATCTGCCCCGATGGCTGACCCCATGGGGGTGGTGTTTTGACTGGTATCGCTTAGCAGGAAAGAGTTTTTGAACTCTTCCCAGGTCAAGGTATTACGGGAGTAATCTGCGCCTTTGGAGAAGGAAATGGTAAATGAGATGATATACCATGTAATCCGTACCGAACCTTGCATTTCCGGTCCCCACAAATGAAGAGCAGCTGCCAACTCGACCGAGAAAGTCTTGTTGACGAACCACCATTTAATCCGATACGAGGCACCGACGCAGACGCCGATTTTGACATCATAGCTAAAAGGCTTCCACATAATCAAAAAATCAGCATAAGCAACGAACCATGCTCGTAGATTACCCGCTATATAAATAGCACACAATTTGCCCCCTGCCATCAGTGTATTGGGGGTCAGGGCAAAGTATAGCTCACCGGAGATGTTGATATTGGCAGAAACATTCCAGTTGAGAGCAAGGCGGGGAACGACTGGATAATGGTCAGGCTTTTGGTAAGCAGGGTGATAGCCGCCAAGGGTAATGACGAAATCACCGCTGTGGATATTTTCGCCAAACCAGAAAAAGGCGGCAAATCCTCCGCTTAGTTTGGCATCGCGTGACAATATATAGGATTCGGAGGTAAGACGTGCTTCAACCCCCAAGACCCCTACATGAGGGTTTATATATGCTTTCATGGCAAGTTCAGCTTTGGCAACGGGATTAGCAGTAGTGTTGGGGGGAACGGATATCTTCGCTATTCCCAATGCCCCGATTTCCGTATCATTACCAAAAGAGACGATGAACAGCATGAATCCATTTACCAACCTGAATGAAGTGAACTTGACCCCGGCAGCAAGAAAACATTGCTTTTTTTCAGTAATGACATGGCGGTTGAGTTCAGCGGTAATCTGGGGGTCAAAGCCATTAGTCGCTGCCTTTATCAGTGGGAATTCGGGGACATTTTCTACTTGGGGGAGCAGCAGCCTTTTGTTATAACCGAAACCTGCCGCCAGACCGGTCACGAAGAAAGCAGGCGGACCGCCGATGGCGGCGGTAAGTGCCAGATAAGCCATCATCGAACCGTCGCTATATTGACCGACGGCAGCAGCATTTATTGACTTGAACTTGAAAAGCAATGTTCCGGAATATACGTCTTTGCCCGCCTCATTACCCCGCATGAAGCTACCACCGATGGCAAGTGTTCCATTATCAAAAGCGATGCCAAAACCGGAAAGATAAAAAGTAGGGTTCGCAAGGTCGGTGATATCTATCCCTACTCCGGCTTCGAGCAGGCTAAAAGTAAGCGGTGATACATTGAGCGATGCGTCAAGCAGTAGTAGTATCCGTTTTCCCTCGACACCGATACCGACCTTGGGAATCGTGAGAACGGCAAAGGTTTTGCCCAGCTCCAACCATTTGACGGTTGGTTTCGCATCTCCACTCGTGGATACGACAGTACCTTTATCCAAGTCAATATCTGTAAACTCATCTGTGCTTGCCAATAGACATTCCTGCGGGATAGGAGCATATATATTAAGGGTGAAAAGCTCTCCAAATGCCAGACAAGAAAGCGATACTCCATCAGTATTGGAGGCAGTAATCTTGAAATTACTGACGGAGAAGTCAGGTGAATCAGGGGAGATTTTCTTGACTAACTCACCTGCCAGTGGCATATCCAGCATATTTATTTTCATCGCCGGGGTTGTTTGATATGAAATACGCCATTCAAACCCATCATTGGCATTGATGGCGGCGGTGACTGTACCGATGTTGGTGGTAGTACTAAGTAAAAATGCTTTTTGGTTTACCACATACTCGATGCTGATGTCACTAATGGCAAAATCGCCGATAAAAGCGGGGAGATTTGCGATGTCGATACCCAGTTCGGCGGCGATATTGCCAAAATTGAGACCGATGGGAGCAATGCTGCCTTTGATGATGAAATCATCGTTTTCCTTGATCATGACAAGAGATATCGCTGTTTCACAGATGGTAACAGCAGCGATTACCGTAAATTCCAACGGTTGGTTTGCAATCGAGGTGATTCGAAGAGCAAATCGGTCAATGGTGAACCGGTCGCTGATATTCAGGACATTCTCAAAATCGGCAAAGGCAGTAAAAGCACTGTCTTTTGACTGATAAGACAGGCATAGGGTGCGAATATTTGCCGATAGGAAATCAAGCGGAAATGCTGATAGAGTAAAAGCGGCGGGGTTACTCACCGTATCAATGGCAGAAGAATAGTCAGCTTCGGAGATTTCCATGACTGAGGCTATAGCATTGACAATCAATGTGGATTCGAGATTTAGTATCAAATCACGTAAGCTATAATCAAGGTCAGAGTGTGCCATCGCATCAAATTCGAAACTACCGTCAGCATCATATTTGCCGTGCAAATGAAACGATAAACCACCGAGACGAAGCGATCCTGCCAACGCCAAATCACCAAAAGTGCTATCGCGAAAATCGAGAGCAAAGTGGATATCCTCGATTGCGAGCAGAGCCCCACCTACCGGGAAACTCATCACATCGGTAGCAGACAGAGTGAGGGAATAGTCATTATGAGCCAAATCAACTACCAACTCCATATCAGTCAGCTTGATGGCAGGGAGGTTTACATTGATGGCGAAAACATCAGCCACTTTGGCAAAATCTAGGTTTGAACCATCTGCCAACTGCGCTATAATTATCTGTTCCGAAGAAAACATGAGGTCAAAGACAGTAGTTGCCAGCGTCCATTTGCCGAGAACAGTATACTCAATTTGCCTTTTTTGGTTGTCAAAAGGATAAACAATCTTGATGTCAAAATATGGGTGGACGGTAATTTTGTCACCATATATCGTCCATGGATGGGAGGCAGTGATGGTGAAATCAAGGGAAGATATCGTATTTTCCCTGATCGTTATGGAAAGATTCCTAAGCCCCAGCGAACCAAAGATACTCTCCTCAGCGGGCAGGATAGCAGCGATGGGGATGACATCATCGACACCCAGAAGTGTGAGTAACTCTTTCATGGTCAGTACTTTGCCATCTTCATATTCACCGTAGATATGGATATGTTTGTCGCAAAGCGAGATTATCATTGACAGTTCCAGAGTTTGCGTAGCGGCGATATGTGAGATGAGTTTTATATGGGGTGAGGGCGAATTGTTATTAAGTCCGCTGTGAATGACGACATTACTGATAATAAATGAAAGCCTCTCGTTGATTTTGAACGAAAAGTTGATGTTTAGGCAAGCAGAAAAATCAAGTTTTTCTCCATCATCAGAGATAGTTATGTGGAATCTTTCGCTGTCTTTCAAAGGAATGATAGCTTTGATATTCTCCCAGAGTGGTGATGCGGTAGTGGCGGTAGCATCAAAAACCAACGTTTCTCCCAAGGTGAGTCCGTCAATATCTGTGAAAGTGATGTCCGCAAGCAAAGGTCTGATTTGGTCGCCGATGACACAATGGGGAAGATTCGCAAAGTCTTGGGAAAAATTGTAATGGCAAAGAGATGATGAGATATTGGCGTAGAGAGTAGCGAGTCTTTTCGTAGATTTAGTTGGTGGTGTAATAGCAAAAAAGAACTTGTCAGATGGTTTGTCACCAAAAGTCTTCACATTCAGTTGCGTGAAGCTGCGGACTGTTACCCCGGTAAATGCGCCGGAATATCCTGATTCGCGGGCGGCAAGGGAATCAGGTTCGTATGTGATCGGCTTTGACCACCGTGGTACTTCAAATCCTTGACTGGAAAGTAAACTGCGTAGCAAATTAATAGCATCTTTCAGATGTGGCAGAGTTTTATAGTGTTTTTTCTTGATTTGCGCCATAATTCGCGCCGGATTCGTCCATGCGTTGGGATAGGGGGTAGGCGGTAATGTAGACTCGAGTGTTTCAAAAGGATCGTCATATGTAGGCAGTTCCGGCTTTTCGATTAAGGTTTCTTCATGGCGGAAAAAAGAGTTAATGTTAGATTTCTGTTCATCATCGAGTTTTTTGCCTTCGCACAAAATAGACGAGTAAGCTCCCTCAAAAGTCTCAACAAGGGTGTGGACAGCATTGATTCTTTTGTCATAATAAAGCCGCCAGAAAGTAAACATCGTCGATATGATGATGGCACTGATGGAGATTTGCTTGCCATCTACGGGTATCGTAGCTGTTCTGCGACCAGCCCTACCCAGATGCCGGGAATAAAAATCAATCAACCCGGTAGTGTGACCGGACGGTCCGCCCCAGAGCGGTAAGAGATAATGGCGATAGGTCATGGTGGCGATGTGTTTTTCGTCGCGCATCCAGTTCCATAAAAGTGAGTTTTTCGTCTTTCCTCTATTTGTGGCTATGACGAGGGTGGGAATGAAATGGCGGGTCGATGCTTCGGTAATGTCACACCTGATGACGAAATCATGAGTGACACCCGGCTTAAAAGTGTCAAGGGGAGCTGCCATAGAGTAACGGTTGATGGTTTTGGTGTCTTCAAACTTTCGGATATCATTGATAATTATCGCACAACGTATAGGCGGCGGGAGTCTTTTGAATATAGTGATGCTCTCATCGATAATTTTCTGGGGTTTTCCTGTTGCGGGGATATACTCTAAATCACTTGCTACACCCAATGCACATTCAATCAAAGTTACCAATGCCGTCCATTGCATATCAATATCTAGAGTGGATAATGAAGGGAAGTAGAAATGGAGATATTCGGTAACGGAAAGTGGTTCTCTTTCTCGGATTTTCTCTTGCACTAAAAACAATTCATGAAAAGTAATCAGTCCGCTGAGTGTTTGCTTACCCACGGTGATATTATCGAAGTTAGTGTGAATAATTATACTGATAAGATGTCTTTGTGCCAATAAAAGTTGTTCAGAAAGACAAAACTCGAGAGCATAGATCTTTTCCAGTCTCTTGGTGGCGCAAGTCGTGATTTCCCCCATCACTGCTCGTGCCAGTTCCGTCATATCACGGCAAATCCGCACTTGATCACGGCTTGATTTTTCCAGTTTCTTGAGCTCTACCGAAGCAGGGTTGCGAATCATTTCCTCAATGATTTTTTTCGTTGCCAGAGTCATATAAGCCTCAGGGAACGAATCCCAGTTCATTATATATTGTGAGCCGAGGGTTTGTGGTCTCACCCCGCTGCTAACCAATACATTGCCTATCATCGGATGCGCCCATGCGTCAAAGACATCATTGATAAGTTCAATATATTGCGGGTCGCGTGAGCGATAAACAGCAAAGATATCAATACCATATTGATTAAGAAACTGCCGATTCATATCAATACAAACAGGGTCGATCTCGGCACAGCTGAATACGGCAGCTATTAATTCATTGAGATTAGTGATGGGTAATATAGGTTTGCCCGGCTGAACAAAATTGATTTGATTCCATGACACGAAAAAGACGTTTTTTTCTTTTAATTCTTCACCTTGGTATGTGGAGAGTATAGCATATCTGGTATCTGGAGGGGCAGGGGGTACACGTCGCCTGAGCATAAACAATATCATGGAAACCCCCTGTCCCTATCATACGCTTTGTCTCACCATGCGCTTGCAACTCAGCAAGCAATTGGCATCGGCAACATTATTCACATAACCAATCAACTATATTTTTGACTTTGATACCATTATAGCTCTCAACATATGTTTTGTCACTAGTAATTATTAGTTTTTCGTGGTTATCGTTAATTATTCTGAGTGGTGTAAGCTCTCGTTCCAGTGTTTGGCTGTCACCTAAGGTTTCAGACACTTGTATATACATCTTACTACTCGCCTTTTCGGCAATGAAATCAATTTCCCTTTCATTAACCTTTCCAATGAAAACATTATACCCACATCGTTTGAGTTCGAGATAAACGATATTTTCCAGAATATGTCCTCTGTCCACGTCCCGATACCCCAAAAGAGTATTTCGCAAACCAATATCAACAATGTAGTATTTCCCGAGCGTTTTTAGTAGATTTTTGCCTTTAATATCGTAGCGTTTTGCTTCATAAAAAATGAATGCTTTTTTTAACGCACCAATATAGTTTTCAATTGTGCTTACTGCGGGCGTTTTTCGAGTGTTTTCGATACGTTTTTCGTTTATAAGCTTATTAGCAATGGAGTTTGAAGAGGTTGAGTTTCCTATATTATCAGCCATAAAAGCAACGATTTTGTGTAACAACTCTTCATCTTTTATGTTACTCTTGCCAATAACATCTTTCATTATAACAGTACTATATATTCCATCTAGCACATCGATAATTCTATCTAGATTGTGGGTAAGTTCCACAGTAGATGGGAAACCGCCGAATTTGAGGTAGTGTTGAAAGCTTGTATCGCTTTTTTCGGTATTATGGAAATCTAAGTATTCCTTATATGATAATGGATAGACCTCTATTTCTACATAACGACCAGAGATTAATGTTGAAAGCTCACCAGATAACAGCATTGCATTTGAGCCAGTAATATATATGTCACAATCAAAATCCACCTTAAATGAGTTGACAGCTTTTTCCCAAGCGATTACATTTTGCGGTTCATCTATCAATAAATACACTTTACCATTTTCAGGAAGATGCTTACAAATATAGTCATAAAAAAGATTGCAATCAGTAATATCTCTGTATTTCATACTTTCAAAGTTTATGTGGAGAATATTTTCGCATGGTATTTTACGTTTTTTTAGTTCCTCAGAAAGTAATTTGAGCAAAGTTGATTTACCGCATCTGCGAACGCCGGTAATTACTTTTATAACATCTTTATCAAGAAACTCAAGTAATGTATTCAAATAATTTTGACGATTTTTCATGTATGTTCACCTCAGTAATAGGATAACATAGCAATACGTAAAAATCAATAGTTTTCAAGTTGTAACTCAAAAACTTCTTTTTAAAAGAGAGTTTTCAAGTTACAACTCAAAAACTTCCTTTTGGAAGAGGGTTTTCGAGTTGCAACCCCCACCAATGTTTTCTATTGTGTATAAAGCGCAAACATAGTACACTATGTAAAGTCGATCAAGTAAATGTTTCATCTTGCAGATGATTTCATAAAGAAAGCATTACTGATGAGAAAACAACAGCAAAAGCAAATATTGGAGATAATTCAAACACTTCGTGAGGCACAGGAAGCGAAACTCTACACTGATTGTCAGGAAGGTGCGCTTGCTTGTGGTGATTTCATTGAGAGCATAGTAGGTGAAAGTACAGAAACAGTCGCACTTTTGAACGAATACTGCGAACTGCTTTTTAAGGTGAATGATGGTCTGGCTGATACAGGTGTTTTAGTGAAGCAACTCAACAGAATCGAAGCCACTATCCACACAGAACTAAAGCCTACACGAATGGAGGTTGCATTTATATCATATAAGGCATCAATGTCAGATAGCATCGAAACTATTTATCTGGCGGCGAAAGCAGATTCCGGTTGTGATGCATACTGGATACCGGTACCATATTTTGATAAGAATGCAGATGGTATGTTGGGGGAAATGCACTATGAGGGACAAGAGCATTATCCGGATTATCTGGAGTGTACGGATTGGCAGCATTATGACATAGAAGCACGGCATCCGGATGTCATATTTACGTTTGCTCCTTATGATGCAGGTAATTATGTAACGAGTGTACATCCGCTCTTTTATTGTGAGCGAATGCGAAAACTGACAGATTGCTTAGTGTATGTTCCGTATTATGTAGCCGGAGAGCAGCCTATTCCCGAGAGTTTCCCTATAGTTGCGGGTTGTGTTTTTGCTCACAAAGTGATATTAGAATCAGAAAAAATGCGCAGTTTTTTTGTAGAGGAGTTTAGAAAGACTTTTGGTAATCAACTGGGAAAACCGGAGGACAAGTTTGTTGCCTTGGGTTCGCCCAAATATGATAAGGTAATAAATACAAAACGTGAGGATTGTAAATTACCGATTGAATGGCAGACACTAATTGGTGACAAAAAAGTTATTCTCTATAACACAACTGTTGGAGCAGTTTTGCACGGAGGAGAGCAATATCTAAGAAAGCTTCGTTCGGTGTTGGCGGTATTTCGTGAACGTGATGATATGATATTATGGTGGCGACCGCACCCTCTTAGCATGAATACATTTGATTCCATGCGACCGCAACTGGCAAAGGAATATCGGGCGATAGTATCGGAATATCAAGCGGCAGGTTTCGGGATTTATGATGATACGGCAGATATGCACAGGAGTATTGCATGGAGTGATGCGTATTATGGGGATATGAGTAGCTTGGTGGCTCTTTATAGGAAGAAAGAAATGCCGCAACTAATACAAAATGTAAATATAACAGATTATAACAATGAAAAAGAGTTAATAATCAATTTTGTCAACTTCAGAATAGTTAATGATACAATTTGGGGTATTGCGAGAGAAATGACAGGATTGTTTTCAATGGATTTGAGAACACAAAACATCAGGCTTCATGGGCGGGTATCAAATGAGCAGTTTTTCAGCAATGAGCTATATAGAACCTTTGAGGTTTTAGAAGGAAATATAGTTTTGATACCTTGTCTGGGAAGTAGAATTGTAAAATATAATGTTGCTAACAAACAGTTTATCATAGAACCTAAGGAATACACATCTAATATAAACTTTAGTACCTCTTTTACATATAATGATAATGTATGTGCAGTATCATATGAGGGTTTGTCTATTATTGGATATAGTCCTAGCATAGGTGAAGTTTATGAGTTAAAGAAAGATGCTGAGCATCTGGGATTGTCTGAAGAAATCCATTTGGGTAATTTTACTGATTATATTGTTCATTCGGACTTATTGCTACTTGTATCAACAAATAATAACATAGTTATTGAGTATGACTTGAAACAACATAGTTGCAGATGTTACGAAATAGGGAATAAAGAAAATAAGTATGCCAAAATAGAGTTCTGTGGACTATATTATTGGTTATTTACTTTAAGTGGTGAAATCATGAAATGGAACAAAACCACAGGCGAAATCAGGAGTTTATCTATATTCCCAAAGGGTTTTATAGAAGATGATGTGAAAAACTATTTTTCTCACACACTTATCTTTGGAACTTCAATTTTTGCATTTCCATATTTATCGAACATGATACTAAAAATAGATATGGAAAATGAGAAGATAGATTCGTTTATCAATATAAAAGACAGAAGAAAGAGTAGTACCTTTTCAGAATATGAAGCAAAATATTACCATGTCGAAAGGTTTGGAAATCATATATATGCTTATTCAAATTTTGAAAAATGCTTGCAAAAGATAACCCCGGATACTGGTGATATAGAGAACATACCGTTGGTTTTATCTTCTAATGATTATAATGATATAATGTGTCTTCCGTTTTTTTATAATCAATTTAAAGAAACGAATAACTCACGGAGTAATACTGAGAATGAATTATTACCTTTACCCCTCTTTGTCAACAAACTAGCATCGGAAACCATTTGTGAAAAACAAATGTCTGCAAGTTTGCGAAATGATAATGTTGATAGCTATAGTGATTTGAGTGGAACTAAAACATATAATTATGTAAGAAGTATAATTCAGAGGTAACTTAAATGTGTGAAATAAATACAAAAGGAATTAACTTTGCTACTAATCTGGCTACAAGCGTAAAAGAAGAAAAAATGCTTGTTTACCATTCACATAAACTTAGAAGATGTACGAAATGTATACTGCCTGAAACAATGCCTTATATCAGCTTTGATTCAAAAGGGATTTGTAATTACTGTCACAACTATAAACCAAATAATTGCCCAAAGTCAAGAGAGGAGCTGTTAGAAATTCTTACACCATATAGGGAGAAAAGTGGTGCAGAAGTTCTCGTTCCATTTTCAGGTGGACGCGATAGTAGTTATGGGCTGTATCTCATTGCAGAAGAACTAAAGATGAAAGCAATAGCATATACCTATGACTGGGGAATGATAACTGATTTGGCACACAGGAATATCAGCAGGATTTGCACAGAGCTTGGTGTTCATAACATTGTTGTTACAGCAGACAAGAGTAGGAAAAGAAAAAATATAGCCTTGAATCTTGCGGCATGGTTAAAGACACCTGACTTAGGGATGCTTAATATATTAACGGCTGGCGACAAACACTTTTTCCGTCATATAGAAACAGTTAAGAAAGAAACAGGTGTAAACTTAAACATGTGGAGTATAAGTCCTTTAGAAGCTACTCATTTCAAGGCTGGTTTTTTGGGAATTGCTCCTGATTTTGATCGACAATCAGTTTATACAAGTGGTTGGAAAAAGCAAATGTATTATCAAAAGCAGAGATTTAGTGCCATGCTGAGAAGCCCAGGGTATTTTAATAGTTCGCTTATCGATACATTGTCAGGGGAATACTGGAGAAGTGTTCGTAAGAAAAAAGATTACTTTCATATTTTTGACTACTTTAGATGGGACGAAAAGATAATTAACGACACGTTAATAAGGTTTAATTGGGAGAAAGCAACAGATACAACTACAACATGGCGGATTGGTGACGGAACCACCGCATTTTATGATTATATTTATTATACGGTTGCGGGATTTACAGAGCATGATACTTTCCGAAGCAATCAAGTACGGGAGGGCGACTTAACTCGAGAAGAGGCTTTGTCGTTAGTTTCAGAGGAAAACCGGCCGCGATACACAAGTATTAAATGGTATTTTGATGTCATTGGAATGAGTTTTGAAGATTCTATGTCAATAATAAACCGTATTCCCAAATTGTATGAGTATTAGAGTTTAATGAAGAGGAGCGATTATGTGTGAAGAAATAAAGAAATGTATAATATGGGGAGCCGGTAATTTTGGAAAGAAATATTATCAAAAACTTACCACATGCTATAACTATATAGTTATAGCCTATATAGATAGTAATCCCCTCATACAGGGTACTTTCATTAACGATATAGAGGTAAAACCACCGGACTATATTAAGAATCTAAGTAATGAGATTGATATAATTATTTGCGTTGAAAAATATAACGAAATTTGCACGGAACTAGAACAAGTATATGGGTTTAAGGAATACTTTTTAATGTTGGGAGGTTTTTTATTCAGGAACTCACAAAACAAAAAAATGTTATCTGTTCACATAAGCGTTGAATCTTTCAAGAAAAAAAGAAAAGAAGACTTTTCGATTCTTTTTGTTCAGTTCTCTGCATGTATAAGGACACATAAATTTGCATATTTGATGAAGAAACTGGGAGTGGATGTTTCTTATCTATACATGGCTTCTGATAATCTATGCAATACAGAGTTTTTATCAGTATACACAAATATATACATTATTTCTTCTTTTTCTGACATGATAAACTTTGTTGATGATAGCGAGTTCGATGTAGTACATTCATCGAATGAACCGGATTACTTAACAGCTCTATTGCTTGGCACTAACAAAAAAATTGTTCATGATACTCATGATATGCTAAGCGTACGTGACCGATTGCCAATAGAAGCACTTGTGATGGAATTTATGGCTAACACAAGGAGTTCAGGTTGCTTGTATCCCAATGAAATTTACAGAAATTTAGCTATTGAAAAATTCCAACTAGCTAAGGAGAAAACATTCGCAATTGAGAATCTTCCCTTAGAATCAATGACTCCATCAAAATATTTACCAAAGCTTAGTGCTAAAGATGGAGAGTTACATGTAGTATATGAGGGTGGGATATCTGATAACGTTGAAAGTTCCCGTTTTTTTGAAGATATTTGGAGAAAAATCACGAATAAGGGGATTCATATTCATTATTATGCACATCAATCTCCTGATTATTGTAAAAGGCTCTCAGCAACAAGCGAATATTTGCATTACGAAGGGAATTTTAGCTCCGTGCAGCTTGCGGAAGAAATGACAAAATATGATTGTGGTTTAGTTCTATTTAATCTCTCAGGATATGGAATTGAAAATGATAAAATGGCTTCGGTGTTAAAGCTGTATGAGTATCTTAATGCAGGATTGCCAATAGCAGTTTGCGATGTAAGTCATTTCATAAAATTTGTAGAGAAGTATGAAGTTGGTGCTCTTCTTGATTTGGATGGAGATGTGTTGACACAACTAGTAAATATTTCCGCAATCAAAATCAACAAATCGTTTCTTAGTGATAATAAGCTTACACTTGATTGTTATGCGGAATCATTATTAGAGTTCTATAAAGCATTATGACAGTTAAAGCAATATGTGTTAGATATAGAGACGTTAATTAACAGATGGGATTTCAAATGGTAGAATTAGTATTATATTCATATGAAGAGCTTCTGCAACAAACAGCTTTCAAGAAGCTTGCATGTTTTGGAGCGGGGCAGGATTTTCACCGTTTTGTTTCAAACTATAAAGATGGAGGTATTGAAGAAAAAATAGATGTAGTAATAGATAATAACGCAGAAAAGACAATAATATCGAATAATAAAGACTATCCTGTTATAACACTTAAACAATTTGCAAAGATATATAGAAACGATTATATTGTAATGATAACAAGTAGTGATTACTTTGATGAAATGATTACACAAATTGAAACTTTTGCGGAGTTGGATAAGATTACTTGCTTGTTTTTTAAACTATTGTTGCCAGAGTTGGTCAATTATATATCAAATGTTACCACCGGAACTATACTAGATGATTTACTTCACACTAAATGTCAGAAATCACAAAATAAATGCAAACGAAAAATCGCTTATCTTGCTAACCACATTGGTGCTTGCGGAACTTTGCCGGGAGTATTTAGCAAAATTAGAAACCATATTAGTTTGTTTGAGTTAAATGGCATGTCCGTTGAAATGTATAACATTAACAATTGTGTGACAAACAAATGGCAGCATATTCCATATGGTTACGATGTTTACTATATAAGAATATATAACGAACCTACAGACGAGGCATTTGTTAGTTTCTGCGAAACAGTAAAGAAGATAAATTCAAAATCGAAAATAATTTTGGAGTTTCCTTCATTTTCGCGTGATGATTTGACATCAACTGTTCCCTTGGATTCTATTGTGTCAGACAACGAAGATTATAGTAGGCTTAGGTTTTGTATTGATAAGATTGTTAGCTATTCGAAAGACGAAAATATATGGGGAATCCCTACTATCAGAATGGTGAATGGCATAGAGGTAGAGGCAATTTCTCCTCGACAAATCAAATGTAAACAAAATAGTATTTGTGTTATCGCCGTAGCCAGCTTCAACTACTGGCATGGATATGACCGCTTTTTAGAAGGACTTGGAGTGTATTATAGCAAGGGTGGCGAACGAGATATTAAATTACATATGGTAGGCGATGGTGTAATTGTTAGTCAATATATAGAGATTATCAAGAAGTATAGTTTAAATAAACGTGTATTTATGCATGGAATTAAAGCAGGAGAGGACTTGAATACTATCTATAATAGGTGTAATATAGCGATTGAGAGTTTTGGCAACCATAGAAGAGGTTTAACTCTCTCAAGCTCACTAAAAACTCGTGAGTATGTCGCTAAAGGTTTGCCCATAGCAGGTGGGAGTGAAGTTGATATATTTAATGATGATTATCCATATTATTTAGAGTTTCCTGCTGATGAAACACCTATTGACATAAATGAGATAATAGGGTTTTATGATAGAGTTTATCCAAACCATAAAAATTATGGATTTGTAAATAAAACAATCCGAAATTTTGCGAAATATACTTGTGATATAAGCATTACAATGAAACCGGTTGTTGAATACATTGAAAGCATAGAAGCATTTGCGCAAGATTAATAAGTTTCGCAAAAGAAAATATTAGCAATTAACTCACTGGATTCATGAAAATGGAGGTCTGTTAATGAAGCAAGTAGTACTCATTACTGATCGTTTCCCTTATTCTTCAGGAGAAGAGTTTATTGAACCTGAGCTACTTTATTTTGGAAGCATTAAATATATCATCTCGAAAACCAATCAAGATACAACAAAACGAGAGCTTCCCAAAGGTATAAAACATTATAATTTACCCAAAACGCCAAGAAGCCTTGCATTTATATTTGCATTAACACGTCTTGAATTTTGGACCGAGTTGATTGAACTCATAAAAACCAAGCGAATGAACAAATCTGTATTTAGTCAGCTTTATAATTTCGTGGGACGCCCGATAATGGATGTCAGAGCTATCACAAATTATCTTATGAATGAAGGTGTTAAAAAGACAGACAATCTGGTTTTTTACTCATATTGGTGTCTTACACAAGCTTACCGTGCGGTATTACTTAAAAAAAGCTTCATGAACGCTACAGCTGTTTCACGCACCCATGGTGGCGATTTATTTGAAGACAGAAGAAAAAATCACTATCTTCCTCTGCGAAGATATATTTTCAATCATTTAGATGCTTTGTACCCTTGCTCACTATATGGAGTACATTATATTCAAAAGCAATATAAGTACCAACCTAAGATACTGGCTGTAAAGAGGTTAGGAACAAATGATTATGGATACAAGATAATTAATAACGAAAGAAATTTTCGCATTATAAGTTGTTCGGACATAATACCCCTCAAACGAGTCAAGTTGATAGTTTTGGCATTATCAATGCTCTCTTTTACATATGAGTGGTTTCATTTTGGAGATGGGGTTTTACGAGGAGAAGTTGAGTCGTTAGCATCTCAAAAAAATGTAAACTACAATTTCAAAGGTATGGTTTTACACGATGAGCTGATTACATGGTACAGAACAAATGACTGTCATTTGTTTATAAATGTTAGTGAAAGTGAAGGTGTTCCCGTATCTATAATGGAGGCATTATCATTTGCAATTCCTGTTATTGCATCAGATGTCGGTGGAAGCGGTGAAATTGTAAAAAATGGCTACAATGGATTATTACTAGAAAAGGATTTTGTTCCCGAACAACTTGCAGAAATGATTACAATGTTTTATCATATGGAGGAAAAGGAGTACAGAGTCTACCAACAAGCGGCACGTGATATATGGGATAAATACTGTGCTGCTCACAAAGTTTACCCGGCGTATGAAAGAGAAGTGTTAAGTTTAGAAAGGACGTAATTACTTATGTATTTTCCTGAAAAGTATCTCTCTGGTAGTGAAATAAATACAGGATATACAATAAACTATTCTTTAGATAAGACAACATTATCTAAGCAAGAGTTTCTTATGGAAAAATGCCATGGCAAAAAAATCATTCATTTAGGATTTTGTGATCATATAGAAGTAATTGATCTGAAAATAAAGCATAATCTTTGGTTACATGCAAAGTTATTGGAGGTTGCTGCGAAGTGTGTAGGACTTGATACCAATAAATCTGCAATCGAGCATGTAAGAAAACTTGGTTATAGAGATGTGTTTTTTTGTGACATTACTACTTGTTTACTGCCTGAGATAGGAAGTCCATTTACGGAAGGTGAAGTGTTTGACTATATTCTCCTTCCTGATATTTTAGAACACATTCCAAACCCGGTATTCTTCCTGAAATCCTTACAAAGCAATTATGGTAAATACTTTAATAAGGTGATTGTTACTGTACCAAATGCTTTTTGCGAGGCAAATCACAAGTGGGCATTAGAAAATGTTGAATGTATAAATACTGATCATTTTTATTTGTTTTCGCCGTATACATTGGCAAAATGTTTGTATGCCGGCGGATATGGAAATTTCAAGTTTGATTTAGTAACGGCACATTCACTACGGATTTTAAACTATAAACACTATAAAACACTTTGGCGAATGCATCACTTTAATCGACTAATCAAACATCCATTGTTCAAAGATACAATTGTATGTGAGTGTGATGCTCTAGAATAAATAGGAGAAATGAAAATGCAAAGAGCAATAGTTTTCGGATGCGGAAAGATGTGTAAAGATGTGTACCCAAAATTATTAGAAGAGTACAGTATTGTTGCATTGAGTGATAATAATGATGTTTTATGGGGAAAAACCATAAATGAACTTGGATTTGGAGAAGGAGGTGTTTTAGTAGTTCCACCAACAGAAATAATTGCTAATCTGGGAGATGGGATTGTAATTATTTGTGTATTCGAGGGAAAAAAGGAAATATTCAAGCAATTAAAAAACATGGGAGTAAAAAGAATCTCTGCTTTGATTGATGGAGTATGTGCAGATTATGACATCGAAACAGGTGATTTTTGGGGAGATTACTATAGACAATTACCAGTATTGCCAGAACAATTAGAAATTGCTTTGACGGGATATTGTAATCTCAAATGTCCCTATTGTCTTGCCCATAGCGAATTCTATAAGTATCCTTTGAAAAAGAAACATATGAGTTGGGAAATACTTCATGAAATAACAAGACAACTAAGTACTATTTCCAGTCTTGAAACCCTTGTTTTATGTGGACTGGGAGAGCCTCTATTAAACCCCGAGTGGTTTGAGATGGCTAAACAACTCATATATGAAACATCTATGAAAAATATTGACCTATCGACAAACGGAATGTTATTGAACGAAGAAAATGTTGAGAAACTAATCTCACTTAATTGTGAAATGACAATAAAAGTGAGTATTGATGGAAACTCTCCGCAGGAACATGAGTTTTGGCGTAAAGGCTCATCGTATTCCTTAGTAAAGAAGAATGTTAACCATGCGATTAAGAACATGAAAAGCTGCACAATACGTTTTGTACTTCGCGGCTTATCTTTAGTGCCATATGAACTTGGGATACAATCTAAATGGCATGAAGTAGAGGAATATTTTGGTAAATGTGGTGAGTACTTACGATATGACTTCCCACATTCAAATGTATCAGTTACGCATGTGGGCATTGAGCCTGCTTTTGGTGCATTGCCGGGTACAGTAATTAAGAGATTTAACGCAGATACACAGAATACAAATTGCAATCTGCCATTCAAACGGATTTCAATTAATCATCTTGGCGATATTATGAACTGTAATATTTATTCAGGACGTAAAATCATTGGTAATGTAATGCTATGTGACTTATATGACACATGGCTTAACAACTCATTAATGATATCACTTAGAGAAGAGTTTCGTAAGGGAAGCAGTCTCGAAATGTGTAAGTTATGCCATATGATACCGGGTGAACGCGAGTGGTTGGCAGAAGCAGAAGTCAATAAAAGTGTGTGATATGTTTTGCGAAGCTGAGAATTTTTTATACTGGAGTTGATTCATTATGTAGAGTACTTGTTAAAAATCAAGAATAACTATATTATAGAAAAGAGATGTCACCAAAGGTCAGTTGACAAGCAAAGCTCACAATGAACCTGTGTAAGTATTTTAGCAACAAGTATTTTATTATATGTAAATTGGAGACTTGAGGAGTCTAAGATGAAATATGCTCTTATTGGTTGCGGACGCATTGCAAAAAATCACTTGATTGCTGCTGAAAAAAATAACCTAGAAATTGTTGCTGTATGCGACGTAGATTTGCCAACAATAGAAAATTTACTCGATACGCAAAATCTACATAATAGCAGGATAAAAAGATACGTAGATTACAAGCATATGTTACAAGCAGAAAGACCGCATCTGGTCAGCGTGGCAACGTCAAGTGGAAGTCACGCAGAAATTGTCATGCATTTAATTAAATGCGGTATACCCGTAATTGTTGAAAAGCCAATGGCTATGAGTATTGTTGATGCGAACAGGATAATCGGTATGGCTGAGGAGCGTAATGTAAAAGTCTCTGTATGTCATCAAAACCGCTTTAACCTTGCTGTAAAAGAGACAAAAAAAGCAATTGAAAGTGGTCGCTTTGGCAAGATGTCTCATGGGTCTGTTCATGTTCGATGGAATAGGAATGAGGATTATTATAACCAGTCTAAATGGCGAGGAACATGGGAAAACGATGGTGGTACGCTTATAAATCAGTGCTTACACGGCATTGATTTGTTACTTTGGCTTTTTGATAATGAAGTAGACGAGGTTTATGGACAAACTCGTCGGCAGTTTCATGAATATATTGAAACAGAAGATGTGGGTCTTGCCATAGTAAAGTTTGTGAATGGTGCAATTGCCACAATTGAGGGAACGGTTAATGTTTTTCCGCAAAACCTGGAAGGAGTCATTTGTTTATTTGGCAAAGACGGAACTGTAAAGCTCGGTGGCAAATCGTGTAACAGTATTGACATATGGAAGTTTGCGGATGAACAAGCAAGCGATTCTATAAACAAAGCACTCGTAGAAAACACAAGCAATGTATATGGAAATGGGCATATACTTTTGTTTGCAGATATGATAGAGGCAATCGAAAATGACAGACAGCCATATGTTAGCGCAAGGGAAGGGAAAAGAGCTATTGAGCTTATCTTGGCAATTTATAAAAGTCAGAAAGAGGGCAGACCTATTAAATTACCGCTACATAGCTTTTCAACCATGGATATGAAAGGAGAGTTTTGATGGATTATTTCGTTCATGAGTCGTCTTATATTGACGACAATGTAAAAATCGGCAAAGGTACGAATGTATGGCATTTTTGTCACCTTGAATCCGGTGTTTCGATTGGTGACAATTGTATTTTAGGACAAAATGTCTATATTGGTAAAAACGTAAAGATAGGTAATGGCTGTAAACTTCAAAATAATGTATCAATTTACAGCGGTGTTACTCTTGGTAATAACGTTTTTTGTGGACCGAGTTGTGTTTTTACTAACGTTCTAACCCCGCGAGCGAAGTATCCAATGAGTACTGACGACTATATTGAAACGAAAGTGAAAGATGGTGCGTCAATTGGCGCAAACGCAACAATTGTGTGCGGTATTACTATCGGACAAAACGCTATGGTTGGCGCCGGTGCAGTAGTAACTAAGAATGTTCCTGATAACGTGCTTGTCGTAGGTGTACCGGCACAACAAGTGAAGAGTATAGATGAAGTTTTTGGAGTTTGATTAATGTTTCAGCTTCAATGTAAAAATATTATCGATTCCGGTATGATTATTAGCCTAGCACAGATATGATAACGAAAGGAGATAAAATGCAATTCAAGGATTTGTCAGCGCAATATAATGCTCTGAGAATAGATATTGACAAAGCAATTGCAGACACAATTGAAAGTGGAAACTTCATTCTTGGAGAAAAAGTTATTGTCTTTGAGCAAAGGTTGGCAAAATATACAGGAGTAAAGCATTGCATTTCATGTGCAAATGGTACAGATGCTTTAACAATGGTTTTAAAGGCATGGGGTGTGGGCTTAGGTGATGCGGTTTTTGTACCTGATTTAACTTATATTGCTACAGCCTCCTCTGTAGCAGTTCTTGGAGCAGAACCAGTTTTTGTAGACATTGACGCACACACATTCAATATATCACCAACTTCATTGGCTAACGCTATCACCCGTGTTTTAGATGAAGGGCGGTTAACACCAAAAGTAATTATTACTGTAGATTTGTTTGGATTACTTGCTGATTATGAAAACATAGAAAAGATTGCAAAAAAATATAGTTTACTTGTTTTGGAAGATGCTGCACAAGGTTTTGGCGGTTCTGTTAATATGAAGAAAGCATGTTCATTTGGTGATGCGGCTATTACATCCTTTTTCCCGGCAAAACCATTAGGTTGTTACGGAGACGGTGGTGCTATATTCACTAATGACGATGCAATGTACGATTACCTTATAATGTATCGCAGGAACGGTGCAACTTTGGAGGATAAATACGATAATAGAATTATAGGTATAAATTCACGCCTTGATGCCATTCAAGCTGCTATTCTTAGTGTTAAGTTGGATGCTTTTGATAGTGAACTAAAAAAAGTCAATCAAATAGCAATGTTATATAATGAAAAGCTAGGAGACTACGTAAAAACTCCATATATACCAACAAATTACTTTTCATCACGCGCACAGTATACAGTTTTATTACCTGATGAGCAAAGCAGAGATTTACTCCGTTTGCATCTTACCAAAAGAGACATTCCCACGATGATTTATTTCCCCAAACCTTTACACAGACAAACAGCATTTAATGAGTTAAATACCCAAGATGAATACTTGCAAACAACGATAAAGACTTCAAAGTGTGTGCTTTCATTACCAATACATCCATATTTAAGTACTGGTGATGTTGATTATATCTGTACTGCTATTATAGAAAAACTTAGTTGATATTAGTTGTTCAACACAATTGTAAGGGAATAGACCATGAAAAGAGTAATAACTTACGGCACTTTTGACCTACTTCACTATGGACATATAAATTTATTACGCCAAGCCAAGGAATTGGGTGACTATTTGATAGTAGCTCTATCCGAAGATAGTTTTAATGAAGAGCAAAAAAACAAAAGAACTTATTTTTCATATATGGAGCGAAAACAACATTTGGAAGCGATACGGTTTGTAGATTTGGTAATTCCTGAAAAAACATGGATTCAGAAAATACCTGATATAGAGCTATATCAGGTAGATGTCTTTTGCATGGGTGATGACTGGGAAGGTAAGTTCGATTTTTTGAATGATTACTGTGAAGTCAAATACCTTAAAAGAACAGTCGAGATTTCCACATCCCAAATCAAGAGTGATCTGGGAGGATATGGAAGTGTGTTGAACCCGCCAATAACGGAAGAACTCAGATAAGGGACTGGATAATATGATTATTACTAAAAAATAGAGGTGAGAACTATGCCAACCCCGCTCATTAGTATAATTATCCCTGTATACAATGTCGAAGCATATGTTGGGAAATGCTTGGATAGTGTCTTGAGTCAGACTTACAAAAATCTGGAGGTACTTGTAATTGATGACGGTTCAACTGATAATTCTCGAAAAATAGTTAAAGAATATGAAAAAAGAGATTCACGGATAAGATTGTTTAGTCAAAAAAATTACGGAGTAAGTTCAGCTTTAAATGTTGGACTAGAAAATTTCACCGGAGATTGGTTGGGATTTGTTGATTCTGATGATTGGATTGAGCCTAATATGTTTGAGGTACTTCTTAATAATATTGATGGTGTGGACATAGTAATTTGTTCATATTATCGAGATACTGCCTTACAATCTGAAGTGATACAAAACAAAACAGAAATAAAGGAACAGATTATATCATCAGAAAACATGCTCATTTATCCGCTTATACGTGATTACTATATGGGTTTTTGCGGATATGTGTGGAACAAGATGTTTTCTGCAGAAGTAGTCAAAAACAGTCGTATTTATTTTGATGAAAAGATAAGTTATGCGGAGGATGTTTTGTTCTACGAAGTACTTGTGTCAAAGCAAAAATGCACAGGTGTTTATGTTGATATTCCGCTTTACCATTATCTGAAACGAGATGGAGCCATCACACAATCTGAATCTTATGAAATAAAAACTGACGTTCTGATAGTCTATAAAAAGGTCGAGGAACTGCTTCCTAATATACACAAATACTGGGCGCGGGGGTTTTATTGCTATCATGCAAGTGTTATTGCTGAGTTAGCCATAAAAAAGGGCGATAGAGAAATGTTAAAAATAATGCAAAAGGAAATAGACGTACATTATGATGATTATGTACGCACAAATGAGGCGTTTCCCGAAAAAATCATGCGAATAGATGATTTGTTGTTACAGACTTTATAGATGGGAGAACTCGTGTTTGAACTTGAAAAGCTAAAAGGAAAACCAATTGTTTTATTCGGTGCAGGAAATGAAGGTGTATGTGCTGCTGATTTTCTCAAACGAAATAAACTAATCCCGGTTTGCTTTTGTGATAATTACAAACAAGGAGAAAAGGCAGGATTGCCAATTAAGACCCTTGATGAAACGATACGAAGTTTTCCTGATGCGCAATTCATTGTTACCGCAATAGGTTATATGAACGAGATAGTGAGGGAGCTGAAGGAATTCGGAGTGAATGAAACCAAGATAGTGATGGATTTCAAAGTACATCTTATTAAACAGACTTATCTATCATATTATGAAATCAATATTGTTGACCATTGTAACATTAGTTGTATGGGTTGTTCACATTTCTCACCTATCGCTGAGGAACGAGTAAGCTCCTTAGAAACCGTTCAAAATGATTTACACAGAATGTCAGAACTAACAGCTGGGAATGTAGATGAAATACATATTTTGGGTGGGGAACCGCTGTTGCATCCTGATTTGGAAGACATTTTGATAACTGCACGTGAGGTTTTTCCTCACACAGTAATTTCAATAATATCAAATGGAGTTCGTTTACTACAACAGGAAGAAAGGTTTTGGAATGTTTGCAGAAATAATCAGATAACTGTAGAGGTAACGAAGTATCCAATCAATCTGGATTATGGTGATATAATGAAAACCATAGAGAACAAAGACATTGCCTTTAAGTTTCACAGTTATACAGGGAAAGCGACGAAGACATTATACAAAATGCCACTTGATATCGAGGGAAGCCAGGATATAGAGCTAAGTTTTAGTAGTTGCACTCTTGCAAATCGTTGGATAGCTTTGATGGACGGAAAAATGTATACTTGTCAGATAGCACCGAATATACATCACTTTAACAAAAAATTTGGTACAAATATGAATCTGGATAATGAAGATTATATTGATATTTATAAGGTAGAAAGTATCGATGAGATACTATCTTTTCTCAGTACCCCCAAACCGTTTTGTAAATATTGTAAGACTACGGAGGTAATCAACGCTCTTCCGTGGCAACCATCAAGGAAGGAAATGAACGAATGGACGTAGGAATAAGGGTTAGGAGCTATGCAAATGAGCGTGTTAAGTAACTGTTTCCCATTGGGTCTGGGGACATCACGCTTGCCGATAAAGAGTGCCAAAGATACTGAGGGTATAGAAAAATCATCACAACTAATCTTGAAAGCACTTGATTTTGGTGTGAATTATATTGACACTTCTTATCCTTATTCCGGCGGTGGAGCTCACTTAGCACTAAAGCATGCCTTTGAACAGACTGAAAAGCCTTATACTGTTACTGTTAAGGTAATTCACCAATCAGACAAAACCGCTGATGAAGCAAGACGTAGGGTAGAACGGCAATTTAAATCACTTGGAATAGATAGAGCGGCGTTCTTTGTGTGTTGGTGTATTACCAGCTATAAGCAATTCTTAGAAATTATGAACAAGGGTGGCGTTTATGAGGGGGCGTTAAAACTAAAAGATGAGGGAATAATTGACCATATCTGCTGTTCGCTTCATGCTTCTATGAAGGATTCAATAAAAATCATAGAAAGTGGCGTGTTTGCGGCAGCAACGATTTCTTTCAATTTCACCAATGCAATCCAAACCATCCCCATCCTAGATACAGCAGTTAAACATAATGTGGACGTTGCGATTATGAATCCTTTAGGTGGTGGTGGAATAGTTCAAAATCCCGGCTTTTTTTCGTTCGTACAAGCAAATAATGAAAGTGTTGCAGCGTCAGCATTACGATTTGCATACTCGCATTCTGCGGTGAAAGTTGTTCTATCGGGTCTTAATAATGATAACGAGTTAGAAGAAAATCATGAGGCATTAACCAATAAAACAAAGGAGTTGGATTCAGAAAGACTAGTACGTGTCATGAGTGGCGTTAAAAGCATAGATGGATTTTGTGTTAATTGTCACTATTGCAATAGCTGTCATGTGGGGATTCCTGTATCGGAGCTTATGAGTAAACGTAATCGCCTGTTGTTTGGCAGTATTTCTAATCAAGACTACCGAAGAACGAACTTAGAACTCAATCAAAATATATATCTTTTCCAAGGTCAAGCAGGAGAAGAGGGTAGTGGGGAATGGTTTCCGGAGTCATCAGTAAATCCCTGTATCCGCTGTGGTCAATGTGAAACGAAGTGTACACAAAAACTTAAAATAATAGAGTCGATAGATGATATATATAATCGCACCGACCAATGCGGTTTTTCAATAAAGGCTCGCAGGAATAGACTACAAGAATTATTGTTTGAAAAAGACTACAAAAAAGTCGGATTATATCCAAAAGATAGATTTGCCGATATGGTTATGAAACTGTATGAGCGTTTTTTTGGAACCCCTGATTTTGAATGGGTAACGTTCAATTCTGATTCATCAATGTGGGGTAGGGTAATTGATGGGCTTAAAGTTGACGCTCCTCATGACATACTTTTAATTAGACCAGATATCATTATAGTGTGCAACTACACTTATGAAACAGAGATATATAATGATTTGAAGAAATACGAGGCTGATGGAATAAAAATTGTAAAGCTACATCGAGAAGCAGACGTTCCGTGGGTTTTCTAAGAGGAATGTTTAATAGAAGATATGATTAACAGTATTACCCACTCATTAAAAAGTTGTCTATATCGCCCTTAGTAATGACATGGACAGTTATAAGGATGTGCTTGGTCTTTATGTGGGTGTAAACGAGAGCGGCAAGTATTGTTCTCAGCGGGAGCGTGTAGGTTTATCACAGGATGGTAATTTACAGAGATAATTTCATACGTCAGTTTTTACACCCCCAAGTTAAGCATTATAGGTATTGATAGTTTATCATGTATGTTCAAATGTATTTTCATCAAAACTATATAACTGAAGTAACTCTTCCTGATAGTTAGTATCAATAAGACTGCGCTTTAACTCATCGAGCATGTTGTTTCTTAGTAAGTGTTCATTGAGACGGTTGACAGATGACTTTCCTTGACTTAGTCCTAGACTCAGTCCTTGACTTAGTCCTTGACTCAATCCTTCCAACCTGCCGTCCAATCTACCCTCTTCCCAACCTATCTCTCGTCCCTCTTCAATTTTGTCATAATCACGCAGAGTCGATAACATATAGTCTCCCTCCATTACTCTATTCATTTTTATACTACTCACCTGCCGATGAACCAGCTTCACCCAGTCACTTTCGAGTTGTGAGGGGTAAGTGTCATTACTGTTCTTCACATATGCGAGGAACTCCATCATTTCGTTACTGATACCATTGTGTATTTTCCATTCAGTATTGAGGAATACTGTATATGTCTCATCACCAAGCACCAAATCAGGCTCTTGATGACATATTCTCTCGAAAGTATACATATGCCGTCCACGTCCAAACAAGTCGAAGGTACAGATGAAGATAACAAACGCCTTGGTTAGGTCTTTGTACTTACTTCCTTTTTCTGCTTCTCTTGTATCCATTATACTGTGATAATAACGGGCTCGCTTGGGTAAATCTCTCTTCCTTCCATTTTGCATTTCGCAGTTGTAGATATTGCCTTCCACATCTCTTATATACACATCGAGCCTTACTCCCTTTTGCTCATGGCTTGATTTGATGGTATACTCCACTATCGGTATCTCAATACTCTCAATTTGGATACCCAGAATCTTTTCTAAGGTAATTCGACAGACCTCAGGGTTGCTCATCACCATGCCAAACAGGAAGTCATCTGACAGATTGAGGTTCTGGAACTCTTTCTTTTTTCGTTCTTGTAACTCCGGTGGTATTTCAATGTCACTTGTTTC
>JAITGA010000012.1 GCA_031280955.1 Lachnospiraceae bacterium
GCAGAGTATCAACGGTCAGTAAACGAGTATCAGTTGAACCATGAGAAGTGGCAAGCTACCGTAGCTAACATTAAAGCAGAGCAAGAAGCCAAACTAAGCTCATGGCAAGCCGAAGTAAACCGTATCAAGGCAGAAAATGATACCCTGCATCGCAGATGGCAGGAAGAGGTAGCTGCGGCTCAAACCCAATCCCAGACATGGAAATCACAGGGACTCTGCCCCCACTGCGGCATCGGCAAAATCGGCTTCTTCGGCTCGTGCAAGGAATGTAAGCGCAAGGGAGACGAAGCGATAAACGTACCGCTGCCACCGGGATATATCGATTATCCGTCCGAACCCGCTTTGCCCTACAACATGCCACCCGAACCGGTGAAACCGCAGCAAAAAGCATTTACGCCTCGTCAGCTGAAAGATGAAACTACCCCTACTCTACCTGCTGATGTGACTGCCACTATCAAAGGTGAGCATGTATACGTGAAGATGGCTGGTATCGACTGGCTGGTACTGGCGGTGGAGGAGGAAAAGGTTTTGCTGATTTCTGAGAAAGTACTTGAGAAACGTCCATATCATAAAGTGAGGAAAGACATAACATGGGAAAATTGCGATTTACGTAAATACCTCAATGATGAGTTTTATAACCGCCTCGGTACGGCAAAAGGAGCGGTAGCAGAAACGAAAAATAGCAACCCCAATAACCCATGGTATGAGACGAAAGGGGGAAGCAGTACAACTGACAAGGTGTTCCTGCTGAGTCTTGATGAGGTAGTGAGGTATTTCGGTGACAGCGGTGACTTGAAGAACAAGAGGAGGAAGGATAGTAGCGGTAAACTAAATTCAAATGGTTATTATTTTCACAGCAAATTCAACTCCGCCAGGAGAGCGAAATACAAGAACGGGGAGGAATGTTGGTGGTGGCTGCGGTCGCCCGGCGGCCGTAGTACTAGTGCCGCAGTTGTCGGCAATATCGGCTCTGTCGATGTTGATGGCAACTTTGTCGGCAATGCTACTGGTGTTCGTCCCACTCTATGGTTGAATTTGTAAGTGCCGTCATTGCGAGGAGTACCATCCCGAAGCAATCCACATGCAGCACTAAGGAATTGTATTACATTCTGTCTTTTATGGGTAGCAGGTACGGGATTGCGGCTCGAAGGCCGCAATGACAAGTGCCGTCATTGCGAGGAGTACCATCCCGAAGCAATCCACATACAGCACTAAGGAACTGTATTACATTCTGTCTTTCATGGGTAGCAGGTATGGGATTGCGGCTCGAAGGCCGCAATGACAAGTGCCGTCATTGCGAGGAGTACCATCCCGAAGCAATCCACATGAATATAATCCACCTTCGTATTCGTCATTGCGAGCGGAGCGAAGCAATCCACACTAGTGGCCAAACTAACTCCGTAAATAAATATGATGATATGACAGAAACGAAAAAGACTACTGCGGCAACCAAAACCACCGGAAAAACTAATACCATGAAACCCGCAACAGCGAAGAAGCCAGCAATAGTAAATATCGCACGGGTAGCAGATGAAGAAGTAACATAAGAGTAAATTTACATGCAAAACTAAAGGATACGCAACCAACCAATCAATACAGTATATTTCAACGAGGTGATGCATGATTGAGTACTCAATTGCAAAAGCAGAGTATTTATCTCAAATAATTGAGCTATACCAACAGTTACTACCTGATGAAGAGTCTATAGATATTTGTGTGGCACAGGAAATATGGAAAACTGTTAATACAGATAATTCTGTATATTTTGTCGCTTTAGATGATGGAAAAGTTGTATCGTCATGTTATCTGGCAATAATCCCGGATTTGACAAGAAATGGAAAAGCAATTGGTTTTATAGAGAATGTGATAACAGATGAATGTTATAGAAGAAAAGGGATTGGCAAGAGAGTAGTGGAAATGGCAATTGAATTTGCCAAAGAAAAAAACTGTTATAAAGTAGTTTTGCAAAGCGGAGTAAAAAGAACAGAAGCACATAAATTCTACAAAAGTATTGGGTTTGATGATAACGCAAAGAAAGCGTTTGAACTTAGATTGTAGCTCCGGAGTATGTGAACTTGCCTATTTTATCACACGAAGTAATAGCTCTATCATGAGTTTACGGATTCTAAGATTTCTGTGCTAATATAGCCTTCTTCGCAGCCTCGGCGGCACTGGCGGCATCACTAGTGTAGATGTCGGCACCGATATCAGCTCGGAAGCTGTCAGTCACAGGTGCACCCCCTACCATGATAGTGACCTTTTCCCTGATTCCGGCGGCAGTAAAAGCGGCAACAGTATTTTTCATTTCATTCATCGTCGTCGTCAGAAGTGCCGACAGGGCGATTATATCAGTTTTTTCCTTTTGATAGGCAGCAACGAATTGTTCCGGGGAAACATCTACGCCGAGGTCGATTACCTCAATACCTTTGCCCTCGAACATCATGCGGACGAGATTTTTGCCGATATCGTGTAAGTCACCCTTGACAGTACCCAACAAGGCTTTGCCAATTGGTTTCACTCCGCTTTCGGCGAGGTGCGGTTTCAAGATTTCGCTGCCGACATTCATCGCTCGGGCAGCAATCAGGACTTCGGGGACATAGACCTCGTTGTTCATGAACTTCTCTGCGATGATATCCATCGCCGGCAGCAGACCTTGTTCGAGGATATCTTTTGCCGTGATACCGTCTGCCAATGCTTTGTTCACTAGTTCGTTGATTAGTTTTGCCTTACCGCCTTGTAAGGCGGTGCTGATATCATTCAGGATTTCATTTGCTGTATTCATCTGTTTTCTCCTTTGCCGGATGGTTTCATTATATCATATGGTGGGGTTAAATGCACATAATGCACATGATGGGTTGTAGTTTAGCTCTACCCCTATCCATATCATGATATGTTTGTTACAATTCCACAAGGGGTAAAACAGGGGTAAAATAAATGAACCATATAGCTAGAAATCATTTTGTGTGATACAATATATGTGTTACCTAAAAATGCCAAAGGCAGGTGAACTATGTTAGCGATAAAAGGGTATATAGACAGTGGGCGTTTTACCCCAACAGACGGAACACAGTTGCCGACGTATGCTCATGCGGTGCTTGTCTTAGAGGGCGTTAATCTCCAGACTGCACATATCAGCACATTAGCTAAAGATAAAACCGCTAGGAAAGAATGGTTAAATCAGTTGGATCTTGCACGTCAGCTTGCCAAAGATGAACCATTGCCTGATTTTATAGTTCGCCCACCTATGCGAGAACCACACGGACTTACCGATTAAGGAACTATTAACTATGGTTTATGTTCTTGATACCAACATCATCATCCATTATCTTCGTGATAACCCCCAAGTCATTGATTACTAAAATGAAAATAACACCCAATATGTTCAAAAAACAAGCTCTTGCGCGAGGTCCAATTCACACATGAACGAAAATCAAGAAATGTTGGCACAAAAGACGGGGATGGTACTGGCAATTGAGCGTGGTTCTTTGCACGACGGACCCGGTTTGCGGACGGTGATATATCTAAAAGGTTGTCCGCTTGCTTGTGCGTGGTGTCATAATCCTGAGTCTCAGGCATTTCTGCCGGAGGTCTTTTTCTTTGCCGAAAGGTGCAAAAACTGTGGTCGTTGCCAAACTGTACGCACACTTTGCCGTAAGCAGGGTTCGCATACATCAGAGGGAGATGAGAATTGCCGTGGGTGTGGTAAGTGTGCGGCGGCTTGTCCTTATGGAGCGAGAACAATTAAAGGAAAAATCATGAAGGCGGAAGCAGTAATCGCAAAGGTCTGCCGTGATGAAGTGTTTTTTCGTCATTCGGGCGGGGGGATGACGGTGTCGGGTGGTGAGCCGCTGGCACAAGCTGATTTCACTTACTCGCTATTATCCCTTGCCAAGGAAGCAGGGCTGCACACTTGTCTGGAAACGAGTGGGTATGGAGCTCTTGCGGATTTGCGCTTACTTCTTCCCTATGTCGATATTTTTCTATATGATATAAAAGAAAGCGATGATACCAGACATGAAAAGTATACCAAGGCTAAGCCTATGGCTAGGCGTGACATTATCATCGAAAATCTGCGGGAGATAGACAGACTTGGGGGCAAGACTATCCTTCGTTGTCCGCTTATCCCGGGGATAAATGACCGTGCAGACCATTTTCAAGAGATTGCCTCCCTCGCTGATAGTCTGGAAAATATTATCGCTATCAATGTTCTGCCTTTTCACCCGCTGGGAAAGGATAAGGCAAAGCGGCAGAGCTATAGTCATATACAAGCAGAAAATGAGCTTCCGGGCAGTAGTTTTCCTGACATCGGCTTCCCAACTGACGGTGAAATAGAGGGTTGGATTGAGGCAATAAACCGTCGAACAATGGTCAAAGTGGAGAGAGGTTAGCTATTTTGCTTGTTTTCGTAGAGGATATGTAGTATAATTTGTTTGTATCCGGGTATTTTGTTACTCCGACAAATAAATTACTTGAATGAAAAGTATTAACTATCGGAGCAATAAAAAGAAAGAAAGAGGTATTTTCATGCGTTTCAAATCAGAAGTTGTCGAAATGAGTAAGGGAATGAAGCTGGCGGCGATTGCGTTATATCTTATTTTAGTCGGTTTTGGCGTATATGTTCTTTTCCATCACAATTTCATCATCGTGTTGTTTTTTGCCGCATTGACCGCCAGAGGCTTGTTTATGCTGCTACGATATTTCTTGATGAGGGAGCGGCGCAATGGTTGGGACATGATTGGCGGTATCATCAATATTGCCATCGGACTCATCATGTTCCTCGGGAGTGATGATACCCAACTGCTCGGCATTAGACTTGTAGAGTTATTGGTGGCGATGTGGGCGATTATCAATGGGGTAACGAATATCCTCGGAAGCTTTGTTCTCAAAAAGCAGGGAATCAAGCTGTGGACTATATTACTGGCACTGGGGATTATCTCCTTCGCCTGTGGTGCGGTGATAGTATTCGTTCCGCTTTTGGCGACAAATGTTGTAACTACTGTTATCTCCGTTTTCATGGGAATTGCGCTCATCATGGGTGGTCTCTTGGGATTGACATCAGCGTTGTCAGGCAGGGAAGCTTATGCCGACGCACAGGATATTGTAGAGTAAACTTTTATGAAGAAAAATGTAAAGCAAAATACGTACATAGGCACGGTGAAACTGGATTATACCCACTATACGGGGCATGATAGCTATACGGACGGCAATATTGAGATGACTCTCCTCAAAATGGCAATGACCAATCCGCCGGATAGTTATCCGCCGGATAATCATACACTGCGGATTGAGGAGGCTGCCGATTGGACACACCTTTATCATTTGTCGATGCTTCGCCATAATATCATCGAATGGTTGCCAATCAAAAAAACCGACAAGGTGCTGGAGATAGGTTCGGGTTGCGGTGCCATAACAGGGTTGCTTGCGGAAAAAGCCGGGCAAGTGGTATGCGTGGAGTCTTCTGATATCCGCAGTCAAATCAATGCCTATCGCCATCGGGACTATTTTAACATCACGATTCATGTTGGTGAATTTGCGGCAATTGAAGCTGATTTGGCGAATGATTTTGATTTCATCGTTTTCATCGGTGCTTTTGAGTATACGGGCATGTTTGCGGGTCAAGCCGAGATTGCGGGTCAAGCCGTATCGGCAGAACCTTTGCCGCTTGGCTTTGCCGCAAGTAACACGTGTGTATACACTGACATGCTTCGTACTGTCAAGCGTCATCTGGCTACCGACGGGAGCTTGGTAATTGCGATCGAAAACCGTTTTGGGCTCAAATACTGGGCAGGCTATGCTGAAGACCATCTGGGAACGTATTTTTCCGGCTTGGAGGATTATCCCGATGGCGGTCATGCTCGCACTTTTACCCGCGGAAAGTGGGAAGAGATGTTAAAAGAAAGCGGTTTTGGTGATTATCGCTTCTTTTATCCTTATCCCGACTACAAATTCATGACCACCCTCTTTTCTGATGAAAGATTGCCGCAAAAAGGTGAGCTATATAGCAATGACCGCAATTGTGACCGTCACCGCCTGAGTCTTTTCAATGAAAAAAAGGTGTTTGACAGTATCATCGAAGAGGGTTTGTTCCCGCTCTATTCCAATTCCTACTTGATATATACAGGCGCAGATACTGATATTGCCTATTTGCGCTATGCAAATGAACGTGCCTCTCGATATGCCATCCGTACCCAGATAACGATGAATGACAAAGCAGCAGCGGCTATGGGTGAGGATACGGACGGGCAAGACAGTAAGCAAGGGGGTGGAAATAACAAGCAATACTTAGTCAGTAAGCTTCCCTTTACACCTTCTGCCAAACCACATATAAATCATATAATCGAAGCATATCAGTTGTTATTTAATAAATATGAGCATAGCTCCTTAGCTGTCAACGCCTGTCTCCCAGATGAGTCGGGTAACGGGGTGTTGTTTGAGTATATAAATGGAAAGAGTCTGTCATGGCATCTTGATGAGTGTCTGGCAAGTGGTGAAATCGGGCGATTTGATGAGTTGATTGATGAGTTTGTCGCCCTGCTGACGTTGACGACGAAAAGTGAACAAGAAGCCAAAGATGACGGTACCAGTGACTCCCAGGTATATAATCATGATTTAATCTTTTCCAATATTATCTTGGATGAAGATAATGACGGCAAATGGACGCTGATTGATTATGAATGGATGTTATATGGTGAAACTACGGTCAAGCAGCAGGCGTTCCGAGCGATGTATTGTTATTTGTTGGAGGATGAGTCACGAAATGTGATTAAGCCGGAGCGTTTTTATCAAAAATGGGGAATGAGTGAAGATGATATAGCAGCTTCTGTCAAATTTGAACGTATTTTTCATAATGTGGTGAGCGGTAGGCAAATGAGTTATGCCGAAATAAAAGCCATGTGTAGGATGTTTGCGGTTGACCCCATACCGATGATAAAACCGTATGTCAGACGCGCTGTGTATCGCCGTGTGCAGATATTTTTTGACCGTGGCAAGGGATATTCCGAGGGAGATTCCTTACATTTGCCTGATGCCTATCGTAGTGAAACTGAAATCGAGTTTGAAATCGTAATTCCCGCTGATGTGCGTCGTGTCCGCATTGATCCTGCTGACAAGGCATGTATGGTTGCTCTTCATACTATCAAATGGAACGGCGAGCTTCTGACAGATTACAAAAAATATTTCCGTTCGAATGGTAAACGAATGAGTAGCAAATCTTTCTTCTTTAAAACAAGAGACCCTAATATCTATATGGCGACATCCCTGTTGACGAAGAAATTTGGAGATAATAGCAGATGTTTGTCGGTCAGCATGGAAATAGCGTTGTTACCATCATAGGATAACATGTGTTATGGAAAAGATTACAGAAACCAACCATAGCGAAACAATCAATCAAATCAATATCCTAGCTGACCAAGTTGCCGACCTCACCGTGCAAGTGGACGACCTTGATTTTCAACTAAAACGAATCAAGGGAAGTTTGCTTTGGAAACTCTCATCGCCACTACGAAAAATCATCCATTTTGTCTCACGACAGCTGACAAGAATCAAAAACACCGGCAGTTTGCGGGGTTTTCATGACAAGCTTCATCAAATCCACCGGGAAAAGAAGGTAAGGCGGCTTTTTGGGACACGCAGTTTTCCCGATGCGACGGAGCGGGAAAAACAAAGAACCACGAAGTTCCGGCGCATGGTCAAGGTGAGTATCCTCGTGCCGCTTTTCAACACCCCACCTCGTTACTTGCGGGCAATGATTGACTCGGTGATCGCGCAAACATATCTCGACTGGGAGCTTTGCCTTGCTGATGGCTCGGATGAAAAGCATGGTAAAGTGGGGGAAATCTGCCGTGAATACGGCAAAAATGATGCCCGCATCCGTTATCGCTTGCTGACAGAAAACGAGGGTATCTCCGGCAATACCAATCGGGCAATGGAAATGGCAAAGGGTGATTTCATCGGTTTGTTGGATCACGATGATGTTCTCCACCCCGAAGCCCTTTTTGCCTATGTAACGGCAATCAATGAGCAAAATGCCGATTATCTTTATTGTGATGAAGCGACTTTTCGCGGCAGACGGATCGATAATATGATAACGCTTCATTTCAAACCTGATTTTGCGATTGATAACCTCCGTGCCAACAACTATATCTGTCATATGAGTGTTTTTGATCGGCAGTTACTGGAGGGGATGGAACTTTTCCGCTCACAGTTTGACGGTAGCCAAGATCACGATATGATTTTGCGACTGACGAAAGCGGCGAAATGTGTTGTCCATGTGCCAAGGATACTTTATTATTGGCGTTCCCATCGTGGTAGTGCCGCTTATGATATCAACGTGAAGCCGTATGCGGTCACGGCTGCCAAGGGTGCTATATCCGCTCATTTACGTGCGTGTGGGTTTGACAATTTCCGTATTTCCTCAACGAGAGCATATGCCAATATCTTCAAAATCGCTTACCGGATAACTGATGCGCCGTTAATATCGATTATCATCGCCAACAAGGATCATACTGATGATTTGCGGGGTTTGATTGACTCGATTATCACCAAATCTACTTATCGGAATTATGAAATCATTATTGTGGAAAATAACAGCGTGACCGAAGATATCTTTGCTTATTATGAGGAACTAAAGGATAATCCGCAGATAAGGGTGATTACTTTCCCTACGGCTTTCAACTTCTCCGCCATAAACAACTTCGGCGCAACCCAAGCTCACGGTGAGTACTTGCTCTTCCTCAACAATGACACCGAGGTTCTCCGTGTCAACTGGTTGGAGGAAATGCTGATGTACGCCCAACGTGAGGATGTCGCCTGTGTAGGGGCAAAGCTTTATTACCCTGACAAGACGATTCAACATGCAGGGGTAGTTCTTGGTCTGGGCGCACACCGCACTGCCGGACACTCTCACTATCGCCAGCACCGTGAAAATCTCGGCTACATGGGGCGGCTTTGCTATGCACAAAATGTCACGGCTGTTACCGCCGCCTGTTTGATGGTGGCGAAATATCTGTTTGATGAGGTCGGCGGTTTCGATGAAGAGTTTGCCGTTTCCCTCAATGATGTTGATTTGTGCCTCAAATTGCGGGCTAAGGGATATCTCAATGTTTTCACCCCTTTTGCCGAGCTATATCATTATGAGTCACGTTCACGCGGGTTGGATTTGGACGGGGAAAATGCGAGACGATATGAGGCGGAGTCGGTGCGTTTCCGGAGTAAATGGGCGGAAGAACTGGCGGCGGGTGACCCTTATTACAATCCGAATTTTTCTTTGGACAAAAGTGATTTTTCGTTACGGATTGCTAAGTAAAGGTAATGCCATGCTTGGTGAGGTTTTTTATTATCGGTTCGGCATATGCTTATGACAGGCGAGGAAGACGGCGCAAGATTTAGTGGGAAGTAATAATATGAAGCTCAGAACCAAGCTGTTTATAACAAAGGATATCTATAATCTAAAGTCCACGAATGATATCTTTCTTGGCGCAATGAAAGCCAATGTAGAGTTTCATATGAAAAAATGCCCTGATTACAAGACTATCCTCGATAATTTAGGATTTGACATTAACTCCTTGCAAAGCATAGATGATTTAGACAAGATTCCCCCTTTACCAACCTCTTATCTCAAAAACAACTCCCTGCTCAGTAAGCCATTTAGCAGACTATTGATAAAGACAACATCATCAGGAACAGGCGGCAAAAAAACGCTGAGTGGCTTCGATATCAGCTCAGGGTTTTGCGGACTTTTCATGGTACGAAAGGTATTTCGCTTTCATCAGCTCATTTCATTACGGCGGACAAACTACATCATCCTTGGCTATCAGCCCGACCGCTCCAACCAAACGGCGATGGCAAAAGCTCTAAAAGGCTTTACTTTGTTTGCTCCTGCGAAGAAAAAAGAATATGCACTCGTGTTTGTGGATGGTGAGTATCAAATCAACAAAGAAGGCTTGATAGAAGCTATTTTGCAATATGGCAAGCAAAGAAATCCCGTGAGGATAATCGGTTTCCCCGCATATTTCAAGATGTTTTTGGATGAACTTAATGACAGGGATATCAAAATGAAATTGCCCCAAAATTCAAAAGTAATGGTGGGTGGTGGTTGGAAAGCATTGTTTAATGAGGAAATATCAAAGGAAGAGCTGTTTCGTATGGCAAATGAGACCTTGGGGATAGAGCGGCAAAATTTCAAAGACCATTTCAGTACCGCCGAACATCCAATCAATTATGTTTCATGTATAAACAACCACTTTCACGTCCCGGTATTCAGCCGTGTCATCATCAGGGATGTGAGGACATTAGAACCGCTGCCGCAAAATTGTGCGGGTTTGCTTAATTTAGTCACACCTTTGCTTTCCAGTATGCCTTATGGCAGTATCATGACTGACGATATCGCCATAATGAAAGATGGAAGCGAGTGCGGGTGCGGTATTCGCTCACCTTATTTTGAGCTAATCGGGCGGGTAGGACTCACCAGTATCAAAACCTGCACACAAACGGCATCGGAATTTTTGGACAATACTAAATGAGTTGAGGGTAATTCATGAACTTTGTAAACGGAAAAATAGTGAACGAAAGTGAGTGTGATTCCGTCTTGGAGCGGATTGAGGAAATGCTTATCAGCACGCTGAAAAAGCCGCCGCTTGATGTCAATCAGGTGATAAATGCCTGTGACACGATGGTGAAGAACGTAGAAAGCCTTGAAGTCATGAAGAAACTGCCTGAGCTGGGGATAAGCAAGGCTTTGACAGATATCTACATGAAGCAAATCAAGCAAATGCTGAGTGCCGAAGCAATCAGAGCGAGAATGAGGATTGAACTGGGTGAAAACTATGATAAAGCAGTAACACTCAGATATGTACACAGCCATGCGACAGCGGTACAGACACTTACCCCACTGGGGGTTTTGTTTCATATCACGGCAGGAAATGTAGATGGTTTGCCGTTTGTCAGTATCTTGGAGGGACTGTTGACCGGGAATATCAATATCGTCAAGCTCCCCAAGGAAGAGGGGGGAATCACGGTATTGCTTTTAGCGGAGTTGTTGAAGCTTGCCCCGTCGCTTGCGGAGTATGTTTATGTGTTTGATTATTCGTCAAAAGATGTCGCTGCCATGCAAAAGTTGGCAAAAGTGGCGGATGCAATCGTGATATGGGGTGGCGATGAAGCTATCTCTGCCGTGCGGCGCATGGCTTTGCCGAATACGAGGATTATCGAATGGGGACACAAGATTTCCTTTGCCTATGTCACCAAAGAGGGAGCAACTGTTAAGTCGCTTGAGAAACTGGCGTATCATATCTGCCTGACCAATCAACTTTTTTGCAGTTCATGTCAAGGAGTCTTTTTCGATAGTGACGATATCGAAGATATCTATGAGTTTTGTGAAAAATTCCTGCCTATTTTGGAAAAAGCCAGTCAGGAAAACCCTCATGCCTTGGGCGAGATGGCAGGGTTGTTCATTCAAGCGGAGCTGACCATTCACGATTATCAACGCCGAATCGAGAACCAAGCGAGTGCCACTCGTATTTTCCGGGAGCAAAATGTAAGCATCACCGCCTATGCCGACAGTCAGCTTGAACCTTCGCCTATGTACCGGAATATCTGGGTAAAGCCGTTAAAAAATGACGATATCATCAAACTGCGTCCATACAAGGGTTATTTGCAAACCGCCGCTTTGATTTGCGGCAAAAATGAACACGAAGAGTTGGCGCAAAAGCTTTTACGAGCGGGGGTAGTCAAGGTGTCAGACGGCAGAGAAATGTCAAACTATGCTTGCGGTGAAGCCCATGATGGCGTGTTTACCCTAAGGTGTTATACGAAGTGGGTGTCGGTGCAGGATTATGACCAAAGCAATACAGAGTAAATTTTCGGTTTAGATTTAGATATTGACAAATGCGTAGTGGATTAGGATATGAAATAGTGGATATAACATATAAAGGATGCTTATCAATCAGTCATGGGGAGGGTTACTATGAAAAAGTTGTTTGCTGACGAACATATCAACAATGCTCGTCAAAGTGAAATGGATTGGGCTAGGGGACTGGCTGTAATTTTCATGATATTTGTTCATGTCAAATCGGTAATGCTGGATTTTCAAACTCCGGCAATTTATGCAAAAATAGTCGAGTTTTGCGGCGGGCCGCTTGCTGCACCTGTATTTATGGCACTACTGGGTGCGGGAATTGTTTATTCCCGCAGCAGTACGCCGCAGAAATTGGCAACCCGGGGGTTGATACTCTTGGGAGTGCATTATCTGCTGAACTTCTTTCATTCCGGGCTGCCGGACTTAGTCATGTATGCCCGCACCAAGGATGCCCTGTATATTGAGGATTTTTGGATATATACCTTTGGGGTAGACATATTGGCGTTTGCGGGGCTGACATTTTTGTTTTTTGCCCTCGCCTTGAAACTAAAAATGAAAAACCTCCACATATTGTTAGTTGCCCTTGTTATCTCGGTTATCAATTATCTCACCGCTATCCCTGTTGATAATCTGGCTTTGGGCGCAGTCTTGGGTTTGTTTTTCCATGTAAATGATTATGCTTACTTTGCGTTTGCCTCATGGATTTGGTATCCGGTGATGGGCTATGTCTTTGGCACGTTTATGATTAGGTGCAAAGATAAAAAGGTGTTTTACGGCTATGCTTTTGCTTTTTCAGCACTTGTGTTGATACTGGAAACCCTTAGTATGAGAAAATACGGGTTCGATATATGGAGTATGCACACAGGAATGAAAAACGATTATTTCTTTCAGGATTTCATGTCAAACATCTTTGTGACGGCTATTTTCTTCGTATGGATGAGCATATTATACTTTGTCTCATCAAAAAAGATATTTGACTTGCCGGGAAAAGTCGTTTCCCGATGGAGCAGAAATGTAACGGTGATATACATTTTCCAATGGCTCATCATCGGTTGGGTGTTTGTCCTTGAATTGGTTGATCTCCCGGTAACAGCACTTGCGTGCACAATAACAGGTGTTATTGTTGTCGTTCTTTCTGATACATTGGCATGGCTTTGCAAAAAAGGGATGGAAAAGCGGGGGAGTCGTCGCGGGGGTTTTGCGTAATGCTCCACCCTCGTTTCTCTTGATAAAATTCCCCAACAATGATATAGTTAATAAAGTAAGTCTGCGCAGGAGAGAAAGCGCAGGAGGAGTACGATATCATCTGGAAAAGCGCATACTTAATTATGCTCTGCCAAGCATGATTTTGTATATTAAACAATATTTCAAAGGAGGAACTATGAAAAAATTTATTACTACCCTACTGGTGGCGGCAGCGGCACTAGCAGTAACGCTGATAGCTGCTCCTATGACTGCCAATGCGGAAGCAGAAATGGCAGTTGTGTATGCCCAGATTCCCGACTCTTGGGAAGCTCCGCATGTATGGGCATGGAACAATGACGGCGACCATGCGTTCAGCAACTGGCCGGGCGGGGCAATGCAAGAAGACCCCAACAATCCCGGTTGGTACTTCGTCCATATCCCTGCTTCAATGGAATGGGTGATTATTAGTGCTGATGTCGGTGACGACAGAGAGCAGACGGGCGATTTGATTATCGACGGTCTGCCTGTCTGGATTACGATTACGGGAACAGAGGCTGGTGAAGTTACTTGGACACATGATCAAGAAACAGATGGTGATTTGCCCGTGTATGTGGCGATGGCAGTTGTGTTCGCCCAGATTCCCGCTGAGTGGGATGCCCCTCATGTATGGTCATGGAACAATGATGGTGGTCATGCGTTTAACGATTGGCCGGGCGGAGCAATGCAGGAAGACCCCAACAATCCCGGTTGGTTCTATGTACATATTCCCGAAACAATGGAATGGGTGATTATCAGTGCTGATGTCGGTGATGACAGAGACCAAACAGGCGACTTGATTATTGGTGGTTTACCTGTCTGGATTACGATTACGGGAACAGAGGCCGGTGAAGTTACATGGACACATGATAAGCAAACCGAAGGCGATCTGCCTCCTTCTCCCGGAACTCCCCCCCCCCTCCTGCAGTTGATATCCCTGATAGTGATTCCATCAACCTCTACGCACAAGTCCCTGCCGGATGGCTTGATCCCGGAGTCTGGGCTTGGAATGAAGGTGATGGTTATGGTAATGTTTTCGCTGGTTGGCCGGGCGAGGAATTTTCTGCCACCAGTGGTGATTGGCTTGTCATGGAATTGCCGGATTGGGTTGACCATATTATCATAAACGCCATCAGCGGCGGTGTTCAAACTGCTAATATTCCCGTTGAAAAAGGTCGTGATATATATGTTGCCGTCCTTAGCGGTGATGGTGAGTCTATATATGTAGCATATGAAGAATTTGATCCTGATGATCTCGGCGAAATCGAAGCAGCACCATTGCCGGAATTGCCGCCGGAGATAGTTTTGACCCAACCCACCGTGGATGCACCGGCATCAGCCGATAGCGGTGGTTTATCAACCGGAGTTCTTATTGCCATTATTGCCGGCTCAACACTCGTTGCCGCGGCGATAGTAGTATTCATTATCAAAAAAAGAAAAAAGTAAGTTGACACGGGAAGGCAGCCATAATCAAGGTTATGGTTGCCTTCTTAGGTATTTATGAAAACAAATAACCCATAACATAAATCTATCAATTAGTTATTTTGTTATGGGTCATTGACATAGTAGATCATCATTGCGGACTTTCCGGGCAAATGTAGCTTTCACTACCCGGCAAACACATTGAGTGAGGAGGATGATAATATGAAGAAAACGATTTCGCTTTTGTTGGTAATACTATTGATTACATCGCTGGCGGCTTGCGTGGAGTATGACGGCAGGACATCAGGCGGTGGCGGCGGCAGCGGCGGGACGATTGAGTTTTATGGATTGGAGAAAACCACCGATCCGGTTGAACTTTTGGTCTGGCTTGATGATGAAACATGGGCTCTGGAATTGATTCAAGCTTTCATGGCTCATCACCCCAATGTATCATTCAGATTTCAACAAATGGGTAATGTAGCATCACGCACTCACCTGCAACTCGACGGACCGGCAGGTCTGGGAGCGGATGTTTTTGCTTTCCCCCATGACCAAGTGCCTTTTACGATTGCCGACGGTCTGATTGAACCCGTACCTCCGCTTTTACAAGAAAAATGGGAAAGAGAGTTGGTACCGACTGCAATTTCCACTATTACCCATGAAGGCAGCATGTATGCCGTTCCTTTCCAAGTGGAAAACATCGCATTACTTTATAACAAAGATTTGTGGGGTCCGGAACCGCCGGAGACATGGGAAGAGGTTTTTGAGTTCGCCAAGACATACAACAATCCTGCCACCAACGATTGGACATTTGCTTGGGAGGTCTGGAACTCGTACCACAACTTTATATGGCTTTCCGCTGCGGGAATGGAGCTTTTCGGACCGAACATGGATGACTACCGTAAGCCCAATTTTGACTCACCGGAAGCAGCAAAAGGGCTGGAAATTTTCCTTAGCATGAGACAACTTTTCGATATCGCTATTGACGATATCAACTTCAACACTTCAGAAGAGCGTTTCCGCCTTGGCGAGATTCCCTTGACTCTTACCGGTGTTTGGGCACTTCCTGACTGTATCGAAAACGGACTCAATTTCGGCGTTGCCAAAATCCCCACCATCGGCGGAGTCCAACCGATTGCTTACTCCGGCAATATGATCGCCGGAGTATCGAGCTTTAGTGACCCGGTCAACGTCCCCTGGGCATATGCCTTTATCGACTTCATGGTCAGTGAAGAGGGAGCAGCGATAATGTACAAAATGCGCAATACCATGACCACCCGCATCGATACCAGTCAGATACCGGGACTTAGCGATGATGAGTATTTGCTTGGATTTGCGCAGCAAACACCCTATACCGTAGCGATGCCCACTATTCCCCAAGTATCGCAGATGTGGACACCGATGGAAGAGATGTTCCGCTTCTCATGGGATGGGGATATGAGTATTCCTGATGTGCAGCAACGGGCAATGGACACATATCGTTTGTTGTTGTCAGTAGCGGAAATACCGGTAGACTTTTAGTATTTAACTGATGAGCAATACAGAAGGAGAGGTAAAATGGCTGTATTGGTGGCAGTAATGTCTGCGATAATCTGGGGCAGCGGGCAGATGGTCAACAGACAATATATCAAAGCCTTGTTCTTCTTTGCGATACAAATGTTCTTGATCGCAATCGAACTGGGAACGGGGACATTGGCACTTTTGATGGGGCATGTACCGCTCCATTTTCGCAACGCAGGGTTATTCACCCGCGGAATATGGGGTATCATCACCCTCGGTGAGATAGAGCGTTCATCCTCAGCGGTCTTGGTTTACGACCACTCGGTCATGTTGATGTTGGGTGGTCTGATTGCCTTGGCAATTTTGTTGGCATTTTTCGTAATTTATCAATGGAATATCAGGGATGCTTATACAACCGCCAAAAAAATGGAAAGAGGCGAAGTAGAATCCAGCACATCTTATGCCAAGCGGATTTTGAATGATTCGTTTGAATACATTGCCATTGCTCCGGGATTGGCATTTGTGGTGATGTTCTCGCTGATTCCGATTGCATTTGCCTTTTTGGCGGCGTTTACCAATTACAACTCCCACAACATTCCCCCAAGGCACTTGGTAGAGTGGGTTGGCTTCCAGACCTTCCGTGATGTATTTAACATTCCTGTTTGGAATACCACCTTGGTCGGCGTATTCCAATGGACGATTATCTGGGCGTTTGCCGCTACCTTTGCCGCCTTTACGGTTGGCTTCCTGCAAGCGATCCTCATTAACAGCAAGTTCGTCCGTCATCCGAAAATCTGGCGGGGTATTCTCATTATTCCTTGGGCAGTCCCGGCGATTTTGACGATGTTGCTCTTTCGCAACTTTTTTGTCACCAGCGGGGTTATCAATCAGCTATTATTAAATGCAGGCATCATCAGTTCGCCGATTTCATTCCTCGGCTCGGTGGGATGGTCGCGGGCGATTTTGATTATCGTCAATACGTGGCTTGGCTTCCCTTGGTTCATGGTCTTGGTGACAGGGGTCATGGCGACTCTCAATCAAGAAATATATGAGGCGGCTTCCATTGATGGTGCTAATCGCTTTCAGCAGTTTAAGAGTCTTACTTTTCCGACAATCATGGCTGCGGTAGCCCCGCTTCTCATCATGAGCGTGGCGGGTAATTTCAACAATTTTGGCATTGTTTTCTTCCTGACAGGAGGCGGGCCGCAAAATCCCAACTATATCATGGCAGGGTATACCGATATTTTGATTACCTGGGTATACAAACTCACCCTCGATCATCGTATGTATAACTTCGCTTCGGTGATGTCCATCTTCATCTTCATCATCGTCGCAACCGTATCAGGGTGGAATTTGCTTCGCACCAGGGCATTCAAGGAGGATTAGCGATGATGGAACGACAACTAAAACTTAATTTCAAAAATATCTTGCTATCCGCCTTGGTTTATCTGGAGCTTATCATCCTTGTCATTTTGGTGCTGTACCCGGTACTATGGCTGATAGGGTCATCGCTTAGCCCCATCCGCGGCACTCCGGGGTCGGTGACTCAGGATACATTCGGTTTCTTGCCGATACCCAGAAATCTGACCTTGGATAACTTCCGCCGTTTGTTTGATGAACATGACTATGGGCTTTGGTTTCGCAATTCCTTGATTATTGCTGTTCTTAATACCATCGGCACTATTACCGTCCATACTTTTATGGGTTTCGTCTTTGCCCGCCTCAAGTTCAGGGGGCGCAAGATGGGTTTGCTTACGATTATGATTTTGCAAATGTTCCCGTCATTCTTAGCGTTGACGGCGATATATGTGGTATTTCTGACGTTTGGTTGGCTGGACAGTATTTATCCGTTGGCTCTTCTTTATATCGGCGGTGGTATTCCGGGGACGATGTGGCTGATGCGGGGGTATATGCTTAACCTCCCGAAATCGCTCGATGAAGCCGCCTATATGGACGGAGCAACGAAGATGCAGGTTTTTACAAAGATAATTTTCCCTTTGTCTACGCCGATTATCGCTTTTGTCGGCTTCGGCGCATTCATGGGCCCGTGGATGGATTTCATCATGCCGCGCCTGTTACTGCGTGACTCTGCCAATCATACGATTGCCATCGGTTTGTTTAATCTGGCTGACCATGGGGCGGGAACATGGGATATTACCGCCTTTACGGCAGGGGCTTTGATTATTGCCATCCCATTTACGGCTGTATTCTTCCTGTTCCAGCGTTACTTCGTACTGGGAGCGGCTGCCGGAGCGAATAAAGGGGAATAAAGGGATAAATGAGTAAGACAGCAAAGCTGCAAACAACAGCTAAGCTTTTGCAAGCACTGACGAAAAAGGCGTTGAAGGCGGGCTTTTTTCGGGTGCTGTGCTTGTTCTTATTGGTACAAAGTCTCTTGGTAATCCCGATAGGCTTGTTGGTTCTTCGTGAGGAACCAAGTGGTTTTTATCCACGTATCCATGGCGGCCCTGACCTTGACCACTTTGACCGTGCTTTTTTGGATTATATTACGATTGCCGCTGATGCAAATGGTTTCATTTCATCACTTATCGTCCCGCAGACACTTCATTTTGATAGTATTGATGAAGAGCAAGAAGAGACCTATCGTGTCATCGTCACCGCCGTGATGACTAATATAGAAGAATTGCAGAGCGATGTGGATTATATCTTGGTGGTGACATCGGATTATCTTTTTTATCGTGACACAAATGCGGTGTTGGGTGTCCCGCTTTCGCTAGTATCAGCATGGGCGTTGGCGCAAGGCGATTATCGGGAGTTGTTCAATCATCTGGCTCTTTATAATCGGTATTTCGCAAGCATAGTTGCTCCGGTACTACTGCTGATACTGCTCGTGATTGTGGTGACACAGGCACTTATGATTCTGGCGGCAGCATGGCTCTTTGGTTATTTGCAAAGGCTTTCGGGGAACATGACCTATGCTGAACGGGTCAAGGTTTGCGTATATGCTACTGTTCCGGCTTCGTTCCTGGGATTGGTAATCGGGGTGGTGATACCCGTGGTACATATTTTTGCAGCACAGTTGATTATGATTTATATTGCTTATCAGGCGATGAAAGAAGTATAAATATAGGGAGGTAAACTCATGAAAAAATTATTATTGTTATTGTTATTAGTTCTTTTGGTGGGCTGTGGCTCATCAGGAAAGACGGACAAGATAGAAGACCATTACCGCAATGTCTATGTGCCGTTTCTCTATTCGTTCTATGATACAACCGGCGATGGTGTCGGCGATATTCAAGGATTAATCAAGCAACTGGATTATATTAGCTGTCCCGAGACGGGGTTGGGAGCGGATGCAATCTGGATGTTGCCGATTCATCCGGCTACCAGTTATCATGGATATGACGTGACCGATTACAAGGAAATCAATCCGCTTCATGGCACACTTGATGATTTTGACCAGTTGGTTGCGGCTGCCAATAAACGAGGGGTAATTCTGATTCTTGATTTGATTATGAACCATACCTCAATTATGCATCCGTGGTTTACTGCTGCTTTGCAGGAAATAAGGGAGGATTTGCCATATCACTATTTTTATTACTATAATATCGTCGAGGGGAAACCGCCCGGCTCTTCTTGGTATTCAGCGGGTAAGGACTACTTTTATGAGGGTGATTTTTGGGCGGGGATGCCTGATCTCAACTTCAACAATCCTGAGGTGAAACGTGAGTTTGAGGAGATAGTCCGTTTTTGGATAGACCGTGGTATCCGTGGTTTCCGCCTAGATGCGGCGAAACATATTTTCCATACCGAACGGGAAAATATTGCTTTTTGGACATGGTTTTCAGAAATGGTACATGAGATTGACCCCGATATTTTCTTGGTGGCAGAGGTTTGGGATGCGGATGTGGTAGTTATGCCCTATTACGAAACCGGACTGACCAGTATGTTCAATTTTCGCTTCGAGGGTGCAGGCGGGGTGATTAGTCAGGCGATACGCAATCAAAGCGGAGCGTCATTGCCGACAGAAATCTTCCGTATGGATCGGCATATCAGCGGGCGTAATCCTGACAGCATGAGTTCTATCTTTATCTCCAATCATGACACCAACCGCTCTGCTGACTGGCTTCGTGTCGAAGAAGAGCGCAAAATCGCCGCCGCCGCTTATCTCTTTATCCCCGGAGTTTCGTATATATATTACGGTGAAGAAATTGCGATGACCGGAACCGGACGTGATGAAAACAAACGTGCGCCGATGATTTGGTCACTCACCCGGCAAGCGGGTGAAACTCGCGGGCCACGGGCGATGGATAGAATCCCCGACCTTGGCGAGGGGGTGGAAGAGGCTCTTCTTCGCCCTGATTCATTGCTGAATTATTATCGGGAAATAATTGCCATAAAAAACCGTCACCCCGAGATTGCCCGCGGAACTCCTGAAGAAATCAAGACTGACATCGTAGCTGTGGCAATGTATTCACTTACATGGAATGAAAAGACAGTCTATATCGTCCACAACTTTTCCACAGAGGCGGTGACAGTAGCAGTTGATGTAGGCAGCAGGGTAAAGATAGCCGAAAATCTCAATCCTAATTGTACTGAGGGAAGCGGGTTTGGTCTGAGTAATGGTGAACTGACCTTGCCGAGGTACGGGACAGCTGTATTGAGATAGCATCATGACGAGAAAGAGCGACTTCGTCATTGCGAGGCGGTTTTACACGCCGAAGCAATCCATAACGGAAGAAAGAGCGACTTCGTCATTGCGAGGCAGTTTTACACGCCGAAGCAATCCATAACGGAAGAAGAGCGGCTTATTGTTACCTATTGAAATTGCCACTTGACACTCCCCCTTTGCCTAATATATAATGCAAAGGTGCTGATGGAGTAAAAGTACTGCGTTTTGTGGTGCAATGAAGCAATATCTATCAAAGCACGGTGGCTAGTGTGAAAATGAGTAACGCTAAATCAATAAAGAAACACATTTAGAAAGGCATGGATAGGCAAAATGAAGACATTTACAGCTACACCGGCGGATATCGACCGTAAGTGGTATGTGGTAGACGCTACTGACATGATACTGGGGCGCATGGCAACAGAGGTTGCCAGAGTACTGCGCGGCAAACACAAACCGACCTATACCCCGCATATGGACATGGGTGATCATGTGATAATCGTTAATGCTGACAAAATCAAGCTAACAGGCAAGAAAATGGAACAAAAAACATATTTCCGCCATTCCGGTTATGTTGGCAGTTGGCGGCTTATCCCTGTCAAGGAAGTTTTGACGAAGCATCCGGGAAGAGTAGTTGAACAGGCTGTGAGGGGAATGTTACCAAAGGGTGCGCTTGGCAGACAAATGTACAAGAAGCTTCATGTATATAGTAGCCCTGACCACAAACATGGCGCACAACAACCACAACCGCTCAAAATCGGATAAAGGAGAATAGCAATGGCAAAGGCAGCACAAGCGAAATGTTACGGGACAGGAAGAAGAAAGAAATCAATCGCCCGTGTTTATATTAGCCCCGGGAAGGGTAACATCACTATCAATAAAAGAGACATCAACGATTATTTTGAGATGGAGACCTTGAAAGTTATCGTCCGTCAACCCCTTGTTGCCACCGATACTACCGGCAAGTATGATATCATGGTCACGGTCAAAGGCGGCGGCACAACAGGTCAGGCTGGTGCAGTCAGACATGGTATCGCCCGCGCATTACTGGAGGTTGATGCCGAGTATCGTCCGATTTTGAAGAAAGCCGGATACTTGACCAGAGATCCACGGATGAAAGAGCGGAAGAAGTATGGTCTCAAAGGAGCCCGCCGTGCTCCGCAGTTCTCCAAGCGTTAAATCAAAGAGCCTATGCTTATGCTATTAAGTATAGGCTCTTGTAGATAAAATTGCATAAGCTCTCCCTATAACTATATATATGGGCTTTGCCTATAATATGGTATTATGGGTTATTTCTATATTTTCGGGATAAGCTCTTGCTTAACAGACTCTTGGCAAAGGAGGAAGTTCCATGACGGAAATCAAACTGGGCAGGACGGAAATCAAGACTAACATCGTCGGTTTCGGTGCTTTACCGATTCAGCGTGTTCCCGTTGATTACGCTTCTTTGTTGCTCCGCAAAGCATATACTGCCGGGGTCACTTTTTATGACACGGCACGTAGTTATACCGATAGCGAAGAAAAAATCGGACGTTCTTTCCGTGATATATTTACTGCCACAGGCGAGGACTTTGACAGTCACAGGAAGAATATCTACATTGCCACGAAAACCCCTGCCACCAACAAAGAGCAGTTACTGACAGACCTTGACACGAGCCTTGATTTGATGGGGCTTGACTATATTGATGTATACCAGTTCCACAATCCCGCAGAGTGTCCGCTTCCCGGCGACGAAAGCGGTCTCTATGAGGGGATGTTGGAAGCCAAGAAAGCGGGCAAAATCCGTTTCATCGGCATCACCAGTCATCGGCTTCATGTGGCAAAGGAAGCAGTAGTGTCCGGACTCTATGATACCCTCCAGTTCCCCTTTAGCTATCTCGCCACTGACGAGGAAGTGGAGTTGGTCAAGCTATGCCAAGCAGAGAATGTTGGCTTCATTGCCATGAAAGCATTGGCTGGCGGGTTGATAACCCGTGCTGATGCTGCCTATGCGTTTCTGGCGCAGTATCAAGATGTACTACCTATTTGGGGAGTCCAGCGTGAGCGTGAGATTGATGAAATCTTGGGTTTTATCGACAATCCCCCGGAAATGAATGATGAGTTAAGAGCGATTATCGCTAATGATAAAAAAGAACTGGCGAGCGACTTTTGCCGTAGCTGTGCTTATTGTATGCCATGTCCTGTCGGGATTATAATTAGCCAGTGTGCGCGGATGTCACAACTTATCCGCCGCAGTCCCAGTTCACTTTGGCTCAATGCCTATGGTCAGTCAATGATGAGCAAGATTGACGAATGTACCGAATGTGGTGAGTGCCGTGACAAATGCCCTTATCACCTTAACACCCCGGAACTGTTAAAAAACAATCTCGATGATTATCGGCGGATACTGTCAGGTGAGACGAACGTATGAGGAGGTATCTTTATGGATAAAAACGAACTTTTAATGGAAAAAGTAAATGAGGAGCTGCGTGATGCCTTGGCACAAACAGCACGCTCTGATCAGGGCAAAACCGAGTATATGTCGCAGATTACTCGTAGTATTCGAATTCCTGTCAATACCCTCAACGGTATGACGACGATTGCCAGACGCAACATTAACAATCATGACAAAGTGCTTGATTGTCTGGATAAAATTGATATAGCCGCTTCTCAACTGGTAAAACTCATCAATGAAATAACCGATATGAGCGAATTGGAGGAAAGCGCGCTCTTAATGAATGAATCAACCTTTCATTTGAGTGAGCTGATGTGGCAGACAATAAGCGGTCACTTTGCAACAGCGAGTAAAAAATCTGTCAATATTTGCTATGTTGTTGATGATGTTATGAATGAGCATATCATCGGGGATAGCGATCGTTTGCGCCAAATCCTCAGTAACCTGCTATCTAATGCCGTGGCTTACACGATGCCGGATGGCAAGGTAACGGTGACAGTCTCTGAGGTACATGCCTTTAAGGATGATTATAGTCTTTATAATATCACGATTGAAGACACCGGGATTGGCATGACCAGGGAGTTTATGAATGTAATGTTTCAACCCTTTGAACGGGTTGATGACCCGCGGATTGCCCATGAACAGGGTGCAGGTCTGGGTCTGACGATTGCCATGCGCTTGATAAGGATGATGTCGGGTGATATCAAGGTCGTCAGTGAGCCCGGAGCGGGGTCAAAAGTCACTGTTTCTATGCAGCTGCGCCGTCAGGAGGATGCAGTATCAAATGCCCAACGTGATATGAAGGTACTGGTCGTCAACTCTGACCAGAGTGAGGGAGCTGAGATAGCTGAGGTACTGCAAAGTCATGGTATGGAAGTACAAATTATAACGGATATTGAAGAAACGATGGAGCATATCGTCACCGCCGAACAGGATATACCATACAATGCGGTCATTGTTGCCTGTGAAGATGGCAATAGCCAAAGCGGTTATCAGCTGGCGCAAAAGGTCAAGAAAGAGTATGAAGACTGTGGGCCGCTCCTTATTTTCATCGCTAATAAATGGGAATGTGACTGGGAGTGGATGCGTACCTTTATCGACAATACCTATATCACCAGACCGCTTAAAGATGCGAAGATTCTTTATGCTTGTGATGGAGCAGGAATCAAAACCCCTCACAGCGTAAAGCCTGATCCGGTAGAAATATCACTTACAGGCAAAAGGATACTCGTCGCTGAGGACAATGAACTGACAGCTGAGATGATTAAGGAGATACTCGAGCAACAGGGAATCATCGTCGAAATCGCCAGTAATGGAATCAAAGTCCTCGATATGCTGCAAGGGCGTGGCGAGAACTATTATGACTGTGTGTTGATGGATATCAGAATGCCGGTCATGGATGGATATGCGGCGACACGGAGAATCAGATGTAATGCCCGCCAAGATATCGCCAAGCTTCCGGTTATTGCGATGACAGCTGACGCTTTTTCGATTGATATCAGAAAAGCCAAGTATGCGGGAATGAATGCCCATATCGCCAAACCGTTCAACTTTGAGGAAATGATGAAAGTATTCAGCAGTATTTTATCATAGTATTGCAAGGAGTAGAGAGTGCTGATATCTGATATATTTTCACAAAAAGACCTTGTTTTATCATTTGAAATTTTTCCGCCCAAAAAAGCCGCTGCTTTGGAAAATATCGACGCAACATTAGCACAGCTTTGCCGCCTTAACCCTGATTTCATCAGTGTTACTTGTGGTGCAGGTGGTACTGACCAAAACCATGCGCCGATAGAAGATCGGACGATAGATGTCGGTCGCCGTATCAAAAATGATTACGGAATCGAGCCGCTTATCCATTTGACCTGCCTCAATTATGACAAGGCAGACATCGTGACGATACTCGAGAAGCTTAGGGCGGAGAGTTTGCTCAATATTCTGGCACTGCGAGGCGATGCCGCAGAGGGAATCGTGCCCAAAAATGACTTTGCCCATGCCAAGGATTTGATTGCTTTTGTCCGTGAACAGGGAGGTTTTACGCTGGGCGGTGCTTGCTATCCGGAAACTCATTTGGAGGCAGCGGACAGGGTGAGTGATATCCGTTTTTTGCGACAGAAGGTAGATGAGGGAGCATCTTTTTTGATTTCCCAGATATTTTTTGAAAACGAGCTGTTCTTTGATTTTGTGGAAAGGTGCCGGATTGCGGGGATAGATGTCCCGATTGAAGCCGGAGTAATGCCGGTCACGAACAAGGCGCAAATAGAGCGGATAGTTTCGCTTTGCGGGGCAACCCTCCCGGCGAAGTTCCGCCGTATCCTTGACCGTTATGCCGATAAACCCGAAGCCCTGATGGATGCAGGTATTGCTTATGCCATCAATCAGATTGTTGATTTGATCGCTTCGGGCGTAGATGGAGTGCATATTTATACGATGAACAAACCGCAGGTAGCAGCACGGATTTGTGAGGGTATTGAAAACTTGATTGATAGAAGTCCGGCACAAGAATCATTCGCATGAATACATATACGAAAACCACATCAGATAACCAAACCCCGCTCGCCCTCGTTACCGGGGCATCACGGGGAATCGGACGTGCCATTGCCAATGTACTGGCAGCAGAAGGATATGACCTCATATTGACCGCATTGGTCAATGAAGAGATGTTAGAATCGGCAAAAATAGAACTAACTACCCGCTATGACATTAATGTCACTACCTTTGTCGGTGATATTGGCGATGCTGATAATGTGGCAGAGCTTTTTGCGAAGCTTCGTCCCCTTGATTTACTCGTCAATAATGCCGCGATTAGTAGTTACGGGCTTTTGTCAGAGATGACGACGGAAGAATGGCATCGGGTCATGGCTGTCAATCTGCATAGCATTTTCTATACATGTAAAGCGGCGATTCCGGCGATGGTGAAAAAAAAATCGGGCAAAATCATCAATATTACTTCATTGTGGGGAGAAATCGGCGCAGGAATGGAAGTCGCTTATTCTACTGCCAAGGCGGGTGTCTGCGGCTTCACCAAAGCTTTGGCAAAGGAGCTTGCTCCCTCTAATATCCAAGTCAACGCCATTGCCCCCGGTCTGATAGACACAGATATGAACGACTGCTTCAGCGAAGATGAACTGGCGGAAATCATCGCTTTGATTCCTGCCGCCCGTGCCGGAACTGCCGAGGAAGTAGCACAACTATTGTTACAGATAGCGAAAGCTCCCCCCTATTTCACGGGACAGATAGTCCGCATTGACGGTGGGTGGGGATAAAAGGAGAAAACATGGAAAATCACATGAAACTTGATAGATGGGATGTTATCATCATTGGTGCGGGACCGGCGGGACTGTCGGCAGCGGTATATGCCAAACGTGCTGCTCTTACTGCCCTCGTTATTGAACAAAACCCTATCAGCGGCGGTCAAATTCTCAATACCTACGAGGTGGACAACTATCTCGGTCTGCCCGGCAGCGGCGGGTTGGAAATGGCAGAAGCTTTCCGCAAACATGCCGATGATGTTGGTTGTACGTTTACCGAGGCTGAGGTAACGGCAATTACAAGTCACAGTGAAGATGATAATGATAAAAACAATGAAAAAACAACACTATTTACCGTAAAAACTGATATGGGTGATATTACTACCCGTACGGTAATAATTGCCGCCGGAGCATCCTATGCCCGCTTGGGGGTACACGGTGAGGAGCTGTTAGCGGGAATGGGAGTCTCATACTGCGCAATTTGTGATGGGGCTTTCTTTCGTAAACGTATCGTGGCAGTAGTCGGCGGCGGTGATGTTGCCGTGGAGGATGCTATCTTCCTTGCTCGCGGCTGTGCTAAGGTATACTTGATTCACCGCCGTGATGAACTGAGAGCGGCAGCTTCGTTGGGCGAGGCACTTTTGCGCCTTGAGAATGTGGAAGTGCTGTGGGATACAGTAGTTGAAAGTATAAATGGTGAGGATTGCGTAGAGAGCCTGACTGTCAAGAATCTAAAGAGTGGTGAAAGTTCGCCGCTTGCGGTTAATGGTGTCTTCATAGCTGTTGGCTTTGTTCCCAACTCAACACCTTTTCGTGATTTCGTTGCCTGTGATGAAAAAGGTCATATCATCGCCGCTGAGGACTGTGCCACCTCTGTACCCGGTATTTTTGCCGCCGGTGATATTCGTACTAAGGGTTTGCGCCAGATAGTGACTGCCGTTGCCGATGGTGCTGTCGCCGTCACCGGTATAACGACGCTGCTCGCACGCCAAGTATGAGAAGAAGAGCCACGATTTCGTCATTGTGAGGCGGTCTATGCTCAACCTTAACCGAAGCTGGAAGAATGACACGCTCTTTGTCATTCTTCGCACTAAGGACTGCACGAAGTGAAACAAAAAATTCGGCAAAAAATTCTTAATTTTTTGTTGACAACAATTAAGTAAAATGTTATTATTGATATAAATCTGTAACATTTCTGAAACATTTGCCCTAAATTCACCGCAAATGTAAGCATTTCCAGAAAGTTACAGACGGTAATGTTCCACCGCTTGAATCATTAAGAAATTGTCAGCAAGACTGCGAAAGGTTAAATCGGTGGAGCAACATAGACATTAGGATTGAGACAAAACCCTCTAAAATAAGTAATAGGATTAACAAGAAGTATGAAAAAACTAAGTAAGAAAGTATTCATACATGCAATATCAGTCATTCTTCTGGCAACCAGTATCCAACTTCCGGTTTATGCTTCAACTAACGGAAACGGAAACGGAAACGGCAATGGTAACGGTTCTGTTATGCCAACGGCAGGGTTTGATTCCCTGTTGAGCGATCATACAAACTCACTTCGTGATTTACATGAAGATAAACTTTCGCTTAATCATGGTGCGGCATGGGAGACAAACTCATTATTTGACAGTATTGCCGCATTACCAACGGTGGCGCTCGCAAACGGCAATGACTCTGCCGCAACCAAGATGGTCACGGAGATGAGAAATACTGCCGCTGATAAAGCCAGACGGGAACAAAAGCGGGAGGAAGAACGAAGACTTGAAGAAGAGTTTTTTATGAATCTTGTAATTGCTACCGTCCGTAGTAACAGCTTCGTCAATGTCCGCTCTATTCCCAGTGAAGAGGGTGAAGTACTTGGAAAACTTTACAATCATTCAGTAGGAAAATTACTATCGGAACAAGATGGGTGGTATGAGATTCATTCCGGTTCGGTAGTCGGTTTTGTTAAAGGTGAGTTTTGTGTCACCGGTGAAGAAGCTATCGAGTTAGCGAAGCAAGTCGGAACACGGTTTGCAGTCGTGAATACCGTGACATTGATGGTACGAAACGGACCGGGAACAGAGTATAGTGTACTGGGCATGGTTCCGCTCGGCGATGATTTGCTGGTTATCGAGGAATTGGAGGACTGGGTCAAGGTCAACGTAGAAGAGGGCGATGGTTTTGTCCATGCTGATTACGTTGATATGTATACTGAGTTCGTCAGTGCCGAGTCACGGGAAGAAGAAGCGGCAAGACTGGCAGAGGAAGCCGCTGCTCGCCGTGCTGCCCAAGCCGCCGCTCAAGCTGCTGCCGCTCGCCGCGCTGCGCAATCACCACCACCTACGAACGTAACATCAGATTATGTTGATATAGACAACCCTGTCGTATCCGGTAATGCCGGGAGCGAACTGGGCAATGCCGTTGCTAATTATGCCTTACAGTTCCGTGGCAATCCTTACAGGTTTGGCGGGTCGAGTTTGACCAACGGTACTGACTGCTCCGGGTTTGTCATGAGTGTCTACTCACACTTCGGGGTGTCCCTGCCTCGTACTTCGAGTCAGCAAAGAAGAGCAGGTTCGGCAGTCGAGGGCGGAGTCGCCAACGCTCAGCCGGGAGATATCCTCTGCTATTCCGGACACGTTGGCATCTATATTGGCAATGGACAAATCATCCATGCTTCGACCCCGCAGACGGGGATTAGAATATCCAACGCCACCTACCGCAGGGTATTGGCAGTACGCCGGGTTTTCTAAGAACAGAAAATGAAGAAAGTAAAAAGGCACTCATTGAGTGCCTTTTGTGTTAGGGTGATAGATGTGGGGAGCAAAATGGAAGTGAAAATTTGGATGAGGTAAGCGGGGGGGGGGTTGCGTAGTGTTAATATTTTGTTTATTCAAGATAATTCGAGATAATTATAGGTAATTATCCGCTCTTGACAAGTAGCAATATCGGATATAAAAATCATAAATAAAAACAGCATATATCGGGGCTGTCTGTTCCGATATACGCCGGGTACTGTCGTTAATGTTGGTTATCTAGATGAACGATGTTAGAAACCATACTCGAACAAATGCTTAATCGGTGGAATCATGCTCTTTACATTTTCTATCGTAAATACGAACAGCTATTATTGAACCGAGAGAAAAAACTATTGTTGAGCCGATTATTCCTGACCAAGTGTTAAGGAACACACCATCAGTGACAGCTAACGTGTTGCTTAAGGTGTGGGCTAATATTGCCAAAAATATACTCCCTGTTATTCTGCGGATTGCTCCGTAAAAAAATGATGTCATAATACAAACGAACAGGAAAAACCACATATCAATGCGCCCCTCGCTTATTTCAGGAATGAAATAAAGTGGTAAATGCCACACAAACCATATAATGCTGAAAATTAAAGCAGTTATAATAAATCCGAATTTCTTTTCAAGCTCTGGTTGAAATATGCTCCGCCACCCCGCCTCTTCTAATCCACCCATAAAAAAACAGATCACAAAAATAAGCGGAAGCATGTTCAGAGAAGGTTCGGTAACATCCGAAATAACTCTGTTAAGCAAATGATACGCTGCAATAGGAGCTAGAGCGGCTAAGTAATAAACAAAGCGGCTTTTCGCATTAAAAACGAGTTTCAACCACTCTTTAAACCCTGTTATCATGTTGCTTCTCTTTAAAGCAATATACGAGGCGATTGTCGGTGATAAACCGCCGATTAGCTGTAGAATTAACACCCAAGGGTGAGTCGATTCCGCAATCCCGAACCCGGCGAGGATAATCACTGTCCCCCATGCCGCTAACATAATCACGAATGTAATAACTAAAAAGTGTGCAGTTAATTTTGTGTTCATAGTTCCTCCTTACTGTAAGCTGTTACAGGCTTTCTTTCTTGATATGTTCGTGATATGCCCCATGCGTTAGTTTATATGCATTGCTAAAATCATTTGCAAGCGTTTCGGGATGTACATCGAAGTATTGACACCACGCTTCTGAATAACAAACAAATAAAGCGGCCGGCAGCATACTTGTAAAAAACTCCGTAACCCAATGTGGGTGTTCAGACAGAACGGGGTCATTGCTTACTAAGATTTCTACTGCTTTGAAGATTGCCGTATGATAATTACCTGCCGGTTTTAACGATTCGGATAGTAAAATACGGGTCTTCTCCTTATTTTCCTCAAGAAAGCGGATATATCTGGATATTTTATCAATTCCTACTTCTGTTTTGTCTTGTAATATCCGTCCGTATTCACTAAAAAAATCAACAAGGATATAATTTAATAAATCTTCTTTGTTTTCAAAATGATAATAAATCAAAGATTTCGGCACACTTGCACCTGCGGCGATTTCATCCATACCTGTTGCATCATACCCTTTATCAGAAAAGAGGGTTATTGCTGTAGATAGAATTTCGCTTTTTTTACTTTTTTTTGGCATTTTATCATCTCCACAATATTATACTGAACATTCGGTAGTATAACATGGTAATGATGCATTGTCAACACTAAATGTGAGTATAAAGTATTCATGTAAATGTGAGAACAAAGTATTCATGTAAATGTGAGAATCAAAGTATTCATGAAATATTCATCGGCGTATATCTGTACTGTCTGTTCCGATATACGCCGGTACTGTCGTTAATGTTGGTTATTTGGATGAACGTTTTAGAAGTCATGCTCGAACAATTGCTTATTTTTTAGGCTTGATTACTAGTTTTGCAGATCCTGCAATCAATAAAGTAATCCCTATGCCAAAAGCAAGAGGTACGGTAAACCATCCGATTGTGGACATGAACAATACTCCTAATAAACAAAAGAGAAAACCAAGTATTATTGAGCATAAAGCTAATCGTTTACTATTCATAAATGGTTTTGCGCTTTTTGTGATTTCTTGATTCATGCTCGTCTCCCTTTCAAAAATAAATTCTCTCGTTCAACCACCATCAGGCGGTAGGTAGAGCAACAATTCTACCCGACACAAGAGTACCACAAACCCTATGGAATTGCCATTATTTCTCATAATCACTCTTGTTTCGCATCACAAAAGCTCGTTCAATTATATCTGATAGTTCGACCGGAAGTAAACCTGTCTTGATATATCGTTGGCGAAAAGCAGATATTACTCCGGAATGTTTGTTTGAATCAAACAAATCTAACGATAATATCGCACGCATAGAGTTGAATACTGCATAATATAAGCGGTTTATCACAGTTGGCAACGATCCACTGTTGAACGCTGTTTTAGCAGATTCTAAGCATTCTGTAGCTTTACCGCAACGATAGATAGCCAACGATTTGCGAGATTCATCATGCACTTAATACCACCCCGTCTTTCAACACATTTTGGTAAAATGGTATAATCGGTAAAAATCTATTGAAGGTTTCACAGTCTTTTATAAACAATGAAATAACAACATCATGCTCAAGTCCCAAGCGACTCGTAAATTTTGTCATGTCAAGGCGGTTGGCATCATCAGGCGTTATATTTGCAAGCACCATAATGTCAATGTCAGATTCGTCATCATGATTACCACGAGCATAGGAGCCATAAAGGATAACTTTGTCAAGTTTGTCGCCAAGGCTGTACTGTACTGCCTGTATAACCTTACTGGTAACAATGTCTAATGTGGCTTGCGTACACATAAATCTCCTCCATTTAACTTAATTATGCGTGTTCACCTGGATTTTACAAGTAACTTTCTATTAGTTACATTGGGATTTTGAAAAATTTTTCTAAAATTTCAAAAAAACACTTGACTGTGACGTTACGTAATGGTGTATTCTATATCATAGAGGTGATGAATGATGACTCAAAAATCGAAAAACAGAGCGATTCCAGACGGGTTTATGACTGTGGGAGAGCTTGCGAAAAAGATGGGTGTGACAGTACGTACCCTGCAACACTATGATAAAGAAGGGTTACTCACGCCATCAGCCGAATCCGAAGGCGGGTTTCGACTCTATTCGTACAAGGATATGGTGAGGCTTAATCAAATCCTGTCTATGAAATATCTTGGATTTTCCCTTTCGGACATTAAGGGAAAGCTGACCAATATAGATACACCGCAGGATATGGAAAGAGCTCTTGCCGATCATGCAGAAGATTTGCGTGCAAAAATTAAGGTTTGGTCACAGGCTCTTGAAGCAATCGAAATCTTAAAAAAGGAAGTCGTGCAAATGCAGACGGTGAATTTCCAAAAGTATGCTGCGATAATCGTGAACTTGCAAATGGATAACGAATTTTATGGTATGGTCAAACATATGGATTCCGAATTTATTGATAGGATGGGTGAAAAATATACTCAAACGCAAGCAAAAGATATAGTGGACAAAACAAAAGAACTCTTGAACACAGCTATTCGTTATAAAGAGGAAGGTGTTGACCCTGCATCGGAAAAAGCACAAGCCTTAGTTAAGGAGTTTTGGGAGAGAACTCTTGAAGTCATGGACGGTGACATTGACAAACTTATGCAAATGGCACATAAAGCCGAGCAAGAAGGATATTTACCTGAAATTCAAGTGAAAGCCAACGAGTTCATTAACCCGGCACTGACCATTTATTTCACAAAGCAGGGAGGTATCAAATGATTAGTATAAGCATGAAAAACGTTGAAAAGTCTTTTGGCAAAAACAATGTTTTAAAAGGCGTGACGTTTGAAACCTACGAGGGTGAAATCTTCGGACTGTTGGGTCCAAGCGGCTCCGGCAAGACCACCATTATTAACATTCTCACAAAACAACTTGCCGCCGACAGCGGGAAGAGTTTTGTAGCAGTAAAAAGTGAAGAAATCGGACTCGTGCTTGAATATGACGGTCTATGGGGTAATCTTTCGTCACTTGATAATCTTGTTGTGTTTGAGGATGTTTATAAAATCCCACATAAGAGGACGCTTGAATCCTTGGAAAGTGTGGGGCTGCTGTGCGCAAAGAAAACAAAAGCCGATTCGTTGTCTAAGGGAATGCGTCAACGATTGGTATTGGCTCGGGCAACTTTGCATAAACCGAAAATCCTGTTCCTTGATGAACCTACATCAGCACTCGACCCTGTGACGGCGCGGGGAATATATGATTTAATTCGCAAGTTACGTGATAGTGGCAGCACTGTTTTCCTCACTACCCACAACATGGAGGAGGCAACGAACCTCTGTGATCGTGTTATTATGCTTTATGACGGAAGGATAATAGAGCAAGGCGCGCCAAATGAAATTTGTGATAAATATAACGCCACAAAAACTCTGCCCGACTTGGAGGCGGTGTTTGTACAATTGACGGGAGGTGGACTGCAATGATGGGGTTCAAAGCAATTTTCAAAAAGCAAATGAAAGTTTTCGTCCAAAGCCCGGAAGTACTTATACAGTTTGCTATCTTTCCGTTTTTGGCATTTATTATCACCGTGTTGATTGATTTTGAGGCTATGGGTGCAGGGATGGAGGAACTACCGGGAATGAGCGCTCC